>CP021371.1:741250-1417500 GCA_002600635.1 Rhizobium sp. ACO-34A | reverse complement strand
GGCCATGGGAGAGGAAACCGCCCAGTGCCATGCATCCGAGAAGACGGCAGCGGCGAGACCGCCGAGCGCCAGAACGAGCGGTCCGAACCAAAGGAGAACCGGTCCTTCATGGGCGCGCTTCGGCGTTTCCACCTTCCGCCCGATGAAGGGTTTCAAGGCGACAGCGAACCCAATCGCGAACATCAGTGCGTTGCCGATGATTGCGGCGAGCGTGAAGACGACGGAGCGCGGGCTGGAGCCGGCGAGTGCCGCATAGATCTCCTCCTTGGCGAGAAAGCCGAAGAAGGGTGGCAGGCCGGCCATGGAGATGGCGGCAAGAAGGGCGGCGGCGAAGGTGACCGGCATGGCGGCGCGCAGGCCGCCGAGCTTCGTCACGTCGCGCGTGCCGGTCTCGTGATCGATGAGGCCGGCGACCATGAAGAGCGCGCCCTTGAACAGCGAATGGGCGACCAGATAGAGGACGGCGGCCTCCACCGCATAGGGCGAGCCGAAGCCCGTCAGCATGACCAGCAGGCCGAGCGAGGCGACCGTGGTATAGGCCAGCATCAGCTTGAGATCCGTCTGACGGATGGCAAGGAGAGCGCCGACCAGCAGCGTGATGCCGCCGAAGAAGGGCAGCAGGATTTCCCAGGCGGGCGTGGCGCCCATCACCGGATTGAGCCGCATCAGCAGATAGACGCCGGCCTTCACCATGGTGGCCGAATGCAGATAGGCCGAGACCGGGGTCGGCGCTTCCATGGCGTTGGGCAGCCAGAAATGGAAGGGAAACTGGGCGGATTTGGTGAAGGCGCCGCCGAGCACCAGAAACAGCGCCGCCATGTAGAACGGGCTCTGCCGCAGGATATCGTCGGCATGAACCAGCAGCGAAAGCTGGGTGGTGCCGGTGATGTTCCAGATGAAGATCAGCCCGGCCAGCAGTGCCAGTCCGCCGCCGCCCGTCACCACCAGCGCCTGCAGCGCCGCGCGGCGCGAGGCCTCCCGCTCATGATCGAAGCCGATCAGCAGGAAGGAGGTGATCGAAGTCAGCTCCCAGAAGACGAAGAGCATCAGGAAGCTGTCCGACATCACCACGCCGAGCATGGCGCCCATGAACATGAGGATGAAGGAAAAGAAGCGTCCCTGCTGCGGATGGCCCTTCAGGTAGCCGCCGGCATAAAGCACGATCAGCGTGCCGATGCCGGTGATCAGCAGCGCGAAGGTGAGCGAGAGACCGTCGAGAAACCAGGAAAAGCTGAGATTAAGGCTCGGCACCCAGGCATAACCGCCGGTGACCACTTCGCCGCGGGCAATCTCCGGCACGAAGCGCAGGAGATGGACAAAGGCGGCCAACGGAGCGAGCGCGATGAACCAGGCAGCATTGGCGCCCAGTCGACGCACGATAAGCGGGGAAAGAATCGCAGCCACAAACGGCAGGGCCATGGCAAGAAATGTCAGGGTCGCCCCGTCTCCTGTCATCGATGCTCCCTTGCCGCTTCCCGCAGCCTGATCTCCCGAAATATTCCGAGCGTCCGTTGTTAGGACAAATGGCCAGCAGCCTCAAGCAAGTTCGGAAGATGACAGGAGGAAGCCAACGGACAACGCTTTCAAATTTGCTTGAGCGTGCTCGGCGGGCCGGCCACGCCGATCATGGCGGCGTCGCAATGACTGACGAGGCCGCCTTCAGAATCAAGAGCGCTGATTGGCCATACAGCACGGCTTTCCGAGACCGCTCGCGCCTCAGCCGCGAGCCACCGCACCTTTTCCGCGCAGGTAGAGGATCTGCGCCGAAAGGCCGATGACGAGGATGACGAGCAGGCCGGCCTGGCAGCCGAGGAGAAGCGGCGCATCGAGCCTTGTGACGAAAGGATGCCCGTCAGGCACCCGCCGCAGGATCTCGCTGACAGTGGGCAGCATCAGGAAAAAGGCGGACAGGCTCAGACAGATGGTCTCGACATAGCGTGCCAAGCGCGGAGAAACCGGCAGCAGCCCCGCTCCATAACCGGCAAGCACCAGCAACGCGGTGATGAGGCCGATGACATAACTGACCGGCTGGTGGGCGACGAGAAATACCGTGGCGGCACCGATCAGCATCGACACGAAATAAACGCCACCCGGAATCGACCGGGGCACGATTCGCCCATGACGGGCGAACATGTAGAAGGCGACGGGGATGGCAGGCAGGCTGCCGAGCGTATGAAGCCAGCCGAGAGGAGAAATTCCAAACATGCGCAAAACCTTTCACGTTTCGAAACATTGCCTAAACTACCTACTAGTTGGTAGTTTTTGAGATAAAAACAGATCTCTCCGCGCGGCATTATCCGCGCGCGTCGAGACGAAGAAGCAAGGGGTCGATGATCGCCTCGAACACCGCGGGATCGCCATAGGCACGGGCCGACAGCATGGCGCCGTGTAACGTGGCCATGAAAACCTCGGCCTCCGCCTCAGCGGTTCCGGAAAGCGTGATGACGCCCTCCGCGCCGCCCCGCCGCAGCACCGAGGCCAGCCAGCGCGACAGGGAACGGAAATGGGCCCTCACCTCCGCGACGACATCCTCCGGAAGCACCGGGATCTGGGATGCCAACAGGGCGCAGACGCAAAATGGTTCCGTGACATCGACGATGCAGGCCCGCCAGTATCCGGCATAGGCGTGCAGCTGCGCCATGGGGTCCGTTACGTTACGCTCGAGCGCGGCAAGCCCGGCTTCCGCCTCCTCGCGATAGCGCGTGACCAAGGTACGAACCAGATCGGATTTGGCGGGGAAATGGTGATGGATACTGGCCTTGCGGATGCCGACGACATCGGCGATGTCGGCATAGCTGAATCCGTTGTAACCGCCCGCAATGATCAGCGTGCGGGCACAGCGGAGAATATCGTCCGAGGTGGTGGAAAGATTGCTCATGAAGCTTATCTACCTACCAATAGGTAGACTGTCAATCCTGTCGATTGAACGCTGTACCGACCAACGTCGAGATGTCGGATCGGCCGGCGTATCAGATCAGCGATCCTTCCGGAGAACATGCCGCCGGATCCCGCATGTCCGACATTGCCGCCGATCGGTCTGCGTCCTATCTAGGAGGAAAACAAGGAGATGATCATGGCAGACCCCGTCAAACCGAAGATCGAGAAGAGCGATGCCGAGTGGCGCGAACAGCTGACGCCGGAACAGTATCATATCCTGCGCGAGCACGGCACCGAACGGGCCTTCACCGGCCCCTACTGGAACTCCTCCGAAAAAGGCCTTTATCGCTGTGCGGCCTGCGATGAGCCGCTGTTTTATTCCGACACCAAGTTCGATGCCGGCTGCGGCTGGCCGAGCTATTTCGAACCGGTAAAGCCCGGCGCCGTGACCGAGCACCGCGATGCTTCCTACGGCATGGTGCGCACGGAAATCCGCTGCGCCAATTGCGGCGGTCATCTCGGCCACGTCTTCCCCGACGGCCCCAAGCCGACCGGCCTGCGCTATTGCATCAACGGCCATTCGATGGTGTTCGAACCCGAGGCTTGATGAAAAGACGCACCATCAAAGGCTCGATTATACAAGCCATTGATGGCGCGTTGCATGACACAACGGCGCTCCGGGCTTCCCCCTCTGCCTTGCCAGGCATCTCCCCCCACAAGGGGGGAGACCACCGTGTGACTAGTGTCGCATCTTTCGGCTAACCAATGAAGAAGTAGTCCACCCTGTATCCGGTAAACATGGGCAGGGCGACACCCCGATGTTTCTCCCCCCTTGTGGGGGAGATGGTCGGCAGACCAGAGGGGGAAACGGCGAGCACACTGCCCAAACCGACACTCCATTGTACCGAGCGAGCCTCCCCACTCACTCCCACAAAACCGCTTCGCACTTTTGCTGGAATTGCTCTATTTCTTCGTTTTGCACATTTCCGGACGCAAAACCGGTTCCCACTTTTGCTGGAATTGCTCTAAGTTCCGCGCCACAGCATCCAAGGGAATCATCCGCGTGAACAATGTCGTCGAATTCAGGAAACCGCCGAAGCCCAAGGAACCGAAGAAGGTACCGCCGGGGCTGAAGAAAGCCCTGATCGTTGCCGGCATCATCGCGGCTTTCGTGCTGGTCTGGGCCTATTTCAACTTCTTCGGCGGCTGACCGGCCGTATCGGTGGCCATCGCGACGGCATTTTCCCCACGCCAGCGCGTCGGGTTCATGCCGGTTACCCGCAGGAATTCGCGGTTGAAATTCGACTTGGTCATGAAGCCCGCCTCGAAGACGATGCGGGTGACGGGCATATCCGTTTCAGCCAGAAGCCGGCAGGCCCCGGCGACGCGGAAATTGTTGACATATTGCGAAACGCTCATGCCGTGGACACGGTTTACCGCATGGGAAACGGAACGGGCCGGCAGGCCCATGCGGCGGGCGAGCTTGCCGAGATTGAGGCCGGTATCGGCATAGAGACGCCGTTCGCGGATCAACCGGTCGAGACGGGCTGCAACCGCCTCATCCTCGCCTGACACCTCCGGTGTTGCGGAATATGCCTCGGTGCCTTCTGCTGGCGTCTCCTCCACATCGCCAGACCCCTCTTCCGTGCCGGCAACGACGGCTGCAATGCCGAGCAGGAGCAGGATGACGGTGGTTGCCGCCGAGACCACCATGGCGGAATGCCGCCCGCCGCCCAGCGCCATGTCGAGGCTGATGGCGACGTCGGTCAGGGCCGACGAGATCAGCGTAAGAGCGGCCAGCACCAGCGAGCGATGAGAGCGCAGCGAACCATCGAGACGGGAGGCGACGAGACCATCGGTACCAAGGCGGGCGATCCAGGCGAGCGCTGCGCCATAGCCAAGGAATTCCGCGATGATCAGAAGATCGATGGAACTGCGCCACACCGGAAGCAAGACGGCAAGCGCCAGCGTCGGCAGGAGATGCGGCCAGTCGCGGAGCGAAATGCCGCTTCCCTCCTCGCGGGCGAGATCGCGAAAGGCAAGATAGGTCAGCGGCGGCACGAGGCTCGCCAGCAGCGACAGGAGCGGCAGGATGGCGATCACGCCATAACCCCAGCGCAGGCCGACCAGCAGGGTCTGCACCACATAAAGCGCCACCAGCAGCACGAAGAGATGATTGCGGGCAAGGCTTTCGCGTCCCTGCAGCAGGAGCCGCACGAGAAAGGTGGCGAGGAAAAGCGAGACGGCGAAGGATAGCGGTACGAAGATCATCGGCAGGTCGGCAGGCATGAGGAATAAGATCTGATGCCGCCATATGGCCCGAAAGCGCGTTCGAGGTCGACCTGAAACGCGATCAAGGTCGCGGCCGCAACGCCCGGCATGCTCGATGAGGACATCTCACATCCAAAGGAGCATGATCCATGAAAGTCCGAACCGCCCTCCTCTCCGTCGCCGGCACGATCCTCGCGCTCGCGCTGATCGATGGAGCCGTTGCCTTCATTTCCACCCGCGACAGCCTTGCCGGCCCTGTCGATATTTCCGAGGTCTCGACGATCCGGGTCGAGGGAGCGGCCAGCGACATCCGTATCACCACCGGCGCGGAAGGTCCGCATGTCGCCGAACTCAAGGGGGAGCGCCGGGGTTGGGGCGCGATCTGGCATTCCGGCTGGTTTTCCGATGCCTGCCCGGCGGGCGGCGCGATGCGGGTCGATGGCAATACGCTGGTCGTCGATGTCGGCAGCGCGCCGCGTTTCCTTGACTGGTCGGACTGCACGATGGAACTTGCGGCCGATCTTCGGCCCGGCTCGGCCGTTATCGTCGACCAGAAGGCCGCACGCACCCGGCTCGACGGAGATTTCTCCGTGGTCGACATCCGCAGCGACGCCGGCGATATCAGCCTCGACGGCCATGCGGAAAACCTGACGATCTCCGGCGCGGCGCTCAGGGCGCGGATCACCTTCGAAAAGGTGATGCAGAACGAGACGATCGCGCTTTCCGGCAAGATGCTCGATGCAACGCTGCGCTTCCTGCAGCCGACCCCGATCAGCTATCTGGTGGAGGCAACCGCTTCATTCGTGGACAGCGCCCTGCCCAATACGCCGGGGGCAAAACCCACGATCACCATTCGTGGAGACATGCTGCGCGCCCGCATCGAATGAGGCAGGACGCGCAAGCGTGTGCAGCGGTTTTGCGGCAACGACATGCGGTGAAATAAGGAGTTGGAACCTGCGGAGCGAATCCGGAAAAACGCGGCACGCTTTGGATTTGCCGCAATCGCACCGGCGAACGCATCGTGTGCGTCGCAAACAGAGCTTGTCAAAAGGCCACATTTCCAGAGTATTCTAGGCAAGATTGATTCGTATTGTCGGTAATTTCCGGATGGTTTCGCTCGCGCTCGTTCTCTGGCTGCTGCCCGCTGCGCTCTTCATGGGGTTGACCTATGTCGAGGGCACGGCGAACGGCAACGGCTGGGATGGTGCACGCATCCTCGGACTTGTCGCAAGCTTCCTCTGGCCGGCAGCCCTGCCGGCCTTTCTCGTCTATGCCAGCTGGCACTATCGCCGCAACAAGGGCACACCGCCCGAGATGCGCCGCTACGAGGGCAATGGCGAACTCGCCGTCTTCGATGGCTTTACAGCCTCAGTTCCATCGCGGCCAGATCGAGCCAGCGGCCGAACTTGATCCCTACTTCCCGGTGAATGCCGACAAGGCGAAAACCCAGACGCTCGTGCAGGGCGATGGAAGCCTTGTTCTCCGCCTCGATCGCCGCGATCATCACATGCATGTCGGCGGCCTTTGCCCGCGCGATCAGCTCCAGCATCAACTGCTTGCCGATGCCCCCACCGCGGCAATCCTTGTCGACATAGACGGAATGCTCGACGGTATGGCGATAACCGTCGAAGGCGCGCCAATCGCCATAGGAGGCGTAGCCCGCCACCTTGCCGTCCTTCTCCGCCACCAGCACCGGAAAGCCTTTCGCACGGCGCAGTTCCAGCCAGGCGCGGCGGTTATCGACATCGATCAGCACCTCGTTCCAGATCGCGGTCGTGTGCTCCACCGCATGATTGTAGATATCGCGGATCGCCGGGAGATCGGCCTCGACGGCATCACGGATGAGAACGGGTTGCTGCATGACGAATTGTCCACTATATTGACGGTATGTCTAATTTATCAGACGACTTCGACCGCTGTCTAGGGGAAAGAATCCGTACCGAACGGACCGCACGCGGCTGGTCGCTCAGCGACCTTGCCGAACGCGCCGACGTTTCGCGCGCGATGATCAACAAGGTGGAGCGCGGAGAAAGCAGCCCGACGGCCGCCTTTCTCGGCAAGCTCGCCGGCGCGCTGTCGCTCAGCGTCTCCACCCTGATCGCACGGGCGGAAGCAACTGGCAGACGGCTTTCGAAGGCGGGCGAACAGCCGATGTGGACCGATCCCGAAACGGGTTATGTGCGGCGGCAGGTTTCACCTGCTGTCGACATGCCGCTCGAAATCGTGGAGGTCTCCCTGCCGGCCGGTGCCCGGGTTCCCTATGATGCGGCGGCCTTCGCCTTCCTCCGGCAAATGATCTGGGTGCAGGAAGGCAACCTCGTCTTCCTCGAGGGAGAGACCCGCCACCACCTCGATGCGGGAGACTGTCTCGCGCTCGGCCCGCCCGCCGACTGCGCCTTCATCAATGAAAGCGGCGAGGCCTGTCGTTACGCGGTCATTCTGCTCAAGGGGCGGTGAAAGCTTGAAGGCGTGTCGTGATCTTTCAGATCGCAGGACACTATGACAAGCTCCGGGCTTGGGGCTACCCCCCTCTGCCTTGCCAGGCATCTCCCCCTCAAGGGGGGAGATCGGCAGAACGGTCAGCCTCTCGCCCCTTGTATCCGAGAACACTGCGTTTAAGAGGGCGCTGGCGGTGTCGCCTAACCGATCTCCCCCCTTGAGAGGGAGATGGCCGGCAGGCCAGAGGGGGGTGAAGCCGCAAGTTCAAGACCTGTTGTCGTGTATTCTGGTTGGACGAACAAAAGACACTCTAACTTATTGAATCTACGTACCGTGCTTTCCGAAAATCGATTCAGATTTTCAGGCTGACGCTTTAGAAGCTGATCGCGGTAAACACCGCCGAGTAGTGGACCACGGCGGCGGTCAGCACGAAGCCGTGCCAGATGGCGTTCTGGAAGCGCAGGCGTTCCCAGACGTGGAAGACCACGCCGGCCGAATAGATGATGCCGCCGGCGAGGATCAGCGTCATGGTGATGCCGGGCAGGATTTGCGAAATCGGGCCCATGGCGAACGCGCCGCTCCAGCCCATGGCGAGATAGAGCAGGATCGCCAGCCGGTCGTAGCGGCCGGGATAACGACACTTCAACCAGATGCCGATAATGGCCGTGAGCCAGATCGCGCCGAGCAGCGCCATAATGCGCCAGTTATCCGAACCCTTGACCAGAAACGGCGTATAGGTGGCGGCAATCAGCACGAAGATCGCGGAGTGATCGAAGCGGCGCAGGATCCATTTGGTGCGCGAGTTCGGCCACATGTTGTAGGTGCAGGAAACGCCGAGCGAGATGACGAGGCCGAGGCCATAGATCCACGCCGCCGCCATTTCCGCGTGGGAAGACCAGACCGTCGCATAGAAGATCAGGGCGGTTGCGCCGACCAGCGCGAAAACCACGCCGATAGCATGGACAATGCCATCGGCCACCAGTTCGTGAAAATCATAGGGCCGCCCGAAGCGGAACTGATCGGTCATCGACGCAAACTCTCATTCATCCGAGGTCTTAAAGCCGGAGCGCCGTGCGCCCATCTGGCCACACAAAACACACCACAACTCCCTGTATCCGCGCATCGGGCCTTCCAGAAAATCGACCTCGATTTTCGGGCCGATGCGCCAAGGTTGCATCATGGGCGAATTAACCGGTCGGAACAAGTCAACCTTCGGACGGATCTGGAATACTCCGTGAGCAGCGGCAACCATATTTCAGGACAATTTCCGGACTTTGATGTCATGCGTCCGCGGCTTGCGAAGCACCCGTCCTTACCTTACCAATCCGATACCTGGAGCACGTTTCGATCTGCCGGAAGCAGATCGGCGCTCTGAGACTTTCATTTGGAGCACAATCCTATCGATCCTCGTTTTACTCCGGTCGGATTATGCTCCTGTGGCTTCACACTTCGAGGAACGACAACATGCGCTTCACCGTGCTCGCCACATTCGCGGCGCTGATTACCTATGTGTGGTTCATGGTGAAGGTGGCGCGCGCCCGCAAACAGTTCGGCGTCGAGGCGCCGAAGGTTTCAGGCAATGCGAATTTCGAGCGGATCTTCCGGGTCCAGCAGAACACCGTCGAGCAACTGGTGCTTTTCCTGCCTTCCCTCTGGCTGTTCGGTTATTACACCTCGGATGCCCTCGCGGGCCTGCTCGGCCTGTGCTGGACGGCCGCGCGCGTGCTCTATGCCTCGGAATATTATTCCGACGCCAGGAAACGCGGCCCCGGCGCAGCGCTCACGACGCTGATCGGCATCGCACTGCTGGTCGGCGGCACGATCGGCGCGTTGCTGAAGATGTCTTGAAGACCGACCTGACGAAGGCGAAACGATCGACGGGGATCATTTGAAAACGACCCGCCTCCGTAAAAACGAAAACGGGCCGGTATGTTACTTGCCGGAAGCGCATTCCTGGCAGAAGGGCGTGTAGGGCACCGCTGCAAGGCGCTGTTCGGAGATCGGCTGGCCGCATTTGACGCAGGTACCAAAGGTGCCCTTGGCGATGCGGTCGAGGGCCGCGTCGATCGCCTTCAGTTCCTTTTCGCCGACTTCGCCGAACTCCTCGAGGACTTCGTCGTTTTCGGCCTCGGTGGCCTGCTCCTCACTGTCCTGATCGCGAGGCCTGCCAAGATCAGTATCGATCTTGTGCAGGCGGTTCAGGATTTCCTGCTGCCGATCGTTGAGGATCTGTTCGTATCGTGCGGTGTCCATCCCGGGTGTTTCCTCAATTTCTGTCTTTTCAGTCTGTCGCTCCGCCGTTCAGCGGTCAACCAGAACCGAGCATTTTGCGTGACGGACGACGCGGTCGGCGGTGGCGCCGATGAAGTAGTTGGCCAGATCCGGAATATGCGAGGCGACGATGATGAGATCGGCACCGTGTTCGCCGGCAGCGGCCAGGATTTCGCGTGCCGGAGCGCCCGAACGGATTTCGACGCGGGCGTCGATCGCGCTCTTTTCCTTGAGCTCGACGAGCTTCGCCTTGCCGTCCTTGATCGCGCCTTCGATAACATCGACCGGCAGGTCGATCGCCAGATAACCCGGCATGTCCTCGACCACGGTCAGGAGAATGATCTCACCACCGGCATCGAGCAGCGAAGCGGCCTTGCGCAGGATCTTCTCGCCCTTGTCGAGCTGACCGCAATCCACCGGAACAACAATTTTCTTGTACATGACTTTCTCCTTTTATCTGCGACCGTCCCCGCCGCGTTTCCTCTCTTTGCCCGTACCATCGTCCGTCGAGCCCCTTCCCGCATTGATCAGGATCAATTTTGGGCACCTGATTAAAGTGAAAGACAGTCAACAATTGTCGAACGATAAATCCACTTTATCCGGTCTTTCGTGAACGATGCTACGTGTTCATATTAAACCCAAGAAGAGATGAGGAAAAGGATCGGAAAGCGCCGCCGGACGTGCCTCAAGACATCCCGCGCGCCATGGACCGCCCAAAGAAAACAGGACGCGTCGCCGATCCCCAGGAGATAGCCATGACAGACACGAATACGATCAACGAAACCCCGAGCTTCGCGCTGACGCGGCCGATCCATGTGGGTCGCAGCCATCTGGTGGTGAGCGATCTCGACCGGGTGAAGCAGTTCTACGAGACCATGCTCGGCCTTCAGGTGATCGAGCAGACGGCGAGCGGAGTCGTGCTCGGCGCAGGCGGCAAGCCACTGCTGACGCTGACGACCGGCGGCAATGTGCAGCGCGCCCCGCGCAACGCGGCAGGGCTGTTCCACACCGCCTTCCTGCTGCCCGACCGCAACGAACTCGGCCACTGGCTTGCCCATGCCGTGGCACATGGCGTGCGCCTTGACGGCGCCTCCGACCATCTGGTGAGCGAGGCGATCTATCTCTCCGATCCCGAGGGCAACGGCATCGAGGTTTATGCCGACCGCCCCGTCGAGGACTGGACGTTCCTGTCGGACGGAACCGTCGAGATGGCGACGCTGCATCTCGACCTGCAGGGTCTCTACGACAAGGCTCCGAAGACGCCATGGGGCGGCATGACGGACAAGGCGGCAATCGGCCACATGCATCTGCAGGTCGGCAACATTCCGGAAGCCAATCGCTTCTACGAAGGCGTGCTCGGGCTGAAAAAGATGGCAGTCTATCCCGGTGCAAGCTTCTTCGGGGCCGGCACCTACCATCACCATGTCGCCGCCAATATCTGGAACAGCCGTGGCGCAACTACCCGCGAGGGAGCCATGTCCGGCCTTTCGGATTATTCGCTGACCTTCAACGACAGGAAAGCGCTCGACACCGCGCTCGCCACGCTGGAAAGCCTGGAAATCCCGGTCACCCGCACGGCCGAAGGCCATGTGCTGAAGGATCCGTGGGGCATCGGCCTGACGCTGACCGCGGCTGTGTAAGTCGGGCTCGTCCCGCCCCGCCTCCCCTTCTCCCTCAAGCGAGCGGCGCAACAGCGCCGTTCGCCCGCAGAGTGTTTTCAACCGTCCTTCAGTTCCATGAAGCGGATGCGGTTATTGAAAGGGTCGATGACCCCGACTTCCAGCCGCGTTCCCTCGTCCTCCAGACCGGGCTTCATGTAGCGGTAATTCCGGGCGGCGAGTTCCTTGTGGAATTCCCTGATGCCCTTCATGTAGACGCACATGTTGCCGCCCGGCGTCGCATCGCCGGAATGCTCTGACAGATGAAGCCTCAGCCCGGCGCGGGAAATCTGCGTGTAAAGCGGAAAGTTGTCGCCGTAACGATGTTCCCAGTCGACCTTGAAGCCGAGAAATCCGAGATAGAATTCATGCGCCTTCGCCACGTCGAAGATGCGCACAATAGGCACCGCCTGCTCGAAGGCGATCGTAGGCACCGCCTGCTCGAAGGAGATGGCAGGATCGCCGTCGCCGGCATCCGAAGCTTCGATCCTTGCGGAGAGTATATTCCACGTCGCCAGTCCGAACTGGCGGGCGACGATTTCCAGCGCCTCGCTGTGGGTGATTGTGACGTTGCGGTCGGCAAGCGCCTCCCGCATGGCTTTCGCCATGGCCTTTGCATCGCGATAGTCGCGCATTTCCGTTTCCTTCATCACGGCGAAGTCTTCGTCGGCGCCCGCATTACCAACGCCTTCACCTGACGTTTGAAACGGTCATGAAGGATCGTGAGAGGCATTCGCCATGCCCCATAGGGGCGCGGGCTGCCGGCTGCCTCCGGCCGTGGCGATATTCTTACCCGGTCCCGAATGCGAGACAAGCCGATTTTTGGACGATCCGTTACGGCCCTAACCGGCGACGGAAACCTTCGGCGCCATGAGGCAGATGGATTGCTGCCGGCCCCTCAACGGCTCGGAGCTGGTGACCTCCCAGAGATCGTCTTCCTTCGCCGAGGCCACGACATCGCCGGAGGCCAGAAGCGGGATGCAGAACTGCTTGGTAGCCTGCTCGATGCGCGAGGCAACGTTGACGGCATCGCCGATCACGGTGAATTCGCGGCGCTCGTCATCGCCGACGATGCCGCAATAGACCTTGCCCCGGTGAACGCCGATACCGACCGAAAGGCGGTCCGCTGCCTCCACGGAGGCGTTGCGTTCCTCGATCAGGCGGAGGATCTCGCGGGCGCAGTTCAGGCTTCTCGCGGCATCGTCCTCCAACCGATGGGGCACGCCGAACAATATCATGGCGCCATCGCCGACGAACTTGTCGATCACGCCGCCATGGGCGCGGGCGGCACGCTGGACGATGGCGCGGAAGGAGCGGATGAGCTTAGACATCGCCTTGGGGTCGAGGCCTTCGGCCATCTGGGTCGAGTTGCGGATATCGACGAAGAGGATCGCCACGACCTGCTTGCGACCCTGCCGCCACTCGTCGCTTTCGGTCACCAGCGGCACGATTTCCGGCGGCAGGAAGCGCGACAGTTCGGACGTGGCGTAGGCTTCCTGACGGGCGCGGCGCAGCAGCGAGCGGGAACGATACATCACCACCACCGAGGCAAGGCCGGTGAGCACGATGAGGCAGAGGCGCGCAATCGATGGCAGCGGCGAAAACAGCGCCGTGACGCCGGCGGTGACGGCCATCTGCTCGCCATCCTCCCAGGGAAGGATGAAAGCGACCAGCACGAGGGCGCAGAAGAACAGGAGGGTGGACCAGATCTGTATCACCGGTTGATAGCGCAGCGCACCGACCGTGAGCAGCAGCGGAATGGCCCAGGTCACGGGCGCTGCAAAGATCCAGTTGCCCGAAAGGCCGTGGAAGGTCAGCGACAGATAGCAGACCGTCGCCAGCATGGCGGCATCCATGAAGGCGAAAACATAGCGCATCCAGGAACTGAATTTTCCAAGGCTGATCAGGAAAAGCGCCAGAAGGCCGCTCAGCGACAGGGTTGAGAGCGACAGCACCGAGGGCACCTGCCAGCGGACGGGCTCCGCCCCGGAGCTGAACAGCGGCTCGATGAAATGCGGGGTGAGCAGAACCAGCGCGCAGAAAAGCCTGAGTACCGCGAGCGTGCGCTCGGCCTCGATTTCGGCATCCGGGATAGACTTCAGCGTGGTCAGCCTTCGCGCCGGAGATTCCATCGGGCAGGTTCCTCAGGGTCAAGACTCAATCAGGACAGATGCTCTGTTGGTCTGGATGGGATTGAATGGAAGCGAACAAGCGCAAGGTAAGGCCGCGTGGCCTTGCCGAGCATTGTTCGCGATCAGGCGGCTCATCCAGACCAACCCTTCGGGCCAGCCGCATCTTGGGCCTGCGGGCGTCGGAAAGGTTTGAAAATGATCCGCATTTCCTGCACTTTTCCTTCTACTCAGACCCAAGGTGCGACGCGCAGAACACCTGTCCTGATTGAGTCTTGCCCCTAGAGCGTTCGTTCAGGAGCGCCGTTTCATGTAGGAAATTCTTCGGGAAACGCCAGAGCGCATCCACGCAACCTCGGCGAGAACCCTGCCCTTTAGGAAGCCCTGCCCGCCGCCGTCCTGCCGGTCCCGAAGCCGGCAATACCCTTCGCTTCATAATACGCCTTCTTCTGCTCGTACATCAGCATATCGGCGCGCTTGACGACGGTTTCCATGGATTCGCCGGGTTCGCTCGTCGCAGCCCCCAGCGACATTCCGAGCGGCGCGGTGGAATAGAACTGGTTGTTGATCTTCAGAAGCTCGTTGATGGTGTCCACCATGGCGCCCGCAGCCTTGGCGTCGGCGCCCGGCATAAGCACGGCGAATTCGTCGCCGCCGATGCGCGCCGCATGGCTGGGCTGGGACACCGCGCCGTTGAGGATCTCGCCGAACCGGCGCAGCAGGGCATCGCCGGCGTCGTGGCCGAGCTGGTCGTTGGCTTCCTTCAGCCCGTTCAGGTCGATCATGATGACCGAAACCGGGCGAAGCGGCTTGCGCTCCAGCCGGTTGATCTCGTCGGCGTAGAAAGCGCGGTTATAGAGCTTGGTCAGCACGTCGTGCTTGCCGAGATATTCGAGATAGGCCTCGGCCTTCTTGCGGGCGGTGATATCCGCCAGCGCCACCTGCACGCGGGACCAGTCGTTCTCATGGCCGGGGAAGACGGAGAAATGCAGGAGGATATGGCGCTCGGAGCCATCCAGCGCGTAGTTGATGACTTCGCGATGATGAAAGAGGTTGCCCTGCCACAGTTCCATGAGTTGCTCGCGGAAGGGCTTTTCCATCTCGTCGCGGAAGATCTCGTTCAGGCGATGCAGCAGCGTCTTCCTGTCGGGCGCGCAGAACAGATCGAGCGTCGCCTGATTGACGTCGAGGACGCTGATCTCGCTCATGCACTGGCGCACGAATTCCGGGTGCACGTCCATGAAGGTTCTGAAGTCGGTGATGCCGCGATCACGGACATCCTCGATCAATGACCGTATGGCGCTGAAATCCTCGATCCACAGGGACACCGGCGAATGTTCGAAGATGCCTTCGGCATAACGTCTCTGGACGTTTTCCGCCCGGCGCGCATTTTCCCTGACGGTCACGTCTTCGGTGGTCAGAAGCAACTTGCCGAGCGTGGCTTCGTAACCAGGCATGACGGCGCCGCGAAGCTGGATATCCAGCCGCTTGCCGGAAAGGGTGTAGTTCACCGTCGCGCTTGAGAAGGTCTGCTTTCGGTCGAAAAGATCGGCCAGCTCGTTGATGTGGGTTTCCAGCATGTCATCGCGGAAAATCTTCGACGTGTTTGCCCTGAGATGATCGATGTCTTCGGCCTCGAACAGTTCGAGCGTCTTGCGGTTGACGTCGAGGACCCTGATCTTGCGGGAGCATTCCGAAACCCGGGAAACGTCTTGCCTCAGGAAGGCCCGGATGTCCGTGACCCCTTGCGCACGCCAGATATCGAAGAGGGCATTCACCTCGCTGAAGTCCTCGATCCACATGGCGATCGGTGCGAGATTGAAGATATCGGAATCGAATACCTCGGGCATTGAACCTCCTGAGGGCGAGCTTGGACAGGCATGACGTCGCGGGATCTAGCCGGCGATTCGGTCAGCATTAGCATTCAATGGTAAACACATCCTGCCGGATGCGACACCGGCCACGACGTCGCGAACCTCCGAAAGGGTGCGAAAACCGGGTTCAGGCGGCAGCATCCTCCGTCTATTGCTGCGCCACCCCGGCCATCTCCCTGCCCTCCAGCGTGTCCAGCCGGACAAAGACGGCGCCACGGGCCTTCAGCGCCAGCACACCCCTGGCGACGCCGGCGCCCGAGTCGCGTTCGGGATGGTTGACATGGGAGATGATGACATCGCCATCGCGGGCGGCGGCGATGCGTTTGGCAACGGCTCCCGCAGGTAGCGAAGCTCCCTGATCGCCATTCAGCGAAAAGCCGGCGATGCGATAACCCAGACCTTCGATCGCGGCGATGGAAGCGGGCGTATAACGCGCCGTTGCGCCCCGGAACCAGCGCGGTGCGGCAAGGCCGTCCTTCTCCATCCACTTCGCGCCGTTCTCGACTTCGCTCACCACCGCCTCCATCGATCCGGCGGTCGGGATGCCGTAGACAGTGCCCGGGCGGTCAATCGCCGGAACATGGTTCAGGCCATGGTTTTCGAGTTCGAACAGGTCCGGCCGGCTCTTGAGCAGCGCCAGCGCCTCGGCATTCTTCCGCAGCCAGCGGGCGGTGACGAAGATCGTCGCGGGGATCTGTTCGTCCATCAGCACAGAGAGGATGCGCATGTCGACATGGCCGGAACAGGCATCGAGCGTCAACGCCACATGCGGCGCCGCGTGGTTCCCGCTCTTTGCGACATTGAGATGCGGCTCGAGCGTGCCCTTGACCTCGACACCGCCGACGGCCGGCGGAACGGAGGGATCCGAAGCCATGGCGCGCGGGGCTGCAAGACCGCAGGCGAGACAGGCGCAGAAAGCGCGGCGTGACAGGGATGTTGGTCGGGGCATGAATAAAACCACAAAGGAAGGACAGGAATCGCTGCATGCAGCGCCACCGTGAACGTTCGGGAAGCCTTCTCCCCGGAGCAAGCCGAAATTGTGGCAAGGGAAACAAGGAAATATCGACAGGATTCATTACTTGCTTGCACGCAACCCGAATCTCGGGAAATATGCTGCTATCAAGGGAAGTTATCGCGGAAAGCCGAAAAGGTTTGTCGCCGCTGCGATGCTCGTGTAGATCGAAATTCCCGGTATTTTTCATTCCATCATTGCATTGCGGCTCGTGAGAGCTATATTAAGGGCATCGAAGATTGCTTGTGACCTTTGTCTAAGTGCTACGGCGCACGGTCAGATTTCCGCTCAACATCGATCAAGCCGGACGAATATCTCCCCGGCGAACCAGACGATTGAAAGGAAATCGTTATGAATACCGGTACCGTAAAGTGGTTCAACAGCACCAAGGGCTTCGGCTTTATCCAGCCTGACCAGGGCTCGACCGACGTTTTCGTGCACATCTCGGCCGTACAGCGCGCCGGCATGCGCGAACTGGTCGAAGGCCAGAAGATCGCCTACGACATCGTTCGCGACAAGCGTTCTGGCAAGGATTCCGCAGACAACCTTCGGGCTGCCTGATTGTCATTTGCCCCTGCTGACCACGGATGTACTGGCAGCGAGAGTGCTAAAAGCTCAGGGGTTTGAGTGACAGGAAGAGGTCGGGTTTATTCCCGGCCTTTTTATTTTGCAGAGATTTCCGCCTTTGAGGCCCATTTTTGGTGTCATTGGCAGGCGCGTCCGGTATAGCTCGCGCCACATCTTGAGTCCGTCGACAAAAATCGTCGGGCACGGATCAAAAGCCTTGCGTGCGCGCCGTGGCTCAGGCCTTCGGCCATTCGTATCAGCAGCCGACTGGGTCGGCCCATCGTAGAAGGCGGTCACGACCGCAGAAAGGAATTCACTTGCAGGTTCTCGTTCGGGACAACAATGTCGAGCAGGCTCTCCGCGTTCTCAAGAAGAAGCTCCAGCGCGAAGGCGTATTTCGCGAAATGAAGGCGCGCAGCGCCTATGAAAAGCCTTCGGAAAAGCGCGCTCGCGAAAAGGCTGAAGCCATTCGCCGTCAGCGCAAGCTGGCGCGCAAGAAGATGCAGCGCGAAGGCCTGCTGCCCGCACCGAAGAAGGCAGCCCGTCCGGGCCGCTGATCCGTTCGTTCCCGGAGCACCGTGCGTCCATCCGGACGCACAAGGGACGCTCTGGCTTATTCAAGTTACGCATCTCGCTTTCTGAAAAGCGGTTTCGCTCTTCAGAAAGCGAGATGCGTCTGGTTTTGCGCCCGCCCTGCGGGCGCATGCCCCACCGTCGGAGGATCCCCGTGACTGTTACCAAGGACCAGTTCTTCAAGCCGGAGCGCATGAACGCCGGTGACAAGGCGCGCGCCACAGACGACTCGGCCCGCCACATCATCGAAGCGGAAGCCGTTGCCCGCGACCAGAAGACCGAAAAGCTGAGAACCCTGCGTCTCGAACGTGAAGCCGCTGAAGGCCACGCAACAGAACCAGGCCAGAAAGCTGCGAAGTCCGCAAAAAAGACTTCCCCCGCGCGATAAGCCAGACCGAGCGTTTTCGCTTTTCCACTGCGATGGCCTGCCGGCTGATCTTTCCCGTTATCCCGCCACGCCAGCACACCTGATACCAGCTTCCCCTATTTTTTAGCCGAAACTGCGCGCAACGCGCCGCTGCGGTCGGCCAGACATGACATTCCGCACGATCCTCCATATGCCTCGTCTTCCTGTCGGGCAGAGGTGTTTGCTATAGGTCCGGAAGGGCGTTCGCCCTTCACCTTCGTTCAGCCATTCATCGGAAGCAGTTTCCTCATGTCCCCAGTCGTCCGCCGGATCGTCTATGTCTGCGCCTTCGAGGGGCTTGCCCTCCTCTCCAGCGCGCTGATCTTCGCCGTGCTGGGCAATGACGCGACATCCGCCGGCATCGCTGCCGTTGCCGCTTCGGTCGTGGCCGTATCGTGGAATTTTGTCTTCACCACACTGTTCGAATGGTGGGAAGCCCGCAATCCGGTGAAGGGAAGAAGCCCGCTGCGACGGGCCATTCATGCGGTGCTGTTCGAAAGCGGGCTGGCGATCGTGCTCACACCCGTCCTTTCCTGGACGCTCGGCATGCCGATGATGGAGGCGTTCGCGACCAATATCGGGCTGCTCGCCTTCTTCCTCGCCTATACCTACCTGTTCAATCTCGGCTTCGACAAGCTGTTCGGCCTGCCCGCATCGGCCAGACCGCAGGGCTGAAGCCTTGTCGCAACGGCGGTCGCGCCGTAGACTTTGCCGATCGAATCCCTTTTCAAGGTCGGTATCGTGAATGACGCGTGGCGGCTCGTCTCCGAGCCCAGCACAACGATCCTCATTGCCTTCTGGCGCGTGTCGCGGGGCATGCTGCTGCTGGTGGCCGGAACGGTATTCGGGTCATCGATGGCGGCCATCGCCGCGCCTTACCTCTTCGCCGCGATCATCGACCAGGCTGGGTCCGGCTGGCCGGAAAAGCTGACATTCGGCCTGGCAGGCTATGCCGCCCTGGTGGGGCTCGCCTTCGGCCTGCAATACATGGTGCAGTATCTCTCGCTGCTTTCGGCCCAGAGCCTCGGCTTCATCGCCAGCACGAGTTTCTTCGAACGGCTGACACGCAAGCGTATCGGCTTCTTTCTCGATCACAATCCGGCTGAAATCCAGAAGGCGCAGATGCAGGGCGCGCAGTCGCTCAGCATCCTCGTCCAACTCGGGCTGATCGTCTTCATTCCCGGCGCCACGCAGATCGTGCTGGCGCTTGCGCTTCTCGGGGCGAAGATCGACCTGCAGGTAGCCGGTATCGTGGTCGCCTATGGCAGCCTCTTCGTCGCGGTAACCTATGCCGCCAATCGCTGGACGAAGCCGGATCTCGAAAAGGCGATGGAAGCCGGGCAGGAAAACGCCCGTTTCGTGGGAAACGCTGTCGGTTCGATGGAAACGCTGCGGCACTTCGGCGGCGAGGAGTGGATGACGGAGCGCTTCAACCGCACCGCCCGGGAAGTGTTCGAGGGATGGCGGCGTTTCAGCCTGAAGCGGGTGGCGCTCGCCTCCTTCTATGCGGCAGCGCTCGGGGTGCAGGTGGCCATCACTCTCCGGCTGCTGCTGCCGCGCGTTCAGGCGGGCGATCTTTCCATCGGTGACCTGGTGCTCTTCAACACGCTCCTGATGCAGCTCAACTGGCCATTCGAGATGATCGGCCATGCGATCGACGACGTGATGCGGGCCTATACCGGCTTCGTTCCGTTCGCGCGCCTGTGGGCGGAACCGGAAGAGCCGCGCGGCAGCGGTAGCACCCGTAAGATCCTGCTCGATTCGGGCCGGATCAGTTTTGAGGACGTCGCCTTCGAATACGGCAACGGACGCGGCACTGCGGGCGTCACCTTCACCGCCGGACGCGGGCGGCTCACCTTCATCACCGGCGAGACGGGCTCGGGCAAATCCACGCTCTTCAAGATGGCGCTGAAGTCTCTGGAGCCGACACGCGGACGCATCCTCGTCGATGACACGGATCTCGCGACCATCGACCGCCGGGACTGGTATCGCCTGATCGGCGTCGTGCCGCAGGAGATCATGCTGCTGAACGACACGCTGGAGGCCAACATCGTCCTGGGACGTAAACCGGACACGGACAAGCTGAGGGCCGCGACCGCAAGAGCCTCGATCCTGGAGCGGATCGAGGCCATGCCTGACGGCTTCCGGACGGTGGTGGGAGAACGCGGCCTGAAGCTTTCCGGCGGAGAACGCCAGCGGATCGCGCTTGCGCGGGCGCTCTACGACCAGCCGCGCTTCCTGTTTCTCGACGAAGCGAGTTCGGCGCTCGACGAGGCCACGGAGGCCGGCATCATGGAGAACATCCGGGCGCTCGCCAGCGAAATGACGGTGATCGCCATCACCCACCGCACCGGCATGATCGCGCCCGGAGATAATGTGGCAAGGCTCGCCGCCCCTGCTCCCGCTCTTGCTCAGGGCGAGCGGCTTCCGGCCTGAAGTCCCTTTTACCGCTTGTTCGAGACGAGGCAGAAATAGGCGCCCTGCGGATCCACGCATTGCAGGATGAAGCTGCCGCCGGGCACTTCCTGCGGCCCGAAGATTATCGTGCCGCCGCCTGCCTTAACGCGCTCCAGTGCCGCATCGATGCCATCGACATTGACGTAATAGCCCCAGAAGGGCGCCGACACCTCTGCGGGCTTGGTCATCATTCCGCCGATCGGGGTGCCCTCCTGGGCAAAGCACTGGTAGACGCCCATATCGCCCATGTCGACGGCCATGTCCTTGGTCCAGCCGAACATCTTCGAATAGAAGGCGAAGGCCTGCTCGCCATTGCCGGCCATCAATTCATGCCAGCCGAAGGTGCCCTGCGTGCCACGATCCGGAGTCGGCGGCATGGGACCATCCGGCATGTTCGGCTTGAACAGGCTGATGACCGCCCCTTGCGGATCGGCAACCACCGAGAAGCGGCCGATGCCCGGAATATCCTGCGGCTGATGATGCACGGTGCCGCCATTGTCGGCGAATTCTTTTGCCTTGGCATCGACGTCATCGACCCAGACATAACCGGTCCAGTTCGGCGGGATGTTGCGTGCGGCAAATTCCGACGTCAACTCCATCATGCCGGCGACGCCCATGTCGAAACCGGGAACGTTGAAGAGCGTGTAGGACATGCCGGGCATGCCACTGTCCTTCGCCGTCCAGCCCGTGACCTTCGAGTAAAAGTCGGCTGCCGCCACCGGATCGGGCGTCATGAGTTCGTACCAGATAAACCCGCCTTGCATGGGAAAGATCCTTTCTTTTTCCTGAGCCCGATTATGAATGTTCGTCCGGGACGTTCCCGGTCTCGCGACGGAAACCGTGGCTGCTTAGCCTCGCCGCTTCATTTCGCTGGTCATGAAGGTCCTGAAGGTGCCGTCCGGCTGGCGCACGCTGCCGGAAAACTGCCGGTGGTCATCGTCGATGAATTTGATGACGTCGTGATAAATCGCCGTCTTCGAGGGGTCATCGAAATCCGGTCCCTCGGCTTCGAGCGTCAGCGTTTTGCCATCCGGCTCCAGCCAGCCCTTGTAGACCCAGAACGTGTCCATCATCGAGCCGATCCAGGTACCGACGTAATGGCCGGCGCGGGGATCGTAGCCGAGCGTCATGACCACGGAACCGCGCTGGCCATCTGGCATGACACCCCCGCCCTCGCAAACGAACCACAGGCCGCCGACCGCATGGACCTTCTCGATCCATGCCTTGTCGGGATCGGATGGATCGTAATTGCCGTCGCCGGTCGTGGAGGTCACGATCCAGTCACCGATCAGTTTTTCAAGGAAGCGGTGCTCCTCCCGCGGTTTTGACGTTTCCATGGCTGGTCCTCCCTGCCGGATGCATCAGTGGCAACAACTCGCCGCCTTCGGCTTCTCCTCGTATTCATCATGGCGGCGAACGAAATCCATCGTCGATCCCTCGTTGCGGCCCTTCGGCGCGCGGTCGAGGATCATCAGCGTGCCGATCAGCTCTTCCGGGCCGCGGGCATAGCTGGAATAGGTGTGGAAGACATTGCCGGCGGCATCGCTGTAGAAGCTCGACAGGCCGGGCAGTTCATCATGGGCCTGAGCCGTCGGCGTTTCCATGAAATTGTAGGTCACATGGCCGGATGCCAGCTCCTCCGGGGTGAAGGACACGTGGAAATCCCGGTTGAAATCATTGCTGAAGGCCGACACCCAGGGAAAATGCCAGCCCATACGCCGCTTGTAGGCCTCGATCTTTTCGATCGGGGCGCGGGACACGCTGACCAGCGTGACATCGTGGTTATTGAGATGCGGCAGCGAACCATCGAGATGATCCGCCAGGAAAGAGCAGCCGGGACAACCGGCCTCCCAATCGGGGCCGAGCATGAAGTGGTAGACGATCAACTGGCTGCGTCCGTCGAACAACCCGGCCAGCGTCTTCGGGCCTGACGGCGTATCGAAGACATAGTCCTTTTCCACCTTCACCCAGGGCAAGGCGAGCCGCTCGGCATTCAGCCGGTCGCGGGCGTGGGTTGCTTCCTTTTCCTTCTGCAGGAGCGCGCGGCGCGCCTCCAGCCATTCCTGACGGGATACGACTGAATGTTCCATTCCTTCCTCCTCCGAAGATCTGCACATTCTGCGGCTCGCACACGGCAACTCACGCGATCTCCGCGCAACTCACACTGGCGACACCTCGCGCCAGGACATCAACGCTCCACTCCCCCGGATCGTTCCGTCTTGACATTTATGTTGATATCAACATATTTATGCCATGTCAAATCAGCCCATGATTCCCTTTTCGACCACCATTCACGTCCGCGATACATGCCTTTGCCTGCATGCGCAGCGGGCGGCCCGCGCCCTGGCGCGGCGTTTCGATACGGCCATGAAGGCGGTCGGGCTGACGAACGGGCAATTCTCGCTTATGATGGCTCTCAACCGCCCCGAACCGCCGCCCATGGGGCCGGTGGCACATCTGCTCGCCATGGACCGCACCACCCTCACCGCCGCCCTCAAGCCGCTTACCCGCCGGGGCTGGGTCTCGATCGAAGCGGACCCGAAGGACAGGCGCGGCAAGCGGCTGAAGCTGACCGAGGAAGGCACCGCCATACTCTCGGCCGCCCTGCCGATCTGGCGGGAGACGCACGCAGCCGTCGAAGCCGAACTTTCTTCCGGCGACGCCGATGGGCTAAGGCAAGACCTGATGGAGATTTCGCGATAGCGGGATGGTGCACGTCATCCCGATGCGGACACACTTCCCCTGCCCTCCAAGGCGAGGAACTGATGTCACCATGTTCCGAGAGAATAATGGGACAGCCAGCGTGTCCTCGCGGCAGCCGCCTGACGTCAATCAGCAGCCCGACCCCGTTCTAGATTAACGGCGGTCGTATCCCGCGCGTCTTGTGACAGACATGAGCGGTCTCGTCTAGCCGTCATGATGCCGTGAGGCGCCTGCCCCTGCGCCGAAACAGAACGAAGAAAGGCCGGCGTGAAGCCGGCCTTTGGCGGTGGATCTATGGGGATATTCCGGTGTCCGCGAAGAGCGGACGCCGGGAAGGGGATCAGGCGACCGAGACCGGAACCTCGGTGGAGGTGCGCATGGCGTGGCTGTAGGGGCACACGATATGCGCGGCTGCGACCAGCTTTTCAGCGACTTCGCGCTCGACGCCGGGGAGTTCGGCGGTGATGGCGACTTCGATGCCGAAGCCGGTGCCGTCTTCACGCGGGCCGATGCCGACGCGGGTGGTGATCCTGGTGTCTTCGGAAATCTTCACCTTCTCCTTGCCGGCGACGAACTTCAGCGCGCCGAGGAAGCAGGCGGAATAGCCGGCTGCGAAAAGCTGTTCCGGGTTGGTGCCGGTGGCGCCATCGCCGCCGAGTTCCTTCGGAACGGTCAGCGTTACGTCGAGAACGCCGTTGTCGCTCACTGCGCGGCCTGCGCGGCCACCGGTGGCGGATGCCTGTGCGGTATAGAGAATAGCCATTTCGTATGCTCCTTTTGCTGGTTTGACCGGTTAACCGGGTTGGCGATGCGAGTTATATATCGTACAATTAAATTGTGTGCAACTGTCTTTTTTCACATTGCTTCCGAAATCGGAATTGGCGACAATTCCACTGCGCATGGATAAGGGGCTCGATCGGCCATGGACGACAAGGAACTAGAAAAAGAACTGAAGCTGGATCGGCAGATCTGCTTTGCGCTCTACGGTGCTGCGCACGCCTTCACGCGGGCCTACAAGCCGCTGCTGGAGCCGCTCGGCCTGACCTATCCGCAATATCTCGCGATGATGGCGTTATGGGAAGAGGACGGCCTGCAGGTGAAGGTGCTGGGCGAACGTCTCGGCCTCGATTCAGGCACGCTTTCGCCGCTGCTCAAGCGGCTGGAACAGGCGGGATACGTGACGCGGCAGCGCGACAGGATCGACGAGCGTCAGGTCTTCATCACGCTGACGGAAAGCGGCCGGACGATGAAGGCCAAGGCCGTCGGCGTCATGCGCGCCATCGGCCAGGCGACCGGCTGCACGATCTCCGAACTGGAAAGCCTGCGCGACAATCTGAAAATGCTGAAAAACCAGCTCGACGCGCTCTCTTGAATGGAACGCTCATTCCGCTTCCCCTCCCCTTGGCCGGGGAGAGGAAGGATTGCGGCACGCCTAGGCGCTGATCTCCCTGTCGGGAGAACGACAGGCTTACTGCTGGACGACGATACGGGCCTTGTTCGGCACACGGTCGTAGAGGTCGATGATGTCCTGGTTCATCAGGCGCACGCAGCCGGAAGAGACCGCCTTGCCGATGGAGTTCCATTCCGGCGAACCGTGCAGGCGGTAAAGCGTGTCCTGGCCGTTCTGGAAGATGTAGAGCGCGCGGGCGCCGAGCGGGTTCTTGAGACCCGGCGGCATGCCGCCATTGGCGGCGGAATACTTGGCGAGCTCCGGCTGGCGGCCGATCATTTCATCCGGCGGAGTCCACTTCGGCCACTTCTGACGCCACTGGATGACGCCGGCGCCCTGCCATGCAAAGCCCTCACGGCCGATGCCGACGCCGTAACGCATGGCGGTGCCCCCGGATTCCACCAGATAGAGGAAGCGCGAAGGCGTATCGACGACGATGGTGCCGGGCGGCTGGCCGGTCGGGTCGACCACGCGCTGACGATAATAGCGGGG
This sequence comes from Rhizobium sp. ACO-34A, assembly GCA_002600635.1. Classification (NCBI taxonomy): domain Bacteria; kingdom Pseudomonadati; phylum Pseudomonadota; class Alphaproteobacteria; order Hyphomicrobiales; family Rhizobiaceae; genus Rhizobium; species Rhizobium sp. ACO-34A. Next base: position 1,392,321 of record CP021371.1, on the reverse strand, counting down.
GTCGATCTTCTGGTAGGGCACGGCGGGAATGACGAAGTCGTTGTCGTAGATCTCGCCATACATGGCGTCGAGTTCGGCCGAACCCGCCTGCATGGGGGAACCAACCACGGGGCTGCCGGGGCCGCCGCGATAGCTGATGGCGAAACCGCCGGGGGTGACGACGGGGCGCGTGGAGGCACAACCGGCCAGAAGGCTGGCTGCACCTAACCCTGAAAATGACAGAAAGGAGCGGCGGGAAAAGCTGCGCGAAGACGACATGGGCAAGGGGACTTCCTATTCAGAGACGACGCGAAACAACCGCAGAGCAAGAAGCTCGAACCCGGTTTGTTCCGACATATCACGCAATGCAACAGGAATGTATTAACCTTGCAACGGAAGACCGGCTCAACTTTGCGAGAGGCGGGCGAATTTTTTATGAGGCGATGCGCATGTGCATCGCATGCGCATCGCAGAGCGCCCCCTCACCCCAATTCCGTCCCGGAAAAACCATTCATACCGGTGTCATGACGGTACGGGATATTGCTCTCGAATTTCGATATCGTATTTCGAGTGCAGTACCATTCATGGTGGAAAATGGAACATCAGGAGCTTCTCTCAGGCTTCATCCGGTTGCATGTGCTGCATCACGCTGCCGAGGGCGACCTGCATGGTTTGTGGATGATCGAGGAACTGGCGCATCACGGCTACAGGGTGAGCGCCGGCACGCTCTATCCCATGCTGCATTCCATGGAGAGGAAGGGTTACCTCATCTCCCGCACCGAGAAGATCGGGCGCACGCATCGCAGGATCTACAACGCCACGCCCTACGGGATCGCCGCGCTGGACATGGCAAGGGAAAAGGCCAGGGAGCTGTTTCGTGAAGTCATCGGCTGAAACCATGAATGAAGCCGTCACTGAGCGTCCGCAGGGTACGCCGGGAGAAGTGTTCCGGGCCTTCCTCAAGCTCGGCCTGACCTCCTTCGGCGGTCCGATCGCTCATCTCGGCTATTTCCGCGACGAACTCGTGGTACGGCGCAAATGGATCGACGAGGCCGGCTATGGCGATCTCGTGGCGCTCTGTCAGTTCCTGCCGGGACCGGCGTCGAGCCAGGTGGGCTTTGCGCTCGGCCTTCTGCGCGGCGGGCCGCTCGGGGCGCTGGCCGCATGGGCGGCTTTCACGCTGCCTTCCGCATTGCTGCTCATTGCCTTTGCCATGGCCGCGACGGCCTTCGGCGGCCCGGCCGGAAGCGGCCTGCTGCACGGATTGAAGATCGTGGCCGTGGCCGTGGTGGCGCAGGCGGTTTGGGGCATGGCGAAGAGCCTGACGCCGGATCGCGAGCGCGCGGGCATCGCGCTTGCGGCAGTACTGATCGTGGTGTTTTCGGGAACCGCCGCCAGCCAGATCGGAGCGATCGCCATCGGGGGAATTGCCGGTCTGCTGCTCTGTCGCAACGGCACCTCCGCCACGACCGGGCATCTTTCATTTCGAATATCGCGGCGTTTCGGTGCGGCCTGTCTCGTGGCCTTTTGCCTGCTGCTCGCGCTGCTGCCGGTGGTCGCCTCGACTGTCGGGATCCAAGGGCTTTCGCTGTTCGACGCGTTCTATCGCGCCGGCTCCCTCGTCTTCGGCGGCGGCCATGTGGTGCTGCCGCTGCTGCAGGCTGAAGTGGTCGACCGAGGCTGGGTCGGCGCCGGTGATTTTCTCGCCGGCTATGGAGCGGCGCAGGCGGTTCCGGGGCCGCTCTTCACCTTCGCGGCCTATCTGGGTGCCGTTTCGGGACCGGCACCGCATGGTTTCTTCGGAGCTGCCATCGCGCTTGTCGCGATCTTCCTGCCGGGCTTCCTGCTTCTTCTCGGTGCGCTGCCGTTCTGGGATCAATTTCGCCGCAGACCGCTGACGCAGGCCGCGATGCGCGGCGCGAATGCCGCCGTGGTCGGCATTCTAGGAGCGGCTCTCTACAGTCCGGTCTGGACAAGCGCGATCCTCGAGCCGCGCGATTTCGCGCTGGCGCTCGCCGGCTTCCTGCTTCTGGTGGTGTGGAAGACGCCGCCATGGATCGTCGTGGCGCTGCTGGCGGCAGGAGGTATGGGGCTCGCCCTTCTCTGAGGGCAAGCCGGGAGGCGGAGAGCCGCTGCCGCCCCTTGCGAGACGGCTAGGTTGCCGTCAGATGACGACGATCTGGGCCTTGGCGCCGACGCGGTCGTAAAGGTCGATCACGTCCTGATTGAACATGCGCACGCAGCCGGAGGACGTTGCCTTGCCGACCGACTGCCAGTCGGGCGTGCCGTGCACACGGTAAAGCGTGTCCTTGCCGTTCTGGTAAATGTAGAGCGCGCGGGCACCGAGCGGATTGTTGAGGCCGGCCACAGCACCGCCGCGCTCGGCGGAAACGCTGCGTAGGTCGGGCTGGCGCTCGACCATCTCGTTGGACGGCGTCCAGTGCGGCCACTTCCGCTTCATTTCGATCACGCCACGGCCCGACCATGCGAAACCGTCTCGGCCGAGGCCGACACCGTAGCGGATCGCCTTGCCGTTGGCCTGCACGAGGTAGAGGAAGCGCGCCTTGGTATCGACGACGATGGTGCCGGGAGCCTCCGCCGTCTGGTAGCTCACTTCCTGGCGCAGGTAACGGGCGTCGACGCGATCGAGCGGGATTTCCGGCAGCGTGTGGCCTTCATCGCTGATGAGGCCGTAGACCGCCTTGTGCAACGGATTGGTGACCGGCAGGCCGTAGGTCTGGTGGAATTGCGTCTGGTACAGCTCGCGCTTCTGCGGCACCGGCTGGGTGGCGGCCGGCTGAACGCGGGCCGGATCGTAATAGACCGGAGCGACCTCGTCCTGAAAGACGTCGACGTTCATCCGGCTCGTATCGGTCACGAACAGGCAGCCCGACAGGCCGGAAAGCGCAAGCCCGCTGACGGAAAGGCCGAGAGCCCGCAAGACGAGTGCGGAACGCGAAGAGGACCGCATGGAAGAAGGCCGAGACACCATGATTCACCGTTTCTAGCCGACAGAATTTCCGGCACATTGGCAAACGCGGCTGGCGCGAAGCTTTCCTCCGCGCAATCTTCAGCCCCTTCCAGCCTTTCCGCCGACTGGCAAACGTATGTTTTTCAGCATGATCGAGGCGATGAGACCGAGCCCGATCATTCCGGATGCCGTCAGGAACAGCGGGAAGAAAGCGTCGGCATAGACCTCGGCGATCGCGGCGCGAGTCGCATCCGGCAGGGATGCGAGAACACGCGGGGTCAGTTCACGGAAATCCACGCCGCCCGGCAGTTCGATGGACGCCCGGGCGAGATGAGAGCTGATGATGGCCCCGTAGATCGAGATGGCAATCGCCGCCCCCGACATGCGGGTGAGCGTCACCGTTCCGGTCGCGGCACCGACATCGCCGCGCGATACGGTATTCTGCACGCCGACCACCGGCACCTGCTGGCCGATGCCGACGCCGATGCCCTGGAGCAGCATGACGGCGGCGATGAAGAAGAGCGGCGTGCCGGCATGCAACTGGCTGAAGATGGCCATGCTGACGACACCGGTTGCAGTGGAGGCTATGGCGAAGGGCTTGTAGAGGCCGGTATGCGAGATCACACGACCGGCAGCCAGCGAGCCCGTGGCAATGCCGCCGGTGAGCGCGATGAAGAACAGGCCGGCGACCGTCGGCGACAGGCCGGTGGTCGTCTGCAGGAAGAGCGCCACGTAGTTCACCGAGCCGATGCCGATCGCGCCCGATACCAGCGAAATGACGAGCAGCAGATTGACCGTGGGATTGGCAAACAGCGAAAGGGGAACCACGGGTTCATCGACGCGACGCTCGACGAAAACCCAGCCGAGCGCGCAGATAACACCGAAAGCGACGACGGCAAGGCTTTCCGGCGCGATCAGCGAGCCGAAGATCTGGGCGCTGTCAGCCCACAGCACGACGCTTGCAACCGCGCCGGCCAGAAGCAGAGCTCCGGCATAGTCGATCTTCGGACGGCGGTGAGGCTTGCGATAAGGCAGGAGGAACGCCAGCCCGCAGAGCACGAGGATGCCGATCGGCAGGTTGACGAGGAAGATCGAGCGCCAGCCGAACAGGTCGCTCAGCGTGCCGCCGAGAACGGGGCCGACAGCACCGGACGCCATCAGCACGAGGCTGGTATAGCTCTGGTAGCGGGCGCGTTCGCGCGCCTCGAAAAGATCGGCATTGATCGAGAAGATCGACACCATGATGCCGCCGCCGCCAAGTGCCTGCAGGACGCGGGCGGCGATCAGCGTATCCATGGAGATCGCCATGCCGCAGACGAGCGAGCCGAAGGTGAAGATCGCTACCGCGGCCATGATGACGTATTTGCGGCCGAAGAGATCGCCGAGCTTGCCATAGAGCGGCATGACGGCGCTGGTCGTCAGCAGGTATGCCGAGCCGACCCAGGCGAAGCGTTCCAGTTCGCCGAACTCGCCGACGATGGTCGGCAGCGCGGTGGAGACGATCTGGTTGTCGAGAGTCGCCATGAACATCGACGTCAGAAGCAGCAGAAACACGAAAAGACGCAACCGCGGGTCCGGCACCAGCGGAACGAAGAGCTCTGCTCGCGCCGCCTCGGCGGCGGGCTTCTGCGGGGATTTCACATCCATGAAGGGGGCTCCGGATTGAGGATCGTCAGTTTATGTGACTTTCGCAAATATTTGTCAATCGCACATATATGACAACAGCATCAAATCGCTTTGAGCTTTGGCGCATCTCTGCTATGGAATGGGGATGAACGACAGGACCGACCAGACCGGCTCGCAGGAGCCCGCGATAGACGAAACGATCACCCTCATCGGCCGCTCGATGGGGCGCATGCGGCTGATGATCGGCCGCCGCTTCATCGGCAAATTGGCGATCAGCCGGGTCGGCGCGAGCATGGAGCTATCCCATCTCGACGTCATCGCCATGGTGCGGAGGCTCGGGGACGGACAGGAAGTGACGATCGGCGCCATCGCCGAGCAGTTGCGCGTCGATCCTTCCCGCTCCAGCCGGATCGTCGCGGATCTGGTGCGGCAGGGTCTCCTCAGGCGCGAGGCCTCTCAGGAGGACGCCCGGCGCACGATCGTGGTGATCACGCCGCTCGGGCAGGAATTTCTGGACAAACTGGACGAGGTGAAGCGCGAGACGATCCGGGAGATCGTTTCAGGCTGGCCCAAAGACGATGTCGAACGTTTCGCCGAACTCTACGACAGGTTCATCAACGGCTTCGACCATCGGCTGCAGCAGTTCGAGGCGGAAACCGGGGATCAGGCCGCGGATGATGATATGGCTTATGGAACGGCAAGGTCTGCCTCCCGCGAATAAATCAATTTATCGCTAAAACGTTTCCGCGTTTCTCCGAACCGCGAAAACCCTCTGCCTTCTTTGTTTTTACGCATTTCCGTACGCAAAACCGCGACACACTTTTGCTGGAAATGCTTTAGGGTCAAAACTCAATCAGGATAGGCGTTCTGTTGGTCAGGATGGGATTGAATGGAAGCGAACAAGCGCAAGGTAAGGCCGGGTGGCCTTGCCGAGCATTGTTTGCGATCAGGCGGCCCATCCTGACCAACCCTTCGGGCGCGTCGCATCTTGGGCCTGCGTGCGTCGTAAAGGTTTGAAAATGATCCGCATTTCCTGCACCTTTCCTCCTACTCAGGCCCAAGGTGCGACGCGCAGAACGCCTATCCTGATTGAGTTTTGACCCTAATCGGCGGGAAAGTGTCCCGGCCGACCCTCCCCCAAGAAGGCCGGCCGGAGCCGGGCGCGTTGGCAGCCACGATATGCTGTCGCCAGTCCGCCTAAAGAGACGCCAGCAAGCTGAACGCGCCCGTTTGTTCCTCGTGTCATTCCGTATGCGATGCCTGTATTCGGGGCCAGTATTCGGGGCCTGTTCTTTCAGCCCCCGCCACGAGGCTGAAAATCAGGCCAGGGCACGAGGTTTCATCGCGGTATAGATCTTCTTCCCCAGAACCGCCGCAATCGGCAGGGCCAGCAGGCAACCCGCGATGAAAGCGCCGGCGATCTGCCATGGCTCCATCATGCGCATTGCCAATACCGCTGTAACGGCACCTCCGCCCAGGACCGTGGCACAGAGAATATACAAGACTGCTGCGAGACGAAACATCCGACCCTCCATCGTTCATCGCTAAAATTGAAACTATGCTTTCTTTGCAACACAGCATTGATCTGGCGCAAACCGCTTCACGGCAACGTGAAATGGCGTTTTTGTCGCAGCTCGACGAAGCCGGAATGCCCTTGTCCAAGCTTTGCGCCGTGCCCGGTCTTAACCCTGATTGGCGGCTTTGCTTGCCGCGCACCGTCGTTTCCGCCAGGTTCCGGACAGTAAACAGGAGACGGCATGTTGCAGCGACGCATGGTGATGACGGGGCTTTCGGCCGCCTTGATGGCGATCGGTCCGCTGCGCCCTGCCCTTGCCAAGGCGCAGTTGCTGGCACAGGCCGATCTTCGCGGCGCAATCGATGCAGGCGAAACCGGCATCCTGCCGGGCGCCACCGACAACCAGAGCCGCAAGCTGCAGGCGCTGATCGATGCGGCTGCGGCCAGCGGCCAGCCGATCTTCCTGCCGGCCGGCACCTACAGGGTTTCCAATATCGAACTCCGGGAAGGCACGCAGCTTTCCGGCGTGCCGGGCCTTACCCTGCTCTCCTATGGCGGCGAAGGGCATCTCCTGTCCGCCCGTGACCTGAAGCATGTATCGCTCAACGGGATCTCGCTCGATGGCGCGAACCGCTGGCTCGGCGACTATACTGAAGCGCTCGCCGCCTTTCGCGGGGTCGGCGATGTCAGGATCAGCGACTGCGCGATCACAGGCAGCCGCAAGCACGGCATTCAGTTCGAACGCTGCGGCGGGCGGCTGGAACGCAGCCGCATCACCGGCGCAGGCGGCGCGGCCATCATGGCCGTAGAGACGAAGGCTATGGCCTTTGCGGACAATGAAATCGCCGACTGCGGCAATGGCGGCATCCTCGTGCATCGCTGGACCAGGGGCGAGGACGGAGCCATGGTCACCGGCAACCGCATCGCCCGGATCGGCGCGCGTGACGGCGGCACCGGGCAGAACGGCAACGGCATCAACCTCTTTCGCGCCGACAATGTGATGGTCAGCGGCAATCATGTCTCCGACTGCGCCTTTTCGGCGATCAGGGCGAATTCCGCCTCCAATGCCACGATCAACGGCAACCAGTGCTTCCGCTCAGGCGAAACCGCCATCTATGCGGAATTTTCCTTCGAAGGCGCTTTGATCGCAGATAACCTCATCGACGGGGCGGCGAACGGCATTCTGGTCGTCAATCTCGATCAGGGCGGCCGGCTTGCGAGTGTGACAGGCAATATCGTCCGCAACCTCTCGGAAACCGGCCCTTACGTGCATGACGGCGCGGGCTTCGGGTTCGGGATTGCCGTCGAGGCCGATGCGGTCGTTTCCGGCAATGTGGTCGAGAGCGCGCCGAAATGGGGGCTGATGCTGGGCTGGGGTCCGTATCTGCGCAACATCGTCGCCTCGGGCAACGTGATCCGTAAGGCCGGCCATGCCGGCATCGCCGTTTCGGTGGTCGATGGCTCCGGCGACGTCGTGATTTCCGGCAACATCATCTCCGAGGCCCCGGCCGGGGCCATCCTCGGCTATCGCTGGAACGACAAGGCGACCGGCGAACTTATCGACGGAAAGGAAAGCTTCTTGCACCTCACCATCGAGGGCAACCGGCGCTCATAGGAAAGCTCAGCTTCTCTGGAGTGCCAGATGGGCGCCGAGACCGACCAGGATCGTGCCGCCCGCGCGCTGCACCAGTTTGCGGGTGGCGCCGGATTGCTTCAGCCTTGCCACGATCATCCCGGCCAGCAGCACGCTGACGATATCGGCGAGGGTGAAGATGACATTCACCAGCAGCCCGAGAATGGCGAACTGCGCCCAGACCGGAAGCGATGCGGCGCTATCGACGAATTGCGGCAGGAAGGCCATGAAGAAAATGGCCGTCTTCGGGTTCAGCACCTCCACCGTGACGCTCTGCACGAAGGCCCTGCCCGGCGACCCGACCTTGCCGGACGAGACTTCTCCCGGCTGCGCATCCTTCGAGCGAAAAAGCGAAATACCGAGCCAGATGAGATAAAGCGCGCCGGCGAGCTTCACCAGCATGTAGGCCACGGGAACCGCATGAAACAGCACCGACAATCCGGCCGCGGCGGCGAAGATATGCGCATAGGAGCCGATATGGATGCCGAGCACCGCCATGAAGCCGGCCTTGCGGCCACCGGCCATGGTGCGGGCCGCCGCATAGAGCATGGCCGGCCCGGGGATGAAAGCGAAGAGTGCGGTGGTCACGGCGAAGGCAAGCAGAACATCAAGAGACGGCATTTATTCTTTCCTTGCCTCGCATCGACCGGCGAGCCGCATTTCAAACCACACCACATGACCGGGTTTCGCAAGACAGGCGAACAGCATTCCACTGCAGCGGTCAAGTGTCACCACCAAGGGGAAATGCATTCCACAAAGGCCCGTTGATCACTCAAAACGGATCAGACAGACTAATCGCACCGAAATGCGACAACTTCACTCGCTGTTACCAAGGATAACCCCGGAAAAACTTGGCTTTTCTCCACAACTTTCGAATAAGCGTAAGAACTGCTTAATGCCGATGTGGTTGCATGCGATCAGTGCAACACATTCCGATCGCCATGTTTACCAAACTGCAGAACACCATTCTCGAAATGATCGCGACCGGCGCTTCGCTGCAGGAAACGGTCGATTTTCTCTGCCGTAACGTCGAGGCGACCATACCCGACATCGTGTGCTCGGTTCTGATGGTCGATCCCCAGAACCGATTGCGGCATCTGGCCGGTCCGTCCGTGCCGGCGCAGTATGCAGCGGCAATCGATGGCGCGCAGATCGGGCCTGAAGTCGGCTCCTGCGGAGCCGCCGCCTTTACCGGAAAGCCGGTGACCGTGACCGATATTTCCACGCATCCCTTCTGGGCGAATTACAAGCATCTGGCGCTTTCGGTCGGGTTTGCCGCCTGCTGGTCGACACCGATCATCACCTCCGGCAAGGTGCTCGGTACCTTCGCTTTCTATTTCCGCAAGCCCCGTGGCCCCTCGCCACTGGAAAGGAAGATCGTCGAGGCCAGCGTGCATCTCTGCGCCATCGCCATCGAGCGCGACCAGCGCATGGCCGAGCGGCGCAGGCTTGCCGAAACGGATGCGCTGACCCAGCTCCCCAACCGCAGCCGCTTCAACGAAGTGGTGGCCGAGCATGACAAGAGCGGCAAGCCATGGGGCATCCTGCTTGCCGACATCGACAATCTGAAACTGGTCAACGACACCTTCGGCCATCTGGCCGGCGACGACCTGATCCGCACGGTCGCCGCACGCATGGCCGAGGTCTGCGAACAGGGCATGGCATTTCGCCTCGGCGGCGACGAGTTCGCCGTCATCGTCTGCACCGCAGGCGGAACCACTCCGGGTGCGGTTGCAGAACGTCTGATTGCGGCGATCAAGCCCCCTTGCAACTGCGCCGACCACACCATTTACCCCTCCGTCACCGTAGGGGGAGCCGTGGCGCTTGCCGGGGAAAGCGCCCAGCAGGTTCGCCAGAATGCCGATTATGCGCTCTATCACGCCAAGGAGCGGGCGCGCGGCAACTATATCGAATTCGTGCCGGGGCTTGGCACCGCGATTGCCAAGCGCTTCCGCGCCATTCAGGACGTCACCGAGGCTCTTCGCGAAGAGCGGATCGACGCCTATTACCAGCCGGTCGTCGAGCTGGCGACGGGCCGGGTGGTGAGCCTCGAGGCGCTTTGTCGCCTGAAGACCCATGGTGGCGATGTCATCGCCGCGGGCTATTTTCACGAGGCGACGAAGGATGCCAACATCGCCTTTCAGCTGACCGACCGCATGCTCGCCAAGGTCGCGGAAGATGCGCGGCACTGGCTCACCGACGGCATTGCCTTCGGGCGGATCGGCATCAATCTTTCGGCCGCCGATTTCTATCGCGGCAGTCTCGCCGAGCGCATCTCGACGGCTTTCCGCGAGAGGGGCGTGCCGCTCGACAAGGTGATCGTGGAAGTCACGGAATCCGTCTATCTCGACCAGCGCGACCAGATCGTCGCCGAGCAGATCCGTGCGCTGCGCGCCGCCGGCATGGCGGTCGCGCTCGATGATTTCGGCACCGGTTTCGCCTCGCTCACCCATCTGCTGACGGTGCCGGTCGATATCATCAAGATCGACAAATCCTTCGTTCAGCGGATGATCGGCGACCGGGCCGGCGCTGTGATCATCAAGGGCCTCATCGACATCGCCAACGGCCTCGGCATCCGGGTCACGGCGGAGGGCATCGAGACAACGGAACAGGCCGGCTCCCTGCAGGAGCTCGGCTGCACCGACGGACAGGGCTTCCTCTTCTCCCGCGCTATCGACCGCACAGCCATCGTGACCTTGCTGAAGGAACGGGGTGCAATCGAGACGCATCCCTCCTGCGACCCGTCCCTTCTCGGCGCAACCGGCTGAGGATCGCCTATCTCGGCACTGCCAAGGCAGGCGACAGCGCAAGGCGGATGAGCGCCAGCGCATCCGGTGGCGGCTGGCGTTCGACCCGGCGATAGACCTGGCAATCGATGGAACGAGAAAGAAGCCGCTGATTGACCATTTCCCGGCGAACCAGCGCATGGTCGCCGAAGGCATGGCGGCGTTTCAGGAGGTCGTTGACCTGCCGTTCGTTCATGTCCTCACCGGCCGGAAACGCTGACCACAGCCGCCAGAGGCAAAGTTGCTGCAGGCTGGTCTTGGCCGGCCAGCGGGCGAGCACACCCGCCGCATCGAAGCAGCGCGCGGCGACCTCCACTTTCCGGAAATCGACCACGGGCGCTTCCGCGGCAGGTTCGGCCATTCGGCTTTCGGCGGCTCTTGCCGCCTTGAGATGCTGGTAATTGCGATAGCCCGCCGCGCGCGACAGGATGTTCAGGATCTCGACATGACCGGGCGTTTCGGCGCGGGCGTCGAGTTCCCGCTTGATCGTGCGGGCAAGGGCCGAAAGATCGGGCGCCTCATAGGCATGAATGATACGCGACATCGTCTTTTCCTCGATATCGTGCCCGGAAAAACCAGACTGGAAAAACCAGGATATTCGGTGGTCACCGACTTCCGACCGGGCACGGGAAAAGTGGCTGTCGTGAAAATCGAAAATTCAGGTTTAGCTCCCCTTTCGGGGCGGTGACGCCTGGGTGAACTGCTGACCCTTGGGAAAATTGATAAAATCCCGCCCCTTCGAAGTCAACGACTGCGGCTTTTCCATCAGCAGAATTCATGTGCGGATCAGGAAAGTGCGACTTTTCATTCGTCATTTCGCCGGATAGCTTTCGGCCCGAACCGAACAGGAGGATCAAACCATGCTGACTATCTACGGCGTCTACAAGTCGCGCGCCACGCGCACATTCTGGCTGGCCGGAGAGCTTGGCCTCACCTTCAAGCACGTGCCGGTGATCCAGGCCCGCAAGCTTGCCGATCCGCTGGCCGCGGACGCGCGGATCAACACACGTTCGCCGGAATTCCTGGCGGTTAATCCGATGGGCGCCATCCCCACCATCGACGATGATGGGCTGAAGCTCAACGAAAGCCTCGCGATCAACCTCTACCTCGCCAAGAAGCATGGCGGCCCGCTTTCGCCGAAGGATCTCGCCGAGGATGCGTTGATGATCCAGTGGTCGTTCTTCGCGGCGACCGAGATCGAACTCAACGCGCTGAAGATCTCGACGGCCAATGCCGAGGGACGTCTCGGCACCGATGCCGGCAAGGCGGAAGCCGATGCCGTCAGCCGCCTCCTGAAGCGCTCCTTCGGCGTGCTGGAAAAGCAGCTTGCCGCCCATGACTATCTCGTCGGCGACCGCTTCACCGTCGCAGACCTCAACGTGGCGGAAATCGTCCGTTACGCCCAGCCCTACCAGCCACTGATGAACGAGCATCCGCATGTCGCGGCATGGCTGAAACGCTGCCAGGACCGCCCGGCCTTCAAGGCCATGTGGCAAACCCGCGCCGACGAACAGGAATAAGGGTCTCCACTCTTCCGAACCGGAAAGAGGAGGCCTTGCGGCCTTCTTCGGAGCACTGGCAAAGACGGAAAACCTCTCCGCCGTCATGCTCGGGCTTGTGCCACTGGTGTCCGGTTTAGATATCTGGACAGGTTGCATGACATTGATTCTACTTGATTTCAGACGTTTCGCGGCGTTCTGGACACGAATAGGAGATCAATGTCATGCGGCATGAGAATAGCGTCTTTCATCAGATCCAACAGCCTATTCCGTGGTCGGTGTTCGATCGGCTTGTGGATGAGCACAAGGCTGATCACCGGGTGCGCCGGTTGACGACGAAGGCGCAGTTCCTGGCGTTGCTGTTCGGTCAGCTTTCGGGCGCTGGCAGCCTGCGCGAGATCGAGGCCGGGCTGTCGAGCCACGCGGCGCGGCTCTATCACGTCGGCGGCCGGCCGGTCGCCCGCGCCACGCTGGCCGACGCCAATGCCCGCCGTCCGGCCGATGTGTTTTCCAAGCTGTTTTCCCACATGGCCGCCCACGCCGGGCGCAGGACACGCCGCCATCTCGGCGACAGCCTGCGCGTGCTCGATGCCACCCGCGTCAAACTCTCCTCTCTGTCTCAGGGCTGGGCCGACATGATCGGCGGCAAGCATGCCGCCAAGCTGCACATAACCTATGATCCCAACGCAGACGCGCCGCTGTCGATGGCCTTGACCGGCCAGAGAACCAACGACATCACGCCTGCCAAGAAGATCGCGATCGAGCCCGGCGTCACCTATGTCTTCGACCTCGGCTATTACGATTTCGCCTGGTGGGCCAGGATCGACAGGGCAAAGGCCTGCTTCGTCACCCGCCTGAAGAGCCATACCATCGTCACCACGGCCATCACCGCGAAGGACGAGGCAGGCGGCGCGACCAAGGCAAGCGCCGCTCGCAGGCCGGCCACGGTGTCAGCCGGGCGGTCAATCGGGCTCGCGGGCAAGGCGCCAGCCGACGCGACCGCCACCATCCTGTCCGACAGGATCGGCCACCTGCCCAAGCGCATGGCCGGCTCGCGGCGCAATCCCTTCCACAGACAAGTGCGCGAGATCACCGTCCGGATCAGCACAGGCAAGGTCATCCGGCTGGTCACCAACGACCTCGACGCACCGGCACAGGAGATCGCCGGTCTCTACAAGCAGCGCTGGCGCATCGAACTGTTCTTCAAGTGGATCAAGCAGAACCTCAAGATCCGCCACTTTCTCGGCGCGTCGGAAAACGCCGTGCGCATCCAGGTCTTCGTCGCCCTCATCGCCTATCTCCTGCTGCGCGCCGCTCAAGCCTGCCAGCTCGCCATCACAAAGCCGCTCGCCTTCGCACGCCTCGTGCGCCTCAACATCATGCATCGCCGCCCAATCGACACTCTGAAAAGAGCGCGTGAAAAACCAAAAGCCGATCCAAGGCAATTCTCGCTACCGCTCACCGGAAGTTAAACCGGACACCAGTGGCACAAGGCCGAGCATGACGTCGAAAGAAATGGCGGAGTTTGTCATCAAACCGAGGGAAGCCTTCCGGCCTCCTTTTCTTTATACTGCCCAGGTTTCACTTCCCCTGCCGCCGGCGAAGGGAAATACTCAGGCGCAGCCCGGCACGTCCTCCAGCCGGTGCCAGACCGGAATGCCGCGCTCGTTGGCGATCCGCACGTCGTTGTCCGCCCCCTTGGAGGCACCAGGCAGCCGCAGCACACCCTCGCAAAGCTCAAGCAATCGACCCGCGACCGGGTGGAAAATCTCCTCGTAGAGATCGTCGCCGACACGTCTGCCACCCGCCGCATGCCAGACCGGCAGGGCGACCCACTCCCCGATCATCGGCACATGGCCAGCCCTGAACAGGGCATGGGACGGCGCCTCCAGACGCTTCAGGTTTTCGGCCATCTTCGCGGGATCATCCCCCGTGCCTGACCGGTAAGGCCCCGCAATCAAGATCAGCATTTCGTGCTCCTTTCATGTCGCATTGCTGAAACATGCGCGAATCTGCACGAATTTTCTGGAATGTCGAATCATTTTGCGTATTATCACGCATATTCACAGACAATAACGCAGGAAGCTGCATGCTCACCGATCAGCGCCGCGCTCATATCCTCGAAACTTTGCGACTGACAGGCCGCGCGCTGGCGAGCGAACTCGCCCGGGACCTCTCGGTTTCCGAGGATACGATCCGGCGGGACATGCGCGACATGGCGACGGCGGGATTGCTGCGGCGGGTGCATGGCGGAGCGCTGCCTGTTACGCCCGACCTGCCGGATTTTTCCGCCCGCCAGAACGTCTCCACGACGGAAAAGGCAGCGCTCGGCGCACGCGCGGCGGCACTCGTGAAGCCGGGACAGATGATCTTCCTCGATGGCGGCACGACGACGGCTGAAATCGCCCGGCGGCTGCCGAAAGAGATACCGCTCACCGTCGCCACCCATTCGCCGACGATTGCCGCCGAGTTCGAACATCACCGGCAGATCGAGGTGATCCTGATCGGCGGGCGGCTCTACAAGCATTCCATGGTAGCGGTCGGTGCCGCAGCAATGACCGCCATCGACGCGATCCGCCCCGACATCTTCTTCCTTGGGGTCACCGCCGTGCATCCCCTGTACGGCCTCTCGACCGGCGATTTCGAGGAAGCGGCAATCAAGCGGCATATCCTGACGGCGAGTGCCGAAACCTTCGTTCCGGTGACCGAAGAGAAGATCGGCGCCCTCTCCCCCTGCCTGATCGCTCCCCTCCCGAAGATCGCCGGCCTGATCGTGCCCTCATGCATGGACGCTGAACGGCTTGCTCTTTACCGCGAGGCGGGGACCGAAGTGATCGAGGGGTAAGGTTTTGGCGGGCGCTTGGCCTGCGCCGTCTCACTGATGTCAGCCGGCATAGGCGAAATAGACCTTTCCGCGGCCGGGATCGACAATGGTCAGGCTTCCGCCGCGGCCATAGCAATAAAACGAACCGGGATTCTGAATGGCGCTATCGGCCTCAATCATGCGCGCTTTCTCGACGGGGATCGTGAAGCCATAGAGATCGAGATAGTCGGCGATGTTCGGCTTGCGCGCCGCCCACTCCTCGCGCTCCTCCTGAATCGGGCCTGTCCAGCGACGCAGGTCGTCAGGCGTTCCCGCGTCCTTCTCGACAGGTGTAGGCCGCCAGCACCTTGCGCCTTGGGAAAGCTGCGTTGCCAAGGCGGATCCTTGTGCCCGCGCCCAACCGGCGCTCTCCTCCGTCAACTGATAGATCACGAAGCCGGTTTCGTTATCGCCCGGCCCGCCGAAGCCCCAGGATTCCTCAAGCTGATATTCTATCCGCGCCATCTTAAGAGGCCTTGGAATGCGAGACTCTTGGGAATTGTCTCCAGAACTGCGAAAAAGCGCATAGGGGAGAACAATGAGGGTCATGAACGCGGCCAGAAGAACCAGCCCGCGAGAGAGCCGGCGCTCGGGTCCGAACCCCTTCCACAGCCTTAGAAACATGCGGATGATTGCGACGTAGGCCGCAACAATTAATGCCAAACCGGGGAGTGCCATGATGGCCATACCAAGCAGGAAGCCCGACATCTCACTCCACGAGGCGTCAAACAAGCTCATAACAAAATGGATTCCTAAATCGAAATACTTCACGGCAGACAGCGGTGCCCTACCCGCAATCACTGCCTGCCCTCTCAATCACTAGCAAGAGTTGAAACGTATCTTGATGGCGGAAGTCCGGCGAAGCGGGTGAAGGCGGTGCTGAAGGCGCTGGCGGAGCGGTAGCCGACCCGTTCGGCGATTTCCTGAATGCCGATATTGCCCTTCATGAGAAGGTTTCTCGCCAGCGTCATCCGCCAGGAAATCAGGTATTCCATGGGCGCCACGCCCATGGCGCGGCGGAAGCGCTTGAAGAATGCGGATCGGGAGAGTGCGGCTTCGCCCGCCAGTTGCTCCATCGTCCATTCCCGGGTCGGATGTTCGTGAAGCAGGCGGATGACGGGCGCGAGGCGCTCGTCGCCGAGACCGCGCAGGATGCCGTGGGGTGCCGCCTCGCCCGAGGTCGAGCGCAGGGTCTCCAGGAGCAGCACTTCCAGCAGCCGGGCGAGGATCATTTCGCGCGCCGGCCTTTCGTTTCGGGCTTCGTCGGTCACCAGCGTGACGATGGCCGACAGCCTTTCGTCTCCGCGGATATGAAAGAACCTCGGCAGCAGGGACAGGAGCAGTTCCGCATCCGGCGATCCGAAGGAAAAATGCCCGACCAGCAGCCGCGCATTGGCGGGCGCATGGGGATCGCCGTGCCTGATCTCGCCCGGAAGCCGGGTGATCGTGCGCGGGTCCACCGTCTCATCCAGCGTCTCCCCGCTGCCCGACATGGTGAAGTTGTGCATGCCGGGAACCAGCACGAAATCACCCGCGCGCAGTTCGACCGGGGCGTTGCCATCCACCGCGAGGCGAGACGCTCCCTCGATCACCACGCAATAGAACGGGTTTCCCGGACCATCGCGGGTGACGCTCCAGACGCCACCGCCGCTGACCGCTTTGGACAAGCCCGCGCTCGGCTGCAGCAATGTGACCATTTCGGCGAGCGGATCGCTCAAACGACACTCCTGATAATGTTTATAGGACGATGCATTATGTATCAGATCCCTCGAACGATCTACCCTTCTTTCATCCGATATTGAAAAGGAAAAGAAGCATGAAGACCGTTCTCATTACCGGGGCATCCTCCGGGTTCGGACTGGAAACCGCAAAGTTCTTTCTCGAAAAGGGCTGGAGGGTCGTGGCGACCATGCGCACGCCGCGCGCTGACATCCTGCCCCGTTCGGAAAACCTCGACATCCTCGCTCTCGACGTCACGGATGCCGTCAGCATCCGCAAGGCCGTCGAGGCGGCCGGCCCGATCGACGTTCTGGTGAACAATGCCGGCATAGGCTGGCTGAATGCTGTGGAGGGAACGCCGATGGAGGTCGTGCGCGACATCTTCGAGACCAACACTCTTGGCACCATCGCGATGACGCAGGCGGTGCTGCCGCAGTTTCGGGAGCGCAGGCAAGGCATCGTCATCAACGTGACATCGAGCGTGACGCTGCTGCCCCTGCCGCTGCTCTCGGTCTATACCGCGAGCAAGGCCGCCGTGAATGCCTTTACGGAGGTTGCCGCGCTGGAACTCGAACCCTTCAACGTGCGCATGAAGATCGTCCTGCCCGGTCGCGCGCCGGCGACCAGCTTCGGCGACAACGCCCGGTCAAGAATGCAGGAGCATGGAGGCTTCCCGGAAGCCTATGCCTCGGTGGTCAAGTCCGTGTTTGCTGCGTGGGAGCAGCAGGGAGAGGCGGAGATCACCCACGCAGATGACGTTGCTCAGGCAATCTGGCGCGCCGCGACCGATCCGTCGTCTCCCATGCGCATCCCGGCGGGTGCGGATGCCGTCGCGCTTGCGGGATAGGCGGGAAGGCACCGCCGGGACGAAAACAGGCGGATCTGCCACTGGCCTTGCCCCTCACCCTAACCCTCTCCCCCCGCAGGCGGGGAGAGGGAATGGAACCGTCGCGGCATATCCCTTCTCCCCGTTCACGGGGAGAAGGTGGCGGCAGCCGGATGAGGGGCTGGCCAGCCAGGAGCCGAGAGGCCAGACCTCAGTCGAACAGCACGCTGGTGACGCGGACGTCGCCGACGTGCAGGCCGATCCAGTTGCGCATGGAGTGGTTGGCCATGCCCATCAGGGCCACCTGCTCGGCGCTGTCCTTTTCGAAGTAGCGGGCGAGAAGGGCGGCGATCATGCTTTCGGCGGCGCGGCTTGCGCCGTCCTCGCACTTGACGGCAAGCGATAGCCCCCTTTCCGGCAGGATGGCGCAGAACACGCCTTCCGCGCCGGTCTTGGCGAAGATCTTGCCCGGCGCGACCTGCATCAGGCGGGTGCAGAAGCGGCCGGTGCCGGCGACATAGAAGGGCTCGGCCATGCAGGCCTCGATCAGGCGTTTCGAGGCTGCCGCTCGCAGCGGCCCGATGCCCTTGCCGGTCGCCATCCTGGCGAAACCACGGGCGAGAGCGACGAGCGGAACGGCATAGGTCGGGATCGAGCAGCCATCGGTGCCACAATTGTCGCGCGACAGCGGCGTGCCGGTCAGATCGGCCATCACTGCGCGGATTTCCACCTGAAGCGGATGTTCGTAACCGGCATAGCCGCGCGGATCGTCGCCGGCATGGCAGCAGGCGCAGACGAAACCGGAATGCTTGCCGGAGCAATTGTTGTGAAGGACAGTCGGCTTTTCGAGCGTGCGGGCCTGATGGATCAGCGTCTTCTGTTCGAAGGACCAGTGAGCGCCGCATTCCAGCACGCTTTCATCCCGCCCTGCCCGCTTGAGCATGGAGGCGGCAAGCGCCACATGCTCGTCCTCGCCGGAATGGGAGGAGCAGGCAAGCGCCAGTTCCCTGTTGCCGAAGCCATAGGCATCGGCGGCACCGGTTTCGATCAGCGGCAGCGCCTGCATGGCCTTGCAGGACGAACGGGGGAAGGTCGGCGTTTCGATCGCGCCGGCGGAATAGACGACATTGCCATCTCCATCCACCACCACGGCCAGACCGCGATGGCGGCTCTCGACCAGTTTGCCACGGGTAACTTCGACAGTGATGGGGCTATGCATGGCTTGCCTCGGCAGAACGATGGGAACGAGACAGCGTGATAGCCCGCATTCAGGAAATTGCCAACGGTGCCGTCTCCTGCCGGCTTGCCGACGTGCCGGAGACGAATTCCCGGACCATCCGCGCCACCCGTCCCGCATCTTCCCAATGGATGTTGTGCCCATGCCCCGGCAAGCTTACGGCCGTCGATGACGAAGACGAAACGAAGGCGTCCGCCAGCGCCTTCTGGTGCTCCGGCCCGAACAGCGGATCATCCTCACCCGACAGGCAAAGAACCGGGCATGTCACCCGCCCGGCCGTCGCGGTCCGGTCAGCGTCTGCGAGCCCCGTGAAAACACGCTGCCAGACGGCGGCCTGCATCGCCGCCGCCTCAAGCCGCGCATGGCTAAGGAATTCCGGATCGACCGGACGGGCGCAGGCATGCCATTCGTCGAAGAACGGATCGGCGGGATCGATCGGGTCCGTCAAGGACCGGATCGCAGTCGAGATGTTTCCATCGTCGGCAAGGCGCGGCGTGAGCGAGCTTGCGAGGATCACGAGGCCCTGCGCCCGCTCTCCGAGCCGCGCACAAAGATCGATCCCGACCACGCCCCCCATGGAATGGCCGAGAACGACAGCCCGGTCACGTCCGAGATGATCCAGCAGGGCCTCGACGTCTTCGGCAAACCCATCACATCCCGGGAGCTGCCGCGCAGAGGAAGAGCCATGGCCCGGCAGATCGGGGATCAGCAGGGAAAACTCGGACCGGAGCAACGCGGCAAGCGCCGCATGGCTGCGGCTGCTGTCGGTGAAACCGTGCAGCAGAACCAGCAACGGCCCATTGGACGGCCCGGCGCCTCCCGCGTCGGATGCCTCGTGGACATAGGCCAGGCGCCGCCCGTCAGCGAGTGTCAGGCGGCGTTTTTTCTTTTCCCAGCCGGCATGATCCACGGACATCAGAGACCCAGCGCGCCCTTGACGGCATCCAGTCCCGGCTTGCCATCGATGGTTTCGACACCGGCAAGCCACGCCTCAAGCCGCTTCGGCTCATCCTTGATGGCCTTCACCGTCGCTTCCTCCGGCCCCATGCCGTCATCGATCAGGTAACCCATGCCGCGATTTTCGAAATCGACATCGAAGGCGAGGTTGTTCAGGAGCTTCGCGACATTCGGGCATTCCCCGGCAAACCCCTTGCGGACCTGTGTCGAAACGGTCGCGGCACCATAATCCGGGCCATAGAACTTATCGCCGCCGGTGAGATAACGGATCTGGAAGGCCGAGTTCATCGGGTGGGGCGCCCAGCCCTGGAAAACGATGAACTCGTTGTTCTTCACCTTTCTGCGGACTTCGGCCAGCATGCCCTGCTCGCTCGATTCGACCACCTCCCAATCCGAAAGGCCGAAGGAAGGATCGGCAATGACATCGAACATGGTGACGTTGGAGCCCGGTTCGATGCCGTACATCTTCTTCCCGAACTGGTCGGAGAACTTGTGCAGATCGCTGAAGTCGTGAACACCGGCCTCGTAGACGTAGTCCGGCACCGCGAAAGTGTATTTGGCGCCCGTCAGATTGACCCTGACGGTCTCGACGCTGCCCTTTTCCTGATAGGCCTTGAAGTAGTTGACCATGGCCGGTTCCCAATAGCCCAGGAACACGTCGAGATCCTTGTTTTCAAGGCTGCGGTAGATCACCTCGACGCCGAGCATGTTGGTCGAGGGTTCGTAGCCAAGCCCCCTGAGCAGGGTCATGCCGATCCCGGTGGTGAAGGCAAGGTCGTTCCAGCCGGGTTCCGCCATGCGCACCGCCCGACACGATGCCGGATCGGCGGCGAATGCGAGATGGCTCGACCCCAGCAAGGCAATGGCCAGCACCGGTATTCCCATAGGCTTGAACATGTCGTTCCCCTTTATTGTCCATATGGATAATTTATTGACCATCGGGTCAACTATTGATCTTTCGGGAAAACATGTCAACGGTTGCCTGACTGTGGAGACAGCCATGAAACTGACCAGAATCAGCGTGATCCGTCGCCGGGAACTCAGGCTCGCCGCCTATGAGGTACTGCAGAAGGAAGGGATATCGGGCGCAACGCTCGAGAAGGTGGCCGCCCACACCAACTCGTCCAAGGGCATCGTGCTCCATTATTTCCGCAACAAGCAGGAGCTTTTCGAGCACGCGATGCGGGAAGCGAATTCCCAGCTGAGGGATGCGGTGGCGGCGCGGCTGCGGCTGGCAACCACACCGCATGAGCGACTGGCGGCCGTCATCGAAGGGAATTTCGAGGAGCGTTTCTATCAACCCGCGACCTGCCATGCCTGGCTGTCGCTTTGCGCCGAGGTGCCGCGCGAGCCGCAATTCGCCCGCATCCAGAAGGTCATCCACGCCCGGATGCGCAGCAACCTGATGTCGGCGCTGGTTCATATTTTGCCGAGGAGGGAGGAATGCGACGAGGTATCCCTCGCGCTGACGACGCTCATCGATGGATTGTGGCTACGCCTCGGGCTCGACAGCGGCGGCATCACGCGGGAAACGGCGCTTGCGCAGGTCTATGCCTATCTCCGCTACCGCCTTCCGGGCGGCTGGCCGCTTGCCGGATAACGCCGGGAAACGAAGCGACGTCCCGGGGACCTTGATGATGAAGGCCTAAAAATGAAAGAGCCGCACTAGGCGGCTCTCCATGAGGTTTAGTCCGTTTGCGGACCCGGATCAGAAGACGCGATCCGGAGGAAGGCTGGTCAGGTCGAGGGCTGCCCCGTCAAGACCGACACCTTTCCGATGCCTGCAACAAAGACCGAAATCTCACTAGACATTGGACCACCTTCCTTTCTCTACGTTGACGATAACCCAAAGGTAGGTGCGTCGAGCCGGATCTGCAAGGCACGTTGTGTAACGGTCGGCGGGCATAAGTGAGTTGCAATCAGCCGGGAAAACCTTACCATTCGCATGCTCATCGACTCCGCGTCGCATGCTTTCCCGGCTCCAACTGCCGCTTTTCCCCTGCCCTTTACGCCAGTTTCAGCATGATCTTGCCGATGTGCTTCGAGCTTTCCATCAGGTGATGGGCCTCGGCCACCTGCTCGAAGGGCAATACCGAATGGATTACCGGCGTCACCTTTCCGGCCTCGATCAGCGGCCAGACATCGCTCACGAGCTCGTCGCGAATGCCACGCTTCTCCTCGGCCGTGCGGGGGCGCATGGTGGAGCCGGTCACTGTCAACCGCTTGATCATGATCGGGGTGAGATCCACCTTTTCCACCAGCGAACCGCCGAGGAACGCGATGATCGAAAGGCAGCCGTCCTTGGCGAGACTGGACAGGTTTTTCTGGAAATAGGCCGCGCCGATCATGTCGAGGATGGCGTCGACACCGCGCCGGCCGGTCTCGGCCTTGATGACCTCGACGAAATCTTCCTCGCGGTAATTTATCGCGCGTTTCGCCCCGAGATCGAGGCAGGCCTGACACTTTTCGGCTGAGCCGGCCGTAGCGAAGACTTCGGCGCCGAAGGCCTTGGCCAGCTGGATCGCGGTCGTGCCGATGCCGGAAGTGCCGCCATGGATGAGAACCGTCTCGCCTTCGGTCAGGCCTGCCATCTGGAAGAGGTTGGCCCAGACGGTGAAGAAGGTTTCGGGAAGAGCCGCGGCCTTCACCGCATCATAGCCTTTGGGGAAAGGCAGCGCCTGCCCGGCCGGAACCGCGCAATATTCGGCGTAGCCGCCGCCATTGGCCAGCGCGCAGACCTTGTCGCCGATGGAGAATTCATCGACGCCCTCGCCGAGCGCCACCACTTCGCCCGCGACTTCCAGTCCGAGAATGGGGCTCGCATCCTTCGGCGGCGGATAGGTGCCCTGGCGCTGCGCGACATCTGGACGGTTGACGCCCGCGGCTTCAACCCGAACAAGGATCTCGCCGGCGCGAAGCGTCGGCAGAGGACCGGTTGCGATGGTCATTTCTTCGGGAGCACCGAAAGAGGGAAGATCGACGTAACGCATGCTGGCGGGAAGCGACATCACAGGCTCTCCTAGGTTCTCGCGCGATGACACGACATAGGGCACACCGGAGCGTCTGAAAAGGAGGCTCATTGCCGCGCGCGACAAATCGCATCGGGGTTGCCTGCAGCCAATCGCATTGGCGGGGAGGAAGGGCCGTCGCCAGACACGGAAGTGACCGGGCCGCGAATGCGACCCGGCCGGGCCGATCGGCCCGTCTCTATCTCTCTGTTTTCCCGCAATTCCGCACGCAAGACCGGTTTTCACTTTTGCTGGAATTGTTCCATGCCGCCGATGGTTCAGCCCTGAGAATTGTAGGCGTAGACTTCGGGGAACGGATAGTAGCGAAGCCGCTTGTCGCGGCAGCGGAAGTCGGTCGTGCTCGTGCCGATGATGCGGCCATCCCGGAAGGAGACACCGAGTATTTTCGGGATGTCCACCCCTCGCCCGGAGGTGCCGCTCAGGCAGAAGGCGTAGGTCTTCGTCGGCGGGTCGAGAAGCACCACACTCGAAATCTTCGTATCGTAGAGATTACTGGCGCGGATAGCCCCGGCCTGGAATGCCTTGATGACGGCCCTGCGCACGGCGGGAGACGGAGGAACCTGGGAATCGGCAACGGACTGCGGAGCACTGCTCTGGCAACCGGCAATAAAAACCAGACCAAGAACCGAAAGAATACGTTTCAACATCAATATATCCATTCAACTGTACATGAAGACACAGTTACGCATTCCCGCAAAACGCATCAAGCGAAAATACAATCAGGAATATACATTAGACATCGATCACAAGCGAAATTCCCCGCCAATCCGGGAAGGCCCTACTCCGCAGCCGTGCCGAAAGCCCTGACCACAAGGCCCGCTTCACTTTCCTTGGCCAGTTTCTTGAGTTCGGCGATCTCCGCGCCCACCCGGTTCATGTCGTCGATCACGAAGCCCTTCGGCAGCTCCAGCACGCCGATAGAGCAGCGCATCAGCGGGAAATCCCGTTCGCGGCCGTGGCGGTCCAAGCCTCGGATGCGTCCCGCGCCGCGGTCGTCTTCGGAATAGAGTTCGACCACATCGTCGTGGAAATCGGAAAGCAGCCGGTCGAGGATTTCCGTCAGTTCCTCGCGGCTCCAGTCGCGCACGCCGATGAAGAAATCGTCGCCGCCGACGTGGCCGAGGAAATCCCCTTCGGAGAAGAAATAGCGGCGCAGGAGCGCCGAGAACAGGCTGATGGCATGGTCGCCCATCTGGAAGCCGTAGTGATCGTTGAACGGCTTGAAATTGTCGAAGTCGCAATAGCAGAAATGGCGATCCTCATCGCCGTCCCGGCCGCTGTCCTGCATGAAATCGCGAATGGCGCGATTGCCCGGCAGACCGGTCAGCGGGTTCTGGTCCTGCGCCGTCTTCAGCTGCTTTTCGTTGATGATGCGGATCAGCGAGGCAGCGGAAACGACGCCGGCATAGCGCATGTTCTCGGTGAGGATCACGCAATCGCTGCCATCCATATTGGCGAAGATCGTCATCAGACGCTCGGCATCGGCATCGAGACCGACGATCGGGGCGCGGTCGACGAAATGCGAGATCGCGCGCTCATAGACCTTGTTCTTCAACAGATCGCGGCCAAAGGGCTGGTAGATATATTCCTTGAGGTGGAATTCGTTGATGATGCCGCGCGGCTCGCCATTGGCGTTCAGCACCGGGAAGAAAGACTGGCGCGGATTGCGCCGGAAGAGATCGAAGACGCTGTCGATGCTTTCGTGTTCAAACACGGTCGGCAGGCGCTCGATCTGCTTGCGGATCAGCACCTCGTCGAGCGACTGGGTGGAACGGCGAACCTTGCCGATGTCCTGAAGATGGGGAAAAGCGGGCTTCAGCTCGTTGAGCAGCGTGGTGGGCCGGGCGATGAACCAGCCCTGCACCAGATCGACGCCGAATTCCCGGCAGGCTATGAATTCCGCTTCCGTCTCGATGCCTTCCGCAATCACCCGGACGCCGAGCACATGGCAGAAGTTGACGATATTCTTCACCAAGTGCCGCTTGCGCGGATTGCTGTCCATGCTGGCGACGAAGTGCCGGTCGATCTTCACATAGTCGACCGGGAAATCGCAAAGCAGCTTCATCTCGCCATGGCCGACGCCGAAATCATCGATCGCCAGCTTGAAGCCGGACTTCCTGAGCCGCGCCACAAGATCGGAAAACTCTGGAACAGAAGTGTTGTCGAAACGCTCGGACAGCTCGAAGCAGATCGAGGACGGCGGAATGTTCGCCTTCCTCAGATGCTCCAGAATGCTGTCGACCAGCCTGTTGCCATGGGGGATCAGGCGAACATCGAGATTGAGAAAGAGCGTGGTGGTGGAAAAATCGGGAAGCGTGGCGAATTTGGCCAGCGCCCGGCTTGCGACCATCTGCTCGAGCGCGAGAAGCTGGTGGCTTTCCGCCGCCTGGTCGAGAACATCGAGCGGGCTTTCGAAGCCGATCCGCTCGTGGCCTCTCATCAGGGACTCGTATCCGAAAACGGCGCCGGTACCGACTTCGACAATGGGTTGAAAGGCATTCTCGATGACCAGCTTGGCAAGCGCCAGCAACTGGTCATTGGCGAAGCGACGCAACACGCCAGCCTCCACCACTGCGCCCGGAACCATTTCTTCTTCTCCAAACCTGTTAATTTTTATGGCATCAATGTGGCCTGCACTTCGTCAAGAAAACCTTTCCCGCACGTGAATGCTTCATGAAACTTTTGTGACAGACATCACGCCGCCGGAGACGCCAGGATCACCGGCGGCGGGAAGCTTCAGCGCTTCAGCGCGAGGCCAAGCGCGACCAGCGACCAGCCCTGCATGACGAGGTCGATTGCGAGGAACAGGCCGAGAATCCACAGGCTGTTGACCGGCCAGCCAATGGCGATGATGATACCGGCAAGCGTGGTGACCACGCCGCTCAGCACGATCCAGCCCCAACCGTCCGTACCCTTGAGCTTGAAGCCGACCCAGAGGCGAGCAAGGCCGGCAAACAGCAATGCGGCGCCGATGAGCAGGGTCAGGATGGCCGAGGCAAGCAACGGGTTGGCAAAGGTCAGGAGACCAGCCTCAGGTACAGCAGTCCGCTCAAGGCCCAGAACAGCACGCTTTCCCAGCCACGCACCTGAAAGGCATGAGCGACATGCAGAACGCCGCCAACCAGCATCAGCGCACCGACGTAATAGACTGAGGCGACGGTGGCGAGGAAAAGGTTGGCAAGCGCGATCCCGCCCAGGATCAGCATGATGACGCCCAGCGCCACCAGCCAGCCCCACTTGGCACGCAATTCGGAAAAACGGACAGGCCTCGTTTCTTCAAGCATCATGGCATCTCCTTTTTTTAATCAATCGATCTAATTGCCTACCATCGCGCTTTCAAACTCTCGTGACAATAGAAGATGAAAGATAGCGCCCGAAAGCGACGGTGACAGGCCGGATCGTGGCGCATTTTTTATTGATTGACGAGTCAATCAAAAATAAACTGACGGCGTTACGACAGGAATCCGGGAAGGATCTTGCATGCCGAAAATCGGAATGGAGCCGGTACGCCGCAAGGCGCTGGTCGATGCCGCGCTGCGCGCCATCGGTCATCACGGCTCGCTTTCCGTCACCATGTCGGAGATCGCCCGGCAGGCAGGCGTTTCGCCGGCGCTGGCGCATCACTATTTCGGCTCCAAGGAACAGCTGCTGATCGAGACCGTGCGGGCGCTGCTTCGCCAGTTGCGGTCGGATGCCGTCACCGCACTCCGGCAGGCGCGGACGCCGCGCGAGCGGTTTTCGTCGGTTATCCGGGTGAGCTTCCACGCCGACCAGTTCGCCGACGAAACGGTGGCCGCATGGCTCGCCTTCTACGTCGAGGCGCAGCGCTCGGAAGAGGTCCGCCGTCTCCTTGAAGTCTACGCGCGCCGGCTCAACTCCAATCTTGTTTCGGCGCTGAAGCCGCTTGCATCAGCCGGTGACGCAAGCCGCATCGCACAGGGCGCGGCCGCGATGATCGACGGGCTCTATATCCGGCAAAGTCTGAGGTCGGCACCTGTCAGCATCGATGCGTCGGTGGCGCTCGTCGAGGACTATATCGAGGGGCAGCTGGCACGTGTCTCCACCGGAACGAGCGGAAAAAAGGCCCCTCATCCCCCTGCCGGGACCTTCTCCCCGCAAGCGGGGAGAAGAGGCTAGCCGCGCTGTCTCTATTCCCGTTCCCAATGACGGGAATAGAGGAAGTCGAGGCGTCCCGCATGTCCCTTCTCCCCGCTTGCGGGGAGAAGGTGGCGGCAGCCGGATGAGGGGCAAAAGAGACAGAACAAGTGGGAACGGGAAAGAACAGGGCATGACGACGAAGCGACCGAACATTCTGATCATCATGGTCGACCAGCTCAACGGGAAGTTCTTTCCCGACGGGCCGGCGGACTTCCTGCATGCGCCGCATCTCAAGGTACTGGCCGCCCGTTCCGCGCGGTTCCGCAACAACTATACGTCCTCGCCGCTCTGCGCCCCTGCCCGCGCCTCCTTCATGGCGGGACAGCTGCCGTCTCGTACGAGGGTCTACGACAACGCCGCCGAATACGTCTCCTCCATCCCGACCTTTGCCCATCACCTGCGCCGCGCCGGCTATTACACCGCGCTATCGGGCAAGATGCATTTCGTCGGCCCGGACCAGCTGCATGGCTTCGAGGACCGGCTGACCACCGATATCTATCCGGCCGATTTCGGCTGGACACCGGATTATCGCAAGCCGGGCGAGCGCATCGACTGGTGGTATCACAACATGGGATCGGTGACGGGCGCCGGCGTCGCCGAGATCACCAACCAGATGGAATATGACGACGAGGTCGCCTTCCTCGCCAATCAGAAGATTTACCAGCTTTCCCGCGAGAATGACGAAAAGGACCGCCGCCCCTGGTGCGTCACCGTTTCCTTCACCCATCCGCACGACCCTTATGTGGCGCGTAAACAATATTGGGATCTCTATAACGACTGCGCGCACCTGACGCCGGAAGTCGGCATGCTGGCGGAACAGGACCCGCATTCGCAGCGCATCCTGAAATCCTGCGACTATGCGAGCTTCGACATCACCGACGAGAACGTGCGCCGCTCGCGTCAGGCCTATTTCGCCAATATCAGCTATCTCGACGACAAGGTGGGCGAACTGATCGACACGCTGACGCGCACACGCCAGCTTGACGACACGCTGATCTTCTTCTGCTCCGACCATGGCGACATGCTGGGCGAGCGCGGGCTGTGGTTCAAGATGAACTTCTTCGAGGGTTCGGCCCGCGTGCCGCTGATGATCGCCGGTCCGGGCATTGCCGCCGGCCTGCATGTCACCCCGACTTCGAACCTAGACGTGACACCGACGCTTTGCGATCTCGCCGGCATTTCGATCGACGAGATCATGCCGTGGACCGATGGCATCAGCCTCAAGGGCATGATCGACGGCGAGATGCGCACCGCTCCCGTGCTGATGGAATATGCAGCGGAAGCCTCCTACGCGCCACTCGTCGGCATTCGCGAGGGCAAGTGGAAATACGTCCATTGCGAACTAGACCCGGAGCAGCTCTTCGATCTGGAGAGCGACCCACTGGAGCTTGAGAACCTCGCCGCCGATCCGGCCCATGCCGACGTCCTCGCCGGCTTCCGCGCCAGGCGCGAGGCGCGCTGGAACATGGCCGAATTCGATGCCGCCGTGCGCGAGAGCCAGGCGCGGCGCTGGGTGGTCTACGAGGCGCTGAGAAACGGCGCCTACTTCCCCTGGGATTACCAGCCTTTGCAGAAGGCGTCCGAGCGCTACATGCGCAACCACATGAACCTCGACAATCTCGAGGAATCCAAACGCTATCCGCGCGGAGAGTGACCATGCTGACAGTCTGGGGCCGGAGAACATCGATAAACCTGCAGGCGGTGATGTGGACGATCGCAGAACTCGGACTCGAGTATCGGCGGATCGACGCCGGTTTCACCTATGGCGTAAACGACACGCCCGAATTCCTGGCCATGAACCCCAACGGTCTCGTTCCCGTGCTCAAGGACGGGAACGACGAGCCGCTGTTCGAAAGCGCCGCCATCGTGCGTTATCTGGCCAGCAGATACGGCACCGGCCCGTTCTGGCCCGAAGACCTGTCGGCGCGCGCGCAGGTCGACAAATGGGCGGAATGGTCGAAGGTGACCGTCGCGGCGCTGTTTCTTGATCGCATCTTCGTGCCGCTCGTCCGCACGCCCTCCGCAAAGCGCAACCCGCAGGCGATTGCCGAGGCGGTCGTGCTGCTCATGAAACGGCTCGCCATCGCCGAGGCACAGCTCGGCAAGCACGACTTCCTTGCAAGCAACGACCTGACCGTTGCCGACATCATGTTCGGTCAGCTGCTCTATCGCTACTATGATCTCGATATCGAGCGCGCCGATCTGCCCAATCTGAAAGCCTATTACGCCCGGCTTTGCGAACGCCATGCCTATCGCGAGCACGTGATGGTCAATTTTGACGAAGTGAGAGTTAAAGAATGAAAGCCCAGCCCCCGCCTCCCATTTCATCGACGGCGAATATGTCGAGGATACCGAAGGCACCGTCATCGAGAGCATCTACCCCGCGACCGGCGAGGTGATCGCCAAGCTGCATGCGGCAACGCCCGCCATCGTCGAGAAGGCGATCGCGTCCGCCAAGCGCGCGCAGAAGGAATGGGCGGCAATGAGCCCGATGGCGCGCGGCCGCATCCTCAAGCGCGCCGCCGAGATCATCCGCGAGAAGAACCGCGAGCTTTCCGAACTCGAAACGCTCGACACCGGCAAGCCGATCCAGGAAACCATCGTCGCCGATCCGACCTCGGGCGCTGACGCCTTCGAATTCTTCGGCGGCGTCGCACCCGCCGCCATGAACGGCTCGCACATTCCTCTCGGCGGTGACTGGGCCTATACCAAACGCGTGCCGCTCGGGGTCTGCGTGGGCATCGGCGCATGGAACTATCCGCAGCAGATCGCCTGCTGGAAGGGTGCGCCGGCTCTCGTCGCCGGCAATGCCATGGTGTTCAAACCTTCGGAAACGACGCCGCTCGGCGCGCTGAAGATCGCCGAAATCCTGATCGAGGCAGGCCTGCCGAAGGGCGTCTACAACGTCATCCAGGGCGACCGCGACACCGGCCCGCTGCTCGTCAACCATCCCGATGTCGCCAAGGTTTCGCTGACCGGCTCGGTTCCGACCGGCCGCAAGGTGGCAGCGGCCGCTGCCGGCGGACTGAAGCATGTGACGATGGAACTCGGCGGCAAGTCGCCGCTGATCGTGTTTGACGACGCCGATGTCGAAAGCGCCATTTCCGGCGCCATGCTCGGCAACTTCTATTCGACCGGACAGGTCTGCTCCAACGGCACGCGCGTCTTCGTGCAGAAAGGTATCAAACAGCAGTTCCTCGCCCGTCTGAAGGAACGCACCGAGGCGATCCTGATCGGCGACCCGCAGAAGGAAGCCACCCAGATGGGGCCGATGGTCTCCTGGGCGCAGCGAGAGAAGGTGCTGGGCTATATCGAGAAGGGCAAGGCCGAGGGCGCCACGCTCGTCACCGGCGGCGGCATTCCCAACAACGTTTCCGGCGAAGGCTATTTCGTCCAGCCGACCGTGTTCGCCGATGTGACCGACAGCATGACCATCGCGCGCGAGGAAATCTTCGGGCCGGTGATGTGCATGCTCGATTTCACCGATGAAGCGGAAGTGCTGGCACGCGCCAATTCCAGCGAGTTCGGCCTCGCCGGCGGCGTCTTCACCGCCGATCTTTCCCGCGCCCACCGGGTGGTCGACGAAATCGAGGCCGGCACGCTGTGGATCAACACCTACAATCTCTGCCCGGTCGAAATTCCGTTCGGCGGGTCCAAGCAGTCGGGCTTCGGCCGCGAGAACTCGCTGGCAGCCATCGAGCACTATTCCGAACTCAAGACCGTCTATGTCGGCATGGGCAAGTGCGAGGCGCCGTATTGAGAGGTTTCGGCTGATCTCCCCCCCTGAGGGGGAGATGTCGGCGTAGCCGACAGAGGGAGGGCCGGCCTCCCGCTCGTCGCTACCCCCCTCTGCCCTGCCGGGCAGCTCCCCCTCAGGGGGGAGATCGGCAAGCGGCAAATATCCCGCGACCCCAGAACGGGTTTGCGAGAGGAACGGAAGGGGAAAGCATACGGCAAGTTTTTTGGATTTGCCCCTCACCCTGACCCTCTCCCCGCAAGCGGGGCGAGGGGACGCTGGACGTAAAGGCATCGTCCACCCGCAACGTCGGAAAGAGGCGAAGAGGTCAAGGGCGCGTTCCTTCTCCCCGCTTGCGGGGAGAAGGTGGCGGCAGCCGGATGAGGGGCAAAAGGTCAATTTTGGGGAACACCATGCAAAACGCAGATTTCATCATCATCGGTTCCGGCTCGGCGGGTTCGGCCATGGCGTACCGGCTGTCCGAGGACGGCAAGCATAAGGTCATGGTGCTGGAATATGGCGGGTCGGATGCCGGGCCGTTCATCCAGATGCCGGCGGCGCTGGCATGGCCGATGAGCATGAAGCGTTACAACTGGGGCTATCTCTCCGAGCCCGAGCCGAACCTCAACAACCGGCGTATCACCGCGCCGCGCGGCAAGGTGATCGGCGGTTCGTCCTCGATCAACGGCATGGTGTATGTTCGCGGGTCCGCGGAAGACTATACCCGCTGGGAAGAGGCCGGTGCGAAGGGCTGGGGCTATGCCGACGTGCTACCCTACTTCAAGCGCATGGAAAGCTCCCACGGCGGGCAGGACGGCTGGCGCGGCACCGACGGGCCGTTGCATGTGCAGCGCGGGCCGGTGAAGAACCCGCTGTTCAAGGCCTTCGTCGAGGCTGGCAAGCAAGCGGGTTTCGAGACCACGGACGACTATAACGGCGAGAAGCAGGAAGGCTTCGGCCTGATGGAGCAGACCATCTGGAAGTCGCGCCGGTGGTCCGCCGCCAATGCCTATCTGAAGCCCGCGCTGAAGCGGCCGAATGTCGAACTGGTGCGCTGCTTCGCCCGCAGGATCGTGATCGAGAACGGTCGTGCGGTCGGCGTGGAAATCGAGCGCAACGGCAGAATAGAAGTGGTGAAGGCGAACCGCGAGGTGATCGTCGCCGCCTCGTCGTTCAACTCGCCGAAGCTGCTGCTGCTCTCCGGCATCGGGCCGGCCGCGCATCTGAAGGAGATGGGGATCGAGGTGAAGCTCGACCGTCCCGGCGTCGGCGCCAACCTGATGGACCACATGGAATTCTATTTCCAGCAGGTCTCGACCAAGCCGGTCTCGCTCTATTCCTGGCTGCCTTGGTTCTGGCAGGGGGTCGCCGGTGCGCAATGGCTGTTTTCCGGCACCGGTCTCGGCGCTTCCAACCAGTTCGAGAGCTGCGCCTTCGTGCGCTCGGCGCCGGGCGTCAGGCAGCCCGACATCCAGTATCATTTCCTGCCCGTCGCGATCTCCTATGACGGCAAGGCGGCGGCCGACAGCCACGGTTTCCAGGTGCATGTCGGTTATAATCACTCGAAGTCGCGGGGCAGCGTGACGCTCCGGTCCTCCGACCCGATGGCCGATCCGGTGATCCGCTTCAACTACATGAGCACCGAGGAGGACTGGGTGAAGTTCCGCCATTGCGTGCGGCTTACCCGCGAGATCTTCGGCCAGAAGGCGTTCGACCATTATCGCGGCTCGGAAATCCAGCCCGGCGACCATGTACAGACCGACGATGAGATCGACGCCTTCCTGCG
Organism: Rhizobium sp. ACO-34A; assembly: GCA_002600635.1. Taxonomy (NCBI): domain Bacteria; kingdom Pseudomonadati; phylum Pseudomonadota; class Alphaproteobacteria; order Hyphomicrobiales; family Rhizobiaceae; genus Rhizobium; species Rhizobium sp. ACO-34A. Next base: position 1,360,000 of record CP021371.1, on the reverse strand, counting down.
GGAGCATCTGGAAAGCGCCTATCACCCTTGCGGCACCTGCAAGATGGGTTCGAAGGACGATCCTATGGCGGTGGTCGATTCCGAATGCCGCGTCATCGGCATCGAAGGCCTGCGCGTCGCGGATTCGTCCATCTTCCCTGATATCACCTACGGCAATCTCAACGGCCCGTCGATCATGACCGGCGAAAAGGCCTCAGACCACATTCTCGGCAAGCAGCCCCTGCCCCGCTCCAATCAGGAACCGTGGATCAATCCGCGCTGGGAGACGAGTGACAGGTAAAGCGACAAAAGCCGTCATCGACGGGTGACGGCACTTGTCTTCTGCCAAGTCGAGGGTCTAAGGCTTATGGCCTGCGCCCGGCCAGAGAGTACGTAAATTGCTTCAGCGCTCCGGCGCCGCAATTTCCGCTCCGCCGAGACGCAAAGCTCATGCCGAACAATTACAGGAAATCGAAGCTGCTGCGGCGATCCCGCGTGATGTGGGGCTCCTGGCGGGCGTGGAAACCGCGCGCCGTGTTCTGGGCAGGCGCGCTGGCAATCGGCATCATCTCGGTTGCCTTCGCCAAGCTGGCCGACGGCGCGCAACACCTGTTCAACGGCATGCTGACCGCAGGGCGATGGTCGTTCCTGCTGCCGCTCGTCCTGACGCCGCTCGGCTTTGCGCTCTGCTCCTGGCTGGCGTTCACGGTCTTTCCGGCGTCCCAGGGCTCCGGCATTCCGCAGGCCATCGCCGCGCGGCATCTGCGCGGCGAAGACGAGCGCAGCCGGCTGCTTTCGCTCCGGCTCGTGGTCGGCAAGATCCTGCTGACGGTGAGCGGCCTCTTCTTCGGCGCTTCTATCGGGCGCGAGGGGCCGACGGTTCAGGTCGGCGCGTCGATCATGCTGCTTTCCGCCCGCATCGGCGGAATGGCGCAGGCGCAGGGGCTGATCCTTGCCGGATCCGCCGCCGGCATTGCCGCCGCCTTCAACACGCCACTTGCCGGCATCGTCTTTGCCATCGAGGAAATGAGCCGCACCTATCAGTCGCGGGCAAACAGCCTCGTGCTGACCGCCGTGATCCTTTCCGGCATCTCGGCGCTCGGGCTTGTCGGCAGCTACACCTATTTCGGCGCGACCTCGCTTTCGGTCGGAACGGCCCGCGAATGGTTCGCCGTCATTGCCTGCGGCATCGTCGGCGGCGCTTTCGGCGCGATGTTTTCGGCGGGCGCGCTTCGGCTGTCGCAAAGGATCAAGCGATGGGTGCAGTCGGCGCCGCTCAAGCGCAGCGTGGCCGTTGCGACCGGTTGCGGAATGCTCGTCGCCATCATCGGTGTTGCCGCCGGCGGAAGCACCTTCGGCACCGGATATGAACAGGCGCGCGGCGCGATCGAAGGCGATGCCCTGCCCTACGGCTATTTCGTCGCCAAGCTCGCCGCCACCTTCCTGTCCATGGCCTCGGGCATTCCGGGTGGAATCTTTGCGCCGTCACTTTCGGTGGGCGCAGGGCTTGGCAGCAGCATCGGCCAGCTGCTCGGGGTCAGCGTCGGTCTTGCCGCCGTGCTCGGCATGGCCGGTTACTTCGCCGGCGTGGTGCAGGCACCGATGACCGCATTCGTCATCATTCTGGAGATGACCGACAGCCACGAGGGCATCATCAGCCTGATGGCAGCCGCCATGCTCGGCTACGTGACCTCGCGCATGATCTCGCGCGAACCGCTCTATCACGGCCTTTCCCGCGCCTGGATCGCCGAAGGGGTACGCATCAAACGCGCTCTGGCCAAGGCGGAGAATGAAGCGACCTGAACCGCAAGCGACTTCTCATCAATGCCAGCCTCTCAACGGAAGGCTGGCATTGAACATTTTCTGCGAAAACTGATCGCCTCGAATGCTCGGGCTTTTGTCTTCACGCAATTCCAGCAAACCCGGTTCCACTTTTTCTGGAATTGGGCTAACCGGAAATCAGGTCACCTTCCCGCCAGTGTTCCTTGCCCCAGTTGCGCAAACGCATGCGTGACGCGATCAGGGAAGCGATGAACGGGGCGGAGACAAAGCTGATCACGACAACCGCCGGGATGAGGTATTTCGCTTGAGCCGCGAGAGCGGGTATCATCAAGACCGTAACGGCGCCGACGCCGAAAACCACGGCGTTGATCATCATGGCACAAATGATTTTCAGCCAGGTGTTGGTACTGAGCATGGCGTACACTCCTGTGGATTGTGATGTCCGTAAAAGTGCTGAAGCCGCGTAAAGGTTCCCGTTTCCTCCTAGGCTGAAGGTTAGCACGGCCTCTCCCTCTTGAGTTTCGAGGACATCATCCACCGCGCAACCGCCGCCCGATCCAGCACCCCTCTTCCCCTTTGCTACCCTGTTCGCCGCTCCGCACTTCGTATTCGGCAAGTGGGGAGGTGGAGATAGCAAGGACGGAGCAGTCCAGCTGCCGTTTTATGCCTTTTCAAAAGGCGCTCAAGATTTTCTGCGGGCCGCGGACAAGGGAAACTGGGTGCGTCCCGATGTAAACTGGCGCGGCGAGGCCGAACGCGAAAGATATCATCACCTCTGCTCGGAACCGGCGGCCCTCGAAACGGCGACCGTGGGCGAAATCGCGCTCGTCCTTACCTCCCTGGTTCGCGGCAACCGGTCCAATGAAGGCATGCTGGCCAAGGTCTTTGAAGAAAGACTGATACAATGCGTTCTGGCCCGGATCTAAGCGTTGGACGGCCGGCGCCATGGCATTGAAAAACCTTGGCGTTTGGTCCAGATACCGAAAAGGTCAACATGAGAGAGAAAACGAATGAACACGACAAAGCGTATCCTCATTTCCCTTCTGATCGGTCTTGCCGTAGCAGGCGGAGCGATGGTGAAGGACAAGATGACGAACGCCGAATGGGTGGTCTCGCCGGAGCAGATCGCCGAAGCCAAGGCAGAGGGCAAGGCCGGTTTCGAGAGTTCACCGGGAACCGTCACCGTCCTGCCTATCCGCAGCGAGACAGCCGACATCCTGCCGTTCACATGGGCGATCTTCGGAATTGCCGCTGCGGCAGCGTCCTTCGTCGTGCTGCGCCGCAAGTCGGCGTGAGACCTGTACCGGCATCAGTTCCACCCTAGGCCGCCGCATCCCGGCGACTTACCTCACAACCCCGATTGAAGCGCCAACCAGCGCAACAAAGGGTTTCGGTGACCTTGCTTACCGGGTCTTCAGTCTTGTTAAGGGGCCGGATCCGAGACCGGCCCCTTTATTCTGTGCCCGAGTACCGCGCCCTACTTGCGAAACAGCTTCCACCGCGTCGGGCGGAAGCGGATTTCGGCGCCGACGGCGACGGGAGCGTCGAGAGGCACCTCGATTTCGAGGTGGTAGGGTTCATGGCCCTCATTGGCGATGTCGATTTCGGCAATGCGGGTTCCGGCGAGACGGCGACATGCCGTGACCTTGCCGTAGAGCGAGGCCTTGTCGCCGGTGATCTCCACATCCTGCGGACGGAAGAAGAGTTCGCCGGCGCTATCGGCGCCCTGCTCGGTGATGCCGATCGGTTCGCCCTGGAACAGGACCGTATTGTCGCGGACGGTCACCGGGATATGGGAGGATTCGCCGATGAAGGAGAAGACGAAGGGAGAGTTCGGCGTATCGTAGACGTCGTCCGCGGTGCCGACTTGCTCTATCTTGCCCTGGCTCATCACCACGACGCGGTCGGCAAGTTCGAGCGCTTCCTCCTGGTCATGGGTGACGAAGAAGGTGGTGTGGCCGGTGCGATCGTGGAACTCCCGCAGCCAGCGGCGTAGTTCCTTGCGGACCTTGGCGTCGAGCGCGCCGAACGGCTCGTCGAGCAGCAGCACCGTCGGCTCGATCGCCATGGCGCGGGCGAGCGCCACGCGCTGGCGCTGACCGCCGGAAAGCTGGGCCGGATAGCGCTTTTCGAGGCCGGTCAGATGCACCATGTCGAGCAGGTCGGAGACGCGCTTGCGGATTTCGGCGGTCGGCGGGCGGGTCGCCTTCGGGCGGACCTTGAGACCGAAGGCGATGTTATCGGCCACCGTCATATGGCGGAACAGCGCATAATGCTGGAAGACGAAGCCGATATGGCGTTCCTGCACCGTCTTTTCCGAGGCATCGTTGTGGCCGAAGAAGATCTGCCCGGCAGTCGGCTGTTCAAGGCCGGCGATCAGGCGAAGCAGGGTCGTCTTGCCCGAACCGGAAGGGCCGAGCAGCGCGATGAGTTCGCCGGAGCGGATCGACAGCGAAATGTCGTGCAAAGCCGGAAACTGGCCAAACTCCTTGCGGATATTCTTGATGTTTACATCCATGGGGGAGAGACCTTTCAGTGTTTCCGGCTTGCCGCGATTTCGTCGCCGTAGTGCAGCTCGAGAATGGACTTGAGCGCCAGCGTGACGAGGGCAAGGAGAGCGAGAAGCGTCGAGACCGCGAAGGCCGCGACGAAATTGTATTCGTTGTAGAGAACCTCGATGTGCAGCGGCATGGTTTCCGTCAGGCCGCGGACATGGCCGGATACGACGGAGACGGCGCCGAACTCACCCATGGCACGCGCGTTACAGAGCAGCACGCCATAGAGGAGGCCCCACTTGATATTGGGCAGCGTCACATACCAGAAGGTCTGCCAGCCGGAAGCACCGAGCGAAAGGGCCGCCTCCTCGTCGCCGGAGCCCTGTTCCTGCATCAGCGGGATGAGTTCGCGGGCGATGAAGGGGAAGGTCACGAAAACGGTCGCAAGCACGATGCCCGGCACGGCGAAGATGATCTCGATGCCGTAGCTTTTCAGCCAGGGACCGAGAAAGCCCTGCGCGCCGAACAGCAGCACATAGACCAGACCGGAAATGACCGGCGAGATCGAGAAAGGCAGGTCGATCAGCGTGATCAGGAAGGTCTTGCCGCGGAATTCGAACTTGGCGATCGACCATGCGGCGGCAATGCCGAAGACGAGGTTGAGCGGCACCGAGATGGCGGCAACGGTCAGCGTCAGGCGGATGGCGGAGACCGCATCCGGTTCTGCCAGCGAGGCGAGGAATTCCTCGGCCCCCTTGCGAAAGGCCTCGACGAAGACGAGAACGAGCGGCAGCACGACGACCAGCAGCATGAAGGCGACGGCGATTGCGGTCAGCACCCAGCGCCAGACCGGCGTTTCGGTTGCGGCTTCGTGAAAGGTACGGGCTTTATCGGACATTGCTGTACCTCCTGCGGCTCCACATCTGCAGAAGATTGATCAACAGCAGCATGGCGAACGAGATCAGCAACATGATCGAGGCAATCGAGGTCGCGCCGGCGTAATTGAATTCCTCGAGGCGGATGACGATCAGGAGCGGCGCGATCTCCGAAACATAGGGAATGTTGCCGGCAATGAAGATGACCGAGCCGTATTCGCCGACGGCGCGGGCGAAGGCCAGCGCAAAGCCGGTAAGGATCGCCGGAACCAGCGCCGGCAGAACGACATAAAACAGCGTCTGGAAACGGCTCGCGCCAAGGGTTGCCGCGGCTTCCTCGACCTCGCGGTCAAGCTCTTCCATCACCGGCTGCACGGTGCGCACGATGAAGGGAAGGCCGACGAAGATCAGCGCGACGACGATGCCGGCCGGGGTGAAGGCGATCTTGATGCCGAGCGGCGCAAACAACTGCCCGATCCAGCCCTTCGGCGCATAAAGCGCGGCAAGCGCAATGCCGGCGACCGCAGTCGGCAGGGCAAAAGGCAGATCGATTACCGCATCGAGCAGGCGACGTCCGGGAAACCGGTAGCGCACCAGCACCCAGGCCGTGACGACGCCGAAGACCATGTTGATGCCTGCGGCCATCAGCGCCGAACCGAAGCTCACCTCCAGCGAACGGAGCGTGCGTTCGTCCAGGGCTATCGCGAGGAATTCCTGCCAGCCGAGCGCGGTGGAGCGCCATATCAGGGCGGCGAGCGGGATCAGAATGATCACCGTCAGGTAGAAGATGGTATAGCCGAGCGTGAGGCCGAAACCCGGCAGGATGCTCGGCTGTCGCCAGTTTTTCATGAAAGTTCCCGTCATCGCGTCATCGCGCTTTTCATCATGCCTGCAAATCTTCATGCGACAAGCCCCGACCGTTCAAGATCGGGGCTTGCCATCCGGGAGGATCGTCAACTTACTTGGCGGGCTTGTAGATCTGGTCGAAGATGCCGCCGTCGCCGAAGTGGGCCGGCTGCGCCTTGGCCCAGCCGCCGAAGATCGGGTCGTCGATGGTGACCAGCTTGATATCCGGCAGGGCCTTCAGCAGTTCGGGAGCGACCACCTCGCGCTTGGACGGACGGTAGAAATGCTTGGCGGCAAGGTTCTGGCCTTCGTCCGAATAGAGATACTGGAGATAGGCTTCCGCTGCCTTGCGGGTTCCCTTGGCATCGACATTGGCGTCGACGACGGCAACCGGCGGCTCGGCCAGGATGGAAATCGGCGGAACGACGATGTCGAAAGCATCCTCGCCGAATTCCGCGCCGGCCAGGTAGGCCTCGTTCTCCCAGGCGAGCAGCACATCGCCGATCTGGCGCTGGGCGAAGGTGACGGTGGAGCCGCGCGCGCCGGTATCGAGAACCGGAGCCCGCTTGAACAGTTCGGTGATGTATTCCTTGATCTTGGCCTCGTCACCGCCGAACTCCTCGTTCGCCCAGGCCCATGCCGCCAGATAGTTCCAGCGGGCACCGCCAGAGGTCTTCGGGTTGGGGGTGACGATCTGCACGTCGCCCTTCACCAGATCGCCCCAGTTGTGAATGCCCTTGGGATTGCCCTTGCGGACGAGGAAGACGATGGTGGAGGTATAAGGCGCCGAATTGTTGGGCAGGCGCGTGCGCCAGTCCTTGGCGATCTTTCCGCCGTTGTCCACGATCGCGTTGATGTCGCTTTCGAGCGCCAGCGTAACGACATCGGCGTCGAGGCCGTCGATGACGGAGCGGGCCTGCTTGCCGGAACCGCCGTGAGACTGCTGGATCGTTACATCCTCGCCCGTCTCGGCCTTCCAGTGCTTGGCGAAGGCCTCGTTGTATTCCTTGTAGAACTCGCGCGTCGGATCATACGACACATTGAGGAGCTTCGTGTCTGCGTAAGCCATCGTGGCCGCACTTGCGCTCAGAGAGAGCCCGACCAGAAGGCCGCTTACCTGTTTCAGAAAGCTGTTCATGGCACTCGTTCCTTTCCTCGTTATCCCTGTCGTAAACTCTACCGGTCAGGTCGTGTTAGTCAACGCGGCCGGAAAAATAGCAAAACAGTACCTCCACGCTGCATCAGTCGGAAAATGATGGCCCAAAATGCGCATTTTCCGAGGAGCAAATCGTTCGCCAAACCGGCCATTCGCAGAAAAACCGATTTCGCAACTTTGCACTTAAACGGCCGCCGATGACAGTTTTTTTGCGCCGCAGCGTTATTTTGGCGGTCAGTTCACCCGCTCCAGGGCGACCGGAACCCGCGCATGCTCGCCGAGCGTATCGGCGAATGTCGTGGAGAACAGCACGGCCCGGGTTTCATCCGCGACACGGGCAAAGACATGACGGATATCGCAGTCGCTCTCTCCGTCACAATCCTCGCAGCGGCGATAGGCGGTGAGCGAAAGACAGGGCAAGGGCGCAATCGGCCCGTCGATCAGGCGCAGCACTTCGCCATAGGTGATCTCGGATGCGGGACGCAGCAGAAGATAGCCACCCTGCTTTCCACGGCGGCTTTCGACGAACCCTGCCCGCTTGAGATCGAGAAGGATCTGCTCGAGAAACTTCTTGGGGATCTTCTGACGGTCTGCGATATCGGAAATCTGCACGGGATCACCGGCATCCGCACGGGCCAGCACGGTCAGCGCCCTGAGCGCATATTTCGCCTTTTGGGAAATCATCTGAAATCACCACTTGCCGCGGATACGCATCCGCGTCTCGTCGGGATAGCCGAATTCGGGCGTTTTTTCAAATCCCTGCACCGGGCAAACAGGGAAACGAAACGACCGCGATTAAGTCTATTGATTTGGTAGAGATAGTGCGTTATAACTTATTCCGATATGGCTTTGGCGTTTGTCGCCAGAGACTGCCGCGCGGCAAAACCGGGACGAATTCCCGCCTTTGTTCGCGCGAAGAGAGATATTTGCTCTTCATCTTCGTCTGCTTGAAAGGCAATTCCTGTTCGCGGCCTGCGAAATACGGGATACTTCGCCTCACAAGCAGGAAGAGAATTATGAGCATTCAAAATTCCCCCGAAGCCATCGCATCACTGGACACCACCCTCGCCAATGCCGATCTCACGGAGCGTCTGCGCCTCGTCTCGGCGCTTGGAGGACGTGCCGTCTTCACCACCAGCCTCGGCATAGAGGATCAGGTGATCACCGCAGCCATCGGGCTTGCAGGGCTGCCGATCGAGGTCGCCACGCTGGAAACCGGACGGCTGTTCAAGGAAACGGTCGACCTGATCGCCGAGACCGAAGAACGCTTCGGCATCACGATCACGAAATTCCGGCCCGAGCAGGATGACATCGACGCCTATGCGGCGAAGTATGGCCTGAACGGCTTCTACGAGAGTGTCGAAGCCCGCCACGCCTGCTGTCATGTGCGCAAGCTGGTGCCGCTGGGCAAGGCACTGGCTGGCGCCGCAATCTGGGTCACGGGCCTGCGCCGCGCACAATCCGGCAACCGCGCCGCAACGCCGTTTGCGGAATATGATGCGGAACGCAACCTCATCAAGGTCAACCCGCTGGCAGACTGGTCGATCGAGGATATCGACGCCTATGTCGAGGCTCAGGCGGTTCCGATCAACCCGCTGCACAAGCGCGGCTATCCCTCCATCGGCTGCGAGCCCTGCACGCGGGCGATCAAGCCCGGCGAGCCGGAGCGCGCGGGACGCTGGTGGTGGGAAAACGACGAAAAGCGCGAATGCGGCCTGCATGTCCCCGAAGCAGCGGCAACGCCGATCGCATCCACCATCGCCTGACCAAATCAGCCACAAGGGCAACCGAGAACGGATCCGGCCTCCCGGATCAACAGGACAGTACAATGCACCATTCCGAGTTCGATCCGCATTCCAAGGATATACCGGCCAAGCCGCCGCTCGATCCGCATCTGAAGGCGCTGGAAAACGAAGCCATCCACATCTTCCGCGAAGTGGCCGCCGAGTTCGACAAGCCGGTCATGCTCTATTCCATCGGCAAGGACAGTTCCGTCCTGCTGCATCTGGCGCGCAAGGCCTTCTATCCCGGCCGCGTGCCCTTCCCGCTGCTGCACATCGACACCGGCTGGAAGTTCAAGGAAATGATCGCGTTTCGCGACGAGATGGTGGAGCGCTACGATCTGGACCTGATCGTGCACACCAATCCGCGCGGCGCGACCGAGAACGTCACGCCCTTCACCCATGGCTCGGCGCTCTATACCGATATCATGAAGACCGAGGCCCTGCGCCAGGCGCTCGATGCCGGCCAGTATGACGCTGCCTTCGGCGGCGCTCGCCGCGACGAGGAAGCCAGCCGCGCCAAGGAGCGTATCTACTCCTTCCGCACACCCGACCACCGCTGGGACCCGCGCAACCAGCGTCCCGAATTGTGGAACATCTACAACGGCATGATCCGCAAGGGCGAAAGCGTTCGCGCCTTCCCGCTGTCCAACTGGACCGAGGTCGACATCTGGCGCTACATCCAGGCGGAAGACATTCCGCTGGTTCCGCTCTACTACGCCGCCAAGCGTCCCTATGTGGAGCGCGACGGCATGATGATCTTCGCCGAAGATCCGCGCCTGGAACTCCTGCCCGGCGAAGTGAAGCAGGAAGGCATGATCCGTTTCCGCACGCTCGGCTGCTTCCCGCTCACGGGCGCCATCCGTTCGCATGCGACCACACTGGAAGACGTGATCTCCGAGCTTGAAATTGCCACCGTGTCCGAGCGTCAGGGCCGGGCCATCGACCGCGACCAGTCGGGTTCGATGGAGAAGAAGAAACGCGAAGGATATTTCTGAGATGACCGCAAGCGTAACCGTACTCGCCACGGCAATCCCCGAGGCACAGCCGGCTCCCGTCACTCGCGACTCGCGTCCGCTGAGGCTCATCACCTGCGGCTCGGTTGACGACGGCAAGTCGACGCTGATCGGCCGTCTCCTGTGGGACACCAAGGCGGTCAAGGAAGACCAGGCCGCAACGCTGCGCCGCGAATCCTCCGGCAAGCAGAACGATCTCGGCCTGCCCGACTTCGCGCTGCTGCTCGACGGCCTGCAGGCCGAACGCGAACAGGGCATCACCATCGATGTCGCCTATCGCTATTTCTCCTCGGAGAAGCGCTCCTTCATCGTCGCCGACACGCCCGGCCACGAGCAGTATACCCGCAACATGGCAACCGGCGCCTCGACCGCCGATCTCGCCGTGCTGCTGGTCGATGCCCGCGCCGGCCTTCTGGAACAGACGCGCCGCCACGCCACCATCGCCTCGCTGATGGGGATCAAGCAATTCGTTCTGGCGGTCAACAAGATCGACCTGACCGATTACGACCGCGCCGGCTTCGAGGCGATTTCGAACGAATTCCGCACGCTCGCCCTTTCGCTCGGCGTGCGTCAGGTGACCGCCATCCCGATGTCGGCGCTGAAGGGCGAAAACGTCGTCTACTCCGGCGATGCCGTCATGCCCTGGTATGACGGCCCGACGCTGGTCGAGGCGCTGGAGCTCGCCACCCTGCGTTCGGCCCAGACCACCGGCTTCCGTCTTCCCGTGCAGCGCGTCAGCCGCCCGGGCGAAAGCTTCCGCGGCTATCAGGGCACGGTTGCCGGCGGTGCCGTGAAGCCGGGCGATGGCGTCGCCATCCTGCCGTCGGGCCAAATCGCCAACGTCAAGCAGATCGTCACCTTCGACCTCGTGCGCAATGCAGCCGTCGCGGGCGATGCCATCACCCTGGTGCTCGACCGTCAGGTGGACGTCTCGCGCGGCGACATGATCGTCTCGCTCGACAGCCAGCCGCAGACGGGTCTTGCCTTCGATGCGCAGATCGTGGCGCTGCAGCCGGACGGCATCCAGCCCGGCAAGCGCTACTGGCTGAAGAGCGGTTCGCGCCGCCAGCGCGTTCTGGTGCAACCGATCTCCCAGCTCGACCTGAAATCGGGCAAGTGGAACCCTGCCGAGGCGCTGCCGATGAACGCCATCGGCAAGGTACACCTCTCCTTCGACGAAACCGCGATCTTCGATCCTTACGAGCAGAACCGGTCAACCGGCGCCTTCATCCTGATCGATCCGGACACCAACAACACGGTGGCCGGTGGCATGGTGACGGCGAAGCGCTCCGATCTCGGCGCGCTGAACGCCAATGAAGGCCGGGTCATCCTGTCCCTGCCGGCGGATCTCGCCGAACAGCTGATGGCGACCGAACTGCTCGCCAGCCGCCGCGACGAAGTGGAAACCCGCCGCATCACCAATGCCGCGGCGCGCGACCTGTTCGACGGACTGGAAGGATAAGCATTTCCCGTTTTCGGGGATTTGCGGCGGGTGGCGAAAGCTGCCCGCCGCTTTCGTTTGTAAAAAGTCGTTTCAGGGCAAAAACGGGCCGCGCCTACACCACCATATCAAAGACCAGAACACCGGAGAGGCCACCGTCAGTAGCCCGGACGATACGCTCGCCGACAGCAATGTGATCGGGGTGGCGAAGATAATAATCGCGGACGGTCTCGTCTTCGAAGGTCACGACGAAACCGTCGAGATAGCCACCGTTCAGTCCTTCCGGCGAAACGTTCGCGCCAAACTTCACATCGATCATACCGGGCACGACTTCCTTCAGCGCAGCGATGGCATCGTAGATCGCCTCTTTCTCGGCGGCCTGCGTGGCGGCCTTGAAGCGCAGGAATACGTTGTGCTGAATCATGGATGTCTCCCTTAACTATCGTTGGCGGCAGGATAGGGAGAATGCGCCACTTGGCAAGGTACGAATGCGACGCAGCGTTTCGTTGCGGGGAAGCGCTGCAGCCGTTATCAATCCGGATTGTTGTCCTGAATGACCTTGGGGTCCTCCGTTATACCCGCCTCGGGCCAAAGGCGCCTGCTCTCCAACCGCAAACTGGCAATTGCGTGCAAAGCGTGTTGGTAGTCCATATCCATCACGCTGGTGGCATACCGGATTTCCTCCGTATCCAGGAGATGGTTCAATACCCCGGCCATCTTGCGAGCGATGTCCGGGCCGTAGGCCACCTCCGCCTTCGCAATCGCCTCTGCAGGAATTTCCCCGCAGTCCTCCAGCAGGCAGGCAAGGTCGATTACATCGCGATAGGCGACGGAACGATCGAAGCATCTGTCGGCATTGGCCAACAGTTTTTCCGTAAACATATCAACCATACGGAGGATTGGCACACCGAGAACGGGATCGACATCGCCGCTCAGCGAAATACGGGATTCCCTGACAATCTCGAACTTGAGACGTTGCCCCTTGTATTCAAGAAGAAGACGAATGCCATATCCATCCGCCCTTACGTCCCTCAGGGACCTCACGGTCGGAGCAAACAGAGCACGGGCACCTTCTTCAAAGAAAGCGTTGCGCAACTCCCTGTAGCCACCGACATCGGCGCAGAGGAAATCGAGATCAAGGGATCTACGATACTCGCCGTATTTCAGAACAATCGCTGTTCCGCCACCAAAGAAGCAGTTGCTTGCGAGGAGCCGGTTATTGTTCATGGAGCCGAGTATCTCGGCTATCAAATTGTGCTCGGGACGGATGAACGGCATTCAGTGGTTCCTGCGCCAATCTGGCGTATTCCGGACGCAAAACCGCTTCACACTTTTGCTGGAATTGCTCTGGGCCGCAGGATGGCCCGAACCCCGGCAGGAGGCAAGATGGTGCCGGATCAGGCTGCGAGAATTCGGCCGTGGCCGTATTCTTCCGCCAGTTCTTCGATGAGGCGCCGTTCCGTTTCAGTCAGCCGGTCGCGATCCACGAAACGCCAATTGCGCTCGTAAAGGGCGAAGACCTCTTCCGCTGCCATAGGACGCGCAGGATCACGGTTCCAGACGAGAGCGGCAAGCTCCGGGAACTCTGCGGGAATGATTTCTCGTCCATCAAACTTGGCCATGCTGTCCTCTTATCAGAAAACCGCCGGATCATCAAACTTTCACGGAATACCGAGCCAACAGACGCAAGATCTTCTCGCACCATCAAGTGAAAACGAAAGTGCCAGCTTTTATGATTGCACCGGCCTTCTCGCATACACGACAATCAGCCTACTTCCCCTGCAGCAGCGCCTTGCCGAGGTTGGGTTTCTTGAAGGGCTCCATGCCCTTGCGGGCAAGCTCGTCGGCGCGTTCGTTTTCCGGGTGGCCGGCGTGGCCCTTGACCCAGTGCCACTTGACCTTGTGGCGCTGGTTGGCGGCGTCGAGCGTCTGCCAGAGTTCGCCGTTCTTCACCGGCTTCTTGTCGGCGGTTTTCCAGCCGTTCTTCTTCCAGCCGAAGATCCACTTGGAAATGCCGTCCATGACATACTTGCTGTCGGTATGCAGGTCGATCTCGCACGGGGTCTTCAGGGCGTTCAGCGCCGAGATCGCGGCAAGCAGTTCCATGCGGTTGTTGGTGGTTTCGGCTTCGCCGCCGAACAGTTCCTTTTCCACCTCGCCATAGCGCAGGATCGCGCCCCAGCCGCCGGGGCCGGGATTGCCCGAGCAGGCGCCGTCGGTGAAAATCTCGACATGTTTCATCGGGTCATTCCGTATTCGGCTGCGGATGCGATCTTCTGGTGGAAGCGCAGCTTCTGCAGGTATTCCAGCGGGTCCTTCTTGACCACCAGCGCGCGCGCCGGCGTCGTCAGCCAGTCATAAAGGCGCGTGAGGAAGAAGCGCAAGGCGGAACCGCGCGAGAGGATCGGCAGCGCCTCGGCCTCGGCATCCGAAAGCGGCCGAACCGACTGGTAACCCTCGATCATCGCCATGCCCTTGGTGACATTATAGGCGCCATCCTTTTCGAAGCACCAGGCGTTGATGCAGATCGACAGGTCGTAGGCCAGGAAATCGTTGCAGGCGAAATAGAAGTCGATCAGGCCGGAGAGTCCGTCTTCAAGGAAGAAGACGTTATCCGGGAACAGATCGGCATGGATGACGCCATCCGGAAGATCCTTCGGCCAGTTTTCCGCAAGGAAGGCGATCTCGCCGCCGATCTCGTCTTCCAGCCCCTTCTCCACCTCGTCGGCACGGTCCTTCGACTTCGCCCACAGCGTCTTCCAGCCTTCGAGCGACAATGCGTTGGGGCGCTTGAGCGTAAAGCCCTCGCCTGCGACATGCATCTGGGCCAGAGCCTTGCCGACTTCGCGGCAGTGCCTGGCTTCCGGCTTGCGCAGCCACATGCCTTCGAGGAAGGAAATGAGAGCGGCAGGGCGGCCGGAAAGTTCGCCGAGAAGAGCGCCATCCTTGCGCGGCAGAGGCAGCGGGCAGGAAAGCCCGCCATCGGCCAGATGATGCATCAGGCCAAGGAAGAAGGGCAGATCGTTCTTTTCCACGCGCTTTTCATAGAGCGTCAGGATCAACGGTCCCTTCGAGGTGTGCAGCAGGAAGTTGGAGTTTTCCACGCCCTCGGCAATGCCCTTGTAGGACAGAAGCTCGCCCGCCTCATACTGCGCGAGGAAATCCTTGAGGTCGGTTTCGGTAATATCGGTATAGACTGCCACGTTTTGTTCCCGAACGTCCTGAACACATGCCGCGGACCAAGCGCCGCCGAATAATTGATACGGCAAGGCATACACAGGGGGATGGAGGAGTGCCAGTCCCGGAACGACACGAGGCACAGGTTTCCGGGGCCGGAGAGAACGGAGCGCGCGTCACAGCGCCAGAGAAACCCCGGCAGTCACAGCAGCCCGCTCATTCGAAGGCGTCACTTCGGGATCACGGTCGCGGGCATAGCGACGAGGCGAACAGCCGATGATCCGCTTGAAGGCGGTGCTGAAGGCGGCTTCGGACTCATAGCCCAGAGCGGGTGCGATGACGGAGACGGGTTGATCCGTGTTCTCCAGCCGGTCGCAGGCAAGCAGCATGCGCCAGCGAGCCAGATAGTCTATCGGCGCCATGCCGACGATCTGCCGGAACCGCTCGGCAAAGCTCGAGCGCGACATGCCGGCGACGAGGGCCAGAGCCTCGAGTGTCCAGCGCCGGCCGGGCGCGTCGTGGATCGCGCTCATCGCCCTGCTCAACTGCCGGTCCGACAGGGCGAGCAGCCAGCCGGCGCCGACCGAGCCTGCTCCATCCGCCAGATGCAGGCGGAGCGCCTGCACCAGAAGCATATGGGCGAGATGCTGGAGCACCAGAAAGCCGCCGGGTTGCGGCTCCCGCATCTCCTGCATCATCCGCTCGACCGACCAGCGCAACCCTGCCTTACCCTCCTCGTCCCTGATGACCACGATGGGCGGCAGGGCCTTCAACAGCAGGCCGGCATGCTGGCTTTCGAGGCCGAAGCGGCTGCTGACGGAGGAGAACGTGTCGCCGTCATTGAGACGCGTCACCCGCCCGGGCCGCGAGGGATCGAATATCTCGGAGGCAGGCACAGGCTCCACCTCGCTGCCGCTTGCCATCAGGAAGGGTCGGCCGCTCGGAAGCAGCGCGAAATCGCCCGGCTTGAGCCAAACGCCATCCGCCATGCCCTCGACAGAGAGCCAGCATTCGCCGGAGATGACCGCGACGCATTTTATCGCTCGCTGCTGATCGGGAAACTGGATCGCCCATGGAGCCGCCGCCTCGAAACCCGCCGACAGATAGTTTTTCGGCTTCAGCAGCGATAGCACGTTGGATAGCGGGTCCATGAACACATCTCGGACGATCGAAAAGATAATGTGGATTATAGCGCATAGATCGTCCGCGGCAACGAACTATCCTGTCACCAACGCGGCCAAGGTGCTGCACGACACAGGAAGGTGAAGATCATGCGTGTTTTTGTAACAGGAGCCACGGGCTTCGTCGGCTCGGCCGTGGTGCGGGAACTAAACAATGCAGGGCACAGCGTTGTGGGGCTGGCGCGATCCGACGCATCGGCTTCCGCACTTCTCGCCGCAGGGGCGGAGGTCCACCGTGGCGATATCGAGGATACGGAAAGTCTGGTGCGGGGCGCAGCCCTTGCCGATGGCGTCATCCATACGGGGTTCAACCACGACTTTTCCAAGTTCCGGGAAAACTGCGAAAACGACCGCCGCGCAATCCGGGCGATCGGTTCGGCGCTTGCCGGTTCCGACCGCCCCATGATCGTGACATCGGGGACCGGCCTGCTGGCAGGCCCTCGCCTTGCGACGGAGGCCGATGGCGTCCCCGCCTCCGCCACGGTTCCCCGCGTGGCGACCGAGGAGGCCGTGGCTTCCGTGGCGGCGGAAGGCGTTCGTGTCGCCGTGGTGCGGCTTCCGCCCTCCGTGCATGGCGATGGCGACCATGGCTTCGTGCCGATGCTCATCGACATCGCGCGGCGGACCGGTGTCTCCGCCTATATCGGCGAAGGCGCGAACCACTGGGCGGCCGTTCACCGGCTCGATGCAGCGAAGGTCTTCCGGCTGGCGCTGGAGCATGCCACTGCCGGCGCGCGATATCATGCGGTGGGCGAGGAAGGCATTCCATTCCGCTCCATCGCCGAAGTCATCGGCCGCCGCCTCGGCGTGCCTGTGGTCAGCAAGTCGGCGGAGGAAGCGGCGGAGCATTTCGGCTGGTTCCAGCATTTCGCCGCGATGAACAGCCAGGCCTCGAGCCAGTGGACCCGGGACAATCTCGGCTGGCAACCGACACATCCCGGCCTGATCGCCGACCTCGACAGGCCGGCTTATTTCGGGGGCTGAGGCACGCCTGGTCGGGTTGATATCATTCCGCAGGAAGCCTGTGCCGCGACTTGCGGAATACCCCGAAAGGAGCACCATACAAGCCGGCCGAAACCCGGAATTTTGCGGCAGAACGCAATTGCAAATGCGTCTCAAATTCATTTAAGTTATTGATTTTACTTGACTCTATAAATCAAAATGACTAGACGACCGGTCATCGGGGAGTAGCCACCACTGAGTGGGGCCGCGTCAACATGATCGCTCGACGAGCGTGGCGCGACCAGCCGGAGTTCCGGCCAGGCAAGACCGTGGCAGAGGTCGTTCGGTGACGGACGCACGGCTTTGGCTGCCCGGTTCAACTCTCCGTCCTCCGGTTTTCCCATGTCACCAGCCGCCGTATTCTTCCTGTCCGTCAGCATGTCCGTCGATGCCTTCGCCGTCTCGGTCAGCCGCGGCACCGCGCTTGAGCGTCCGAGACTGATCGAGGCGCTGAAGACCGGCGCCGTTTTCGGCGCGGTGGAAGCCATGACCCCGTTCCTCGGCTGGATGGCCGGCGTCGCCGCCAATGAATGGGTCGCACAGTTCGACCACTGGATCGCCTTCGGCATTCTCATGGCGGTCGGCCTACACATGGTCTACGGCGTGCTCCGGGGAGAAGAAGAAGGCAGCGTGCGGCCTGCCAGCCAGTCCTTATGGGTGCTGATCGCCACGGCCTTCGGCACAAGCATCGACGCCATGGCGGTCAGTCTCTCGCTGGCGCTGATCGATGTCGGCCTGACCGGCATCATCGCCATATCCCTTGCCATTGGACTTGCAACACTCGCCATGTCCACCAGCGGGCTGCTGCTCGGCAAGGCCATCGGGGACCGCTTCGGGAAGTTCGCGGAAATCGGCGCGGGCGTGGTGTTGTGCTCACTCGGGAGCATGATTTTGTATGAGCATATGACGGCGTGAGGGGCCGGAGTTCGGCTCGTTCGCCATTGTGATCGATCCGCCGGATCGTTTTTCCGGCTACGCCGGGTGGGAATATGAGGACCGTATTCCGGCCCTTCGCTTTGGGCTCAGGGCGTTCGTCACTGCAATCGATTCGCTGGATCGATTGCTCGGGCTTCGCCGAATGGGGAATATGCGGAAACGTAGGCCGGCCCTTCGCTAAGGCTCCGGGCGTTCGTTGCTAAAAACGATTCACTGGATCGTTTTTCCGGCTACGCCGGGTGGGAATATGAGGAACCGTATCCCGGCCCTTCGCTTTGGGCTCAGGGCGTTCGTCACTGCAATCGATTCGCTGGATCGATTGCTCGGGCGCTCAAAGCGCGCCCGACCGTTCCTCACCCATTAACCCACGCCATATCCTCGTGGGTGAGTTCGATCGAGCGCAGTTCGCGGTTGACGAGGAAATGCTCGTTCTCGATGGAGAATTCGGCAAGTTCCAGGGTGGTGTCGTAGCGGGCCTTGAAGGCCTCGATGATCTCGTTGACGATCACCTCGGGAGCGGATGCGCCGGCGGAAAGGCCGACGGAGCGGATCGGACCCACGGCATCCCAGTCGATCTCGGAGGCGCGCTGCACCAGAATCGACTGCTTGGCGCCGGCCTTCAGGGCGACCTCGACAAGACGCTTGGAGTTGGACGAATTGGGCGCACCAACGATCAGGAAGAGATCGCAGCCGGGGGCCGCCTGCTTCACGGCTTCCTGCCGGTTGGTCGTGGCATAGCAGATGCTGTCGGCCGAAGGGTCGTTGAGGTTCGGGAAGCGCTCGCGAAGCTTGGCGATGACGCCGACCGTGTCATCCACCGAAAGCGTCGTCTGGGTGACATAGCCGAGATTGTCGGGGTCGGCGGGCTGATAGGCCTCCGCATCCTCGACGGTCTCGATCAGCGACACCGTGCCCTCCGGCAATTGTCCCATGGTGCCGATCACTTCCGGATGCCCGGCATGGCCGATCAGGACGACGTGGCGGCCGAGGCGCTGGTGGCGCATGGCCTGCTTGTGAACCTTCGACACAAGCGGACAGGTGGCGTCGAGATAGAAAAGATTGCGGGCGGTCGCATCCGCCGGCACGGATTTAGGCACGCCATGGGCGGAAAAGACGACCGGCTGGGCGCGATGCTCTTCCGGGATCTCATCCAGCTCCTCGACGAAGACGGCGCCCTTGGCTTCCAGCCCCTCGACGACATAACGATTGTGCACGATCTCGTGGCGCACATAAACAGGCGCGCCATAGCCCTTCAACGCCAGCACGACGATCTGGATGGCGCGATCCACGCCGGCGCAAAAGCCGCGCGGACCGCAAAGCCTTATCGTCAGGGGCGATCGGGAGACGTTCACATTCATCAATGGCCTGCCAGCAGCACGAGGATCAAGGAGACGACCGCGGGAAGCGCCTGTATGTAGAGGATCTTCCGCGAAGCCGTCACGCTCCCATATAGGCCAGCAACGAACACACAGCCAAGGAAAAACAGCTTGAGCTGAAATGCAAATTCCGGTGAGGGATGCGCGAGCGACCAGAACAGGCCGAGCGCCAGGAAGCCGTTGTAGAGCCCCTGATTGGCGGCAAGCACCTTGGTCGCCTCCGCCTGCTGCGGCTTCATGGCAAAGGCTTTCAGCCCCGCCGGCTTCGTCCAGAGAAACATCTCCAGCACGAGAATGTAGACATGTTCGAGCGCCACGAGTGCGACGAGAATATTTGCAATAGTGGTCATGATCTCCCCTTCCCCTTCGGCCGAAAGCTGCGGCCGTCCAGAGCATTTCAGGCGAAAACGGAATCGCCTTCAATGCCCTATATCTTCGTTTTGACGCAGTTCCGGACGCAAAACCGGTTCCCGTTTTTGCCGAAATGCCTCTAACTCTTGCGGCGGACATAGGCGAAGGCGCAGACGAGCGCCAGCGCCAGGGCCAGTCCATACCAGGTGATCGCATATTGCAGGTGGCTGTTCGGCAGGTCGATCTGGGTCACGCCTCCGCGCGGCAGACCGCCCGGCACGGGCGTCGCATCGGCATCGAGGAAAAACGGCAGCACGGCGTTTTCCGGCAGGCCGACGCTCGCGGCCATGCGATCGAGATCCTTCCAGAAGAAGATGTTCTTCGCCTCGTCATTGTCCGGCACCATGAAGCCCGGTTTGCCGGGGAGCCGGGCGCGGGCAAGGCCCAAGACAACCTGATCGCCCTGCAGCGCGCCCTGCACCCGGGTCGTGGGCTCCTTCAGGTCGTAGGGCACGAAGCCGCGATTGACGAGGAGATAGCGGCCGTCTGCCAGTTCCAGCGGCGTGTAGACATAGAAGCCCGCCTCACCGTCAAAGGTCGCGAGGAAGTGCCGTTCCTTGTCGTTGAGATAGCGACCTTCGGCGCGGGCGGCGCGATAGTCGACATCGCCTCCTTGGCGCAGCACGGTCTCGAGGCCCGCAACATCGAGCGGATCGGCATGGCGGCGCGCCTCGATATCGGCGATCAGCGCTTCCTTCCAGTGAAGACGCTGGACCTGCCATGTGCCGAGCGAAAGCAGGATGGCCATGGCGACCGCCACAGCAACAGCGGTCACGGCAAAACGCCAGCCGCCGCCCTTGCGGCCGGGAGCCTCGGTGTCAGCCACGGTCGATCGTTCCCGGCGCGGCGCTGTTCTTGTACTGAAGCGCGATCAGCAGCGCCTTGATGGTCCGCAGCAGCCAGAGCGAAACGAAGATCGCCATGGGGCCGAAGAGCACGAAATGCAGCCAGACCGGCGGCTGGTAGTTGATCTCGGTCCACACCGCGAGACCGACCACGATGAGATCGGCAAGCAGAATGACGAAGATAGCCGGACCGTCGCCGGAATCGGCAAAGGAGTAATCGAGCCCGCAATTGCTGCAACGGGGCTTGAGCTTGGTAAGCCCGTCGAACAGACGCCCCTGACCGCAACGCGGGCAGCATGCCGTAAGACCGGCCTTCACCGGATCGACGGGGGCGAAATGCGCATTATCCTCGCTCATGACCTTTTCCCTCAGCATGCCCGGGCGACAACGCGGGGCAATCGCCTCAGACGTCGTCATTTCCGGTTATATCGCGGCTACCGGCATCCGCAAAATGCGGCCGCCATTCAGGTTAAAGCGTGTCGCGATCTTTCAGATTCGCTCCGCACGCTTTAAGCCTTTGTTTTATCGCATGTCGCTGCCGCAAAACCGCTGCACACTTTTGCGCGACATGCCTTGGCCCAAGAAAAACGGCGCCCGCAGGCGCCGTTCGATTTCATTGTCTCACTAGCCTCAGCCGGCCAGCGGCGCGCCCCAGCCGCCCCAGATATAGATGGTGAAGAACAGGAACAGCCAGACCACGTCGACGAAGTGCCAGTACCAAGCCGCGGCTTCGAAGCCGAAATGCTGCTTCGGCGTGAAATCGCCATTGGCGGCACGCAGCAGGCAGACGATCAGGAAGATCGTGCCGATAATGACGTGGAAGCCATGGAAGCCGGTCGCCATGAAGAAGGTCGAGCCGTAGATCGAATCCTTGAAGGCAAACGGCGCATGGGCATATTCGTAGCCCTGCACGAAGGAGAACAGCACGCCGAGGACGACCGTCAGCGCGAGACCGTTGATGAGCCCCTTGCGGTCGCCATGCAGCAGCGCGTGGTGGGCCCAGGTGACACAGGTGCCGGACAGCAGCAGGATCACGGTGTTGTAGATCGGCAGGTGCCAGGGGTCGAGAACCTCGATACCCTTCGGCGGCCACTGACCGCCGGTGAACTCCACGCGGCTTGCCTGGATCGCCTCGTGCGGGAACAGGCTGGCATCGAAGAAGGCCCAGAACCAGGCGACAAAGAACATCACTTCGGAAGCGATGAACATGATCATGCCGTAGCGCAGGTGCAGCGACACGACGCGGGTATGGGCGCCCTCATGGGCTTCCTTGATGGTATCCGCCCACCAGCCGACCATCGTGTAGAGAACGACGGCCAGACCGATGAAGAACAGCCATGGATGCGCGAGTTCGAGGCCGAACAGCTTGAACGAACCACCATTCAGGTAGCGCATGAAGCCAACGCCGCCGAAGGTCATGAGAAATGCGCCGAGCGAAGCCGTGATCGGCCACGGGCTCGGAGCAATGATATGGTAGTCGTGATGTTTCTGATGCGCTTCGGCCATTTCAGCAATCCCCGAATGTCAAAATTTCCCTAAGGCCCGGCGAACCGGACCCCTCCTCTCATAATTTCGGCTTTTCAGTCCCATCCTGCGGCAGGGCCGCAGCCACCGGCTTCTCCCCCTTGTCCGGATAGAAGGTATAGGACAGCGTGATCGTGCCGATATCCCTGGTCTCGACCGCCTCGGTGATGGCGGGATCGACGAAGAAGACGACCGGCATTTCCAGTGTCTCGCCCGGCTTCAGTTCCGTTTCCGTGAAGCAGAAGCACTGGACCTTGTTGAAGTATGCAGCCGCTTCCATCGGCGTGACGTTGAACACCGCCTGCCCCTTGGTCGCATAGGGCGAGCGATTGGTCGCGGTGTAGCTGATCTGGACGGTCTCGCCGATCTGCGGATCGATCGAGCGCTGGACCGGCTTGAAATCCCAGTTCAGGCCATTCGACACGTTGGCGTCGAAGGTGACCTTGATCTTCTTGTCGAGGATGACATCGGACACCTGCTCGACGCGCTGGGTCGTACCGTTATAGCCCGTGACCTGACAGAACAGGCGATAGAGCGGAACCGAGGCGAAGGACACGCCCACCATGCAGCCGACGAAAACGAGGCAGGCGACGAGGATCGTGCCGTTGCCACGCCGTCCTTTCACTGTCTCCCCGGTTGTCATCGTCAAGGTCTCCTCCCCCTTTTGCCTAGCCCATGTTGCCGATCTTGATCAGCGTCACGACGTAGAACAGAACCACCAGCCCCGCGAGCACGAGGCCGAGCGCGATGTTGCGCCCGCGGCGGGATTTCTTCTGCGCTTCGTTGAGTTTGACCGTTTCCATCAGGCAGCGCCTCCGAACATGGCGGCCAGCGAGGCGACATAGTGGTCGACCAGCAGGCCGGAAAAGATGGCGAACAGGTAGAGAATGGAGAAGCCGAAGAGCTTCCTGGCCGGCAGCATCTTCTCGTCCCCGTCAGGCATGCGCCAGACGGCGATGGAACAGAGCACCAGCAGCACCCCGAGCACGCCGGCGAACAGGCCATACCAGAGCGAGGAAAGACCGGTGACGGCCGGCACGACGGCGGTGACGGCTGTCAGGACCGCGTAGAGAGCGATCTGGCGCTTGGTCGTTGCCTCGCCGGAAACGTTCGGCAGCATCGGCACGCCGACCGCGCCGTAATCGCGCATCTTGAACAGCGCCAGCGCCCAGAAATGGGCAGGCGTCCAGAGGAAGATGATGAGGAAAAGCACGAGGCTGTCGAGCGAAACGCCACCGGTCACGCAGGCCCAGCCGACCATGGGCGGGAAAGCGCCGGCAGCACCCCCGATCACGATATTCTGCGGCGTCGAGCGCTTCAGCCACATCGTGTAGATGACTGCATAGAAGAAGATGGTGAAGGCGAGCAATCCGGCTGCGAACCAGTTTACGGCGAGCCCGAGGATCGACACGGAGAAGACGGAGAGCACAAGACCGAAGGCCAGCGCCTCGTTGGGTGCTATGCGTCCGGCGGGAATGGGGCGGGTCGCGGTGCGGCTCATCACGGCGTCGATATCGGCGTCATACCACATGTTCAGCGAGCCGGAGCCCCCGGCGCCGACCGCGATGCACAGAATGGCGATGGCGCCGAGAACGGGATTGATGTGGCCTGGCGCCAGCACGAGGCCGGCAAACGCGGTGAAGACCACGAGAGACATGACCCGCGGCTTCAAGAGCGCGAAGAAATCGCGCGCACCCGCCTCCGAAAGGCGAACTTCGCCTTCGAACCCGAGCGTATCGCGATTATCGAGGACTGCCATTATCTTTTCCCGTCTTTCATTTCATGCGAGGCGCCACGATGGGATTGTGGCGCCCGCGATTGTCGGGGGACTGTTGCCCGCGCTTACCTGATGCGCGGCAGCTGTTCCCACTGGTGATAGGGCGGCGGCGACGAAAGCTGCCATTCCAGCGTCGTTGCGCCTTCGCCCCAGGGATTGTCGCCGGCAACGCGCTTCTTGGCGAAGGCTTCGAAGACGCCCACGAGGAAGATCAGAACACCGACAGCCGAGATGTAGGAGCCGATGGAGGAAACGTAGTTCCAGCCGGCAAACGCATCGGGATAGTCGATGTAGCGGCGCGGCATGCCCGCAAGACCCAGGAAGTGCTGCGGGAAGAACACCATGTTCACGCCGATGAACATGACCCAGAAGTGCAGCTTGCCGAGGAACTCGCTATACATATAGCCGCTCATCTTCGGGAACCAGTAATACCAGGCCGCAAAGATTGCAAATACCGCGCCGAGCGACAGAACGTAGTGGAAGTGCGCGACCACGTAATAGGTGTCGTGCAGCGAACGGTCGAGACCGGCATTGGCGAGCTGCACGCCGGTGACGCCGCCCACGGTAAAGAGGAAGATGAAGCCGATCGCCCAGACCATCGGGGTGCGGAAGGTGAGCGAACCGCCCCACATGGTCGCAACCCACGAGAAGATCTTGATGCCGGTCGGCACCGCGATGACCATGGTGGCGAACAGGAAGTAACGCTGCGCGGCGAGCGACAGGCCGACCGTGTACATGTGGTGCGCCCACACGACGAAGCCGACGGCGCCGATCGCGACCATGGCGTAGGCCATGCCGAGGTAGCCGAACACCGGCTTCTTCGAGAAGGTCGAGACGATGTGGCTGATGATGCCGAAGCCGGGCAGGATCAGGATGTACACTTCCGGGTGACCGAAGAACCAGAACAGGTGCTGGTAGAGGATCGGGTCACCGCCGCCTTCCGGCGCGAAGAAGGTCGTGCCGAAGTTACGGTCGGTGAGCAGCATGGTGATGCCGCCGGCGAGAACCGGGAGCGACAAGAGAAGCAGGAAGGCAGTGACCAGAACAGCCCAGGCGAAGAGCGGCATCTTGTGCAGCGTCATGCCCGGAGCGCGCATGTTCAGGATGGTGGTGATGAAGTTGATCGCGCCGAGGATCGACGAAGCGCCGGAAACGTGGAGCGCGAAGATCGCAAGGTCCACCGCCGGGCCGGGCTGGCCGGAGGTCGCAAGCGGCGGATACATGGTCCACCCGCCGCCGACGCCATAGGCGCCTGCCGGTCCCTCGACGAACATCGAGAGCAGCAGCAGCAGGAAGGCCGGAACGATCAGCCAGAAGGAGATGTTGTTGAGGCGCGGGAAAGCCATGTCCGGAGCGCCGATCATGATCGGGATCATCCAGTTGGCAAAACCGCCGATCAGCGCCGGCATGACCATGAAGAAGATCATGATGAGCGCGTGCGCCGTGGTGAAGACGTTGAACATGTGCTTGCCGCCGTCGAGGGCAGCATCGCCCTCGAAGCCGTAGACCATGGAAGCCAGACCGTGGAAGATCTGGATGCCCGGCTCCTGCAGCTCGGCGCGCATGGCGACCGAGAGCGCGCCGCCGATGATGCCGGCGATGATCGCGAAGATCAGGTAAAGGGTGCCGATGTCCTTGTGGTTGGTCGAAAAAAACCAACGATCCAGGAAACTCATCTTGTGGTCATGGTGCTCGTGAGCATCGTGTGCGCGATCGTCGTGGGCAACAGTTCCAGCCATTGTCCTCACTCCCCTTAGTTCGAAATGTTTTCAGCGAGCTGGACGGCCTTGTCCCCGCCGTCGACAGCTGCCATCAGCGCCTTGTTGGCGCCCTCGAGATCCGAGCCGGCCGCATCGAGCCAGGCGACGTACTTCTCCTCAGAGACGACGCGGATCGCGATCGGCATGAACGCATGGTCCTTGCCGCAAAGCTCCGAACACTGGCCATAGAACAGGCCTTCGCGCTCGGCCTTGAACCATGTCTCGTTCAGGCGACCCGGAACGGCGTCGATCTTGACGCCAAAAGATGGCATTGCGAAGGAATGGATGACATCGGTCGGAGCGGCGGTGACGAGGAGGCGCACGGTCTTGTTGACCGGGATCACCATTTCATTGTCGACGGCCAGAAGTCGCGGATAGATCGACTTGTCTTCCTTGCCGGCGGCGGAGCGGTCCTCCTCCTTCAACATGTAACTGTCGAAGGCCAACTCCTTGTCGCCCTGATACTCATAATTCCACTGCCACTGGGTGGCGGTCGCCTTCAGCGTCAGGTCCGGGTTTTCCGGCTGGGTCAGCTGGGCGGTCAGGAGATTGAAGGAGGGGATTGCGAAGAAAAGAAGGATCAGGACCGGACCGACGGTCCAGACGATCTCGATCACCGTGTTGTGGCTGGTCTTGGACGGCACAGGATTTGCGCCCGCCCGGAACTTGATCGCCACGATGATCAAAAGGGCCAGCACGAAGAGAGTGATTGGAACGATAAACCAGAGGGTATACTGCTCGAACCAGCGGATCTGTTCCATGATCGGCGTTGCCGCCGGCTGCAGGGTCGCCTGCCATGGCTGTGGCTGATCGGCAAAACTGCCGGAAGCGAAAAGCAGACAGCCCAAGGCGGCCGCTGCTGCGCGTGCTCTCATCATCACTGTTGTCTCTCCCAAGAACGCTTGATCCATATCAAACCAAAGCGCAAAATTTATGCTATCCTCAATGTTTCAAACCACAGATTGGCCATATTCGCAATACGTTCGGCTAATACTGGACGCGGCATTTTTGCGCATCGTCAAATCCAAAACGCTCCCGTTCGTTGCAAGGCAACAAAGGACACACGCGCCCTGCGTGAAAGCCGGCAGCCCAAGACACCCACGGTCCCAATTATGCCTCACTCGGCTGGAAAAGACGGTGCGGGGCTTTCATTTTCCCCGCCCGGGCGACAAGAATGTCCGGGATGATTCGATTTCCAGAGGTACCCATGGGTCTTCCGAGACTTTTCCGGTCGGGTTTGACCGCAAGCGCCATCGCGATCGCCGCTCTTTCCATGCCGGCCTATGGCCAGCAACAGCAGCCCGGCACGATCCGTTCCAATCACGGTGCTTGGTCGGTCATCTGTGATACGCCCGCCGGCGCTTCCGGCGAACAGTGTGCGCTGATGCAGAACGTCATTGCCGACGACAGGCCGGAAGTCGGCCTTTCCGTCGTCGTGCTGAAGACCGCCGACCGCAAGTCCAAGGTGCTGCGCATCCTGGCGCCGCTCGGCGTTCTCCTGAAAGACGGCATGGAACTCTATGTCGACAACAACAACATCGGCCGCGCCTATTTCACCCGCTGCTTCTCCGAAGGCTGCTATGTCGAGGTGGAGATCGACGACGAGTTGATGAAGATCCTGCGCGCCGGCAAGAACGCGGTCTTCGCGCTCAGGGAATCGGCGGATCAGGATCGCGTGGGCATTCCGATCGAACTGACCGGCTTTGCCGAAGGCTATGACGCCCTGCCCTGACCCCCGGGCAGCCACAGTTTGAATCAAGAAAACAAGTTGCCAGCCGTGGGCTTTCGCCTGCGACTGCGCCTTGCCGTTGGCCGCCGATGCGCCTACATCGGGGAACAGACGCGCGCCCTAAGGAGATACGACGATGACCCAGGACCTTCTCAGCCTCTTCGACTGCGACGAGGACACGCTGCGCCGCAGCGTCGCCAAGGCGCTCGAAGGCGCGGATGATGGCGAACTCTTCGTCGAGCATGCCCAGGCGGAATCGCTGACCTTCGACAATGGCCGGCTCAAGGGCGGCTCCTTCAACACCGACCAGGGTTTCGGCCTGCGCGCGGTCGCCGGCGAAGCGGTGGGGTATGCCCATGCGGGCGAACTTTCCCTTTCGGCGCTGGACCGCGCGGCCGATGCCGTCGGCGCCGTAACCCGGGGTTATGGCGGTTCCTATGCGGCGGCTCCGCAGGGCACCAACCGCAAGCTTTACGGCGAAGACAATCCGATCGGCGCACCGACCTTCGAGGAAAAGGTGAAGCTGCTCTCCGAGATCGACGCCTATCTGCGCGACAAGGACGACAAGGTGCGGCAGGTCACCGCCTCGATTGCCGCAAGCTGGCAGCTGGTCGAGATCCTGCGCGCCGACGGCCACCGGGTTCGCGACATCAGGCCGATGACCCGCATCAACATCTCCGTCGTCGCAGGCTCCGGCGACCGGCAGGAATCCGGCTCTTTCGGCACCGGCGGCCGCATGGCATTCGGCGATTTCCTCTCGGAGGAAAGCTGGCGCAACGGCGCGGACGAAGCGCTCAGACAGGCACTCGTCAACCTTGAGGCGATCGACGCGCCGGCCGGGACGATGGATGTGGTGCTTGGCGCCGGCTGGCCGGGCGTGATGCTGCATGAGGCCGTCGGGCACGGCCTTGAAGGCGACTTCAACCGCAAGAAAACCTCGGCCTTCGCCGGCCTGATGGGCGAAATGGTGGCCGCTCCCGGCGTCACCGTCGTCGACGACGGCACCATAGACGCGCGCCGCGGCTCGATCACCGTCGATGACGAAGGTACGCCCTCCGGCTACAACGTGCTGATCGAGAACGGTCGCCTTGTCGGCTACATGCAGGACCGGCAGAACGCCCGGCTGATGGGCATGAAGCCGACCGGCAACGGCCGACGGCAGGGCTATTCCCACCAGCCGATGCCGCGCATGACCAACACCTATATGCTGGGCGGAGACAAGACGCCGGAAGAGATCATCTCCTCGGTGAAAAACGGCATCTACGCCGTCTCCTTCGGCGGCGGACAGGTCGACATTACCTCCGGCAAGTTCGTCTTCGGCTGCACCGAGGCCTATCTGATCGAGAACGGCAAGATCGGCGCGCCGGTCAAGGGCGCCATGCTGATCGGCAATGGCCCGGAAGCGATGAAGCGCATTTCCATGGTCGGCAACGACATGATGCTCGACAAGGGCATCGGCAATTGCGGCAAGGCCGGACAATGGGTGCCGGTCGGCGTCGGCCAGCCGCATCTGAGAATGGAGCAGGTGACCGTCGGCGGCACCCGGGCCTGATCCACCGATGCCGGCGGGGTCTGCTGAACGGCGGCCCCTCGTCTACATGTCAGATCCCTGAAATGCCGAGTTCCGCCCCTCAGCTATCCGGGCGGAACCGCCACTTGCGCTCGATCGCGTCATCGAGCGCCACTCCGTGATGACGAGCGAAAAGCAGCACATGGCCGAGCAGATCGGCGGTCTCGTCCTCCAGCAAACGATGCAGTTCCGTCTCGCTCATGCCCTTGCTCCGGCTACGGCCACTGACCCGGTTGGCGACCAGCGCCAGTTCACCGGCCTCCTCCACCAGTTTCAGCAGAAACCAGTCGGCATCCCGCTCCACCCCGTTGGCCGCGGCATAATTGGCCGATGCCTTCTCGAATTGCGCAATCAGGTCGGGAATCATTTTGTTCTCCATATGTTCTTGACTTTGTCGCGCGTTTCAGGAAGATTGTCCACCAGAGCTTTTCAGTGAAACCGGGCCACGGAAATGCTTCAGCCTTTTGTTTTCAAAGCACTTCCAAACGCGGCACTGTTTTTGCTCACTTGCCGGGCAGGGCCCCAGTTCAAACGAAAACGAGCCCCACAGGGCTCGTCGTCAAATGATATTCCGGAAGGAGGGAAATGGGCCCCGCAGCGTTATCCGCGTGCCGGCATCAAGACGCAATCGTAGCGGTTCTTGACCAGCTTTTCGCAGGCAGTGCGGGCTTCGTCCTTGGTTTCGAAACCGGTAAAGCGGGCGCGGTAGAAGGTGGTGCCGTTGCGGGTGACAGCCTCGGTATAGGTGTCGAGCCGGTTCAGGACACCGCCGACCTTGGTCTTGGCATCGGCCAGCAGGGACATGGCAGCTTCGGCGCTGGTGGCAGCGGCGATCTGGACCTGCCACTTGCCGCTCGGCTGACCGGAAGAGGCCTGAGCCGACGAGGACTGTGCGGAGGATATAGCCTTGGGCTTGCCTGTCGGGATCATGGAGGCAGCGACGGTTGCCTTGGGCGTGATCAGTGGGACATCGCTTGCCATGGCGGCGCTGGCGACTTCGGTCGACTCGGCATAAGCGCTGCCATAGCGGCTTGCGGGAACCGGTGCGGTGCCATTTGCCATACCGATGACGGCAGCCACGGCATCCTGGCCGGCACGGGGTGCCGGGACCGGAACTGAGGGCTGGTCGTCGAGACGGGCAACATCAACCATCGCAGCCGGGGCGGAACCGGTCGAACGGCTGGCGAGAAGCTTCGAGCCGCTGGACGCCTTGCGGATGTTGGCAGTGATCAGCTTTTCCATGATCCGGTCACGGCTGGCAGCGGAACGGCCGCCCATGACCACGCCGATGACGCGACGGTCGCCATCGATCACGGCACTGACGAGGTTGAAGCCGGAGGCATTGGTGTAGCCGGTCTTGATGCCGTCCATGCCCTTGTAGCGATACATCAGGTTATTATGGCCGTTGATGGTGCGGCCGCGGAAGGCGAAGCTCTTGGTGGAGAACAGCTTGTATTCCTGCGGGAAGTCACGCAGCAGCGCGATGCCGAGGGTGGACATGTCGCGGGCCGTGGTGATCTGGCGATCGTCCGGCAGGCCGGAGGCATTGACGAAAACGGTCTTGGGCATGCCGAGCGAGCGAGCCTTGGCGGTCATCATCGCGGCGAAACGCTCTTCGGTGCCGCCAAGCTTTTCGGCCATGGCAGCCGCGGCGTCGTTGGCGGACTGAACGATCATGCCGAGAACGGCTTCGCGAACGGTGATGGTATCGCCCGGCTTGACGCGCAGCTTGGTCGGCGGGCGGGTGGCGGCATATTTCGAGAAGGTGACCGGGCTATCCCAGGACAATTTGCCGCGGCGGATCGCGTCGAACGTCATGTAGACGGTCATCATCTTGGTCAGCGATGCCGGATGATTGAGGGCATCGGGATTTTCCGAGGCAAGAACCTCGCCCGTGCGGGCGTCGAGGAGAAACTGTGCGCTGCCGGCAAAGGCGGAGGAGGCAGTGGAAGCGATCGCAACAAGGAACGTAAACGCGATCAACAGCTTATTCATGACACCTCCGAGGGCAGGCTAAATTTTGCAGAATGTCGGGACACCGGCGAAGCACTTCGTATTGCGCGAAGCGAGGCCTGACTAAAGCAGAAATGAGGCGACAATTGTGCAACGCGGCCACAAGATCACCAAAGTTAACTAAAAGTTTCATGTTGTGAGTTAACAGACGGTAAATGGTCCGAAGCTGGATCATTTACCGGTTTAGAGGCTCAAGCGGCGAGAAAACCGCCGTCGGCCGCGAGCACGTGACCAACCACATAGGATGACTGGTCCGAAGCCAGCCAGACGACGGCTTCAGCCAGTTCTTCCGGCTGCCCCATGCGCCTGAGCGGCAGGCCTGCCGCAACAGTCGCCACATCGCCGACGCCGGCCGCAAGCATCATGTCGGTCACGACCCTGCCCGGCGCCACCGCATTGATGCGGATGCCGCGCGCGGCGTTCTCGATGGCAGCCGTCCGCATCATGGCGATCACCGCCGCTTTGGACGCGTTATAGAGGGCAAAGCCGGGGTTCGGATTGCGCACCCCGCTGACGGAAGCATTGATGACGATCGCCCCGCCGCCGGTCCTCAACATCGCGGGGATCTGGTGGCGCAGGCAATGGAAGACGCCACGGACATTGGTATCGAACACGGTGGCGTAAGTGGCGTCGCTCTGCTCCTCGACCGGAGCGCGCCGTTCCTGAAAACCGGCATTGTTGAAGGCGACATCCAGCCGGCCGAAGCGGGAGACCGTGCCGGCGACCATGTTTTCGACGTCGGCCTCGCTCGTCATGTCCGTCCTGATGAAGCAGGCCTCGGCACCGAGATCGCGGCAGGCGGCTGCAACCGCCTCGCCTTCCGCCTCCCGCCGTGCGGCGATAACCACCGCACGAGCCCCCTCGCCCGCCATCTGCAGGACCGTCGCCTTTCCGATCCCCGTTCCGCCGCCGGTAACGAGGCACACTTTTCCTTCCATACGATTTGACTGTGACATGCGGCGCGAACTCCCGTTGCTGCGGATGGCTGATCATTCGCCATTTATTTGACGGAGTCCAACAATTTGAGCAACCGGTTTCTGGATGTCAGCCTCAATGGGCGCAACTCCGGCGGCAGCGACATGGCACCGCAAGGCTGATCAAGCGGCTCCGATTGCCCCTTTGGATGCTAAGGCAAGAAGCCCCGATCCGTGTCAGGCGATCATTGACCGGGACAGACGCTGTTCCACAGGAACAGCGGCACTTCGGCGGCGATACGCCAGATGCAACCATACGAATATGCGTTGATGTGTGATCGCCTTTGACCCATCACGGTTGAACCGCGTCGCTACCGTTTCACAGAAAGCGAATATCCGAAACCACGAAGATGATGGCGGCTTCACGCCGCCAGCGTTCGCCAGAGAAGTGCCGCGACCTTGATGGTCGCGGCTGGCATTCATGCAACGTCTTGTAGCTGGGCTTCTCCATTGTGAAGGAAGCATGCTTTGGAAAAGAGACCCAGATCGACAAAATTCGGCAACCGAACGTCTCCGATGTCAGGAAGCCGTTTGCCCTCGGTTTCAAATGACCTGTCTATCTGGGAAATAAAACCGAGGACAACGCCGGCGTGTTGCGCGAACTCTCGCAGGGTTTGCAGTTGTTCGGATAGCGTCGGCTTGCTTCGCTGCTGGTCAAGCAGTTGCAAGTAATCAATGACTGCTATTGTGCCGGATTTTGCTCCAGACATGTGTGCGATGATATATTCCGCGCTGATCTGATCAGATGTGAAAATCTGCACGGCGTCCGCTATGTTGCCTCCCGGTACCTCCAGTGATTTGAGGTACTTCCTCGCCTGTTGCTCGGTAAATTCCAAGGTAAACAGCAAGGCCTTGCGGCCGTCCCTAGCGGCATCGATCAGGAGCTGAAGACCCAACCTGGTCTTCCCTTGGCCCGGCCGGCCTGCAAGTAGTAGCAGGTCGCCTTCGTCAAGACGCGACAGGACTTTTTCGGATAATGGGCCAGAAGACATGCTTGCGGAAAGCAGGCTCCATTTCGAGAATCCCTCGTCGCGTGCGATCTGGTCCAGCGCCTCATTCAAGGGCACGCTCTTAATGCGAGCCATCAGCTTGGCCCGACGTTTGAGCTGGTATATTGGTGCAGAAAGCTTCATCAAGAACCTCCATTGCGAGCCGAACCGCAACCCCTCCTAATGCGATGCCCGAACAGATGGTTCGATGAATTGGCGTCACCCTACATGTCCAATGCTTTCCCGAAAGGAGGGGGGAGGCTTGGGGCGAGCCTGTGTCCGAAATATAGAGAGTTGCGAGATTCGCGGCAAGCGTCGATGGTAGCTTACAGCCCCATAGCAGACAAAAATCACTTCTGCCGCGACATCCCGCCCCACCCCGAGCCACCCCTCCCCTCAATCCTCCTCCCCCGCCATCTCGGCGAGCGCCACGGCCCCCTGCCCTTCGCCGGCAAGGCAATCCCCTGGATTGATGACCGTGCATTTGGTCATGGAAAGGCAGCCGCAGCCGATGCAGCCGTCGAGGTTGTCGCGGAGGGCTTCCAGCATGTGGATGCGGTGGTTCAGCTGCTGCGACCAGCGGGTGGCGATCTTCTGCCAGTCGCGGTGATTGGGCGCACGGTCCTTCGGCAGAACGGAAAGCTGCTCCGCCACTTCCGCCAGCGGCACGCCGAGCTGCTGGGCGACCTTGATGAGGGCGATGCGGCGAAGCACGGCGCGGTCGAAACGGCGCTGGTTGCCTTCCGTGCGGTGGGAGGCGATCAGCCCCTTGCGCTCATAGAAGTGAATGGCCGAGACGGCCACGCCGCTGCGACTTGCGATTTCACCGACAGTCAGGCCCTGCATTTTTTCTTGCTCCGGGTATTTACCTCAACTTTGGTTGAGGTTGTAGCATCCGGCCGCAATGAAGACCATGGAGAGGAAATACCGGGAAATGGATGCAGGAATGGAAGGCGCGGGCGGTATGGAAAAGCCCCGCGTGGGCGATGCCGGCGCGACGGAGGGTGGGATGGCGGCAGTTACCGGCCGCTGGGCGGAGTTGCTGGCACCCCGCTATCTGGCGACCACCACCATGCTGTGCGTGGGTGTCGCGCTTTATGCCTTCAACGGCTTTCTCGTCAGCACCGTGCTGCCGACGGCGGTTCGCGAGATCGGCGGCGCGGCATTGCTGCCTTGGTCACTGACGCTTTATCTGATCGCCTCCATCGTCGCCGGCGCGAGCGCGGCTCTCCTCAAGCAGCGATACGGCGCCCGAAAGGTGCTGTTTGCCGCGGCACTGGTGTTTCTTGCCGGCACGCTTGCGGCGGCGCTGGCGTCGGACATGGAGACGGTGCTTGTCGGCCGGGTGTTTCAAGGCATCGGCGAAGGGATCATCGCGGCGATCTGCTACGCCCTGATCCCGGAAATGTTTCCGCCGGCTCTGGTGCCGAAGGTCTTCGGTGCGGAGGCGACCGTTTGGGCCGTCGCCGCCTTCGGTGGACCGGTGCTTGCCGGCTCGCTCACGGAGAGCTTCTCGTGGCGCGTCGCCTTTCTCGTCAATGCACCGATCATCGGCCTCTTCCTGCTTCTCGCCGCCGTGATGGTGCCGGTTGGACGTGGGCCGGTTGGCGGCGCGTCCCTCAGCTTCCCCACCCAGCGTCTCGTCCTGCTTTCGGCCGGTCTGCTCGTCATGCTGGTCGCCGGGCTTGCCCCTTCGGCACTCGCCACGGCAACGGCCGTCGCAGCATCGTTCCTTCTGATCTTCGCCGCCGTCCGTCTCGACCGTCGTGCCGATCAGTCCATCCTGCCGAAGGGTGCGTTCTCGCTCGGCTCCACGCTCGGCCTCGGCCTATGGGTGGTGGTGCTGATGCCGCTTTCGCAGGCGACGAGCGGTGTCTATCTGGTCTACTCGCTGCAAAATCTCTTCGGCTACGGGCCAACCCATGCCGGCGCGCTCGGGGCGCTGATGGCGATCAGCTGGAGCCTCACCGCCATCGGCGTCGCCAATCTCAGGCATGAAGGCGCGAGGCGGGCCACCATATGGATCGGCCCGCTGTTGCTGGTCTGTGGCTTTACGGCACTTGCCACCGCCATTGCCGCCGGCAGCACCGGGCTGCTCGTTGCGGCGCAGATCACCATAGGCGCGGCGTTCGGCCTGAGCTGGGGCTATCTCAGCCAGATGCTGATGGAAACAACGCCTGAGCGAGAACGCGACAAGACCTCAGCCCTGCTGCCCACGTTGCAATCGGCCGGCTACGCGCTCGGCGCGGCGATGGCGGGGCTTTGGGCCAATGGAGCCGGCCTTGCCTCGGCTGCAACCCCGGAGGCCATGCGAACGATCCTGACGCTGACCTTCGCGCTGGCGCTTGTGTGGGCGGTGCCTGCTCTCCTCGCCGCCCGCCGGGCCGTCCGGCTTGCCGGTGCAGCATCCCTGACATCATGAGGTTGCTTGCGTCCGGATCGCAATGTCGGCCATGCTTCCTGGCGGGTGCTGGCTGAGGTTGACAATCAGGACGCGAGAACAGGCAGCGGGCCGTTCAGCAACGCTTAACGGCCCGCCCTTACTTTCGCTGCAACGCAATGTGAAACCGGGCGCGAAACGGGGAAAGACGATGTCGGCACGACTGAAGAGGATGCTGCGGCAGACGGCGATCACGGCCGGTCTTGAAGCCTCGCATGTGCTTTCCCGCTTCGGCGCGATGTCCTCGGCGCGAGGCCGGGGCGCGATCTTCACCCTGCATCATGTACGACCTTTCAGCCCGCGGCTTGCCGAACCGAACCGTCATCTGGAAATCACACCGGAATTCCTGGAACAGGCGATCCTGCAGTTAAAGCGCGACGGATATCGTTTCGTGGCGCTCGATGACATCCCGTCGGCTCTCTCCGGCTCCGGCCAGCCCTTCGCCGCCTTCACGCTCGACGACGGTTTCAAGGACAATGCTGAACATGCCCTGCCGGTTTTCGAAAGACATGGTGTTCCCTTCACCATCTTCGTGGCCAGGGGTTTTGCCGAGCGCAGCCATACGCTGTGGTGGGAAACACTGGATGAACTCGTCAACAATACGAGCCGCTTCACGCTGACCGCCCCCTCGGGCGACCAGACGGTTTTCGAGATTGCCGATCGCGCCGACAAGATAGCCGCCGGTGACCGGATCGGCGCGACCATTGGCGGACCGGGCGAAAGCGAAGCAATTGCTGCGCTCGATGCCGCAGCGCTCGAAGCGGGTGTCGATGCGAGGGCGCTGGCCGACCGGCTGGTGATGACACCGGACGAATTGAAAGCCGTTGCCGGCCATCCGCTGGCAAGCCTTGGTGCGCATACCGTCAGCCATCGGGCGCTGACATTTCTTGACGATGCGGCGCTTGCGGACGAACTCTCCTCCAGCGCGGATTATGTCGAGGCGCTCACCGGCCGCCGTCCCACGAGCTTTGCCTATCCTTATGGAGACAGCCGCAGCGTCGATGCGCGAACAGCCGCCGCCGTCAGTGCCGCCGGCTTCAGGCTTGCGGTCACGACGCGGCCCGGCACGCTTCGGGAAAGATCACTCGACGCGCCGATGCAGTTACCCCGCATCTCGCTCAACGGCTTCTATCAGAAACCGCGCTACGTCTCGGCGCTGGCATCAGGCATCCCCTTCGCCCGCCGTGGGTGACTGACGCGGCCCCCTCACCATAAAGTGAAAGGGCTGCTTTCGGGTTTCAGAGATCCCTCACTCAGGGGTACATGCGCACCTTGGTCCAGGGCGCATCCAGCGTGTCACGGCGGAATTCGATCCGGTCGTGCAGACGGAACTTGCGGTCATGCCAGAACTCGATCGATTGCGGCTTGATGCGGAAGCCCGACCAATAGGGCGGACGGGGAATATCGCCGAGCGCAAAGCGGGCGGTATATTCGGCGACAGCCTTTTCCAGCGCAAAACGGCCCTCGAGCGGACGGGACTGTTTCGAGGCCCATGCGCCGATGCGGCTTCCGAGCGCGCGGGAACGGTAATAGGCGTCCGCTTCCTCGTCGGAAACCACCTCTACCTCGCCACGCAGGCGCACCTGACGACGCAGCGACTTCCAGTGGAAGCACATCGCCGCCTTCTTCTGCCCGAGGATCTCCCGCCCCTTCTGACTCTCGAAATTTGTGTAAAACACGAACCCCCGGTCATCAAATCCCTTGAGCAGAACCATCCGCACATTGGGAAGGCCGTGCTCGTCGACAGTGGCGACTGCGACTGCGTTAGGATCGTTGATTTCCGAGGCTTCCGCGTCCTTCAGCCACGCCGCGAACAGCGCAAAAGGCTCCGACACCTCGGTAAAGTCACCGGTTGTTAACCCCATTTCTGACATATTGCTTCAAATGCTCCAGAACGACATCATCTCGGCCCAGGGTCAAATCACTGGACAGGACGCCCATTGAGAGACATATCAAAGTCCCACGAGCGCCAAAAGGGTAACAAGATCGCAATGAAGCGAATGCTTGCCGTAATAACGATGACGCTTCCCCTTTGCGGGTGCTTCGGCGGCAGCATGGATCTCTTCGGTTCAGACAGCGTCGACCGCTCGATCTCCACCAACACGGTGGCGACAAAGCGCAATCCGTCCAGCAATTCCGATGAACTGACCGTGCAGAACGCCGTTTCCTCGGCCGATCTCGACAAGAATGCCGGCAATCCCCTGCCCTGGGCAAACGCCGCAACCGGCAGCGCAGGCGTCGTGACGGCTATCCAGGAAGAGCGGGACAACGGCATTGTCTGCCGCAACTTCTCCACCACCCGGCATTCCTACGAGGGCATCGCCTATTTCGCCGGGAAGACCTGCACCACCGGTTCCGGCCAGTGGCAGCTCATGCGCTTCGACCGTCGTTCATAATCTGGCAACCATATTCGCGGCCCGGCTGTCCCCCGAAAACCCGGCGTAACCACTGATTAGCAACTTCTTGTGATAGTTTCCGCAGTATTATGCCGGAACCGCCATGAGTTGGGCGGCGCGGTGCGTTTTTTTCTGCCGACGCGTCAGATGACGGGATGCACGGCCGTTTGTGTTTACTGGTGGCTTAAATGCGCGATCTGTATTCTGTACTCGGCGTAAAGCAAGACGCGGGAGCCGAAGAAATCAAGGCGGCATGGCGTACGAGAGCCAAGTCCGTCCATCCCGACCAGAACCGCAACGATCCGAACGCCAACCAGCGTTTCGCCGAGATCGGCCGCGCGTACGAGGTGCTGAAGGATCCGAAGAAGCGCAACCAGTACGACCAGCAGCGCAGCAAGGTTGAGGCCATGGAACGCGAACAGACCATCATGCAGCAGCGTGAATCCGCCCGCGAGGCTGCACGTCAGGCCGCGGAAAAGGCGAAGGCCGCAAAGGCCAATGCCGAGCGGATCATGGCCGAGCTCGCCAAGGCGGAAGCCGAAAAGAACCGCGCCGAGAAGGTAGCACAGTCAACGGCTCAGGCCGCGCAGGCAGCCGCAGCGCAGGCAGCCCAGGCGAAAGCCGCGCAGACACCGCCGCCCGGACAGTCGTCATCCACATCCGGGACGGCATCCTCCGGTCAGGCCAAGGCAGGCCCCGCCGGCGAAACGCCGGAAGAAATGGTATCGCGCATCTTCGGCGATACGCCGGAAGCTGCCGCAGCCGCCGAAAACCTGAAGCGCGAAAACGAGAGCAAGACGGAAAAGGCTGAAAAAGCCGACAAGTCGGAAAAGGCCGAAAGCCCCGATGCGGCGGCGGCAACCGCAAAACCCGCCTCGATCTTCGGACCGGTGGAACTCATCAGTTCGCTGGTGCGTCGTTTCCGCGGCACCCAGCCGACACCGGAAAAGGCACCCGACCTGCATGTCGAGGCCGTCGTCACCATCGAGGACCTGCTGGCGCAGAAGTCGGTACCGGTCACGCTTGCCGACGGACGCGAACTGCGTGTGCCGCTTTCCGGCGTGAGCGAGGGCCATGTGGTCCAGCTCAAGGCGCAGGGACACAAGCTGCCGAACATGGCGCGCGGTGACGTCTATGCCACGATCCGCGTACAAAAGGACGAGAAGTTCCGGGTCGACGGTTTCGACATCAGGACCGTCCTGCCGATCACGCTGGAAAACGCGGTCCTCGGCTGCGAGACGCAGGTGGAGACACCGGCGGGGCCTGTGGATATCACCATTCCGGCCTGGTCGAATTCGGATCAGGTCATCCGGCTGGAAGATCAGGGACTTCCCGACGATGCGGGTGGACGCGGCGCTGTTCTGGTCGAACTGCGCGTAAAACTCTGGGAAAAACCGGACGATAAGGTAACCGACCTGATGCGTGTGATGCGCGAAGGCCTGTTTCTGTGAAGCCTTTGTAACAACTACACCCTTTGTTACGGCCCCTAACAGTTGATGATCCTGTCCAATCTTGAACCACGGATCGGGCTATGCCATAGGCAGGATCACTCGAAAGTATCAGGGAGCAAAACATGGCTCAAGGTTCCGGCCTTATGGCAGGCAAGCGCGGCGTCATCATGGGCGTCGCAAACAATCGTTCCATCGCATGGGGCATCGCGAAGGCCTGCCGCGACCAGGGAGCCGAAATTGCCTTTACCTGGCAAGGGGATGCGCTGAAGAAG
Source organism: Rhizobium sp. ACO-34A (assembly GCA_002600635.1). NCBI lineage: Bacteria > Pseudomonadati > Pseudomonadota > Alphaproteobacteria > Hyphomicrobiales > Rhizobiaceae > Rhizobium > Rhizobium sp. ACO-34A. The sequence continues at coordinate 1,320,806 of CP021371.1, read as the reverse complement.
CGCGTTGAACCGCTTGCCCAGGAACTCGACGCGTTCATGGCCGGCGACTGTGATGTCACCGATCTCGCCAGCATCGATGCGGTTTTCCAGTCGCTCGAGGACAAGTGGGGCAAGATCGATTTCGTGGTCCACGCCATCGCCTTCTCCGACAAGGATGAGCTGACCGGCCGTTATATCGAGACCACCCGCGACAACTTCCAGCGGACGATGGACATCTCGGTATTCTCGTTCACGGCTGTCGCGGCGCGCGCCGAGAAGGTCATGAATGACGGCGGCTCGATCCTGACGCTCACCTATTACGGCGCCGAAAAGGTCATGCCGCACTACAACGTCATGGGCGTCGCAAAGGCCGCGCTCGAGGCATCCGTGCGCTACCTCGCCGTCGACATGGGCGGTCGCGGCATCCGCGTCAACGCAATCTCGGCCGGCCCGATCAAGACGCTTGCAGCCTCCGGCATCGGCGACTTCCGCTACATCCTGAAGTGGAACGAGTACAACTCGCCGCTGAAGCGCAACGTCACGACCGACGAAGTCGGCAAGTCCGGCATGTACCTGTTGTCGGATCTGTCCACCGGCGTCACCGGCGAAGTGCACCACGTCGATTCCGGCTACCATACGGTTGGCATGAAGGCCGTCGATGCGCCGGATATTTCCGTCGCCAAGGACTGATATCTGGACTGGGGTTCTGGCCGTGCTCATCTACATGATCCGTCACGGCCAGACCGACTGGAATGCAGAGGGCCGACTGCAGGGGCAGAAGGACATCGACCTCAACGCTCTCGGCCGGCAACAGGCAAGTGACAACGGCCGCACGCTTCTCGCCGAACTCGGCGATCAAGCCGAAGCCTTCGACTATGTCGCCTCGCCTCTCGGACGCACCCGCGAAACCATGGAGCGGGTGCGCGATGCGATGGGCCTCGATCCGCACAACTATCGCCTCGACGAACGCCTGAAGGAGGTTTCCTTCGGCGACTGGGAAGGCTCGACCATCGCCGAAATCAAGCAGCACTCACCGGACCGGGTGAAGGAACGCAGGCTGCACAAGTGGGACTTCATCCCGCCCGGCGAGGCTGCGGAAAGCTACGAAATCCTGTCTTGGAGAGTGGGCGCCTGGCTGAATTCGGTGGAGCGCCCGACAGTCTGCGTTACCCATGGCGGCGTGGTGCGCAGCGTTTTCCGTCTTATCGGCCAGTGGGCCAAGGATGAGGCCTGCGACATGGGCGTGCCTCAGGACCGGGTTCTGAAGATCGACCGGGACGGCTCCCTCGTCGACTGGCTCTGAGCCTCAGGCCGCAGCGCCGTGCGTCCATCCGGACGCACAAGCTTCTTGAAATCTGCGATCGACCCGAGCCGGCTTACTGTACCACTTCCAGATCGTCGACGACGCGCTTGCCGTCGACTTCGGTGTAGAACACGATAACCTTCACGCCGCTCTGCAGACCGTCGAAATTGAACTCCTCCGGCAGCGAATAGGTCTTTCCGTCGTCGAGCACGAGGCTGAGGTTTTCGACATTGACGGACTTGATGGTGGCTTCCACGTCGGAGCTGCCCGCCAATACGCTAAGCGGAGACAGGAAACTCGCCGTTGCCAGAAGAACTGCAATCATGACCCGCATGCGATAAACTTTCGTCAAAAACGACTGATTCAGAATGTGTTTCAAAATAAGCCTCCAGAATGTGGCAAAAGTCGCCCGCAATAGTGTCAATTTCGGTGTGATTGATGACCGGAATTGAGGCCACGATCAAGACGCCGTGAAGCTTATCCCTGACCTGCCGTCAACTTTCCGCAGAAAGCCCCGAAAACCGGGTTTTTCAAGTAAAGCCCGAGCGCTGAAAGAACCTGGGCCGGCGACCGTAAATATTTCTCATTCAATGCTAAATTAACTACCGGCCCCTAGGATCGTTCGACATGCAGCGAGGGGTTCCGGGGACTTGAATTACAGCAAGACAATCATGGCGCGCGACGGAGAGGAACGATCCGGGGCGAGTTTTCTGCTGCTGGGCGGTGCGCTCCTCAGCATGGCCATTGTCGCTGCCGGATTCATGCTCGACAAATGGTCGACGGAAGCGAACATCGGAGCCGTGCGCCAGCATGTCGCAGAGGACCTGCGCCTGGTGCGCTCATCGATCGAATCCCGCATTGCCGCCGATACCGCCGCGGCCAATCATCTGGCCGACATGATCGCGGCCGATCCGACCATTTCCACGACGTCGCTGACATCGATGGCGAAGAACCTCGTTTCACGAACATCGCATATCGACAGTGTCGTGTTCCGCCCCGGCGCACGTCCCGGCGACACGCCGGTCGTCAACATGCTCGGCGACCACACGCTTCTGCTCGACGTTCCCGTCCTGCTCGCGCCCGACGGCGCCGACCGCTACTGGGGCTCCGTGGTCCTGTCGATGAATACCGCACGGACGGTGGAGGCAAGCGGCATCGCCGATCACGCACTCATCGCGCCAACCTCCCACTTCGAGAACGAACATCTGGCATTCGCCATACGCGAAGTGCGGGCGGATGGATCTGGCCGGTTCCTGTTCGGATCCCGGGACATCACCCGCGAGGATCCGGTCGTCGAGCGCATCGATGTACCGGGCGGCAGCTGGGAGCTTCTCGCCGCCCCGATCGGCGGCTGGCAGGCAGCGCTCGAAAACCGGCTGCCTGCACGGCTCGGCATCATCGCCGCGGTCATTGCGATGATCGTGCCCGTCGTCGTCACGCTGCTGCTGCTTCGCGAGCGCAACCGCAACATCGCGCGGCTGAAAGCCCGGGAAGAAGCGCTGTTCGAGGTGACGCAACGCCTCAATCTGGCGATGGACACTTCCAATATCGGCATCTGGGAACTGGAGGAGAGAACCGGGCAGTTCTACTGGGACGAACGGGCCGCCGCGCTGCATGGCTGTGAGGCAAGCGAAGTCGTCCGGCAGGACAGGCTGGACGACTGGTATCACGTCATTCACCCCGAAGACCGCGAAACGATCGAGCTCAGGATCTTCGACAGCATTTCGGCCGTCGGCAAGAAGAGCTGGGACATGCAGTACCGCATCGTGCTGGCGGACGGCACGATCCGGCATCTGCGCTCCGTCGGCGCGCACAGCATCGGCGCGAAGGGCGTGGACCGGCAGATCGGCATCGTCTTCGACGTGACCGCCGACGCCATGTTTACCGAGACCCTCAGGGTCGCCAAGGAAACCAGCGAAATCAAGAACGCCGAGCTGGAGCTGGCGCTCGACGAGCTTTCGGTGCGCGAGCATCAGCTGGTGGAGCTTTCGCAGAAGCTCGACCTTGCGCTTGCCTCGTATAATTGCGGTATATGGGAAGGCGATCCGACCAGCACTACGGCGATCTGGGACGACCGGATGCACCAGCTCTACAACGTGCCGAACAGGAACCGGCCGGTGACGCGGCATGAATGGCTGTCGAGGCTTCATCCCGACGACAGGCAGGCGGTGCAGCTGGCGACAAACCGGGCCCTCAACGCCTTATCCGCGGTCAACACCATTCAGCGCATCCTCCTGCCCAACAACGAACTGCGCTACGTGCGTTCGGTCGGGCAGGTGCATATTGGCAAGGACGGCAAGAAGAAGATCATAGGCATCGCTTTCGACGTCTCCGCCGACGCAAAGATCGCCGAGGAACTGCGCGGCGCAAAGGCGGAAGCCGACGCACGCAACATCGAGCTGGAGCTTGCCAAGAATCGCATCGAGTTCAACGCCCTGCACGACCCCCTCACCTCGCTCGCCAATCGGCGCAAGCTGGACATGGAACTGGAGGAGCTGACCCGGGAGGGCGGCAGGCAGAGAACGAAGTTCTCGATCCTGCATCTCGACCTCGACCGTTTCAAGGAAATCAACGATACGCTTGGCCATGCCGCGGGCGACGCCATGCTCGTGCACGCTTCGAGAGTACTGACCCGCACCGTCAACCGCGGCGATCTGATCGCCCGTATCGGTGGCGACGAATTCGTCATCCTCGCCAAGCGCCAGACCTCAGCGCAGGAGCTGGCAAAGCTCAGCGAGACGATCATCCGGGAAATGTGCAAGCCGATCGATTTCGAGGGTTTTTCCTGCCGCTGTGGCGTGTCCATCGGCATCGCCCAGTCCTCCGGTCTCTTTACCGATGCCGGCAAGGTGCTGATCAACGCCGACATCGCGCTCTATCAGGCGAAGGAAAAGGGGCGGAACCGCTTCGAATTCTTCACGCCGGACCTGCAGGCCAACATCATCGCCCGCAAGCGCATGGCGGACGAGATTCTCGCCGGTCTCGATCATGACGAATTCACCGTATGGTACCAGCCGCAGTTCGAGGCCAACTCGATGGAACTGATCGGTGCGGAGGCATTGGTGCGCTGGCGGCATCCCGTTCACGGCATTTTGCCGTCGAACGAGTTCCTGAAGGTCGCCGAAGAACTCAACGTGCTGGCGCGCATCGACCAGCTGGTGCTGGAGACCGCACTCAAGGACCAGATGCGCTGGACAGCGCTCGGCGTGCGTCTGCCGCGTATCTCCGTCAACGTCTCGTCCCGTCGCCTGCATGACGAAAACCTTGTCGCGCAGCTCGAAGGGCTCAGCATCACGCCGGGCTCGATCTGCTTCGAACTGATCGAATCCATCTTCCTCGACGAGAGCGACGATGTGACGACCGGCAATATCGAACGCATCAAGGCGCTCGGCATCGACATCGAAATCGACGATTTCGGCACGGGTCACACCTCGATCGTCAGCCTGCTGCGCCTGAAACCCAAGCGCCTGAAGATCGACCGCCAGCTGGTGATGCCGATCGTCACCTCCCCACAGGAACGCGCGCTGGTGCGCTCGATCATCGAGATCGCCCGTTCCCTCGGCGTTGAAACCGTGGCGGAAGGCGTCGAAAGCAACGAGCACGCGACCCTGCTTCGCCAGCTCGGTTGCGACTTCCTGCAGGGCTATGCCTTCGCCAAGCCGCTGCCCTTCGAGGACTTCACCCGCTTCGCGCAGGTTCTTCCCGAGCGAAAGGTGTCATAAAGGCGACGCAGCGTTTCCAAGAAAGGCTTGTCGCCCCTGGCGGTTTTCCACTATGAGTGTGCCGCAGTGAAAGCCGAGGCACCCGGAAACGGCGCAGGCCTCCCGCAAACCGGTTCGTCTGACATGTCGCATAACACCTTCGGCCATCTCTTCCGCGTCACCACCTGGGGTGAAAGCCACGGTCCAGCCCTCGGCGCCGTGGTCGATGGTTGCCCGCCCGGCATCCGCTTCACCCAGGAAGACCTCCAGATCTTTCTCGACAAGCGCAAACCCGGCCAGTCGCGTTTCGTGACGCAGCGCCGGGAAGACGATATCGTCAGGGTTCTCTCCGGTGTCATGCCGCAGGAGGATGGCTCGATGATCACCACCGGCACGCCGGTGTCGCTGATGATCGAGAACACCGACCAGCGCTCCAAGGACTACGGCGAGATCGCGCGACGCTACCGCCCCGGCCATGCCGACTATACCTATGACGTCAAATACGGCATCCGCGACTATCGCGGCGGCGGGCGCTCCTCTGCCCGCGAAACGGCCGCGCGTGTTGCCGCCGGTGCGCTTGCGCGGCAGGTCATCCCCGGCGTCACCATTCGCGGCGCGCTGGTGCAGATCGGCAAGCACAAGATCAACCGCGCCAACTGGGACTGGGCGCAGGTGAACGAAAACCCGTTCTTCGCGCCCGACCCGGAAATCGTCCCCGTTTGGGAAAGCTATCTCGACGAGATCCGCAAGGCGGGCTCCTCCGTCGGCGCCGTCGTCGAAGTGATCGCCGAGGGCGTTCCGGCCGGTATCGGCGCGCCTGTCTATGGCAAACTGGATCAGGACATCGCGTCGAACCTGATGTCGATCAACGCCGTCAAGGGCGTGGAGATCGGCAACGGCTTCGGCGCGGCCGAGATCACCGGCGAGGAAAACGCCGATGAAATGCGGATCGGCCCGGACGGAAAGCCGGTGTTCCTGTCCAACCATGCGGGCGGCATTCTCGGCGGCATTTCCACCGGCGAGCCGATCATCGCCCGTTTCGCCATCAAGCCGACCTCCTCGATCCTGACCGAGCGCCGCTCCATCGATGCCGACGGCCACGAAGTCGAGGTGCGCACCAAGGGCCGCCACGACCCCTGCGTCGGAATCCGGGCTGTTCCCGTTGGCGAGGCAATGCTCGCCTGCACGATCGTCGATCATTATCTCCGAGACCGCGGCCAGACCGGCCGCCTGAAGTGAGGCATTCCCATGAGCTATGACCAGAGCCGCGTCGTCGACGCCATCCGCGCCTTCGAGGCCGGCGAGATCGTCGTCGTTACCGATGACGACGACCGCGAGAACGAAGGCGATCTGATCGTCGCCGCCGTCCACTGTACTGCCGAGAAGATGGCCTTCATCGTGCGCCACACTTCGGGCATCGTCTGCGCCCCCATGCCGAAAGAGGAAGCCAAGCGGCTGAACCTCAATGCCATGGTTGCCGAAAACGACAGCGCCCACACCACCGCCTTTACCGTGACCGTCGACTTCAAGCACGGCACGACAACCGGCATTTCCGCCGACGACCGTACGCTCACGGTACGCAATCTTGCCAACCCGAATGTCGGCCCGGCCGATTTCGTCCGCCCCGGCCACATCTTCCCGCTGGTGGCGCGCGAAGGCGGCGTGCTGATGCGCTCGGGCCATACGGAAGCGGCCGTCGACCTCTGCAAGCTGGCCGGCCTGCCGCCGATCGGCGTCATCGGCGAACTGGTCAACGACAACGGCACCGTCAAGCACGGCCCGGAAGTGTTCGACTTCGCCGAGCAGCATGGGCTGAAGCGCGTTTCCGTCGCCGACCTCATCGCTTATCGCCAGCGCAAGGAAACGCTGATCCAGCTCGCCTCGAGCTTCACCGTCGAGACGCCCTATGGCCCGGCGAAGGCGCATGCCTATTCGCTGCCCTGGGATCCGATGCAGCATCTGGCCGTCGTGTTCGGCGACATCCGTGACGGCGTCGACATTCCGGTGCGCCTGCATCTCGAGCATGTCGGCAAGGACGTGTTCGGCAAGGATCGCCAGATCGACACCATCATGAAGCGGATCGCCGAGGCTGGCCGCGGCGTCATCGTCTACCTGCGCGAAGGCTCGGTCGGCGTGGGCATCTCGACCACGGCGCGCGCCGGCAAGTTCGACCGTGAAGTGCACAACGAAGCCCAGCAGCGCGAAAACGAATGGCTGGAAATCGGTCTCGGCGCGCAGATCCTGAAGGATCTCGGCGTGACCTCCATCCGCCTCTTCTCCTCGCGCGAACGCCACTATGTCGGCCTCGAAGGCTTCGGCATCCGCATCAGCGGAACCGAGATCGTCTGACACGACAATATTTTCCGCCTCCGGAAGGCCGGAGGCGGAAATTCCTGCATGACCTCCAAGGCGGTCAGAGAAGCGGCGGGTTACCTTGCGAACCGCCTGGCGCCGGCAACGCAGAGAATGACGGCTGCGGTTACCGCGACCATGGACCAGCTCACAGCCTCCCCCAGAAGGGTTGCGGCCAGCACCAGCCCGAAGAACGGCTGGAGAAGCTGCAGCTGGCCGACAGCGGCGATACCGCCCTGCGCGAGCCCGCGATACCAGAATATGAACCCCACCAGCATGCTGAAGACCGAGACATAGGCGAGCCCCAGCCATGCCGGCCGCGCCGCATCGGCAAAGGATTGCGGCATGGTGAGGATGGTAAGCACGGCCATGACCGGGAGCGACAGCACCAGCGCCCAGGAAATGACCTGCCAGCCGCCGAGCGTGCGGGAAAGCCTCGCGCCTTCCGCATAGCCGAGCCCACAGACGATGATGGCCGCGAGCATCAGCAGGTCGCCGACCGGCGATGCCGAGACCCCTTGCATCAGCGCAAAGCCCGCAACCAGCGCACTGCCGAGGCAGGAGAACAGCCAGAAGGCCGGCCGTGGCCGCTCGCCGCCCCTCAGCACGCCGAAGATCGCGGTAGCGAGCGGCAGAAGCCCGATGAAGACGATGGAATGGGCGGAGGTGACATGCTTCAACGCCAGCGCCGTCAGCAGCGGAAAGCCGACGACAACGCCGAGCGCCACCACCGCCAGCGCGACGAGATCGCTACCCCTCGGGCGTTTTTCGCGAAAGAGCAGAAGCAAGGCAAGAGCCAGCGTGCCGGCGATCGCCGCGCGGGCGACCGTCAGGAATACCGGATCGAAATCGGCCACCGCCGCGCGGGTCGCGGGCAGCGAGCCACTGAAGATCAGCACCCCGATAAAACCGTTGATCCATCCGCTTGCCGTCCTGTCCATCATGTCTTTCCTTCGTTCACTGCCACGACAGGTGATAGGGTATGGCGGATGTATTTTTCAGACACAGTCCATTACAGTTTTGACAAACTGTAATGGCCAGATGAGCAATACGGATGCTGGACACCACCGAGGCAGATACCGGAACACGGGTCGGGCAGGTCATGGCGACCATCCGGCAACGGATCAGCGCGCGGACGCTTGCGCCGGGGGCGAAGCTTCCCTCGATCCGCGGCCTTGCCAGAACGATGGCGGTTTCCACCTCGACCGTCGTCGAGGCCTATGACCGGCTGGCGGCGGAAGGGCTGATCCTGTCGCGGCGTGGTTCGGGCTTTTATGTCGCCGGGCACCTGCCGCCGCTGACGCTTGCGGAAATCGGTCCGAAACTCGACCGTGCAATCGATCCGTTCTGGGTATCGCGGCAATCGCTGGAGGCTGCGGGCGATGTGCTGAAACCGGGCTGCGGCTGGCTGCCTGCCTCCTGGATGCCGCAGACGGAACTGCGCCGGTCGCTTCGCCATCTCTCCCGGGCAGAGGACAACACACTCACCGACTACAGCACGCCTCTCGGTCTGCTGCCGCTGCGCCATCTCCTGTCACGTCGCATGGCGGAGCATGGCATGCAGGTACTGCCCGACCAGATCATGCTGACGGAATCGGGCACGCAGGCCATCGACCTGCTGCTGCGCCTTCTCGTCGAGCCCGGCGATACCGTGCTGGTGGACGATCCCTGCTATTTCAATTTCCTGGCGCTGTTGCGGGCCCATCGGGTCAAGGTCGCGGGTGTGCCCTATACGCCTGGCGGCCCCGATGTGGAGCTCTTCGCCGCGGCACTCACCGAGCATCGGCCGCGCCTCTACATCACCAATTCGGCACTTCACAATCCGACCGGGGCAACACTTTCGCCGGTCAGCGCGCATCGTATCCTGAAGCTTGCAGATCAAGCCGGGCTGACCATTATCGAAGACGATATCTTCGCCGATTTCGAGCTGGAACCCGCGCCGCGGCTTGCTGCCTTCGACGGTTTCGAGCGGGTCATCCATATCGGCAGCTTTTCGAAGACGCTGACGGCAGCCGCCCGCTGCGGTTTCATCGCCGCAAGGCGAGACTGGATCGAGCGGCTGATCGACCTGAAGATCGCGACCAGCTTCGGCGGCAACGCCCTTTCGGCCGAACTCGTCCTCGCGCTGATGAAGGACGGCACTTATCGGAAATACATGAACGGCCTGCGCGGCCGTCTCTCCCGCGCCATGGGAGAAACCAGCCGGAAACTGCAGGTACTCGGCATCAAGCCATGGATCGAACCACGCGGCGGCATGTTCCTATGGTCGGAGCTCCCCGAAGGTCTCGACGCCGCCGATGTGGCCCGCCGGGCGCTCGCCGAAAACGTCGTGTTGGCCCCGGGCAATGCCTTCAGCGTCTCGCAGACAGCCACGAGGTTTCTACGGTTCAACGTTGCCCAGTCGGGCGATCCGCGCGTGTTTGCCGCGCTGGAAAGGGCAATGCGGGACTGAGGGGCATCCGCTTGAAACGAGCGGAGATCGCCTATCCTGATTGAATTTTGACCCTAAGCCTTCGTCGCGGCCAGAACGCAGTATCGGTTCCACTCGTTGGAATTGATCATGCGCGCGATTTTCGGGTCGTTATTATCGATCGCAGTCTTGGTGTAGCCGAGGAAGCCGTAGAGATTTTCATCAATTTTCTCCAGGGTCTGCATTCGGCGTTCGATATAGGGCTCGTACAGTCTTTCCCCGAGATAGAAACTTCTCATCAACAGAGACAGTTCGGCGCAAACGGGGCCGTAATATGGCTCGGAATAATCGACGACAAGATCCGGTATGCTTTCGTTCGATTTCGTCCGGACAGATTTCATCCTGCCATTCAGTTCTCTTACCTTTTGCTTCGCCATTATATGGGTGGCGCAAAGGGTGGAGAACGTGTTCCCCTCGATCGCAGATATAAGCTTGCCCCTTTCACTTCCGCCCTTCGCGAGAGTGCCCAGGACGTAAGAGGACATAAAACTCACCACCTCCTTACTCGGGATTCCGTCGGCAACCTTGTTTATCTCCAGTTTTGCGTTCTTCGGGAAGCTGGGTTCATCGTTGCGGAGGGTTGCGAGCATGGCGAGCGCCAGATCGGGCGTGAGCTTGCAACTGTCGAAGACTTCGAAGTATCGAGAATCGCCGATGTCGTTCTGGATTGCATAGAGGACGTCGCTGCCGCGCCTTTCCTGGGCATCCCGGAGCCTGTCATGCAGGCTTTTTCTTGTGTCGAACTCCTTCTGATGCGCCTCACGCCAGGCCTTGCCTTCCGCGATCCTCCTTTCCTCCCACTGTTTTTCTTCCTCTTCCTTTTTGCGCTTCAATCTCTCCGCTTCCTCCTTCCGCTTCCCGTCTTCGACCTTCCAGTTCGCGATCTCCGCGTTTATGTCCAATGCTGGTTTGCCGGCCTCGGCCAATCTCGTTTCCGGCTGATCCGAAACCCCGGCGTCGGCCATATCCTCGGCCTGAACCTCCGGCCTGTTCTCGGCAACCGGTTCGACCTTTGGCTGCTCGGAAACGGGTTTCGGCTGCTCCGCGGCGGCCTGTGCCTCGGCCCGCTCCTTCTTGCGACGCTCCGCTTCTGCCGCCTCGACGACCTGTCGCTTGACCTTCTTTGCTTCCACCTCGGCATCGGCGATAAGGGCCTCGCACTCCGTGGCCGCCTGACGCACGATAGACTTGGCATCCATAGGCTGGGCGACAAGAGCGGAGCCGAACTCGTCTGCCGATTTCCGTGAAATGCCCTCAAGCACCGAAAGATCGTATTTCGAAACCATCTGCATGAATGCGATGGCCGATTCCGTGGTTTTCGCCAGCGCGCCAAGACCATCGACATAGCTCTGATACGGTTTGCTGGCTGCGAGCCTGCCCTGGCACGCCGCGAGGCCTTCAGTCAGTCGCTGAAGGTTCGTATCATCGGCCGAAAAGGCGGGGGCGGCAGAGCCAAGAAGGGAAAGGCCCAGAACAAGACCGTAGCTCGAAAACCTCGTCATCATATGCCTCGCCCTGAAATCGCAATCAATATCGACTAACCTATTGCCTTCCTTAAAGAATGCAGAAGGTAGGTTAAGGCGAGGCTAAGCCTGCATCCGACATGTTGTCATCGGGTGGTCAGGCCGCAATATCGGGGCGATTCTCTGCCTGCCGGCGGCAGGGATTCTCGGTTCAGACGACCTTGCGGGCCATGCCGACGGAGCGCGGTGCTGTCTCGTCGAAGTCGAACTGGGCATAAAGGCGGTTGGCGGGAACATCCGCGATCAGGCTGACATAGGCGGACTTCGGCAGTGTTTCGATGAAATCGGAAAGCGCCTGCATGATCCACTTTGCCAGCCCTCTGCCCTGATGCGCCGGGTCGATGGCGATGTCCGTCACCTGAAAGAAGCAGCCACCGTCACCGATGATCCTGCCCATGCCGACCACCTCCTCGCCTCGCATCAAACTGACACCGAAGATCGAATTCGGCAGTCCCTTCTCCGCCGCCTCCCGGGAAAAGGGGCTGAGGCCCGAGATACGGCGCAGGCGCAGATAATCCTCGATGCCGGGCACGCGGGCTTCGATGCGGTAGTCGCTGCTGTCGGACACAAGTCCCCTCCCTTGCAGATTCCCGGAGCATCCTTTGGGCTTCCATCCGGACGCACAAGGGACGCTCTGACATCTTTAATCTACGCATCGGGCCGAAAACCGATTCCGATTTTCGGCCCGATGCGCTAGCCCAGCCAGCCCTCACGCAACACCACGGTCTCGACGCCGGCGAAGCGGGCGATACGGGTGAGTTCGGCCTGCAGCTTGTCCAGCCGGCCGGCCGAGGGTTTGACACCCTTTTCCAGCCAGAGCCGTTTGACATCGAGCACGCCCGTCTTGCGGTCGGCTTTCATGTCGATGCGGCCTATCAGGCGGTCGCCTTCCAGAAGCGGAAAGACATAATAGCCATATTCCCGCTTCGGCTCCGGCACGAAGATCTCGATGCGGTAGAAGAAGCCGAACAGGCGCTCGGTGCGGTTACGGTCGCGGATCAGCGGATCGAAGGGGCTGAGTACACGGATGCGGGCCGGCGGTTCCGGCGCATCGAGCAGCGTTTCCAGCCCCTCGGCGAAGGCGAAGGACGAGCGCGGCTTGCCGCCATCGACCGTTTGGATCGCCACGTCCTCCAGTTCGTCGCGGTGGCTTTCCACCCAGAGCTTTGCCTCCTGCGGGCCGACCAGATCGAAGAAGGCGGCGATTTCGCCTGATGTGGCAAAACCCAGCCGCGTCAGGGCGCTCCGGCAGGCCCAATCGACGAAGACGTCGTGGTCCACCTCCGCCTCGAAATGCTCCCTGGGGATGACGCGTTCGGAAAGATCGTAGATCTTCTGGAAATTGTCGCGGCCGGAGATCGCCAGTTTGCCGGTATGCCAGAGATATTCGAGCGCCGTCTTGGAGGGGTGCCAGTTCCACCAGCCGCCGGACTTGTGTTCCTCGGCCTTCACCTCGCGCGCCATGACCGGGCCGTTTTCCCGGATACGCTCATAGGTTTGCTCGAAGGCCTGATCGAAGCCTTCGCCCTGCCATTTGCGCCAGTTCTCGAGGATCTTCGCCTCGCGCCGCACGAAACGGTGCTTCCAGTAAGGAAAGAAGGCCGACGGAATGATCGAGGCGTCATGCGTCCAGTGCTCGAAAAGCGTCCGGTCCTTCTCGATCAGGACGGACAGATGCTCCGGCCGGTAGGTCTGGTTGCGCGAGAAGAGGATCTGGTGATGGGCGCGCTCCACCGTCGCGATGCTGTCGATCTGCACGAAACCGAGATCATGCACGAGATCGAGCAGCCCCGCCTTGCCAAGCGCCAGATGCGGCGGCCGGGAAAGCCCCTGCCGCTCCATGAAAATCTTTCGCGCCTGCGCATTGGAAACCGGAATCGCCATGATCAGGAGGCTAGCGGACGTTCACGATATGTTCAATGCGTGATGCGAGTTTATTATTTCGGTTTCGTCGCGGGGCGGAGCAATTGCCCCTCACCCCGCCCTCTCCCTGCAAGCGGGGCGAGGGAGACGAAGCGTTGCAACAAGTTCCTTCTCCCCGCCTGCGGGGGGAGGAGCGGTCCGCGCAGCGGAGCAATCGATCCGGTGAATCGATTGCAGCGACGAACGCCCGGAGCCCGAGCGACGGGCCGGGCGGCAGGGGGATGAGGCGCGGCAATGCTTTGATATTCCCCTCCCCCGCCACAGGGTCTATAGAGACCTCCACTTGAATTTCGGGCAATTTAAAGTCGGGGGAAGCCGCTTGCAGATCACGTTCGACCGGGCCGAAGTGCGTTACGGCGCGCATGCAGCGCTTCAGCCGCTCGATCTTTCGCTTGGGGAACACCGCATCGGCGTGATCGGCCTCAACGGTTCGGGCAAGACGACCTTCGCGCGGCTGATCAACGGGCTGGTGAAGCCTTCCGCCGGACGTGTGACGCTCGATGGGCTCGATACGGTGAAGGACGAGAAGGCGGTGCTTTCGAAGACCGGCTTCATCTTCCAGAACCCGGCCAACCAGATCATCCTGCCGATCATTCGCGACGATATCGCCTTCGGGCCGAAGAGCCGGGGCGTGAAGGGCGAGGCGCTGACCAAGGCCGTCGATGGCGTTCTGGCGCAACTCGGCATCGCCCATCTGGCGGACCGGCGGCCGCATGAGCTTTCCGGCGGCGAGTTGCAGCTCGCGGCCCTTGCCGCCGTGATCGTCACCGGGCCTGACATGGTGATCTTCGACGAGCCGACCAACCAGCTCGATCTCAGGAACCGCGCCATGGTGCAGGCGGCAATCGACGCGCTGCCGCAACAGGCGATCGTCATCAGCCACGATCTCGACCTCGTTTCCGGCTTCGGCCGCGTGCTGGTGTTTCATCAGGGACGGCTGGCCTTCGACGGCGGGCCACAGGATGCGATTGCCCGCTACCGGGAGCTTGCCCTGTCATGAGAAGTCTTCATGTTGCCGGCGAGAGCCCGCTCCACCGCCTGCCCGCCACGGCCAAGATCGCCGGGCTGGCGCTTGCCGCCGTTCTCATCTTCCTCACCCGCGATCCACGCTTTCTGGTGCCGGCGCTCATCCTGTCGAGCGGGCTTTATTTCAGCCTCGGCCAGCCGATTCCAGCCGCGATCAGGCCGCTTCGTCCGGTGCTTGCGACGATCCTATTGGTCGGCCTGTTCCATCTTCTGCTGACAAGCGCCGAAGAAGCCATGGTGACGACACTCCGGCTTTCCACGCTGATGATGCTGGGCGCTGCGGTTACGGCTTCCACCACTGTCTCAGCCTTCATCGATACGATCACACGCACCGCCGCGCCGCTGGAGCGGCTGGGGCTCGTCAAGGCCGCCGATATCGGGCTTTCGGTCGGGCTGGTGGTCCGCTTCGTGCCGGAGATCCTGACGCGTTACGAAGCGATCCGCGAGGCGCATCGCGCGCGCGGTATCCGGCCGAAAGTTACCACGATCCTGGGGCCGCTGATCATTTCGACGCTGAAGGATGCCGACAACATCGCGGCCGCCATTGACGCGCGCGGCATTCGCGGCCAATGAGCAAGGGCTGGGGAAAATTCGCAGGTACCGCCGTTGCAGGCGGACATGCCCAAGGGAGACACAATGAACACCCGTGACCTCGTCCTCGTTTCGCTGTTTGCCGCAATCATCGTGGCGCTCGGCCTTATCCCGCCGATCACGCTCGGCTTCATTCCCGTGCCGATCACGCTGCAATCGCTCGGCGTGATGCTGGCCGGCGTCATCCTCGGGGCGAAGCGCGGGGCGCTGGCGCCGCTGCTCGTCATCCTGCTGGTCGCCATCGGCCTGCCGGTGCTCTCGGGTGGTCGTGGCGGTCTTGCCGTCTTTGCCGGCCCGACGGTCGGCTTCCTGATCGGCTGGGTTCCGGCGGCCTATATCACCGGCCTGATCGCCGAACGCTTCGCGCGGCCGACCATGGCGGCCCTGCCGCAGACGCTCGGCTTCTTCGCGGCGGCTGCCATCGGCGGTGTGGTGGTGCTCTATCTCTTCGGCATCGGCTATCTCGCCTTCGGCGCGGGCCTCGGGCTTGAGAAGGCTTTCCTCGGCTCGATGGCCTTCATTCCGGGCGATCTGCTGAAGGCTGCCGTTGCCGGTCTCGCCGGCCGTGCGGTGATGGTCGGCTATCCGCTGTTGCCGCAGCGGGTCTGAGCCAATTCGTGCCGGCAGCAATTGCGGCCGGCTCCGCTCAATGGCATTGCTACCAACGCTTGGCTCAATCCCGCCGCTGCATCCACCATGCGGCGGCAGCAGACCCTATGGCTCCAAGCCACGGTGCGAGCGAGACGGTGAGCGCCACAACGTAGGTTTCGTAGGATTGCCCAGCCAGAAGCCATTGAAGCATCAGGCCCGCAAGCCATCCGCCGACTGCGGCCACGGCCACCCACGCGATACGGCTCCTCGCTCCCGGTGCGGCTTTCGTCTCGGGATTGCGTTTCCCGGAGACGATCCAGTACCAGCTACCCGCCGCCAGAGCGCTGACCACCGCCACCGCTGGGCAGATGAAGAATGCCAGCCCCATGGCATTGGCGCCTTCAAGTTGCGACACCTCGAAGATATCGAAGGCCGCAAGCCCCACGCCAAGCGCTGTCAGATAGCCGCCGACGAGAGCGGCGAGCATGACAAGCAGCGTTTTCAAGAATCTCATCCCCATTGAAATCCTCTCCTTCCCCGAAAGCCAGAGCACTTGCATATGAAAGGCAGGGACACTCCGCATCAAAACCCCTCCCGCCTGCCGGCCACCCTCCCCACAAGGGGGAGGGTTAAGAATGCCGCACCGTCTCGCCCTCAATATGCGATGGCCTGCGCGCGAAAACTGGCAACAGCAGGTTTGCAGCGGCACCGGTTCTTCACCAAAACCGATACGTTTCTCCGTATTGCCGCCCACCACCTTCGCTCCCTAGGATCAACTCCGCTTGGAGGAGTGTCCAGACCGTGTTTCCTGCTCACGGGGAAGCGGCATCCACATAAGGTGGAGGACAGCAAGCGGACCCACCAACTTCGGGAGGAACTGTCATGAAATGGACTGCACCGAAATTCATCGAAGTCAGTTGCGGCATGGAAATCAACCGTTACGCACCGGCAGACGGTGACGAACCCGTCCTGTTCTGATCGCTCGACGGGCACGGGGCGATGAGCAAACTTCGTTTCCTCGTGCTCGGCGCGGCCGCCGGCGGCGGGTTGCCGCAATGGAATTGCGGCTGTCCCAACTGCATGGCGGCGCGCGATCCGGCATCGGGCGTGACGCCACAGACCCAATCGTCGCTGGCCGTCAGCGCCGACGGCGAACACTGGGTGGTCTTCAACGCCTCGCCGGATATCCGGGCACAGATCGAGAAAAATGCCAGCCTGCATCCTCGGGGCCTGCGCGGCAGCCCGATCGGCAGTGTCGTCGTCACCAATGGCGACATCGACCATGTCACAGGCCTGCTGACGCTTCGGGAAAAACAGCCGTTCACGCTGTTTGCCACGGCGGCGCTGATTGAGACGCTTCGGCGGAACCCGGTCTTCGAGGTTCTGGACCCCGCTCTCGTGGCGCGGAAGGTGATCGCACTCGACACCGTATTTTCTCCCCTTCCGGGGATGCGGATCCGGCTGTTTTCCGTGCCCGGCAAGACGCCGCTCTATCTGGAGACGGAAGGCCTCCGGCTCGGGCAGGAGAGCGAGGATACGGTCGGGGTGGAATTCCTGATCGGCGAACGGCGGGCCTATTACATTCCCGGCTGCGGTGCGATGACGCCGGCGCTTGGCGCTCGCCTCAAGGGAGCCGACCTCGCCTTCTTCGACGGCACCGTCTTTACCGACGACGAGATGATTGCGGCCGGCGTCGGCCACAAGACGGGGCGGCGCATGGGACACATGCCGATCACCGGCTCGGGCGGCAGCCTGGCAGCGCTTTCCGCGCTCTCGGTCGCGCGGAAAATCTACGTGCACATCAACAATACCAACCCGATCTGGCAGGCCGGAGCGGAGCGCCGGCAGGTGGAAAGCGCGGGCTTCGAGGTCGGCCATGACGGCATGGAGGTGAGCCTTGCAGACATCCACATCCCCGCAGATATCAACGTCGCCTGAAAAAGCCGCCTTCGAGGCGCGTCTCAGGGCCATCGGCACGGCACGTTATCACGACAAGCACCCCTTTCACCGGATGCTGCATGGCGGCGACTGTTCGATGACGCAGGTGCGCGCCTGGGTCATCAACCGCTATTACTACCAGAGCCGCATCCCGATGAAGGACGCCGCTTTTCTGTCCCGCTGCGAAAATCCCCGGCTCCGGCGCATCTGGCGAAGCCGCATCGAGGATCACGACGGAGGCTTGACGGAGGGCGGCGGCATCCGGCGGTGGCTCAGGCTTGCGGAAGCCGTTGGGCTCGATCCCGATTATGTCGCCTCCGCCCGTGGCGTTCTGCCGGGCACCCGTTTCGCCGTCGACGCCTATGTGCATTTCGTACGGGAAAAGACGCTGCTGGAGGCCGTGGCCTCGTCGCTCACCGAACTCTTCGCACCGGCTATCCACGAGAACCGCATCGCCGGGCTGCTGAAACACTATGCCTTCGCCGACGATGCCGCCCTCTCCTACTTCCGTCAGCGGCTGAACGAGGCGCCGCAGGACGTCGCTTTCGGGCTTGCCCATGTGCTCGACCATGCCGACACGCTCGAAAAGCAGGATGCGGCGGCGGCGGCGCTGACCTTCAAGACCGATGTGCTCTGGTCGCAGCTCGACACGCTGCATTCGGCTTACGTGGCGCCTGCGCGCATTCCGCCCGGCGGCTGGGACGGACGCGAGGGCGTGACCGGCGAAATCGACGACCAGCCCTTGCAGGGAGCGGCGGAATGAGCGGAAGTGACGCCCCCGAGACCACTGCCATAACGGTCGATGGCGGCACCGTTGCAAGGCTCGCCCGCGGCGTGAAGCTGCGGGAGGATCCGGTTCGCGGGCAGACCGTGCTGCTCGCCCCCGAACGGGCGCTGGCGCTGGATGAAATCGCGGTCGCCATCATCAGGGCTCTGGACGGCAAGCGCAGCCTCGACGAGATCGCGGAGAATTTTTCCCGGCAGTTCGATGCGCCGAAAGAGGCCGTGCTCGCCGATATCCTCGCCTTCATCCGGGAGTTTTCCAACCGGCGACTGCTGGAGCTAGCGTCATGAACGAGCACTCAAGTCCCGCCCGCTTCGTCACCCAGCGTCCCGCGCCGCCAATCGCGATGCTGGCGGAACTGACCCATCGCTGCCCGCTCGCCTGTCCCTATTGTTCCAACCCTCTCGAACTTACCCGCGCCTCGGAGGAACTGTCGACCGCCGAGTGGATCGAAGTTTTTAGGCAGGCCGCCGGTCTCGGCGTGCTGCATCTGCATCTTTCCGGCGGCGAACCCGCTTCGCGCCGGGACCTTGTCGATCTGACGCGCTCGGCAGCCGGTTTCGGCCTTTACACCAACCTCATCACATCAGGCATCGGGCTGACCGAAGCGCGCATTACCGAACTTGCCGATGCCGGTCTCGACCACCTGCAGCTTTCGCTGCAGGGCGCGACGCCGGAAAAGGCCGATGTCGTCGGCGGTTATGCGGGCGGCTATGCGCGCAAGATCGCCGTTGCCGGCTGGACGCGAAACGTGGGCATTCCGCTCACCGTCAATGCCGTCTGCCACAAGCAGAACATGCACGAACTGGAAGCCATGGTGGCGCTCGCCATCGAACTCGGCGCGCGCCGCATCGAGATCGCCACCGTGCAGTTCCACGGCTGGGCCGAACGCAACCGGCAGGCCCTTATGCCGACCCATGCGCAGGTGGAGGCCGCGAACGCCTTCGTGGCGGAAGCCCGACGGCGGCATGAAGGCGTACTGGTGATCGACTATGTACCGGCCGACCATCATTCCAGTTATCCGAAAGCCTGCATGGGCGGCTGGGGATCGAGCGGGCTGAACGTCACGCCATCGGGCCGGGTTCTTCCCTGCCATGCGGCGGAAACGATCAAGGGACTGACCTTCGACAACGTGCGGGAACGCGGGCTTGCCGACATCTGGTACGAGGGGAGCGCCTTCAACGCCTTTCGCGGCGACGACTGGATGCGGGAGCCCTGCCGAAGCTGCGCCCGCAAGCACATCGACCACGGCGGCTGTCGCTGTCAGGCCATGGCGCTTGCCGGAGATGCGCGCGCGACCGACCCCGTCTGCATGCATTCGCCGCTTCACGCAGCCCTTGCGGCGGCGGCAGAAGAGGATGGCCTCGCGGAACCTCCCGCCTTCGTCTATCGGGGACGGCAGGCTCCCGTTTCGACATCTTGAAATGACACCTTAAAGGTGTCATTCTCTCGCCATGGAAAAGCGGCGCCCGACCTACGATCTGACGGCGATCAAGGTTGCTCTCGGCTCCGCGAGCACACTTGCGATCACGTCGTCG
Source organism: Rhizobium sp. ACO-34A (assembly GCA_002600635.1). NCBI lineage: Bacteria > Pseudomonadati > Pseudomonadota > Alphaproteobacteria > Hyphomicrobiales > Rhizobiaceae > Rhizobium > Rhizobium sp. ACO-34A. The sequence goes on along the minus strand of CP021371.1, from coordinate 1,301,087 downwards.
GCGCTCAGAGACGCTTTGGCGCTCGGCTTCGACCGTAACGGCATCGCCTCGACCATTGCCGGCATCGAGGGACACATGTTCTACAAATCCATGACGACATTCGCGGACCATAGGGTATGGCAGGATGTCTATCATGTGCCGTCGAGAGACCTGCTGCTCTATGTGAAATTCCAGGCCGATGTCATCACCGAATTCACGGTGATGTCGTTCAAGGAGAAATGATGATGGCATCTCAGGCCCGTTCCCTGCCGGAGGCAATGGCATCCCCTGATACCGGCGAAATCCTGCGCCGGGATGTGCGTCCATTCGATGTGCATTACAAGGGCGAGACAGTCACCGTCGATCTTCCCGGCTACTACCCTGAAGGCAGCGGCGATGGCGTTCACATAGGAGACGACATGGCTCCGGTCGATGAGGCATTGCGCAGCCTCAAGGAAAAAATCGACGGCATTCCCTCTCCGGTGACGATCCGCAGGCTTCGCAAGAAGCTGAAGCTGTCGCAGCGAGAAGCTGGAACGCTGCTGAAAGTCGGGGAAAGCGCATTCGACAAATACGAGCGCGGGCTGGTCGAACCGAGCGGCCCGACAAGCCAGTTGCTACGCCTGCTCGACCGCCATCCGGAGCTTGCCGACGAACTGCGTTGAAATTGGCGATCGTCAGTTCCAAGGCGGGAAAGCATTGTCTAAAACGCGGCGCGATCTTTCAGATTCGCTTCTCGCGCTTTAGTTCATCGTGTTGTCGCATGTCGTTGTCGCAAAACCGCTGCACACTTTTGCGCGACATGCTTTATGGTGCGCCGAGAAAATCAGACTGGGGGACAAGACATGTCGGCAATATTTGCGCGCATCGTCGCCATGATCGGCGCGGCGATGATCCTGATGCGGCGCTTCGGACAGAGCCCGGAAAAGCCGGCGATCGGCGGCGCACCGATCATTCCCGAGGCCAAGGCCCAGCGCATTCCAACGCTGAAAATGCCGACGGCCCGCGGCTGGATCGACGGCCACACGCCGACGGCAGCCCCCGGCCTGAAGGTCAACGCCTTCGCCAAGGAGCTGAAACATCCGCGCTGGATCCATGTCCTGCCCAATGGCGACGTGCTGACGGCAGAGGCGCTCGGCGTCAATGGTGGCCGCATCAGGTCACCCTTCGACTATGCCATGTATTCGACCATGAAGCGTGCGGCGGCCGTCGGTGACAGCCCGAACCGCATCACATTGCTGCGCGACGCCGATGGCGACGGCGTGGCCGAGGAGCGCCATACCTTCATGGAAGGGCTCAACCACCCCTTCGGCATGGCGATGCTGCATGGCACCTTCTATGTCGGCAACACCGATGGCGTGGTCGCTTACCCCTATAGCGAGGGAGCAACCCGCATTGCCGCGCAGGGCCGTAGGCTCGCCGACTTCAAGCCGGCGGGACACTGGACCCGCAGCATTCTTGCAAGCCAGGACGGCAAGAAGCTCTATGTCGGCGTCGGTTCGCTGAGCAACATCGCCGACGAAGGCTTCGAGGCGGAGGAAGGCCGGGCCTGCATCTACGAACTGGACCTGGAGACGGGACGGAACCGGATTTTCGCCGGTGGCCTGCGCAATCCGGTCGGCCTTGCCTTCGAACCGACCACCGGCGACCTGTGGACCGTGGTCAACGAACGCGACGGCCTCGGCGACGAAACGCCGCCCGACTACCTGACATCGGTGAAGGATGGCGGCTTTTACGGCTGGCCCTATTGCTACTGGGGCCAGACGGTGGACGACCGCGTGTTGCAGAATCCGGGGCTGGTCGCCAGCGCCATCCGGCCGGATTATGCGCTTGGCGGCCACACCGCCTCGCTCGGTCTCTGCTGGCTTCCGGCCGGCACCCTGCCCGGCTTCCCCGACGGCATGGTGATCGGCCAGCACGGTTCGTGGAACCGCTCGACGCTTGCCGGATACAAGGTGATCTTCGTGCCCTTCGAGAACGGCAAGCCTTCCGGCCCGCCGCGGGATATCCTCACCGACTTCCTCGCTCCCGACGAAAAGCATTCCTACGGTCGCCCTGTCGGTGTCACCATCGGCCCGGATGGCTCTCTGCTTGTCGCCGACGATGTGGGCGATGTGATCTGGCGCGTGACGGGAGCGTAAGCGGAGCCTGACCTATTTGGCGACAAGAAAATGGCGAAGGGCGGCCTTGCGGGCCGCCCTCTTCCATTCCGCATATCGATGTGGGTATCGTTTGCCGCACCAGCAGTAGCGGCTCAGGTCCGGGGACTCACGCATGTCGCGCAAACGTGTGCAGCGGTTTTGCGATCACGACATGCGAAAACAACATCCTGAAGCGCAAAGAGCCAATCTGAAAGATCGCGACGCGCTTCAGGCCGCGCGGCGCGCCGACGGGGCTGCGGACCGCATTTCCTGCTGATCACGGCTCCCGCCATCGAGCCTGAAATGCCGGGCAAGTCCGGCGAGATTTTCCGCCTCCTGCGCAAGCGACTGGCTGGCGGCATTGGTCTCCTCGACCATCGCCGCATTCTGCTGGGTCATCTGGTCCATCTGGTTGACGGCGGTGTTGACCTGATTGAGCCCGACGGACTGCTCCTGGGTGGACGCTGCGATCTCGTTCACCAGGCCCGAGATCTCGGTAATCTGGCGCACGATCTGGCGCAGGGCATCGCCCGTCTTGCCCACCAGGGAGACGCCCTCGCCCACCTGCTGAGACGAGGTGGAAATCAGCGTCTTGATGTCCTTGGCGGCATTGGCGGACCGCTGGGCAAGCTCCCGCACTTCCTGCGCGACGACCGCAAAGCCCTTGCCCGCTTCGCCGGCACGCGCAGCCTCGACGCCGGCATTGAGCGCCAGCAGGTTGGTCTGGAAGGCGATTTCGTCGATCACACCGATGATCTGGCCAATCTCCTTCGACGAGGATTCGATCTGCGACATCGCGACGACGGCGTTTTCGACGATCCCGCCGGACTGTTCCGCCGATGAGCGCGCCGTAACGGTCACGTCGGCAACCTTACGGGCGCCTTCGGCGGATTTCTTGACAGTGGCGGTGATTTGTTCCAGCGCCGCGGCGGTCTCCTCCAGCGAAGCAGCCTGCTGTTCGGTCCGACGCGAGAGGTCGTCGGAGGCGCGGCCGATCTCGACGGCGCCGCCCCTTACGGAACCGATCACCGTCACCACGGATCTCATCATGTCGTAGAGCTTTTCCGCCGCGGTGTTGAAATTGGATTTCAACGAGATCGCCTTGGGCTGCATCTCGGCGTTGATGCGATGCGTCAGGTCGCCGGCTGCGAGCGCCGCAAGCCCTTCATTGAGAGCGATAATGGCGATGCGGTCGTGCTCAGCCTCTTCCGCCGCCCTCTGCTGCATCAGCATCTGTTCGTGAACATCCGTCAGGGAACCGCATGCGCGGATGGTCCGACCATCGGCCTGATGGATACAGCCGCCCGTCGCGCGGAACCAGCGATAGGTACCGTCCCGCATCTTCAGGCGATAATCGACCTTGTAGCGCGCGCGGCCTGTCCTGTCCTTCAGATGTTCACCGAAAGCCGCGAAAGTTGGTCCCACGTCGTCCGGATGAAGCCTGTCGGCCCACGATTGCACGATGTTCGGGAAGTCCTTGTCGGTCTCGAAACCGAGCATCCGGCGAAATTCCGCCGACCAGGTCCAGCGACTTTGCGCATGCATTGCATCGCCGTTCAGCAGCACCGCCTCCCACAGGCCGACGCCGGACGCCTCGTCCAGCAGGTTGGAACGCTCGGTCACGACAGCCAGGCGGGCCTTCAACTCTTCGACCTCCCTGGACCGGCGACTGTTGAAAAATGTCATGGTTCCCCCCATCACTTTGGAATATCGCATAAATTTCTGCCGAACAGATGGCATGATTAAACGAAATACTGCTTAATAAGCCATAAAGGACGAGCAAAAGCGGCTCCCTGGCCGGCAGTATGTTTCCCCCTCATATCGGGGGAGGCGTCGAGAGCGGCATGCCGCGCCGAATTCGGCGTTGCGGTTGGAACACGCCTGTCGCTTTCGCGTTGTCAGGCAGCATTACCGGAGGGACGCACAATCATGAACGACAGGCCGAACGGGTCGGGCAAAAGCCGCGAAACCATGGAGGAGCGACCGGCCCGCGTGACGGAGGTGCGCCGCAGGGCCACGCACCGCGTGAAAGCGCGCAAGACCGCGCTCGATCTTGCCATGATCTGGTCCGTGATCGGCATCTTCGCGATCCTTGCGATAACAGCAATCCAGCTTGCCTCGAGCGTGCTGATTCCGATCACGCTTGCCGTGGTCGTCGGCCTGATCCTCGGGCTTGCGGCGGACCGGCTCGGGGCGCTCGGCATTCCCTCCATGCTGTCCGCGCTCATTCTGACAACGCTGTTTGCGGCGCTGATTTTCTTCATCGCCAACACGCTGATCGGCCCGCTGAGCGACCTTGCCGCCAACGCCCCCGCCATGGCCGAACAGGCCATCGACCGTATCCTGCCCTATCTCCAGCGGATAAAATGGCTGCATATCACCAGCGCCAGCTTCCGCTCCGGCCCGATGTCGATGGAGGCGCTGATCGAAAACAGCAGCACCGTGCTTTCGACGGTCGCATCGCGGGTGACGCCCGCCGTGGTGCAGACGCTGATCTTCTTTGCCGCTCTCGTTCTCTTCCTCGGCAGCCGTCACGCAATCCGCAAGACGATGATCGTCGCTTTCCGCGACCGGGCGCGCAGGCTTGCGGCAATCCGCACCTTCAACGCCATCGAACAGGCGCTCGGCTTCTACTTCGCCACGGCGTCGCTGCTCTACGCCGTGATCGGCATTTCCATGACGATCATCGCATGGGCTGGCGGGCTCGACATGCCGGTGCTCTGGGGTTTCTTCGCCTTCCTGTCGAGCTTCGTTCCGTTCCTCGGCGTCGCCGCGATGACGACGGCGCTGGCGATTGCGGGGCTTCTCATCCATGACAGCCTGCTGTTCGGCCTGCTGCCGGCAGCCGCCTTCTTCGCGGTGCATATGGTGATGGAAAATCTGGTGACGCCGGCGGTGATGGGCCGAAGGCTCGAGATCAATCCCTTCGCCGTCTTCGTCGCCATCATCTTCTGGACGTGGCTTTGGGGTGCCATCGGGGCGATGCTGGCAGTGCCGCTTTCGCTGATCGCCATCACCATTACCAGCGAGTTGCTGCCGCAGAACCGGATTCAGCCGAACCTGCCGGATTGAACGATCCCTCCACATTCACCTCCCGCTTCGAAATTTTTCGCACGGATTGACAAATCGTAATAAAAATATTCAAACATTCATATATATGATTTATTTTATATCAAGCAAACGGGAGGTTGCTTCATGGCGCATGTCGTCGTACTCGGTGCCGGTCTGGGCGGCACCATCATGGCCTATGAACTAAGGGAGGCGCTATCGCGCGAAGACAGGGTCTCGATTGTCGGCAAGGGGTCGAAATATTCCTTTGTGCCGTCAAATCCGTGGGTTGCCGTCGGCTGGAGAGACAAGGAAAGCATCGAGGTCGACCTCGAACCCGCATGCCGAAAACGCAACATCGCACTGCATCCGCAAGGCGCCAAGCGGTTGCACGCGGCCGATAACCGCATCGAACTCTCGGACGGCAGCTTCATCGGCTACGACTATCTCGTGATCGCCACGGGGCCGGAACTGGCTTTCGACGAAATTCCGGGTTTCGGCCCTGAGGCGAACAGCCACTCGGTCTGCCATATCGACCATGCGCTGGACGCCCGTGCGGCGTTTGAAAGGCTTCGGACGAAGCCCGGCCCGGTGGTGATAGGTGCCGTCCAAGGGGCTTCATGCTTCGGTCCGGCCTACGAATTCGCCTTCATCCTGGAAAAGGCGTTGCGGGACGCGAAGGTCCGGGATCGCGTGCCGATGACATTCGTGACGTCGGAACCCTATATCGGCCATCTCGGCCTCGATGGCGTCGGGGACACCAAGAGCCTCCTGGAAAGCGCATTGCGCTCCAAACACATCAAATGGATCACCAATGCCAAGGTGACCGAGGTCGGTCCCGATAAGGTCACGGTCCAGGAGATAAACGACGACGGCTCCGTCAAGGTCGTGCATGACGTGCCGTCCAACTACACCATGATGCTGCCGGCCTTTCGCGGGGTAGAGGCCGTGCGCGAGATCGAAGGGCTCACCAATCCGCGCGGCTTCATTCTGGTCGATCGGCATCAGCAGAACGACCGCTATCCGAATATCTTCGCCGTCGGCGTCTGTGTCGCAATCGCCCCCACCGGCAAGACACCCGTTCCCGTCGGCGTTCCGAAGACGGGATTCATGATCGAGAGCATGGTGACAGCAACGGCGAAGAATATTTCCGCGCTGACGCGCGGCGACAAACCAAAGGCCCAGAGTACATGGAACGCGGTATGCCTTGCCGACTTCGGCGATAGCGGGATCGCATTCGTCGCGCAGCCGCAAATTCCGCCGCGCAACACCAACTGGTCATCCCAGGGGAAATGGGTCCACGCCGCGAAGATCGGTTTCGAGAAGTATTTTCTGCACAAGATCAAGAGCGGCCAAGCCGAGCCCTTCTATGAAAAGCTCGCGTTACAGGTGCTTGGCATAGACAAGGTGAAGGCCGTCACGTTCGATCAGGAATGACCGGCAGCAATAACCGGCGGTCTCGGGCTACGAGACCGCCTCTTCCCGGAACCGGGCCGGTCCCTGCGCCGCAAGACGCTGCGCGGCCTCGTCCGCAGCCATCGGACGGCCATAGTAATATCCCTGAACATAGCGAATGCCCGCCGCCTGAACAGCTCTTAGTTCGGCCTCCGTCTCAACGCCTTCGGCCAGGCATGCGACACCCAGATTGGCCGCGAGATCGGCAATCGCGCGGATGATGTTGCGGCCGACGGCCTCGTCTTCCTTGAGCCCGGTCACGAAGCAGCGGTCCATCTTGATCCGGTGCAGCGGGAAGCGATGGATATAGGCAAAGCTGGAATAGCCGGAGCCGAAGTCATCGAGCGCGATCTGGCAGCCCATGGCATCGAGAATGCCGAGGGAATCGCGGGCGCGCTCGAAATCGGTCATCATCGAGGTCTCGGTAATCTCGAAAGTCAGCCTTTCCGGAGCAAAGCTGCTTTCATGAATGATACGGACGATGTTGGCGATCGACCGGGGAGAGACGAGGTCGACGGCGGACAGGTTGAAGGAGAGCCTGATGTCCTCGGGCCATGTTACCGCTGCAATCAGAGACTTCTTGAGAAGAATGCCTGTCATCCGCTCGATCAGGCCCGAACGCTCGGCCACCGCGATGAAGAGCGCGGGGCTGACATTGCCGAGCGTCTCGCTGTTCCAGCGGGCAAGCGCCTCGAACCCCATGATCGTCTGCCGCATCAGGTCGTATTGCGGCTGGAAGACCACGGCGAGTTCCTTGCAGAGATCGCTGCTGCGGAGCGTCTGGTCGATCCGGCCGAAGTCGTTCATCTCCGCCTCATGGCGCTCGGAGAAGATCACCACACCGCCGCGGCCCTCGCGCTTGGCGCAGGACAGGGCATGATCGGCGCGCTCGTAGATCTGACGAACCGTCTCGCCATTGGTCGGGTAATGGGCAAAGCCGACCGATGCGGAAATCGAGATGCCGATGCCGGAAATCACGAAGGGCTGGCGCAGCCTGTCGCAGATGTCGCGGCCAATCGCATTCAGGATATCCCGGGTCAGCGCCTTCGGAATAGCCACCGCGAACTCGTCACCGCCGAGACGGGCCACGACATAGGCGGGCGGACAAACAGTCCTGATGCGCTGTCCGACCTCGACCAGAAGAGCGTCGCCGATGGCGTGCCCATGCAGATCATTGACCGGTTTGAAGCCATCGAGGTCGATGATGCCGACATAGACAGGGTTCCCGGCTTCCGCCGCGCCCGACACGAAGGTTTCGAGGATGGAAAAAAAGTGGCGTCGGTTGGGAAGGCCGGTCAGGCTGTCGACGTCGGCCTGGAATTCCGCCCGGGCGCGCAGCAGATCGGCAACGATGCGGGCACGCACAGCCTTGAGAATTGCGCCGCGCATGAGCAGCCCCATGCAGAGAGCCGCGAAAGTGCCGCCAATGCCGATCACCGTATATTGGAAGAAAATTTCGGGGCCGGCGCGATTGGCAAACCAGAACAGGGTCGCAAAGGAAAGCATGCAGAATGCGACGATGACCCTGACACTGATACCCGATGTGGCGAAGAGAGGGATCGCCAGCACGAAATATACGAGCTTCTCCGGGACGAAATCCATCAGCAACACCGAGGTGATGTTCAGATAAACCAACAGGTTCATCACTAGATTGGTGATTTCGAGCCGCCGATAGCCGCCGTCGCGGGCCAGCCAGTTCTGGTGCAGATAGAGGGCGACCACACTGGTCACGAGGGACAGTATGCCGAGCTTGTAGAAATGCTCGCTGTCCTGAAGAAAGAGATGGAAGATGGTGAGCAGGCCATAGTAAACCGCCGCCGGAATGAGAAAGCCGCGGATGACGGGCCAGAAGGCCCGGGCCATTTCCTCACGCAGGGTCTCGGAAGAAAGATCGACCACGGCCTCATCGCTGTCGTCCAGGACGCGTGAGGGCCGGAGGGTGTCCGATGATGTCATTTTTCTGCTGACCAATGCTGGAATACATGTACGAAGGCGTGTGAGGTCCGGCCCAGCCTTCATGCCAGCTTTGATCGCATCGGATCCATCCAGACAGTATCCGGTGTATCAGCAACCCGTTGAAGAAAAATAAACGTCAGAGTTTCCTGTTTAAGCCACCGCGATATCCGAGGGCTTTGTGACGGTCCTCACATGAGGACGAAACTCTTGGGTTCCGGCAGTGGCGGCAGGTCCTTTTCCCCAAGCGCCTCACGCAGATTTATTTCGATCGTTTCGGCAATCGCTCCGATCGGCAGATCGTTGGGCAATTCGCCGAAAGGCTCTTCCAGCTCGCTGCCGAGAGCATCCAGCCCGAAGAAGGTGTAGGCGACGAGTGCCGTGGCAAAGGGCGTCAGCCATCCGAGAACATCGGCGAAGCCGAAGGGCAGAAGAAAGCAGAAGATATAGGCGGTGCGATGCAGGAGTAGCGTGTAGCCAAAGGGGATCGGGGTAAAGCGGATGCGCTCGCAGGCCGCCTGCACCGACGCCATTTCGCCGATGCTCTCGTCCAGAACCGAATATTCGATATCGCTCAGCGCGCCGGTGGCCTTCAGGCGTGCCGTGAGGCTTCCCATTTCCCGCAGGATGAAATCCGGCCGGTTGCGGCTTTCGAGGAAGGCGACGTGGCGCTCCTTCGGCAGGCGCAGGAGAATGCGGCCATGATCGCCGCCCGGACGCAGGTGGATCAGCAGCGTGTAGCAAAAGGCGATCGCCAGCTCCAGAAGACGGCGCCGCGCCACCGGCTCTCCATCGAGCATCCTCCCCTCAAGAATCAGCGACTGACGGGCAAGGCCACGAACCGCGATGACCAGTTGGCCCCAGTACTTTCGCGCCTCCCACCAGCGGTCGTAGCAGGCATTGTTGCGGAAGCCGAGGAAGATGGAGAGGGCGATGCCGACCAGCGCGAGCGGCGCGCTGTTGAAGCCCGGAACGAGAGCCGGCCAGAACCGGTGCGCAAGGATCACCAGGGCCGACAGGCCAAAGACGAACATCACCTGCGGAAAGATCATCGGCAGGACCGAACCGCGCAAAATGAAGAACAGGGCGAGAAGACCGGGCCGGTCGCGGACGATCATGGAACGTGAACCTCTGTTGCCCGGCGGGACCGGACCTGACATTCGTCTATCGCCTTCATAGGCGATTTTTCGTGAGCGTCCACCGGAAATCGATGACGCCGGAAAACGGGAAAATCAATTCAAACGGTTCAATCCATGCTTTCCGTCAAAAGTGGAAAATCCCCTAGAAACTAAAGGATTATATTAGCATAAAAAATCTTGACACTCTTGGTCATGTTTGCAATCCGAGGCATCGGAAAATCAAGACAGTCATTGTCCACTTTTCGAAAGGTTCTCCCGATGCTTCCTCGTCGCCTGTACACCAGCCTCGCCATTTCGGTTGCGGCAATGGGCTTTGCCGCAACGGCTTCCGCCGATCCGATCACCATCGTCGACCAGGCGGACCGTACCGTCACGCTTCAAAAGCCGGCCGACCGCATCGCCTCGATCCCGATCCCGATGGCATCGACGATCATTGCCATGGATGGCGGCACCTCCAAGCTCGTCGGCATGAACCCGACGGCAAAATCGGCGATTGTGGAAGGCGTTCTCGGCAGGATCTTCCCCGAGGCGAAGGACATTCCCTCCGACATCACCGCGCCGAACTTCATTCCCAACATCGAGGAACTGGCGGCCACCCATCCCGATCTCGTGATTCAGTGGGCCGATTACGGCGCCGATCTGGTCGACCCGATCAGCAATGCCGGCCTCAACGTCGCACTGATCTCCTACGGCACCGAGGAAAAGACCCGTTACTACCATAACATGGTGGCGACCGCGCTCGGCAAGCCGGAGCGCGCCGCCCTGATCAACGGCTGGCGCGATACGGTGGCCAACGAGATGGCCGCCAAGGCCAAGGACATTCCCGCCGACAAGAAGCCGAAGGTGCTCTATCTCGGCCGGGCACTGGAAAACCTGACGGCATCGGGCAACAAGGGCAACTACAACGCCTGGTACATCGACCTCGTCGGTGGCGTGAACGCATCTTCCGACGTACAGGGCAACGGCACGACGATCAGCCCCGAGCAGATCGCCGAATGGAACCCCGATGTGATCCTGCTCAACAGCTTCGAAGCCAAGCTCGGGATCGACCGGATCTATAACGACCCGATCCTGTCGCTGACCAAGGCCGCCAAGGAGCACAAGGTCTACAAGATGCCGCTCGGCGGCTATCGCTGGGATCCGCCGAGCCAGGAAAGCCCGCTGACCTGGATGTGGCTCGCCAACCTGCTGCATCCCGACGTCTTCGCCTACGACCTGCGCGGCGAAATGAAGAAGGCCTACAAGACCCTCTACAACTACGATCTCACCGATGCCGATATCGACGGCATCCTGTGGATGGACATGCAGGGCGCGGAAACCGCCTACGCCCAGTTCAAGGCCAAGTGAAATGAGCACGGTCGCGACTGAACCAGTGCGGAGCGGTATCTCCGCGCTGAGGATCGGCGTCTTCGGACTGATGATCGCGGGACTGGTCGCGACCATGCTGTTTTCCATCGGGGCCGGCCGGTTTTCCGTCTCCGTGCCCCGCATCGCGGAAATCCTCGTCAATGGGGCCCTCAATCCCGGCACGATCCCCGACGAGATGGACGAGCGCATCGTGCTGCTCGTACGCTTGCCGCGGGTTTTGCTCGCGGCGCTGTCGGGTGCGGCGCTTGCCGTTGGCGGCGCGGCGCTTCAGGGCGTATTCCGCAATCCCCTCGTCTCACCGCAGGTGCTCGGCATCAGCCAGGGTGCGGCCTTCGGCGGCGCACTCGCCCTCCTCTTCGGTTATTCCGGCATCGTGCTGCTCGGCATGTCCTTCCTGCTCGGACTTGCAGCACTCATCCTCGTCGGCGCGCTCGCCCGGATCAACGGACGCACCGAGATCATTACGGTCATCCTTTCCGGCATGGTGGTCGGCGCGCTGTTTGCAGCACTGGTTTCCATCGTGCAGTTCGTCGCCGATCCAAACACGTCGCTGCCGGCCATCGTCTACTGGCTGATGGGTTCGTTCTCGACCGCCACATGGGCGAGGCTCGGCCTTGCCGTTCCCGGCATGGCCCTCGGTCTCTTCGCGGTCTGGCTCCTGCGCTACCGGCTGAACCTGCTGGCGCTGGAAGACAGCGAAGCGCGTTCGCTCGGGGTCAATCCCGACCGTGAGCGCTGGATCGTCTTCGCCGCCATCTCGCTGATGACCGGCACATCGGTCGCGGTTGCCGGCATTGTCGGCTGGATCGGCCTCGTGGTGCCGCATGCCGCGCGCATCCTCGTCGGCGAGGATCACCGGGCGCTGATCCCGGCATCGGCCCTGCTGGGGGCCGCCTATCTCACCTTCATCGACACGCTGGCCCGCACGCTGACGGCCGCCGAAATCCCGCTCGGCGTGCTGACCGCGCTGATTGGCGCTCCGGTCTTCGGCCTGCTTCTGCGTCGTCACTTCAGGGAGGCGAACCGCGCATGATCGGCCTCGAAAACGCTTCGGTCGCCTTCGGCCAGCGCACGCTTTTCCGCAATGTCAGCTTCTCTGTTCCCGTTGGCCGTTCTCTCGCCATCCTCGGCCCGAACGGTCGCGGCAAGACCACGCTGCTGAGAGCGCTTCTTGGTTTCCAGCGGCTTGCCGACGGCAGCCGTCACGCGCCGAAGGTCGCGGGCTACGTACCCCAGCATGGGGCATCGCAGGCAAGGCTTTCCGGTCTCGATGTCGTGGTGATGGGCCGCGCGGCTCATCTCGGCCTGTTCGGCCAGCCCCGGCGCGAGGACAGGGAGGCGGCCGAAGCAGCACTGGCCGATGTAGGCGCCTCGGCGCTTGCCGGCCTGCGCTACGACCGGATGTCCGGTGGCCAGCGCCAGCTGGTGCTGATCGCGCGGGCGCTCGCCACGGGATCGCAGGCACTGGTGTTCGACGAGCCGACCTCGGCGCTCGATCTCGGTAATCAGGCAAAGACGCTGGAACTGCTGGATGCGCTCCGCCTTCGGCGCAACTACGCCATCATCTTCACCACCCACGACCCGAACCACGCACTCGCCGCCGCTGACGACGTGTTGATGATGATGCCGGGCGGACACGAGGTCCACGGCACCGTTCCCGACATGATCGAGCCGGAGCGGCTGACCGAGCTTTACGGCGTCCCGATGCGCTGGGTCGATGTCGCCGGACCACTTGGCGAAACACGCCGGGCAATCCTGCCCGCATTCGCCGGAATCGAGGCAGCATGAGCACGATCTATCTGAAATCCGCCTATGGCAAACCGTCGCCGGGAATTCTGGACGCGGCCGCGCGCGGCGATGTCGTCATCGTGGAACAGAAGGATCTGACGGCGGAGGTGCTAGCCGCCCACAAGGGCCTCATCACCGGACAGCAGCTCGACCAGAACGCCCTCCTGGCGCTGAAACCGGCGCTCGAAGCCTTTCTCGACGCCGGCGGGCGGTGGTTCTTCAACGGCCATGTGGTGCGTCCACTGGTGGACGGGATGGCACAATACCGGCCGATCGACGCTCCCAAGCGGGCGGATTTCGACCTCTCCTCCATCAATCCGCATCCGCTCTATGACGGTCTCGACCTGAAGAAGCTGGAGGCCAACAAGGGCGTGGCCGGTTTCTATGGCCGCGGCTGCAATCCCCTGCCGGAGGGTGCCGTCGCCATCAACGGGCTGGGACAGACGCAGGTGCCGGTCGACTGGGTCTGGGCGCGGCCGGGCGGCGGGCGCATCTTCTCCCATGCCGGCAACGACCTCGCCAGCATGGGGATGGAATGGGGGCTCGCCCCGGGACTTTCCGCCCGCATCCTCGACTGGGTCAATGGCGGCCCCTGCCTCGACCCTTGGCCGACAAACCCGGCAAAGCCTTCCGACAACCTGCCGCTGGCAGAGGCGGAGGCCTATACCGGCCCGAAATCCTCGGACAAGGCCGGCCGACGCATCGTCGCCCCCTCCTCCGGCACCTATTACAATATCCGCAGCCTCGAAGGGCCGCGTTATGCCGGGTATTTCGACGTGGTGACGACACCGGAGGAACTCGGCGAGGTGCTGCGCCCCGACGATGTGCTCTGGGTGCCCTGCCGCACACCGGCGCAACGGATGATCGCCCAGAAGGACGTCATCGCCCGCCATCTTGCCGCCGGCGGCACGGTGGTCGCGCTCGGGGAAAGCCATTCCGACCTCTGGCTTCCGGCCATCGATTTTACCGAGACGCCGACGAACTGGTGGTGGTGGCTCGACCCCGCGGCCGATCTCGGCGTGAGGGTGACCGATACAGCCGCTTCCCACCCCTTGATGAAGGACATCGGCGACAAGGAGGTCACCTGGCATCTGCATGGCTGGTTCGTGCCGCCCGAAGGCGCCGAGGTTCTCGCCCGTGACGGAGAAGGCCGCGCGATCCTTTACGTCGACGACGTTTCGACACCCGGACGAATGATCCTTTCTTCACTCGACCCGATGTTCCATCACGGTTCGCATTTCATGCCGGCGACGACCCGTTTCCTCGACCGGTTCATTCCCAATTTGAAGGCCTACATCCATGCATGACACGATCACCGTCCGCGAAGGCGGCAAGGACCTCACTTTCACCTTCGCCGATATCAACGCCTATCATGGCGGCGGATTTCCGGGTGGCGTGGTGCATGGGCTGAAGGCGATGCAGGCAGCATTTCCCCTTCTTTCGGACACGCCGCCGGAGCGCCGAGACATCACCGTGGTCACCGCTTTTCCCGGCCCCGGTGGCCGTGACGCCATCGAAATGGCGACGCGGGCCCTGACGGACGGGCGACTGACCATCAACCGAAGCCTCGGCGGCAAGGATGTGATTTCCGATCCTCCCGGCCCCTATGTCTGGCGCTTCACCTACAGGGACAGGACCGTCGAGGTGAAGATCAAGCCCGGCCATGTGCGCGAGGAGTTCGTCACGCTCGGCGCCAAGAAGGACAAGACGGACGAGGAAACCGCCCGCCACGAGGCGCTGAAGGTCGAGATGGCCGAACGTCTTCTGCCGCTGCCGGCCGGAGATATCTACGTGGCGAGTGTTCTCTAAGGACGGCAGGTCCCACGCGGACTGGCGGGAGAACCTCGTCCTGCTGCATTCGTTCAGGCTTGAAAAGATTCGCCGGCAGTGAACGCCGGCGATCCACGTCACACGACTGTCACACCGGCGGCCTATGCCCGCGGCTGGTTCTCATTGTGTGTACAGACATGCCCTCAGACATTTCCCGTCCCCCCGTTTCTCTCCCCCGCCTCCGCTTCGGCCTGATCGCCGATCCGCAATATGCGCCGATCGAGCCTAACCTGACGCTCAACCGTTACTACGAGAAGAGCATCGACAAGCTCGAGGAAGCGATTGCCCGATTGAATACGGAGGACCTCGATTTCGTCCTCACGCTCGGCGATATCATCGACCGGGATTACGAGAATTTCGACCGCATTCTTGAAGTCTATGGCGGCCTTCGTCACCGGACACTGTTTCTCCCCGGCAATCACGATTTTTCCGTTGCGCCCGAGCATCTGACGAAAATCCACGACAGGCTCGGCATGCCCTCGCCCTATCATGATTTCGTCTGCAAGGGTGCGCGCGTGATCCTCACCGATGGCAACGAGGTCTCGCTGTTTGCCCCGCCGCCCGGCGATGCCCGTCGACAGGAGGCAGAAGCCCGGCTTAACGCATTGCGCACCGCCGGAGCCGCGAACGCCCAGACGTGGAATGCCGGCATGAGTGCTGCGCAGACCGAATGGCTGGACGAGCGACTGAAGCTCGCCGAAGCGGCAGGCGAGCCCGCCATCGTGATGGGCCATTATCCGCTTGCTCCGGCAAACGATCACAATCTCTGGGGCGCCGAAGAGGTGGCGGGCGTGATCGCGAGATCGCCTGCGGCTCTGGCCTATTTCTGCGGGCATAATCATGCCGGCAATTACGGCCTGCTGAACGGAACCCATTTCATCAACATGAAGGGCATGGTCGATACGCCCGACGAGAATGCGTTTTCCATTGTAGAATTGTTTGACGACCGGCTGGAAATCCATGGGTTCGGTCGCGAGGTAGACCGTCGGCTTTCCATCACATCGGCGAACACCGCATCGGTTGCCGGCTAGGCCATCTGGACGCGTGACGGCGCAGCACTTGCCTCCAGCATCCTGTCGGTCGCAAGCGTCACGCCATAGGCCAGCACCAGGACCAGCGGCGCAAGCGGCAGCCCTTTCAGCCCGAGCAGAAGGGTAAACAGCGGCACGAGGGCGACCAGCACCGAGAGCGTGATGCGCAGCATGGCGAGGCTCCGGGGAAGCGCCGGCTCCGGCCGGGCGGCAAGGGCAGCGAGAGCCGCCAGCGCACCGAGGTCATGGCTCTGCGTATAAGGCGAGATCAGGAAGGTGGCATAGAGCAGGCTGCGAGAGCGGGCAAGCGGCGACTGGAGACGCATCAGGCTCCAGATGAAGGCCGCGATGGCAACCAGTGCCACCGGCAGATGGAACAGCCGGGCGGCTTCGGCGGGAAAGCCGAGGCTGCGCATGGAGCCGAAGACAGAGGGTACCAGATTGGGGAAGAAGCCGCCGAGATTGTTCATCAGGTAGATCTGATAGGGCGCGTTGAACGCTGCATAGCCCATCCAGCCATTCACGCCGACAAGCGCAAGCGACAACGCCACCATCACGAGAGCCGTCACCACGGCGGCAAGGAAGGTGCGCCAGTTACCCTCGAAGATCAGCAGGACTGGCAGCAGAAGGCCGAGCTGCGGCTTGATCGTCAGCGCCCCGACGGCGATGCCCGCAAGCACGGGATGGCGGTCGCGAAGGCCGAGGCCATAGAGCATCAGCGCCGCCGTCAGATAACCGCTGTCGGCGGCGAGGATATTGGCCAGAAGGAAGGGCAGCAGAAGCAGCGCCGGGAACAGCGGAAAATCGCGCTCCTGCAGGCTGACGGCATGACCGTAAAGTGCCAGCGTCACCATCAGGAAGACGAGCGCCGAAGGCAGATAGGGCATCAGGGAGAATGGCGCGAAGACAAGCAGCGCATGCGGCAGATAGCTCCAGTACTGCCAGCCGGCCTCGACCCCGAAGATCGAGAGCACGTGGGAGGAGTAGACTTCCGCCCCGCGGAAAAGCTCCATCGCATTTCCCGAGAGCAGCAGAGAGGAACCCAGCCAGACGTTCACATGATTGCGGCCGGCAAACATATCGGAATCGGGATCAATAACGCCGAGCATGACGCCAACCAGCGCAGCGAGGAGGACGATCCCGACAAGCGAGATCACGGCGACAAGCGGCCGATGCCGCCATCCCACACTCCACGCTTCCAGCGTCCCCGCCATGATCATGCCAAGCTCCCCTTTGGATGCGCCATCATAAGGTCTCGCCGTTAAGAAAGCACAAAACTGGAATACCATACTCAGGAATACTTCACCCCTGGACCATCCACCCATCCATCCAGCGTCTCCTCAATACATCTCCCTCTCCCCGGAAGAAGGTCGGAGCCAGCGAACAGACGATAACACGATCCACGCGGAAATTGCGGATCGCCGAACGCAATTCGCACCAGCCGACGAGATTCATCGTATCAGAATAATAGATGAGCGCTATCGGTCGTACTCGACGCTCCGTTTGATGGCCCCCAGCATCCCGATAGGTCAGGTCGAGGGCCTGCTCGTCCCGGATCGCCCCGCGAACGACGGCAAGATCGAGCGTTGCGGGCGCAGCCGCCACGCTGCCCCAGGCCTTCAGCACGGGCGTCTGCAGGCTGCGCCTCAAGGGCTCCGGCACGGCGGCGGAAATCTTGTCGTTGACGGTGCGCGCCGCAGCCTTGAGCGCAACGTCGCCGGTCCTATCCAGAAGCGCCAGCCCAAGCACGATCGCCTCGGTTTCCTCGACGGAAAACATCAGCGGCGGCAAGTCGAAACCGGGGCGCAGAATGTAGCCAAGGCCACGTTCGCCCTCGATCGGCACCCGCATCGCCTGCAATGCGACGATGTCGCGATAGATCGAGCGGGGCGTGACCTCCAGCCGCTCGGCGATTTCAGCCGCGGTGACCGCATGGCGGGAAAGCCGAAGGATCTGAATGATCTCGAAGAGACGCGAAGCCTTTCTCATTTCCTCAACTCCCGGCGAGACAACTGACACAATGATGTCAGTTGAGGGCTTTTAAGAGAACCCACAAGCCCCTGTGAAACCGGAAAAATCCGACTTTCGGTGAATTTTCCTACCCGAGGATACTGACATGGATTACACACAAGCTCTCTGGCTGTTCTTTCTGCTGGTTTTCGGCATCGTGATCGTGCCGGGCATGGATATGATCTATGTTCTGGCAAGCGCACTTGCCGGAGGACGCAAGGCTGGCTTCACCGCGACGGCAGGCATGATGGCGGGCGGCACCGTGCACTCGCTTTACGGCACGCTCGGCACCGGCATCCTCGTCGCCTACGCCCCGCGTCTCTTCCTGCCCCTCGTGATTGCAGGCGCAATCTACATGATGTGGATCGGCCTTTCGCTGGCAAGAAGCGCGATTACCGTCGGTGCCGTCGATGGAGCGGGACCGGCTACGCTCTTCACCACATTCCGGCGGGCAGTGACGACCTGCCTGCTCAATCCGAAGGCCTATCTGTTCGTGATCGCGGTCTATCCTCAATTCCTGAAACCCGCCTATGGACCGATCCTTGCGCAAGGTCTCGTGCTGGGGCTGATGACCATTACGGTGCAGGGCGGCGTCTATGGCGCAGTGGCCCTGGCTGGCGACAGAGCCCGCCACCTGCTGGCCGGACGCCCTGCAATGACGATCTGGATCGGGCGTGCTGCCGGTGCCCTGCTGATCGCCGCTGCCGCGCTCACGCTGATCCATGGCATCACCTCGGTCATCTAGTTTCCCGGAGAGATTTCTAGATAAAAATCAAATCTTTGACATCATTTTCGAGCATCACCGGAATGTGACTTCATTCCGCCTTGTGAATTTTGCAAACATCCAGATGCCCCTCAGGCGCCCCAGAACCGCCGGTGCGTCCGGCCGATACAAACGGAGAAATCGATGAAGCTGAAACTTGTCATGGCCGCTGCCGCCATCGCCTGTCTCGGGATGAGTGCTGCGATTGCCGCGGACGAGCCGCAGGTCGTCCGGCAGGAGATGATGAAGAAGGTCGGCGGCGCACTGGGCGCCATCGGCGCCATCGCCAAGGGCGAGAAGCCCTTCGATGCAGAGGTCGTGAAGGCTTCGCTGACCACCATGTCGGAAGTCGCCAAGGCATTCCCCGACCAGTTCCCGGCCGGTTCGGAAGTTGGCCTCGACACCGAAGCCAACCCGAAGATCTGGGAAAACATGGATGACTTCAAGGCGAAGTCTCACGCGCTTGCAGCAGCAGCCGATGCGCAGCTTGCCGCCATGCCGGCCGATCAGGCAGGCGTCGGCGCCGTCATGAAGGCCGTCGGCAGCACCTGTGGCGACTGTCATCAGTCCTACCGCCTGAAGAAATAAGCGTCAGGCGAAATGCCGGTCGCCGCACCCTGCCTGACGCAGGGCCGGCACCGGCATTTCGCCGCGTTGTTTTTAAAAGACAAGAAAGGCTGGAGGGTGCCATGGCATCGAAACTGCTGAAGGGACTTGGCGCCCTGGTCGCGCTTGGCGCGGCGGGAGCCGCTGCCTTCGTGTTCATTACCGCGCCGGTGAGACAGGATCCCTCGCACTGGGCAAATCTCGGCGCACCGGATCTCGTCAACGGACGTGAGGTGTTTTTCGCCGGCGGCTGCGCGAGCTGTCATGCGGCGCCCGGCTCGGAAGGCGATGCGCGACTGATCCTTTCCGGCGGCGCGCCGCTGAAGAGCCCGTTCGGCACATTCCACGCGCCCAATATCTCCAGCAGTCCGACGGCCGGCATCGGCAGCTGGACGCTTGCGGAATTCGGCGACGCCATGACCCGCGGCGTCGGCCGCAACGGCGAACATCTTTACCCGTCGTTCCCCTACGGCTCCTATGCGCGCATGACGCCGAAGGATATCAACGACCTCTACGGCTTCCTGAAGACCGTGCCGGCCAGCGACGCCGTGGCGCCCGCGCATGAACTGCCGTTCCCCTTCAATATCCGCCTTGCTCTCGGCGGCTGGAAATTCCTCTACTTCAACGACGCGCCGCGCGTCACGCTTACCGCACGGGACGACAAGCTGAAGCGTGGCCAATATCTGGTCGAGGGACCGGGCCATTGCGGCGAATGCCACACGCCGCGCGACGCGCTTGGCGGTTTCGAGGCCGGCAAGTGGCTGGCGGGCGGTCCGAACCCGGAAGGCGAAGGCAGGATCCCCAACATCACACCCGGCTCGGAAAGCATCGGCTCGTGGTCGGAGGGCGATATTGTCGGCTATCTCGAAACCGGCTTTACGCCCGACTTCGACAGTGTCGGCGGTTCCATGGTAGAGGTGCAGAAGAACATGGCAGCGATCACCGCAGACGATCGCGAGGCGATCGCCGCGTATCTTAAGGCGATACCGGCTGTGAAGTAACATGATCCGGGGCGTGGCGCTTCGCAAGGAACGTCACGCCATCGCCGGCTGACCGGCAAACAACACCGGATCAGCTCACCCGAACTGAAGCGTCGCTGCGGGAATTCTAAAATACAGCATCGCGCAAGCCTCACCCGACAGAGTGTCCGCCGTCACTTGGAGAGCGAAAACGGCATGAGCATCGAACGACGTCGGATGGAAAGCGCATTGCGCTCGTTGCTCGACAGCTATCCCGACCCTGCCCTGCATCGCTGGGTGAACGAGACCGTCACCGCGTTCGAAAAACGGCTTTCCGGCATCGTCGACCCGCGTGAACGGGACCACGCCCAGCAGGCGGCGCTCATCCTGATCAAGACGACGCTGCAGAAATGGTCGGAAAATCCTCCGGTCCGGCACTGACGCAGAACGGCCTCACACCCTGGAATTTCTCGTCTGTTGCATGACAGGCGATTGACACGGCCTGTGCAGCCTCCGATAGTGGCTCCCGATGGTTCCCCAGAAGCGGCGCTTCGGGGATTAATAGGGAACACGATAGGGACGACCCTGACGGGGCTCGATTCGTGGCTGCCCCCGCAACTGTGAGCGGCGAACGCCTGAACGACAACGCCACTGGAGCAATCCGGGAAGGCAGTTCAGGGGTCATGACCCGCAAGCCAGGAGACCTGCCATCGCCTGTTGTCGCCTGCCGGACGGGGTGTCCGGGAAACAGGACGTGGTCGCCGGATTTCCTTGTCCCTACCGACCTTCGCCCCGTTTTCCACTCCCCTGCTCGTCGGGCATCATCGTCATCGTTCGGAGGGAAACATGTCCGCAACCACGATCACTTCATCCACGTCTTCCAGCGCCAGCCGCTTTGCGCCCGCGCTTTTCAGCGTCTTCTTCGGCCTGCTCATCGTAGGCTTCACCGGCTTCTCGCCGATGGAAGCGGCGCACAATGCCGCGCACGATGCGCGTCACGCCAACGCGTTCCCCTGCCACTAAAACGCGTCGCGGACTTTCGGGTTCGCTCAGCGCGCTTTCAGTCTTTGTTTTATTGCATGTCGCTGCCGCAAAGCCGCGATGCGCTTTTGCGCGACATGCCTTGAGGGGAATTCCATGTCAGTTTTTCGTTCGCTCGTCTTCACTTCGGTGCTGGTCGGGCTGATTGCCGGGACGGCTGTGACGCTTGCACAGTTTCTCGGCACGACTCCGCTTATCCTCGCCGCAGAGGTCTTCGAGACCGGCGGCGCAGACGAGGGTCACAGCCATGACGCCGGCACGACCGAGGAAGGTCAGGACCACGCCAATACCACCGCTGCCGCGACGACCGCCGAGGCGGATGACCATCATCACGACCCCGAGGCCTGGGCACCCGAAGACGGCTTCGAGCGCACCGCCTACACCTTCGCCGCCAATGTTCTGACGGCCATCGGCTTCGCGCTGGTGCTCAACGGCCTGATGCAGATTTCCGGCAAGAAGAGCGACTGGCGACAGGGCCTGATCTGGGGTCTTTGCGGCTTCGTCGTCTTCATGCTGGCACCCGGCTTCGGCCTGCATCCGGAACTTCCGGGCACGCCGGCCGCGCCGCTCTTCGACCGTCAGGTCTGGTGGATCGGCACCGCAGCTGCGACGGCAGCCGGCCTTGGCCTGCTGTTCTTCCAGCGCAAGCCGTGGGCCGCGGCTCTTGCGATCGTGCTGATCGCCCTGCCGCATGTCATCGGCGCACCCGTGCCGCCGGAAGGCGAGCATGCTCTCGCGCCGGAAGCGATGTCCCATCGCTTCGTCGTGGTGGCAACGCTGACCAGCCTTTTCTTCTGGGCGTTGCTCGGCACTTTGAGCGGCTATTTCCGCCGCCGCTTCGAAGCCTGATCCGATATGGCAGGAAACCCCTGCCCCGAATTCGACTGGCGCATCGATGTCGATGCGCTGGTCTTCCTGCACCAAGCCTCAGCCTGCCGCGGCTTCGTCCACCGACTGGCGTTTCGCAGCCTGACCGGACAGACCTCCCCGACACCCCAGGACTGCATGGACTGGTTCGGCCAGTATCATCCGGCCTTCGTTCTCGCCGCCGATCGCAAGCTCAGACGCGGAAGACCCGCGGGCGATGCCTTCAACCTGAACAGCCGCGACATCCGCCGCGCGCTGGAGGTGTTTTAGGTCGCTTCGTATCACCGATGCTCGGCGGAAAATGCCGTGATTTCGCTCTCGGCGGCCGGCACCCAGAGGCCCAGCGCCTTCAGCACTTCCTGGGTAAACGTCACCGGCGAATTGCCGGGCGCGGTCACGATGCCGCCATCGGAAACTGCCTGCGGCCGGTCGATATATCGCCCGGCGCCGTGATAGCCGGGATACTTGCTGTGCGAGGCCAGCGAGTTGCCTGTGTGTGCGACACCATCCAGAACGCCGGTCGCGGCAAGCGCGCTTGCGGCCGCGCAGATGCCGCCGACAACCTTGCCCTTTTCATGAAAGCTGTTCGCAAGCTCGGAAAAATCGAAAGCCCTGCCCTTTTCCCAGGCATAGCCGCCTGGAATGACCAGCGCATCGGAGCCGGCCGGATCGATTTCGGCAAAGCTGATGTCGGGCGTCACCTTGAGACCGCCCATCGAGGTCACCGGCTTGCCATCCGGCGAGGCCGTGAGAACCTCGCAATCCAGATAGTAGCGCGCGGCGGCCATCAGGAGTGCGGGTTCCCAATCGGCGAAGTCGTCCTGCAGGGCGACGATAATGCGGGGCATGCGATCTTCCTTCGGCAAACAGCGTTTCGTATGCGGTCGAGATTCAGGACTTCGACAGTCAGGGCTTCTACATTCAGGACAGGGCCTGCATGTAGCGCATGCCGGTTACCGGACGCGGAACGAAATCCATGTGCTCGTAGAAGCGATGGGCCGCGAAGTTGCCGGTGGCGGCGCTGACGGAAAGGTAGTCGCAACCGGACTGGCGCGCCATCTCTTTCGCCCGCGCGACGAGATGCTGGCCGATGCCATTGCCGCGCTGGCCATCCCGGACATAGAGGTGATGCAGGTCCATGCCGCGCTTGGCTTCCTGCGCCTTGTAGAGCGGAACCAGAATGGCGTAGCCGATCAGGCCTTCGCCGCTATCGGCGACAAGGGCGGAAATCCACGGCATGGGGCCGAAGAGGTCGCGCTCCAGCTTTTCCGGCGTCATGGCCGAGGCGTCGCCATGATGGGCGGCGAGCGAGGCAATCATTTCGTTGAGCGCCGGCAGATCATGACGCTTGGCGGCGCGGATGATCACGACCGGAGGCCGTGGCATGGTGATATCGGTATCTTCAGTCATTTTCGCTTCCCTTTTTCGGTTACCGCCATCAGGGAGAGCTGCTGAAAACAACAAGGCCGCCTGACGGCGGCCTGTTGACAAGATGATCTGTCAGGCCGCCGGTTACCGGTAGGCCCAAAAATACGTGCAGGAGATGGGTGCGCGTGCGTCGATCATGGCCGCATGGAATGCACCCATTTCAATCGATTGTCAACGGGCGAAACCTGCGCGAGCCGAAGCCGCTATTTTCTGCTGAACCGTAACGATATCGTGCCTTGTCTTTGCCGAAAAGCGCGCAAGAATAAGGGGGCTTGGATCTTGTGGATCACAGTCATGACATCTGACCGGAATTTCGAAAAAACGATCTCGCGCAGAACCGTTCTCGGCGGACTGCTCGGCGGCTTGTTGCTGCCTGACATCGCCAGCGCGCTCGATACCCCCGTGAACCCGCCGCTGATCGGCCGGGACTATGCACATGATCGGCAAGCCTTCCGCACCCATCTGCTGACCAAGGGGCCGGCACCGGACAAATACGGGACGCTCGATCCTCCGGCCAATGCGGAGCGCGTCTTCTACACCTCCGGTCACAACGGCAACCTGCATCTTGCGGCATGGGTTTCGAAACACCAGCCGCCGCACAAGCCGCGTCCCGGCGTCCTGTTCCTGCATGGCGGCAATGCCATGGGGGCCGGCCACTGGACGCTGATGAAGCCCTATATCGACTCCGGCTACATGGTCATGATGCCGACGGTCAGGGGAGAGAACGGACAGGCGGGCTCCTTCTCCGGCTTCTATAACGAGGTGAACGATGTTCTGGCCGCAGCCGATCATCTCGCCGGCATGCCGGGTGTCGACGGCAACCGCCTGTTCATCGCCGGCCACAGCATCGGCGGCACGCTGACCATGCTGTCGGCCATGGCGTCGAACCGGTTCCGCGCCGCCGTCCCGATTTCCGGCAATCCTAACGCATTCCGCTTCTTCCGGCGCTATCCGGAGGATATCCGCTTCGACGACAGCGATGTCCGCGAGTTCGAGGTACGCACCGCCCTCTGTTATGCGCAGAGCCTCAAATGCCCCACCTATCTGATGCATGGCACCAAGGAGCCGCATCTCAATCAGGGCGCTCGGTTGATGGAAAAGCGGGCCAAGGCCGCCGGACTTCCGATCCAGGCCGGCCGGATCGAGGGCGATCACACCACCGCCCTGCCGAGAGCCATATCGCGTTCGATCACCTTCTTCCGGTCGGTATCGGCCTGATACCAGGAACTACCGGACGATGGGATTGCCTTCCCGGTCGGTCCAATGCTTGACGAAGCCGATCTTCGTCAGTTTCAGGTTCTCATCCGAATAATGCACCACCTCGTCGGGCGAGCGCGTGCCGACGACGAGATAGCTGACCGGGCCATCCGAGCGATTTTCCAGGCAATGACCTGCGGCAACGCCTGCCTTGAAGGTTGCGCTGTCGCCGGCTTTCATCTCGGCGATCACGTCACCCTCGTGCAGGGTGACTGTTCCGGAGAGGACGAAGACGAATTCGTCCTCGCGCTCGTGCCAGTGCTTGCGCGACGAGCGGGAACCGGGCGGAAGCGTTTCGATGAAAGCGCCAAACTGGGTCAGCCCGCCGGCATCGCTGAGCAGCCTTGCGCTGTAGGGGCCGAGTTCGCCGTTCGGTCCCTTGCCGTTTTCCTGTTCGAGTGGCGCATCCTGCTGTCTGATCACTGGCATGAAAACCTCCTCAATGCTCGTGGTTGCAGAGACCGTGATCGGACAGCGCGCGAATGACGTAGCATTCGCCGACGCTGTGCGCTCCGCAATGGGAGGCGATGCGCTCCAGTTCGTCCTCAAGCTTCCTGAGGCGGGCGATCTTCTCGCGGACCTCGACCAGTTGCTCGCGGGCGATATCGTCGGCGCGTTCACAGGGTTCGTCGGGATGGCGCCCCAGCGCCAGAAGCTCGCGGATCGCATCGATCGGAAAACCGAGATCGCGGGCGTGGCGGATAAAGGCCAGCCGCTCCAGCTCCGCCTGCTCGTATCGACGCTGGTTGCCTTCCGTGCGGTCCGCCGCCGCGATCAGACCCATCTGCTCGTAATAGCGGATCGTCGGCACCTTGACCCCGGTGCGGCGGGACAAATCTCCAATCGAGAACATTTCCTGCGCCTTCTCCTGTCCTCAAAAACCTCTAGTCTCTAGAGAAATTAGGACTTCATGCTGATGGAATCAAGGAGGAGGATTGCGGACGCGAAAAAGGCGCCCAAGGCGCCTTTGGGTCATTCGCACTGTGACGACACCGTCAGGCGTCGTAGTCTTCGAGGCTCGGCTCGTATTCCCTGTAGAGGTCCTCGACCTTCTGGGCATCGCTGCGGTCGTCGGTCACCATGACCCGCTGCGTCATCGATGACACGGGCTTACGACCGCCCTCGACGACCCAGAGAGCGCTTGCCAGCGAATTGGAAGCCAGCGAGCTGCTGAAACCGCCCGAACCCACGCTGCGCGGCGTCGAGGCAGGTGCCTGCTCCCCGGCGCTATCTTCGCCCTCGGCGGACATCGGGATATATCGATTCTGATAATAATAGCTGTTCAGACTGCTGTCGATTCGCATGTCGGAAGCTCTCGTTTCAAAAGTTAACCATTCGTTAACCATTGAACCTTGCGCGAAGCTTGCGTCGCGCAAGCGAGAGACGCAAACAATGCTTGCCTAACATTCAAAAGCGCGAACGGCGCAACGAATCGGAACGGGCACGACAAGGTTGCCGCAGGGTGACGCCCCTGCGGCGCAAGACGTTTCTTGTGTCTGAAGGATTTCGGCGGCCCGAATCAGACCTCACCGAGGGCGTGCGCCATTTGCGACAGCTTCGCCATGGTATTGATATTGCGCGCGGTGCCGAGCTTGAGGACCGGCAGTTTCAGCCGCGACCGGCCGGCACCGATCGGATAGTGCACATAGATCTCACGCCCAAGGACGACGACCTCCTCGCCATCGGGCGCAACCAGTCCGGACAGCGCGTTGTCCGGCAGCGGCTCTGCGAAGAAGGTCACCAGCAACTGGCTCGGGATTGCATCGGGAAAGGGATTGGCCGCAAGGATGGCGTCGAGTTCCGAGGCGCTGCGTACGAAAACACCCGGCGGCTTGCCAAGCTTCTCAGCCAGGGCCGCATCCAGTCGTCCAGCGACAGACGCCGCGTCTTCGTCATCACGGAAGATCAGGTTGCCACTCTGGATGTATGTCGAGACGTCGCGGAGCCCAAGGCCTTCCGCGAGCGCCTTCAACTCACTCATCGGGAGCTTTCCAGTCCGGCCGACATTGACGGCCCGAAGCAATGCAATGTGGACGGTCATGTCATGACCTCCCTTTTGAAACCTGAAGCGTCGTGCATCCTGAAGGATGCACGACGCTTCGTTCATTACATCTTGCCCGCCACCTTGATCGCGAAGGCGTATTCGAAGGCGATTTCCTCGAGGCGCTGGAAGCGGCCGGACTTGCCGCCATGGCCGGCGGCCATGTTGGTCTTCAGGAGGATCGGGGCTTCGCCTGTCGTCTTCTCGCGCAGCTTCGCCACCCACTTGGTCGGTTCCCAATAGGTGACGCGCGGGTCGGTGAGGCCAGAGAGTGCGAGGATCGGCGGATAGGGCTTCTCGCCAACATTGTCATAGGGCGAATAGGCGGCGATCCAGCGATATTCCTCTTCCGACTCGATCGGGTTGCCCCATTCCGGCCATTCCGGCGGGGTGAGCGGCAGCGTGTCGTCGAGCATGGTGTTCAGGACATCGACGAAGGGAACGGCGGCGATGATGCCGGCGAATTTCTCCGGCGCCATGTTGGCGACCGCACCCATCAGCATGCCGCCGGCGGAGCCGCCCTCGGCAATGATGTTCTCATAAGAAGTGAAACCCTCCTTCACCAGATGGTCGGCGGCGGAGATGAAATCCCTGAAGGTGTTGACCTTCTTTTCCATCTTGCCGTCTTCATACCAGGAGAAGCCCTTGTCCTTGCCGCCGCGGATATGGGCGATGGCATAGACGAAGCCGCGGTCGGCGAGCGACAGGCAATTGGTGTTGAAGCCGGCCGGGATGGTGATGCCGTAGGCACCATAACCATAGAGCAGGCAGGGGGCGGAACCGTCGAGCTTGGTATCCTTGCGATAGAGAAGCGTGACCGGCACCTTCTCGCCGTCATGGGCTTCGGCAAAGACGCGGCGGGTGACGTAGTCGTCCGGGTTGTGGCCGGAGGGAACTTCCTGCGTCTTCAACAAGACGCGCTCGCGCGTCACCATGTTGTAGTCGAAGAGCTGCGACGGCGTCGTCATCGACGAATAGGAGAAGCGGATGACGTCGGTGTCGTATTCGGCGGCACCCTGCAGACCGAGCGAATAGGCCTCCTCGGCGAATGCGATGGCGTGCTCTTCGCCGGACTTGCGGTCGCGGATCATGATGACCGGCAGACCGTCGCGGCGTTCCAGCCAGAGGAGATGGCGGGCAAACGCCATGTGGGAAAGGATCAGGCGACCCGGCTCGTGCCGGACGATCTCCTTCCAGTTTTCCTTGCCCGGCGCTTCGACGGGGGCCTCCATGATCTTGAAGTCCTTGGCGCCGCCGTCATTGGTCAGGATATAGAAGACGTCGCCGCCTTCGGTCATCGAATACTCGATGCCCTCCTCCCGTTCGGCCACCAGCTTCGGCTCCGCCGTCAAATCCTTGGTCGAGAGCAAGTAATATTCCGAGGTCTCGTGGTCGTGGATGTCGATATAGATGTAATCGTCGAGCAGCGAGCCGCCGACGCCCATGAAGAAGCCGGGGTCTTCTTCCTCATAGACGAGCCGGTCCGCGGATTGCGGCTGGCCGATGATGTGATGGAAGACCTTGGACGGGCGATGGTTCTCGTCCTGCAGCGTATAAAAGAAGCTCTTGCCATCCGGCGCCCATGCGCCACCGCCGCCGGTGTTCTGGATCACGTCGGGCAGATCCTCGCCGGTTTCGAGATTGCGCACGCGCAGCGTGAAATATTCCGAACCCTTGTCGTCATAGCCCCAGATGCCGAAGGCATGGTCGCTCGAATGGTCGATACCGGCGAGACGGAAATAATCCTTGCCGGTGGCCTCCTTGTCGCCGTCGAGCAGAAGCTTGCGGCCTGCCTCATCCCTGTGGTCGGCGTCGCGGGGAATGCGGAAATAGCGTGGCTGCTCGCCGCCGGTGACGAAGGCGGTCCCATAGGCATAAGGGCCGTCCTTCATCGGGATGGACGAATCGTCCTCCTTGATACGGCCCTTCATTTCGGCAAACAGCGCCTTCTGCACATCCCTGGTGTCGGCCATGGCCGCTTCCATATAGGCGTTTTCGGCCTCCAGATGCTTGCGCAACTCCGCATCGAGCAGGCTCGGATCCTTGAACATCGCCTGCCAGTTGTCAGCCCGCATCCAGGCATAATCGTCGGTGCGGGTGATGCCGTGCCGGGTGTCGGTGACGGGCTTCTTGGCAGCACTCGGGGCGGCGGGCAGATTGTTGAAGACGGACAAGGCAGGACCTTCCTTCTCAAGGAAAACATGTTGGCGTCAGAGAGAGATAGAGAGGGGCAGCGCGGCGATCAAGGCGAAATCCGACGGGGCGGAGAATGTTCCGGACTGCGACAGGCAAGCGGTCCCGATGCGGTTTTCCACGGTTTGATCGCGATCAATGCGCATCCTGCGACACCTTGACCTCCCCTGCCTCCAGATTTGATAAACGTCTATTTTTCCTCACTTTTGTGCCAAATCAATCAAGCAGAAGTGATCAGTATTGCCCGCGACGGTCTCATTTGTGACGATTTGTCACAGGGTGGCCACTTAACCTTTTTCAAAAATGGGAGCAGGAAAGCCTCCGAAGAAGATCCTCCCAAGCTTTTTCTTCATAACGGACGGTCGCGCGGTCGGAACTTCGGCCGCCGGCCGTCAAGCAACAACCGCCAACCTGCATCGCCCCGGGCGAAGCGGGAGTGCTCTTGCTCGCCATGAAGAACGATATGACCATTCTCAAGAAGACTTTGCGCATCGCGCCCGTTCTTGCAGCCGTCTCGCTGCTTTCGGGCTGCAACTACGTGCTGCTCGATCCGTCGGGTTGGGTCGCGGAACAGCAGCGCGATCTGCTGATCTACTCGACCCTGCTGATGCTGATCATCATCATCCCCGTGATGATCATGGGCGTCTATTTTCCGTGGCGCTACCGCGCCAACCGGCCTGACAACACCGATTACGAGCCCGACTTCGATCATTCGACGAAGTTCGAAATCTTCATCTGGGGCGTTCCGGTCTTGATCATCGCCGCCCTCGGTACGCTGACCTACATCTACACCCACAAGCTCGACCCCTACCGGCCGCTCGAGGCAAGCTTCGGCAAGCCGATCGAAGTGGAAGCCGTCGCGCTCGACTGGAAGTGGCTGTTCATCTATCCCGAGCAGGGCGTCGCGACCGTCAACGAGCTGGCCATTCCGGCCGGTCGTCCGGTCAACCTCAAGCTCTCCGCTTCCTCGATGATGAACGCCTTCTCCGTACCGGCGCTCGCGGGCATGATCTATGCCATGCCGGCCATGGAAACGAAGCTGCACATGATCGCCGACAAGCCCGGCACTTTCTACGGCCGCTCGGCCAACTATTCGGGTCCCGGCTACTCGCAGATGGAATTCCAGACGCTCGCCATGACCGATGCCGACTTCGACACCTGGGTTTCCAAGGTTCGCGGCAGCGGCGTCGAGCTGAACCAGGACGCCTATATCGCACTGGACAAGCCGTCCTTCTCCGTTCCGGTCGCCTATTATGCCAGCGTGATGCCTGACCTGTTCCAGCGTGTCGTCGGTCTCTGTGTCGAACCCGGCAAGGTCTGCATGCATCAGATGATGATGCAGGACGAGCAGGGTGGCGGCGGTCTCGACGGCCTGAAGGACAAGGGCCTCTACGAATACGACGAACACCGGGCACAGGATGGCCATGGCGAACTGATCACCTCCCAGCGCGAGACCCCGAACGCCGAGACGATCGCCAAGGCAGCAGCACTCAACCAGCTCTGCACCTCCGAGACCCTGATCAGCGCCGCGGCTGCCGCCATGTCGCTCGCCCCCGAGAAAGGAGCTGCAAATGCTCTCTGAAAACCTTCAGCACCTGATCTTCGGGCGGCTGGATCTCAACGCCCTCCCGCTCCACGAGCCGATCCTCGTCGGCACCTTCTGTGCCGTCGTGCTGGGTGGCATCGCGCTGCTCGGCGCGGTCACCTACTTCGGCAAATGGGGTTACCTCTGGAACGAGTGGTTCACCTCCGTCGATCACAAGAAGATCGGCATCATGTACATCATCATGGCGTTCATCATGTTCGTTCGCGGCTTTGCCGACGCCCTGATGATGCGCGCCCAGCAGGCCATGGCGGCCGGCGGGGCCGAGGGCTTCCTGCCCGCGCACCACTATGACCAGGTGTTTACCGCCCACGGCGTCATCATGATCTTCTTCATGGCCATGGCCATGATCACCGGCCTGATGAACTACGTCATGCCGCTGCAGATCGGCGCCCGTGACGTGGCCTTCCCGTTCCTGAACAACTTCTCGTTCTGGATGACGGCCGCCGGTGCGATCCTCATCAACATCTCGCTGTTCGTCGGCGAATTCGCACGCGTCGGCTGGCTTGCCTATCCGCCGCTGTCGGGTGCCGCCTACTCAACCGGGGTGGGGATGGACTATTACCTATGGTCACTGCAGATCGCGGGCGTGGGTACGACGCTATCGGGTATCAACCTGATCGCGACCATCTTCAAGATGCGCACGCCGGGCATGACCATGATGCGCATGCCGGTCTTCACCTGGACCTCGCTCTGTGCAAACGTCCTGATCGTCGCTGCGTTCCCGGTCCTGACCGCAACGCTCGCCATGCTGACGCTCGACCGCTACATCGGCACGCACTTCTTCACCAATGACCTTGGTGGCAACCCGATGATGTACGTCAACCTCATCTGGATCTGGGGCCACCCGGAAGTGTACATCCTGATCCTGCCGATCTTCGGCGTGTTCTCGGAAATCGTCGCCACCTTCTCGGGCAAGCCGCTTTTCGGCTACCGCTCGATGGTCTATGCGACCGCCTGCATCATGGTCCTGTCGTTCATCGTCTGGCTCCACCACTTCTTCACGATGGGCTCCGGCGCAAACGTCAACACCTTCTTCGGCATCGCCACGATGATCATCTCGATCCCGACGGGCGCCAAGATCTTCAACTGGCTCTTCACCATCTACAAGGGCCGGGTGCGGATGGAAGTACCGATGCTCTGGACAGTCGGCTTCCTGGTGACGTTTACCATCGGCGGCATGACGGGCGTTCTGCTCGCAGTTCCGCCGGTCGACTTCCAGCTGCACAACACGCTGTTCCTCATCGCCCACTTCCACAACGTCATCATCGGCGGCGTGGTCTTCGGGGTCTTCGCCGCGATCACCTACTGGTGGCCGAAGGCGTTCGGCTTCAAGCTGGACGACACCTGGGGCAAGCGTTCGTTCTGGTTCTGGTTCGTCGGCTTCTACTTCGCCTTCATGCCGCTCTATGCGCTCGGCCTGATGGGCGTTACCCGCCGCGTCTCGCAGTACATGGACACCGCCTGGCAGATCTACTTCATCGTAGCCGCCTTCGGCGCAGTCCTGATCGCCCTCGGCATCGCCTGCACCTTCATCGGCATCGCCGTCTCCATCAAGAACCGCGAAGCCCTGCGCTGCGGTCCCGATCCGTGGAACGGCCGTACGCTGGAATGGGCAACGACGTCTCCGCCGGCGCCCTACAACTTCCCGCAGACGATCCGCGTTCACGGCATCGACGCATGGTGGAGCATGAAGAAGGAAGGCTTCCGCTGGTCGACGACCTACCGGCCGATCCACATGCCGAAGGGAACCTCGATGGGTCTCATCCTGTCGTTCTTCTCGCTGGTCATGGGCTTCGCGCTGATCTGGTACATCTGGTGGCTGGCAGCTCTTGCCTTCCTCGCCGCGATCGTCACCGGCATCGCCCACACCTTCAACTATGACCGCGACTACTACATTCCGGTCGAAGAGATCGCCAAGCAGGAAGCGCTGAGCAAGGAGGCGCTGGCATGAACATAGCCGTCAAGATCAACTCTCCCGTCACCGTCATCGAAGAAGACGACGATCACGGCCATCACAGCAGCCCGACCTCGATCGGCTTCTGGATCTACCTGATGAGCGACTGCATCATCTTCGGATGCCTCTTCGCCACCTATGCCGTGCTCGGCCGCTCCTTTGCGGGCGGCCCGGCTCCGGCCGACCTGTTCGAGCCGGGCTTCGTACTGGCCGAAACCGTCCTGCTGCTCTTGTCGTCGATCACCTTCGGCCTCGCCATGCTGCAGATGGACAAGTCCAACAAGTCGGGCGTGCTCGGCTGGCTCGCCGTCACCGGCGTGCTCGGCCTCGGCTTCATCGTCATGGAAATCTATGAGTTCCATCACCTGATTGAGATCGGCGCGGGTCCGCAGCGTTCGGGTTTCCTGTCGGCCTACTTCACGCTGGTCGGCACCCACGGCGTTCACGTCACCGGTGGTCTCATCTGGCTCATCACGCTGATGATCCAGGTCAGCCAGCGCGGTCTGGTCGAAGCCAACCGCCGCCGTCTGACGACGCTCAGCATGTTCTGGCACTTCCTCGACCTGATCTGGATCGGTGTCTTCTCCTTCGTCTATCTCGTGGGGATCGTACAATGAGCTCCAACAGCCACTCCACCGCTCACGCGGACCACGCCCATGGCGGTCACGACAGCCATGGCGATCACGGCGGCCACGGCAGCCTCTCGACCCTGATGATCGGCTTCGCGCTCGCCGCGATCCTGACCATCATCCCCTTCGGCCTGGTCATGGCCGAAGTCGAGATCAGCAAGACGGCAATGATCGCGATCATCATGGGCCTCGGCGCCGTGCAGATCGTCGTCCACCTCGTCTACTTCCTGCACCTGAACAACAGTCAGGAAGAGGGCTGGACCATGGCGTCCACCATGCTCACCGTCATCATCCTGATGATCGTGCTGGCGGGCTCGCTCTGGGTCATGCACAATATGAACGCGAACATGATGCCCATGGGCAACGACGCGATGCAGCAGATGATGGGCGATGGCGAGACGACCGGCATTGCGCCGGAACCCGGCGCCGAACATCAGACGCATTGACGACACTTGCGGGCGCCGGAATGGCGCCCGCTTCATTTCAAGGACAGCTTGCCATGCCCGATCGCCGCTCGATCATCACCCGCCCGCGCTTCTGGATCGTTTCGGCGCTTGCAGCCCTTCTGACCGCCGGCTTCATATCACTCGGCATGTGGCAGGTGCACCGGCTCTACTGGAAGCTGGATCTGATCCACAAGGTCGATGCGCGGGTCGCAGCTCCCGTGGTTCCCGCTCCCGGTGAGAGCGAATGGAACTCGATCACCCAGAGCAACGACGAATACCGCCACGTTACCCTGACCGGCACCTTCCTCAACGAGGACGAGGTGCAGATCTACACGCCGACCGTTCTCGGTCCCGGCTTCTGGATCCTGACGCCGCTGAAGCGCGACGACGGCACCGTGGTCATGATCAACAGGGGCTTCGTGCCGGAGGACCTGAGGGACCCGGCCAAGCGCACGCCGCCGCAGGGTCAGGTGACCGTCGACGGGCTGCTCAGGATTTCGGAAGATCGCGGCTGGCTGTTTTCGCGTCCCAACGACACCGAAGGAAAGAAGTGGTTTCGCCGCGATATCGGCTCGATCACCGAGACGCTCGGGCTTTCCCCCGCTGCGCCCTATTTCGTCGATCAGGAGGCCGGATCGGATCCGGGCGCATGGCCACGCGGCGGCATGACCGTTCTGACGTTCCGCAACTCGCATCTGTCCTATGCGATCACATGGTTCGCCATGGCCGCCATGACACTGTTCATGTACGGCATATTCCTGCGTTTCGAGGGTTTCTTCGGCAAGAGCCGTGCCCACCCGGAAGATCACGAAGCCGACGGCGACGAGTGGGAGTGATTTCCCCTCCCCTCACACGCCGTCGGCGACATGCGCCTCAGCCGTCGGTGCCGTGGGTCGAACGCGCCCAGTCCATGTAGAGGTCGAGAGCCTTGCGGGCGACCGGACCTTCCTGAAACTCGCGATCGTCGAGGCGAACGACCGGGACGACCTTGGAATAGTTGCCGGTGGTGAAAATCTCGTCGGCATTGACGAAATCCTCGACCGACAGCGTCACTTCACGCACATCGAACCCCGCCTGACGCAGAAGCCCGATGACGCGGGCGCGGGTGATGCCGGCGAGGAAGGTGTTGTTGGCGACCGGCGTCATAACCACGCCGTCCTTGACCATGAAGACGTTGGAGGATGCCGTTTCGACGACATTGCCGTTCATGTCGCGCACCAGCGCATTGTCGAAGCCGCGGCTATAAGCCTCGTGGATCATGCGGCCGGAATTCGGATAGAGGCTGCCGGTCTTGGCGCCGGTCATGGCCGATTCCGGCGTCGGGCGACGGAAGGGAGAGAGCGTCAGCGACGACGGCTTGGCCGAGTTCATCGGAGCCTCGAACAGGCAAAGGGCGAAGCGGGTCGATTCCGGATCGGCAGCGACGACCGAGAACGGCGCGCCATGCTCGGCCCAGTACATCGGCTTGATGTAGATCGCCGTCTTGCCGTCGAACTTCTTCACGCCTTCCCAGGCAAGCTTCTCGATATCCTCTGCCGCCACCGTAGGCTTCATACCCATGGACAAGGCCGAACGATTGATGCGCTGGCAATGCAGGTCGAGATCCGGCGCGATGCCGTCGAACCAGCGGGCGCCGTCGAACACGGTCGAGCCCAGCCACATGGCATGCGACACCGGCCCGATGAGCGGGGGATTGCCGGAGATCCAGTCTCCGTCAACATAGGTCCAGGTTGCGGTGCGGGCGGAAGTATCGACGGCCATGGCGGTCTCCTGTTCTTGTCGTTGAAGCCATCAAGAGCAGGCGAAGCCTCGAGGTCAAGGGCAAACTCCCCCTAGAAAGTCAATTGGCAACAATCCGTGGCGCGGGCTTTTCGTTACGCAAGATCTTTTCGTTGAATCAACAGCTTGTCAAATATATCGATCAAAATTAGTGATCGGTCGCATGCCTTCGCGCCGTGCCCGCGGCGTGGCATAGTCCGATCAATGGTTCGCCTTCGATCCGGCGGAGCTACCGGTTTTTGTTTTATCGCATGCCGTTACCGCAAAACCGCTGAACACTTTTGCGCGGCATGCTTTAGACCCAGGTGGGGAAGAGATGACAGCAGCCTACGTCTTCGATGCCTATGGCACCCTGTTCGACGTGCATGCGGCCGTGCGCCGTCATGCCGAACGGGCCGGTCCGGACCATCTGCGCTTTTCCGAGATGTGGCGCGCCAAGCAGCTGGAATATTCCTGGGTGCGCACGCTGATGGGCAGCTATCGCGACTTCTGGAAGCTCACCGAAGAGGCTCTCGACTATACGTTCGCGCGCATGCCGGAGGTCGACCGGTCGCTACGTGCGGACCTGCTTTCGGCCTACTGGAAGCTCGACTGCTATCCGGAAGTACCGGCGGTGCTGAAGAGCCTCAAGGGCGGGGGCGCGAAGGTCGCGATCCTCTCCAACGGCTCGCCCGACATGCTTGCGGCTGCGGTCAGGAATGCCGCGCTGGATACCGTAATCGACGACGTCTTCTCGGTCGATGCGATCCGCGCCTACAAGACGGCGCCGCAGGTCTATGACATGGTGACCACCAGCTACCGGCTCTATCCGCATGCCGTCTCCTTCCAGTCGTCCAACCGCTGGGATGTGGCCGGCGCGAAGAAATTCGGCTTCCGCACGGTCTGGATCAACCGCGCCGGACTGCCGGACGAATATGCCGATCACGGACCGGACCTCATCCTGCCCTCGCTGGAAAGCCTGCCGTCGTAATATTGTCGCCAGTGCCAGCCAGACATGGGTGACATCAATTCAGGGAGAACGTCATGGCATGGTCGGCCGAGCAATATCTGAAGTTCGAGGATGAACGCACCCGTCCCGCCCGCGATCTCCTCGCGCAAGTGCCGCTCGGCGAGGCCAGTCATGTGTTCGACCTGGGCTGCGGCCCCGGCAACTCGACCGAACTCCTGATCGAACGTTTCGGTGCGGCCGCCGTCACCGGGCTGGACAGCGATGACGACATGCTGGCGAAGGCGCGCAAGCGGCTGCCCGGCACGCCTTTCCTTCAGGCAGACCTTACCAGCTGGACGCCGCCGCAGCCCGCCGATGTCCTCTATGCCAACGCAGTGTTCCAGTGGTTGCCCGACCACCTGTCGGTGCTCGCACGTCTCATGGATCACCTGAAACCCGGCGGCGTGCTCGCGGTACAGATGCCCGACAATCTCGACCAGCCGACCCATCTCTTGATGGAAGAGACGGGAGCTGCAGGGGCATGGAAGGACACCTTCTTGGGAGGACGTCTGCGGCGCGCGCACCTGCCCTCCCCGGCCAGCTACATGGAACGGCTGTCGCCCAAGGCCTCCCGCGTCGATGTCTGGCACACGATCTACTATCACCCGATGGCCAATGCCGAAGCGATCGTCGAATGGGTGAAGGGCACGGGCCTTCGCCCCTATCTCACGGCTGCCGGGCCCGACAACGAGGCGGCCTTTCTTGCCGATTATACCGACCGGATCAGGCAGGCTTATCCGCCCATGGCTGACGGTCGGGTGCTGTTGAAATTCCCGCGCTTCTTCGTCGTGGCGGTGAAGGCATAACTTGTGTAAGAAGCGCTTCGACATTCCGGAGGGGCAACGAGTGGCCCTCCCATTCCGAAAGCACGACCGATGAACAAGCCCTGGAAAAACCCTGTCATTCTCGCGCTCGGCGAGGACGGCAGCGACGTGACGATCGGCACGACGGAGGCTGCCTCCTGGGCGATGATCGAGGACTGGCCGACCGAGGACGGGCCGGCGCTCGACCGGGCGCTTCTGGTCTGCGCCGCCGTCCAGGCCGGCAAGAAGACGGACGAAGACGCCCGTAAGGCCTTTATCGCCGCAGCCGTCGAAGCCGGGATTGCCATCAGGAAGTGAGCGGCGTGGGCGTTCGTTTCGACCGCTCTTATTCCTAGGGACACGTGTGATGAAAGCCGCCCGCATAGCCCGAAACGATGGCGCTCTGTGATACCCCCTTGTAACTTGACGCGGGCGCGGCTCCGTCACCGCAAGCGCTAGCTAGGCTGCAGGCGGATCGCGTCAAGTTACAAGGGGGGTACCGCAAGCTGCATCGGTTCGAACGCGGCGTGATCGCCGCAGCGCACTATTTCCCTGCCTCACGCAATTGGCGACGGACAAAACCGCTGCAACTCGCCAGCCATCACTTCACTGCGCAGATGGCATAGCGGTGCTGGGTGGCGCGCTCCAGTCCCTTCAGGAAACTGAAATTCTTCTTCTGCGTGCGATGGATCGCCCGCATGTCGGTATCGACTGTGACAGTCGAGAAACCGGCCTCTCGCAACAGCCCGGCGACCGCTTCGGCGCGTGCGCCTTGCGAGAAATAGACCCGTGACAGGATACTTTGATGCGTCTCGGTCATGGCACCGGCCGAGGGGGCGTTCTGCGGCTTGCCATCTGCGCTGCCCATGCGGGAGACGAGGCCGGCAAGGCGTTTGGCTATCCTGGCAACAAGGCCCGGATTGACGAAATCGCCATCCACCACCAGCAGCTTGCCGCCCGGCTTCAGCACACGATGCCACTCGTGGAAAGCAGACAGCGGATCGACCAGCGTCCAGACCAGATGGCGGTTGGTGATGACATCATAGGAACCATCCGCTTCCATGGTGTTTTCGGCGTCGCCCATCAGGAAGCGGATCTGTCGGCCGCGCGCCTTCGCCTTGGTGCGCGCCCTTTCCAGCATGGGTTCCGCCCAGTCGAGCCCAGTGACGTTGAAACCAAGGTCATCCAGCAGATGCGAGACGACGGCCGTGCCGCAGGCGAGATCGAGTGCCGCCCTGCCCTCGCCTTCGCCGAGATGCCTGCGCAGCAGCGCATGCCATGCGGCGCGCTCCTCTTCCGAAAAGATCTCATGCCCCGGCTGGCTGTCGAAAGTTTCGGCCCGCAGCGACCAGTAGGCTTTGATTTCGTCGCGAAGACCGTGGTTCGAAAGCGCTGCGGCAGACTGCATCTCAAGACATCCATGAAATATGAGTGATGTTGGAAATATTCTAAAAGATAATAGTTGACCAAGAAAGTCATAAAATAATAAATCGCTGCGAATTCCACTGCACAGGAGAGGACGACGTGCTCCATTTGAACAGGGTGGCCACCGCCGCCGCGATTTCGCTCGCGCTTTTTTCGGGTATGGCCCAAGCCGGAGAAACCATCAAGATCAAGGACATCACGGGTCGTGAAGTCGAGGTCAGCGTGCCGGTGGAACGGGTGATCCTCGGCGAGGGACGGCAGATCTATTTCACCGGCGCGCTCGATACGGATGCCCCGTTCAAGCGCGTCGTCGGCTGGCGCGACGACTTCCAGAAGGCCGACCTCGACGGCTACAACATCTATCTCCAGAAGTTCCCGGAGATGGCTGATATCCCGACCTTCGGCGGCATGAAGGACGGCACGTTCGACATCGAGCAGGCCGTGGCTCTCAAGCCCGACGTCATCATCATGAACACGGAAGCGAAGTCCGCGACCGAGGAAAGCGGCTATATCGAGAAGCTCGCCAAGGTCGGCATTCCGCTTGTTTACATCGACTTCCGCGAGAAGCCGATGCA
This sequence comes from Rhizobium sp. ACO-34A, assembly GCA_002600635.1. Lineage (NCBI taxonomy): Bacteria > Pseudomonadati > Pseudomonadota > Alphaproteobacteria > Hyphomicrobiales > Rhizobiaceae > Rhizobium > Rhizobium sp. ACO-34A. The sequence continues at coordinate 1,261,985 of CP021371.1, read as the reverse complement.
GAACACCGATGAATCCATGCGCATCATCGGCAAGCTGTTCGGCAAGGAAACCCGCGCCGAGGAGTTCGTGAAGTTCCACGACGAGCAGCTCGCCCGCGTCACCGATACGCTGGCCAAGGCCGGCGACTTCAAGAAGCCGGTAGTCTTCATCGAGCGCGCCGGCGGTTATTCCGACGATTGCTGCATGTCCTTCGGCGACGAGAACTTCGGCAAGATGGTGGAGCTTGCCGGTGGCATCAACCTGGCCAAGGACATCATTCCCGGCACCTTCGGCACGGTGAACCCCGAGCAGATCATCGCCTCCAACCCGGATCAGGTGATCGTCACCGGCGCGAACTGGGAACTCTACGTTCCGGGCGGCGCATGGGTTGGCGTCGGTCCCGGCGCCGACAAGGCGAAGGCCGACGAGAAGCTTGCGGCCCTGATGAAGCGCCCCGCCTTCACCGGCATCAAGGCGGTTGCCGACAACAACGTCCACGCCATCTGGCACCAGTTCTACAACAGCCCCTATCAGTTCGTCGCCGTACAGCAGATGGCAAAGTGGCTGCATCCCGATCTGTTTGGCGATCTCGACCCGGAAGCGACCTTCAAGGAACTGCACGAGCGCTTCCTGCCGGTCGCCTACCACACCGGCTACTTCGCCTCCCTGAAAGCCGGCCTCTGAGCCGAAACTCAAAAGACCGGCGGGCACCACCCGCCGGTTTTTCTCCAAGGACGACATCATGATTTCCAGATACGCCCGGGCGCTTGTCGCCCTTCTTCCATTTATGGGCAGCCCCGCGCTTGCAGAGACCATCACCGACGTCGCCGGCAGAACGGTCGAGATCGACCTGCCGGCGAAACGCGTTATCGTTGGGGAAGCGCGGCAGATCCATGTCATCGCCGCGCTCACGGGCGAGCACATGCTCGACCGTATCGTCGGCTGGCGTGACGATTTCCTGAGCAAGGACCCGGACAGCTACGCGGCCTATGTGGAACGCTTCCCCGCCCTCGAAACCCTGCCGCGCTTCGGCTACGTGCCGAACGGCACCTTCAGCCTGGAATCCGCAATCGCTCTCTCGCCCGATGTGCTGACGCTCAACATCGAGTCGCAGAAGGGGGCCGAGGAAAGCGGGCTGGAAGACAAGGCCGCGGCTGCCGGCATCAAGGTGGTCTATCTGGACTTTCGCGTCGACCCCGCGAAGAACAGCGAAAAATCGATCGAGCTTCTCGGCAAGATCTTCGGCAACGAGGAAAAGGCGCAGGAGTTCATCGCGTTCCGCAGGGCACAGATCGCCCGCGTGACGGACCGCATCGCCAGCCAGCCCGATCTCGTGCGCCCGAAGGTCTTCACCGAGCGCGCTCCCGGCAACGACGCCGAGAACGGCTGCTGCCGCACCTTCGGCCCAGCCAATTTCGGCGAGATGGTCGATGAGGCCGGTGGTCACAATATCGGCGCCGATGTCATCAAGACGACCTTCGGCGACCTCAATATCGAACAGCTGATCGTCCAGAACCCGGACCACTACATCGCCACCGGCTCCAACTGGGCGGCGGAATCCAAGAGCAACCGCTTCGTTCATGTCGGCCGCGGCGCCGATCCTCAGGCCGCACGCGAGAAACTGCAGGCACTGGTGGAGCGCACCGGCTTCCCCGGACTGAAGGCTGTTGAGAACAGGGACGTGCACGCCGTCTGGCACCAGTTCTACGGCGCACCTTACGAGTTCGTACCAATCCAGCAGTTCGCCAAGTGGTTCCATCCGGACCTCTTCGCCGATCTGGACCCGGAAGCGACTTTCCGCGAATTCCACGAGAAGTTCCTGCCGATCGCCTACAAGCCCGGCTATTTCGTCTCGCTTGAGAAGGGAACCAACTGATGGCCGTTGCCACCGAAACACTGCCGGCAGCCGAGGGGCGCGCCCAGTACCGGGCGATCTCCGCCCGGCGTCTGGCGATCCTCGGGCTGATGGTCGCCGCACTCCTTGTCAGCGTCGCAGCCGACATGGCGCTCGGCCCGGCCCGCTACACGCTGAGCCAGGTCGTCTCCACCATCCTCTGGCCGTCCTCCGCGGGCGACCAGTTGCGGGTGGTGATCTGGGACATCCGCATGCCGGTGGCGCTGATGGCGGTCACCGTCGGCGCCTGTCTTTCGCTCGCGGGCGCACAGATGCAGACGATCCTCGCCAATCCGCTGGCGAGCCCCTTCACGCTCGGCATTTCCGCCGCCGCAGGCTTCGGCGCGGCGCTCGGGCTGGTGGCAGGCGTTGCGATCTTCCCGACCGCCGTCCAGTTCATGATCCCGATCAACGCCTTCCTGATGGCCATGGCGGCGTCGCTGTTCATCTACGGCGTCTCGACGCTGCGCGGCGTCACGGTGGAAACCATCGTGCTGCTCGGCATCGCGTTGGTCTTCACCTTCAACGCGCTGCTCTCGCTCCTCGAATACCTCGCCTCCGAGCAGGCGCTCGCCGCCGTGGTGTTCTGGACCATGGGTTCGCTCACCAAGGCGACATGGACCAAGGTTGCCGTCACCGGCATCGTGCTGGTCGTCTGCGTGCCGCTTTTCGCCCGCAACGCCTGGGCGCTGACGGCGTTGCGTCTCGGCGACGACAAGGCTGCCTCCTTCGGCGTCAACGTCAAGCGTCTCCGGCTGGAGACCATGATGCTCGTCAGCCTGCTGGCGGCCATTCCGGTTTCCTTCGTCGGCACCATCGGCTTCATCGGCCTCGTCGGCCCGCATATCGCCCGCATGGTGGTCGGCGAAGACCAGCGCTTCTTCCTGCCGGGATCGCTGATCTGCGGCGCGCTGCTGCTCTCCGTTACCTCGGTGGTCTCGAAGATGCTGATCCCCGGCGCGATCCTGCCGATCGGGGTCATCACCGCGCTCGTGGGCGTTCCCTTCTTCTTCTCGCTGATCTTCACCAACCGGAGGCGCGCATGGTAGCCCTCAGACTCGAAAGCCTCGGCGCCCGATACGGCAAGAACCGGATCTTCGCAGACATCACCTCCGGCACCATCGAGGGCGGCGGGCTGACGGCCGTCATCGGCCCGAACGCCGCCGGCAAGTCGACGCTGTTCAAGCGCATTGCGGGCCTCCTGAAAGGAGAAGGCGTTGTGCACCTCAGCGGCGAAAGCGCGCTGTCCCGGCCGATCTGCTACATGCCGCAGGACACCGGCGCCAACGCCGTCCTGACGGTCTACGAATCCGTATTGCTTGCCGCCAAGCAGGGTTCGGGCTGGAAGGTCGCCGACGACGAGCTTGCCGATATCGACCGCATCCTGTCGTCGCTCAAGATCTCCGATCTCGCCTTCCGCGATCTCGGCGAACTCTCGGGCGGCCAGCGCCAGCTCGTCGCCATCGCCCAGGCGCTGGTGCGCAAGCCGGATATCCTTTTGATGGACGAGCCGACCTCGGCGCTCGATCTCTTCCGCCAGATCGAGGTGCTGCATTACATGCGCGAACTCGCCCGCGAGAGCGGCATCGCCGTGCTGATCGCGCTGCACGACCTCAACCACGCCATGCGCTACTGCGATCAGGCGATGGTGGTGGCCAACGGGCGGCTTGTGGCAAGCGGTCCGACGACCGAGGTCATCACCGCGGACCTCCTGCGCGAGGTCTACCGGGTCGACGCCCGTATCGAGAACTGCACGCAGGGACGGCCGCTGGTGATCGTCGACGCCGCCCTCGCCTAAAGCAATTCCAGCAAAAGTGGGAACCGGTTTTGCGTCCGGAAGTGCTGAACAAATAGCTAGAGCATTGCAGGCGGTTCAATGATCGCAGGCAATGCTCTGGTTTTGTCATGCAACAACCTTGAAGTCGGCGGCGAACGGCTCATTTAAACAACAGGCCTATGGCCCGGGCATCGTCCCGGGCCTTTTTACATTTGCACCAAAAGGAGTTTTCCATGCAGATCGTCACTGCGAACGGCGCACATATCCCGGCTCTCGGCTTCGGCACTTTCCGTATTCCGGGTCCTGAAATCCTCAGGATCCTGCCCTTGGCGCTGAAGGTCGGTTTCCGGCATGTGGATACCGCGCAGGCCTATGGCAACGAGGCTGATGTCGGCGAGGTCCTGAAGAACTCCGGCATTCCGCGCGGCGACATCTTCCTCACCACCAAGGTGTGGGTCGACAAATTCGCCAACAAGGACTTCATCCCCTCGGTGGATGAAAGCCTGAAGAAACTGAAGACCGACCATGTCGACCTGCTGCTGCTGCACTGGCCAAAGAGCCCCGTGCCGCTTGCCGACCAGATCGGCTCGCTCAACGCGCTGGTCGATGCTGGAAAGGTCCGTCACATCGGCGTGTCGAACTACAATACCGCCCTGATGGCGGAAGCCGTGCGGCTTTCCAAGGCGCCGATCGTCACCAACCAGATCGAGTATCATCCCTATATCGACCAGACCGCCGTGCTTTCGGCCGCCCGCAGCTACGGCATGTCGGTGACGGCCTATTATCTCATGGCCGACGGTCGCGTGCCGAAGGATCCGCTGCTTCAGGACATCGCCGCACGCCACGGCAAGACGGCAGCGCAGGTTGTGTTGCGCTGGGCGATCCAGCAGCAGGGCGTGATCGCGCTTTCCAAGACCTCGACCGAAAGCCGGCTGGCTGAAAACTTCGCCGTGTTCGACTTCTCGCTCTCGGCCGAGGAGATGGACGCGATCCATGGACTCGCCCGCCCCGTTGGGCGGATCGTCAATCCGGGAAACCTTGCCCCGGATTGGGACTAAGCAAACGGGAATTGAGCGGAGAGCGTCTTCCGCTCAGCCCACGCGTCCGCCGGGCGTCTCGACAATCAGGTCGACGATCCAGCGGACGACGGGCATGACCACCAGCGCCGTGGGAAAGGCCACGACGTAGGACATCGCCCATGCCTGCAGGATGATGGCGCCGAGATCCGGCGCCAGTCCCGTTGCGCGGATCGTGGCTATCGAGGCCACGATTCCGGACATCAGGAAAGACAGGATCATCGGCATGACGATGTGCCGACTCCGGGGCGGCAGCTTCCGGCGTCGCGCGCGGGCGGGCTTTTCAGCTGAATGAGCGACAGGCGCCGACCCGCTCACGCCAGCCACTCCCGCGAGATCGGCTCGGCGGACTTCAGGAAGCCCAGCTTGAAGAAGGCCTGCGTATAGGGCTTGTCGAGATGCTCCTCCAGCGCGGTATTATCGGCGAAATCCTCGACCAGCAGGAAGGCCGCATCGTCAGCCAGCGAGCGATAGAAATCGAACTCCGCACAGCCCGGCTCTTCAAGCGTATCCTTGCGCAGATCCAGAAGCGCGAGGCGCAGCTCTTCCTGCCTGCCCGGCTCCATCGTCAGCTGAACGACGCGCCTCAGGCGGCGGGTTTCCTGATTATCCGTCATGAGTAAGCTCCTTTTCCGGCGGTTCAGTCCTCTGCTATTGCCCGACAGCCACATTGGGCGCTATTCCCTAATAGGTCACATCAAATGGGCGAATTTGCACAATGCTGGATTGGGACGATCTCCGCTTTTTCGTGGCGCTTGCCGACGAGGGTTCGCTTTCGGCCGCTGCCCGCCGCCTCAGGGTCGATCACGCCACCGTCGCCCGCCGGGTGCAGGCGCTGGAGGAAAAAGCCGGTATCCGGCTCTTCGACCGGCGCCCCCGCCGCTACCTGCTGACGGAAAAGGGTCGGCTGGTGGCCGAACGGGCACGGCGCATGGAGGGCGAAGTCTTCGCGCTGGAACGCGATATCCTCGAAACCGAGGGCGAGGCGCCGGTGGAGATTTCGGTGAGCGCGCCGCCGGTGCTGACCTCGTTTTTCCTGACGCCGAAGATCGCGGCCTTCTACGAAGCGAGGCCACGCATCAGGCTGCGGCTGGTGGCGGATGTGCGCAACGTCTCGCTGACCCGGCGCGAGGCCGATATCGCCGTCCGGCTCAGCCGGCCCACCGATCCCAGCCTCATCATCCGCAAGGCCGGCAGCGTGCGCTACCTGCTCCTCGCCTCCCCTGCTTATCTGGCGACGAGAAAGCCTGAGCAATACGGCTTCATCCTGTTCGATGAATTGCTGGACGAAACGCCGCAGCAGGTCTGGCTCAAACGCATGTCGGCCGGCCGCGAGACGGTGCTTCGGACCAACGATCTCGGCGTGCAATGCGCGGCAGCCGCAGCGGGCGTCGGCATCGCCGCCCTGCCCGATTTCGTCGCAGCAACCTACGGCCTGCAGGTCGCCGGCGACGAAGGGGAACATATCACGCGGGATATCTATCTCACCTATCACCACGACCTGCGCGACAGCGATACGATCGCCGCGACGGTCGGTTTTCTTGCGGAAAGCCTGCGACCGGAACGGTGAATGGTGCGCAATTCGGCCATCCTCGTACGACCGGAGCCGTCGGTCACACACACCGCCCGCCGTCGCCGGTCGCCATCCACAACAAGATTGCATTCGACAAAACGCATCAAAATCAAATTGATAGATGCCAATTTTTACCCGCGTTAAATTGTCGCGATTTTGTATACGCAGTGTTTTCGAAAATTCGATTGGACGCATGCTTGATGTTGCCCTAAGTCCACAGTCAGGGAGGAGAATCTGGAGATCTGCAGTCAGGTTTTATCAAGAGGACCTGGAGGCCGGATCTCTCCCGTACCTTCAAGGAAATCCGGAGCAAAATCGTGCAAAACTCGATCAACGCCCCCTCCGGGATCATGCGGCTTTGGCTGTATATCCTGGCCGCGGCCCTTCTCGGAGCCGGCCTGTTCTTCGTTATCGGCGGCGCAAAGCTCATCACGCTTGGCGGCAGCTGGTACTTCACCATTGCCGGCATCGCCCTCGTCCTTTCGGCCATCCAGATCTTCCGCGCGAAATCATCCGGCGCGGCGCTGTTTGCCCTCACCTTCCTGGGCACCATCGTCTGGGCGGTGTGGGAAGTCGGCTTCGAATTCTGGCCGCTGATCTCGCGCCTTTTTGCAATGTCCATCGGCCTGCTGATGGTGATGCTGACCTGGCCGGCGCTGCGCCGTCTTGCCGGCGCCGATGCAAAGAGCGCGCCGATCCTCGGTTCGGCCGCAGTTCTCGCCCTCGCTATCGTTGCGACAACCGTCAGCGCCTTTTCGCCGAAGAACGTCGTTGCCCCCACCCAGACGGCGGAAGCGGCAAAGCCGGTCGACAAATCGGCTCCTGTCGCTGACTGGTCTGCCTGGGGCGCCAATGTCGCCGGCACCCGCTTTGCGGCGCTCGACGATATCTCTCCGGCAAATGTGAACAAGCTCGAGGTCGCATGGACCGCCCATACCGGCGAGACCCCGCAGAGCACCGGCTCCGGCGCGGAAGACCAGAACACCCCGATCCAGATCGGCGACAGCCTGTTCCTTTGCACCGCTTACGGCACGGTCATTTCCTATGACGTCGATAGCGGCAAGGAAAAATGGCGCTACGCCGCCGGCGGCACCGTTCCGGCCTGGCAGCGTTGCCGCGGTGTCGCCTATTACGACGGCTCGACCGCCCAGCGCGTGACCGAGCAGCCTGACGGCTCGACGGTCGATCCGTCGATCAGCCCGAAGCGCGTCTTCGTTCCGACCGTCGATGCCCGCCTGATCGCGCTCGACGCCGACACCGGCAAGCCGGCCGCCAACTTCGGCGACAACGGCATCGTCGACCTCAAGGTCGGCATGGGCGAAGTCAAGCCCGGCTACTACCAGCAGACCTCGACCCCGCTCGTTGCCGCCAATCTGGTGATCGTCGGTGGCCGCGTGGCTGACAACAACGAAACCGGCGAGCCTCCGGGCGTCGTGCGTGCCTTCGATGCCGCCAGCGGCCAGCTCGTCTGGGCCTGGGATCCGGGCAATGAGGCCGTGACCCGCGAGCCGCTTTCCCCGGAAGGCTATACGCGCGGTACGCCGAACGTCTGGTCGGCCATGTCCTACGACCCCAAGCTCGGCCTCGTCTATCTGCCAACCGGCAATGCGACACCCGACTTCTGGGCCGGCTTCCGTACCGAACTGGACGACAAGTATTCGTCCTCACTTGTTGCCGTAAACATCGCGACCGGCCGCCCGGTCTGGCACTACCAGACCGTTCACCACGACCTCTGGGACTTCGACGTTCCGGCCCAGCCGGTGCTCTACGACATCCCGAATGCGGATGGCAGCACCACGCCCGCTGTCGTCGCCGTCTCCAAGACCGGCATGATCTATCTGCTCAACCGCGAGACGGGCCAGCCTATCGCCGACATCGTCGAAAAGCCGGTTCCGCAGGGCAATGTCGAGGGAGAACGCTATTCGCCGACGCAGCCCTTCTCGGTCGGCATGCCGATGATCGGCAACCAGACACTCGCCGAAAAGGACATGTGGGGCGCTACCCCGTTCGACCAGCTGCTTTGCCGCATCTCCTTCAAGGGCATGCGTCATGAAGGCGTGTTCACGCCGCCCGGCCTCGATCCCGCCCTTCAGTTCCCGGGTTCGCTCGGCGGCATGAACTGGGGTTCGGTCTCCATCGACCCGACGACGAGCTACATGTATGTCAACGACATGCGCCTCGGGCTGGCCAACTACATGATCCCGCGCGATGATGTTAAGGGCGGCAACGGTATCGAAATGGGCGTCGTGCCCCAGCTCGGCACGCCGTTCGGCGCCATGCGCTCGCGTTTCCTGTCGCAGCTCGGCATTCCCTGCCAGGCTCCGCCTTTCGGAACGCTCTCGGCCATCGACCTGAAGACCCACAAGCTCGTCTGGCAGGTTCCGGTCGGCACCGTCGAAGACACCGGCCCGCTCGGCATCAAGATGGGTCTGCCGATCCCGATCGGCATGCCGACGCTCGGCCCGACGCTCTCCACCCAGTCGGGCCTGGTGTTCATCGCCGGCACCCAGGACTTCTACCTGCGCGCCTTCGACAGCCGCACCGGCCAGGAAGTCTGGAAGTCCCGCCTGCCGGTCGGCAGCCAGGGCGGCCCGATGACCTACCGCTCGCCGAAGACCGGCAAGCAGTACATCGTCATCACAGCAGGCGGCGCGCGTCAGTCTCCGGAACGCGGCGACTACGTGATCGCTTACGCCCTGCCGAACTGATCCCGACAAGAGCAGTCGAACCAGATGGAAAGGCCCCGGTTTTACCGGGGCCTTTCTGCTTTTTCATTGCGCCTTCGGCGGCACCATTTCCGTCTCGATCTGAAGCGCTACATCCTCGCCGAGGGCGGGAACCGCGAAATCGAGGCCCCAGTCGGTGCGCTTGACGATGCCGGTGGCGGAGAAGCCGAGCCGGGGCAGCTTGTCCATCGGGTGCTCGGCGACGGAACCGTTGAACCTGATGTCGAGGGTCACGGGATGGGTTTCCCCGCGAAACGTCAGGTCGCCGGTCACAGTGCCAGTATTCTCGCCCGTCAGCGTGATGTTCTTCGCCTCGAACGAAATCGGCTTTCCGGCGAGAAAATCAGGTGTCGTGCCGATCTTCCCGTCGAAATCCTCGACCTGCGGAAAGGGAAAATCCGTTCTGACCGAAGTCGGGTCTATCGAAACCGAGAGCTTTGATTCCGCAGGGTTTTCCGCATCCCACGCAAGATTTGCACTGACGGTGGAAAAGCGCGCGGTATAGTTGGACAAGCCGAAATGGCTGATCCGCCATGTCAGGCTTGTGTGAGCAGGATCCGAAACGTAGGCCCCGCTGGGCGCCGGCTTTGTCGCCGCCTCGGCCAAGGCCTGAACCGGGGCGGCGAGGAGAAAAACAAGGGCAATTTTGTACATCTGATGGTTTCCTTCATGAATACCCAGCTCACCGCCATCAGGCGGCGAGCGCGATCCGGCCCGAAAGGTCGCTGAAAGCCTTTTCGGAAAGGCTCGGGCGAACGGCGAATTCGATGATGGCGCAGAAGATTTCCGGCGGCGTGTTCTGCTGCATGGCTGCGAGCATTGCGGCCCTCTCTACCGGGTTCATGGCCGGCACCATCAGGCGCAGGAAGGCCATGTTCTTTTCCGGCGACATGGAGGCGACGATGTGCATCTCGATCGTCGCCAGTTCCTCGTCTGTGCAGATCCTCCACAGCTCCGGGGCCGTTATCGTTTCCTCCTCATGCATGTGGGCGAGGTCTTCGGCGAGATAGGCGGCGAAGGCGAGGTAGAGCTTGCGGCCCGCCGCTTGCTTGTGCATCGGCCAGGCCTTCTCGATATCGCTCGCCAGCTTTTCGAGCGTGACGAAGGCGGCGCGGTGATCGTCGTGCTGGTCTTCAAGGGTGGTGGTCGAGGCACCGCGTGCCCGCAGCACGCCGTGGATATGCTGGTCCTCATGCATCACATGGGAAGCTGCGAAGACGATGAAGCTGCGCAGGTTGCCGAGCACGGTTTCGGCCTCGTCGGCGTTTTCGAAATCGGTCGAACCGATGCGGCAAAGCATGTCACAGCCGGCCTTGCGCAGGCCCTTGTGAATGGCGCCGTAAAGGTCGTAACGGCCGGAGAGATCGGGGATGGCGGTAAGCGATACGTCATGGGAAACTTCATGGGGCATGGGGGCTTTCCTCTTTGTCCTCAACCCGGTCGGAACAGCCCGCCGGTGCGATGGGTAGGCTCTTAGGACACCCCGCTTTGACCCGCTTCCTAAATGCTTCCTAACGCCCGCCACGAGTTGCTAAAATTTTCCTATCTTCCTAAGATTGAGCACAAACAGGGGAAGAGCGGTGATCGAGGCGGGGGTCGCAAGTTTCATCGAGGGACGGGTGATGATCCTCATCGCCACGCGCAACGACGCCCATCGGCCGATGATCGGACGGGCGACGGGCGCGCGTTTCGATTCCGCCAATGGACGGATTTCGCTGCTGGTCTCCGCCAGTCAGTGGCCCGATGCCGTGGCGCATGCCATGCCCGAAACGCCGATATCGGCCACCTTCGTCAAGCCGGACAACTACAAGGCCTACCAGATCAAGGGACCGATCATCGAGGTGCGCGAGGCGGACGACATCGATCAAGCCCGTGGCAGCCAGTATGTCAACGACATGCTCGCCGAAATGGGCGCGCTCGGGGTAAGCCGGCTGCAGCTTTCCAGCACGCTCAGCGACCGTAATCTCGTGCGCATCACCTTCTTTCCGCGTGACCTGTTCGTCCAGACGCCGGGCCCGGAAGCCGGCCGGCGGCTCGGGGCGACGGGGAGCCGGCCTCAATGATCCGGCTCAGCACCATTCGGGACGCCTTCGAGGGGATCATCCCCTCCGTCATCGCGACCACGGATCGCGACGGCATGCCGAATGCCTCCTATCTTTCCCACGTCTATTACATCGACGACAGCCATGTGGCGCTGTCCAACCAGTTCTTCTCCAAGACGGCGGAGAACGTGGCGGTGAACGGTCTCGCGACTGTCATGGTGGTCGATGGGCATCTGGGCCTGCAATACATTCTCGACCTCGTCTACGAGACCTCGATGACGGAAGGCGGGGTGTTCGACAGCGTCAACGCCCATCTCGAGGTCATGAGCGTCGAGCAGGGCATGGGCGGGATCATGAAGCTCAAGGCCGTCGACATCTACCGGGTGGACGACTGTCGCCCCGTGCCGGCCGCCTATCCTCTTGAAGTCCTGCCTCCCGAAGCGGAAGACCGGCGCGACCACATGGATCTCACCCGCCGGCTGGCGGTACAGCTCGCAGCGGAAACCGATACCGAGCATCTGCTGGACAAGGCGCTGGAAGGGCTCTCGTCGCTGTTCGGCTTCCGCCATTCGATGGTTCTGGTGCCCGACGACGAGCGCAGGCAGCTTTCGACCATAGCCAGCCATGGCTACGACCGCTTCGGCATCGGCTCGGAGGTAACGGTGGGCTGCGGGGTGATCGGCATGGCGGCCGCGACAGGCCAGCCGGTCCGTATCAGCGATCTTCGCCGCGGCCGCCGCTACGTCAACGCGGTAGGTTCGGCAATCGGCATTACCGGCGCCGATCCCCTGCCGCTTCCTGCCCTCGCCTCCCCGCTCAGCCAGCTGGCCGTGCCGATGGTGGCGCAGGGACGGCTGCTCGGGGTGCTGTTCGTGGAGGCGGAACAGTCCTTCGCCTTCCGTCACCGTGACGAGGAGGCGCTGTGCATTCTTGCCGGACATCTCGCGCTCTCGATGATGATGGCCGGACAGGAACGCGAAAGGCCGGAGACCGAGCCGGAGACGGCAGCATCGGCACAGTCGGGCGGCACCTGTTCACCCGCCGGGCCGCTGCGCATCCGGTTTTACCCCCGCGATGGCTCGATCTTCATCGATAACGACTACCTGATCCGTGGTGTGCCGGGCCGTCTGCTGAAACATTTCGTGGAGGAATACGCCTCAAGCGGCCGGCAGGATTTCCTCAACCGTGAAATCCGCCGCGACCGGAGCCTGCAGCTTCCGGACTTCAAGGACAATCTGGAAACCCGTCTCATCCTGCTTCGACGGCGGCTTGAGGAGAAAGGCGGCCCGATCCGCCTTGGCCGCGCCGAACGCGGCCACATTCGGTTCGAGATCGAAGGCGTGCCGGAACTGGTAATCGTCGAGGAATAAAACCGCCGTGGCTCCGCATTACAGCTCATGCGAAATGGAGAGTTTTGCGCCGTCCAATGGCTTTCGACGCGGTTTTGTGCCATATACACGCGGACACAAGGATATCGCGCCATAAGAAACGCTTCGACAGATCAGGACAATTCGCATCTCAGCGCCGCGGCGGCAGCCGTGTCGGGCCTGCTGTGCATGCTGTTTGCCGCTCTGTTTGCCACGTCGGGCTCGAATCCGTGGCGGGAAACGGACCCTATGCGGGCCCAATCGGTGGGCGCCATGTCCACCACTTCCAAACCCGCGCTTGCGGGCAAGCGCGATCCGGCGCGGATCGTCGTTACCGCAGATCAGCGGCCGGGCAACAAGGCACGGACATCGGACAACCCCGATGCCTTCGGCACCGTGCGCGGCATCGAACTGCCATTGCCCGCTTGGGCTTCGCAGATCATCGAGCGGGGCCGCGACCCCGATCATCTTGCGCCGCCCCGCGCCTTTAATCCGCGCGCGCCTCCGCTCAAGGTCGCCTGATCCTTCATCCGACATTTCATCGGCACATCGTCAACGCGGCCGGACAGCCATGCCTGTTCGTTGCCGCCCAATTGGATGCATAAAATTGAGAAACTCGAAGTGGAAGGTGTTGAGCTACATACTCATCATCCTCGCGGGGGTGCTCGTCGCACTGCCCAATGTTCTTTCCGACAAAACCCTTGCAAGCCTGCCAAGCTGGCTGCCGCACCAGAAGGTGTCGCTTGGCCTCGACCTGCGCGGCGGCTCGCATCTGGTTCTGGAAGTCGACCGCCCCTCGCTTGAAAACGAATGGCTGCAGAACCTGACCCAGGAAGCGCGGTCCGGCCTGCGTGACGCCAAGATCGACACGCGGACGGTCCAGCGGCAGGGCAGTGCAATCCTGATCACGCTCGCCGATCCTTCGCAGCGCGCGGCGGCAAAGCAGGAACTGGAAAAGCTCGGCAATCAGGTCACCGTCGGCGTCAGCACCGGTCTCGACCTCGACATCACCGATTCCGGCGATAACGGCATCATCGTCAAGCCGTCCGAAAACGGCATCACCCACCGGATGTCCAGCGCCGTCGACCAGAGCCTTGAAATCATCCGCCAGCGTGTCGACCAGGTCGGCGTGGCCGAACCGACGATCCAGCGCGTCGGTGGTGACCGCGTTCTCGTCCAGCTTCCGGGTGAACAGGACCCGACCAACCTGCGCGCCCTGCTCGGCTCGACCGCCAAGATGAGCTTCCATCTTCTCGGTAACCAGGGCGATCGCGGCGTGCGCATGCTGCAGGACGAACACGGCCAGACCTATCCGGTTCAGGAACGCGTTCTGCTTTCGGGCGACCGTCTGACGGACGCGCGGGTGGCCTTCGACCAGCAGAACAACCAGCCGGTCGTCAGCTTCCGATTCGACCAGACGGGCGCCACCCGTTTTGCCCAGATCACCCGGGAGAATGTCGGCAATCCGTTCGCCATCGTGCTCGACGACAAGGTGCTCTCCGCGCCGGTCATCCGCGAACCGATCACCGGCGGCTCGGGCCAGATCTCCGGCTCCTTCACGGTTTCCGACGCAACGACGCTCGCCGCCCTGCTTCGCGCCGGCGCGCTGCCGGCCAAGCTGACCGTCATCGAGGAACGCACCGTCGGCGCCGACCTCGGCAGCGACGCCATCGAGATGGGCATCGTGTCCGGCCTCATCGGCTTTGCCCTCGTCGTCGGCTTCATCATCGCGCTCTATGGCAGCTGGGGTCTTCTTGCGGTCATCGCGCTGACCCTCAACGTCATCCTGACATTCGCAGGCCTGACGCTTTTCGGCGCGACGCTGACGCTACCCGGCATCGCCGGTATCGTGCTCGGCATCGGTCTTGCCGTGGACGCCAACGTTCTCATCAACGAACGTATCCGCGAAGAATGCCGCAAGGGCAGAAGCGCCTTTGCCGCCATCGACCTCGGTTTCAACAAGGCCTATTCGACCATCATCGACAGTAACGTCACCGCGCTCATCGCGACCGTGCTCTTGTTCTGGTTCGGCTCGGGCCCGGTTCGCGGCTTTGCCGTGACCATGGGCCTCGGCATCGCAATCTCGATGTTCACGGCGGTATCGGTCGTCCGCGTCGCCATGGTGGCCATCGCCAACCACTACAAGATGAAGACGATCAACATCCGTCCGCTGCTTCCGATCAAGCTGATCAAGGACGGCACGAAGATCGACTTCATGAAGGCACGCCTCGTCGGTATCGGCATTTCCGCCGTGCTGTCGATCACCTCCATCGCGCTCTTCATCTCACCCGGCCTCAACTACGGCGTCGACTTCAAGGGCGGCATCCAGATCGAGGTATCCACGCAGGAGCCGGCCGATCTCGCCGTCTATCGTTCCGGCATCGAAAGCCTCGGCCTCGGGGAAGTCGCGCTTCAGGAATTCGGCGACCGCAACCACATGCTGCTGCGTCTCGAACGCCAGCACGGCCCGGAAACGGCCCAGACCGAAGCCGTCGAGAAGGTTCGCGCCAAGATCGCCGAGATCAACCCCAGCGCCAAGATCGAACGCACGGAAGTCGTCGGCCCGAAGGTCAGCGGCGAACTGGCAACCGCCGGCATCCTGTCGGTCGTGCTCGCCAGCCTTGCGATGCTGGTCTACATCTGGGTCCGCTTCGACTGGCCGTTCGCCGTCGGCGCGATCGCGACGCTCATCCTCGACGTGACGAAGACGATAGGTTTCTTCGCACTGACGGGACTGGACTTCAACCTGACGGCAATCGCGGCGCTGCTGACACTGGTCGGCTATTCGGTGAACGACAAGGTGGTGGTCTACGACCGCATGCGAGAAAACATGCGGCTTTACAAGTCCATGCCCTTCCGCGACCTGATCAACCTGTCGATCAACGAGACGCTGGCCCGAAGCCTTTACACTTCGGCCACCGCCTTCCTCGCCATGCTGCCCATGGCGATCTGGGGCGGCAGCGCGGTGGAAAGCTTCGCCGTTCCGATGATCTTCGGCATCTTCATCGCGGCCTCGTCTTCCGTCTTCATCGCAGCACCCATCCTGCTCTTCCTGGGCGACTGGCGCCAGCGCCACCGCAAGGCAAAGGAAGACGCGGAAGGAACAGAGGTCGAAGCCGCGAAGTAACGACGCTCCGGCAAGACGGAAACGGAACAGGCCTGAGCGGGAAAGGCCGGCGACACATAACATCGCCGGTCATGCCAGCCGGGTCGGAGCCGCCTGAAAAGCCGCGATAACCGCAAACAGAAAAGCCGCCGGGTTCCACCCGGCGGCTTTTCTTATTCGATGACGATTGTTCGGCTCAGACGAACTGGCTGAGGCCCGGAACGGAGGAGACGACGTTGTCGACCACTTCGTCGCCGGCATATTCGCGGGCGACCACGATGGTTTCCTTGGCAAGCGAGGTGATCTCACCCATGCCGAGGCCCTGAGCCATGAGCTGCTGGCCGAGGCCCATGATGCCGCCGCCGCCGAGCGCGCTCATCAGGCCGCCGAGCAGGCCCTTGCCCTCGCCTTCGCCGTTATACTTGGCGACGAGGTCCATGGCGCCCGGAATGGCTTCGATCATCTTGGCGACCGGGCCGTCAGCAGCTTCGCGCTGCAGGAAGCCGAGCATCATGCCAACGGCCTTTTCGGCGGTATCGGGTTCAATGCCGATCTTGTCGGCGATACGGGTAACGAGTTCGTTCATGGTCTGCCTCCTGCGCAAAATTTGACGTTAACGTCAACGTAATTGAACTATTCTTCGAACTCAAGCGCCGGACGGCGACCTCTTGTCGTTTTCCCAACGCGGTTGCGTTCCTCGCGCTGTTGTCGATGTTTCACACTATCCTTATAAGGGCAAGGTGATGAATCGATGAAAGTTGTCGCATGCCGGCGTTGCGCCGACAGGCGCGCGCAAACGGGGAAGACAGGCATGCTCGAGAACGGGAAGCTCTACATCGGCACAAGCCGCAATCCGGACGACAGCCTCAACAAGCCGGAATATCTGGAGCTGAAATTCGGCAATCGACACGGCATCGTTACCGGCGCTACCGGTACCGGCAAGACGGTGACGCTGCAGGTGCTGGCGGAGAGCTTCTCCAATGCCGGCGTGCCAGTATTCTGCGCCGACATCAAGGGCGACCTTTCCGGCATCGCGGCCATGGGCGAAGCGAAGGACTGGGTATCGAAGCGCGCCGAACAGATCGGCTTCAACGACTTCGCCTTCCAGGAATTCCCGGTCATCTTCTGGGATCTCTACGGTGAAAAGGGCCACCGCGTGCGCTCCACCATCGCCGAGATGGGGCCGCTGCTGCTGTCGCGCCTGATGGATGCCTCCGAGGCGCAGGAAGGCGTGCTCAACATCGCCTTCAAGATCGCCGACCAGGGCGGGTTGCCGCTGATGGATCTCAAGGACCTGCAGGCGCTACTCAACTACATGGGCGAACATGCCACCGAGCTTTCCAACCAGTTCGGCCTGATCTCAAAGTCTTCCGTCGGCTCGCTGCAGCGCGGCCTTCTGGTGCTGGAGCAACAGGGCGCCGAGCACTTCTTCGGCGAACCGGCACTGAAAATTTCCGACATCATGCGCACGACCAATGACGGTCGCGGCGCGGTTTCGGTGCTGGCCGCCGACAAGCTGATGATGAACCCGCGCCTTTACGCGACCTTCCTGCTGTGGCTGCTTTCGGAGCTGTTCGAGGAACTGCCGGAAGTGGGCGATCCGGACAAGCCGAAGCTCGTCTTCTTCTTCGACGAGGCCCATCTCCTCTTCAACGACGCGCCGAAGGTGCTGACCGAGCGTGTCGAACAGGTCGTGCGCCTGATCCGCTCCAAGGGCGTCGGCGTCTATTTCGTCACGCAGAACCCGCTCGACGTGCCGGAAACCATTCTCGCACAGCTCGGTAACCGCGTGCAGCATGCGCTGCGCGCCTATACGCCGCGCGAACAGAAGGCGGTGAAGACCGCCGCCGACACCTTCCGCCCCAACCCCGCCTTCGATTGCGCAACCGCGATCACCACGCTCGGCACCGGCGAGGCGCTGGTCTCGACGCTGCAGGACAAGGGCATTCCGTCCATGGTCGAGCGCACCCTGGTGCGCCCGCCATCGGGCCGCGTCGGTCCGCTTACGGACAGCGAACGGCAGGCCGTCATCAAGGTCAGCCCGGTCGCCGGCCTGTATGACACGGATATCGACCGGGAATCCGCCTATGAGATCCTGACGGCACGCGCTCGCAAGTCTGCGGAAGCGGAAGCCGCCAAACGCGCGGCAGAGGAACAGGCGAGCCAGGGTGCGAGCAACGACAGCGCCGCCGGCCGCTGGACGCTGCCGGGCTTCGGCAATGACAGTCAGGATGAGGCCCCGCGCACGACCACGAAAAGCGGTAACGGCGGCACGCGCCGCACCGCCGGCTACCAGCGCGAGACGGTGATCGAAGCCGCCATGAAGAGCGCTGCACGCTCGGTCGCCACCTCGGTCGGCCGCGCGCTGGTGCGTGGCATTCTGGGCAGCCTGCGTCGCTGATCGCAATCATCGGGACGAGACGGAAGCGGCCGGCAATGCCGGCCGTCTTCGTTTCAAGGCAGATAGGTGTAAAGCCAGTCGCGAATGTCTTCGGGCAGCGGCACCGGCTCACCGGTGACGGGATCGATGGCCGTCCAGAGCATCTCGATTTCGGCCGCGAGCCGGTTTCCCGCTTCCACGGTCACGCTGAAGCCGATGGACTTGCCGCCGATCTTGTCGATATGCACCGTCAGGCGCGCCTCGTCGTCGAGCCTCAGCGGCTCGTGGAAGCGACACTCGATCTTGCTTGCGACGAAATGCGGCTCATCCTCCAGCGGCGGCCGGTAGCGCCAGAAATGGGCAAGGGCCTCCTCCGCGTGGACGAGATAGGCGGCATTGTGCATGCGTCCATACATGTCGATGTCGCGGAAGGGTACGCGAAACCCGGAAACCTCCACCCGCTCGATATCGTCCATCACACCCAAGCCTCTGTTTCCCAACCCATTTAAGCCATCTAAGACCATTCGGCCCGTCATAACAAGGGTCGCAGCCGGAGGGCGCTCTTCGGCGACGCGGGAAAAGCCGGACCTGATGGAGCAGGCGCAACAGGATTCCGCTGAGGACCGGGGCCTTGCCAACCCGGCATGGTTCAGGCCCGGACAGTACCCTGATGAAAAAGCATCTGCCATCTGAGCCCATTGTGCTTCCATATGGAACTTCGCAGCGCACTTCGCTTCGAGCCATCCCGATATGAGCGCTCTGTTTCATAGGTCAGAAGGACAGCATCATTCGAAATGGGCTTGAGGGCATAATTCGATGCCCGGAGTCCGCCGTCATCGTCATCGCTCTCCTCTGCCAGCAGGTCGATGATTGTCGCTCGTTCATAGACTCTTCCCGATGCTCCGAACTCCATGAAACCTTCTGCGAGCAAATCCTCGACCGCCTCCCTGCTGCGCCTTATCTCAGGGCGGTGCAGGGTTTCTTCGAGTGATCGAATTTCTCCAAGGTCGGGAAGGTTGGTCAATGCTGGCAACTCCGTTGAATGTACCGCATCAATCTATCCGCTCATCCGCCTCACCGCACCATGCAACC
This sequence comes from Rhizobium sp. ACO-34A, assembly GCA_002600635.1. Taxonomy (NCBI): domain Bacteria; kingdom Pseudomonadati; phylum Pseudomonadota; class Alphaproteobacteria; order Hyphomicrobiales; family Rhizobiaceae; genus Rhizobium; species Rhizobium sp. ACO-34A. Next base: position 1,242,972 of record CP021371.1, on the reverse strand, counting down.
GGCGTCCCCGTCGTGTGGCACCCGCTTCCTAGAGCGTTTCCGCTTTTCCCGGAAACGTGAAAACGCTCTATCCCTTTGTTTTAACGCATTCCCGGCCGCAAAACCGCTTCGCACTTTTGCTGGAAATGCTTGTCTTATGACTTTGTCTGCCGAATGGGCGAGAAGGGAACCGCCGGGAGAGGGTGGCAGCCCTCTCGTCGGCGGCGAGGGTCGGATCGATGAAATGCCGACCGTTTGACGGGTCGAGTTAGAGTATGATCGCCCTCGTCTTTCCCTTGAGGCCTGAACGGATACCCGCAGCTCGGCTGCGGACGACAAGCACAGGACAAGCGAAAGATGACGAAGGATACCATTGGGGTCGATATCTCGAAAGACCATCTCGACGCCCACCGCGTGAGCGACGGCGCCAGCCGACGTTTTACCAACGACAGGAACGGCCACCGGGCGTTCCTTGCCTGGGCGGGCCAGCCCGGCGCACGCATCGTCTATGAGCCGGCCGGACCCTATCCTGGGCTTTCGAGAGAAGGTTGGCGGAGGCGGGCTATGCGCTGGTCAAGGTCAACCCGCGTCAGGCGAGGCGCTTCGCCGAAGCCATCGGAAGGCTCGCCAAGACCGACCGGCTGGATGCTGCCATGCTGGCGCGCATGGGCGCGCTTCTGGGTCTTGAGGCGCACCCGCCACGCAGCCCGATCCTCAATGACCTCAAGGACCTGCAAATGGCCCGCGAGGCGCTGGTGAAGAACCGCACGGCGGCAAAGAACAGGGCAAAGAACCTGACACTGCCCATCCTCAAACGCCACAACGCCGAGCAGCTCAGGCAGATCGAACGCCAGATGGCGGCGATCGAAACCGAGATCATGGCCCTCATCGAAGCCGATCCCGACCTCGCCCGACGCTTCGCCATCCTCGTCTCGATCCCCGGCGTCTCGGCGATCACCGCCTTCGTGCTCCTCATCGACATGCCCGAACTCGGCACGCTCGGAAACGGCCAGGCCGCTTCGCTGGCCGGCCTCGCGCCCGTCGCTCGACAGTCCGGACAATGGACCGGCCGTGCCTTCATCCGCGGCGGACGGGCCAATGTCCGACAAGCCCTCTACATGCCGGCACTCGTCGCCATGCGCTTCAATCCCGATCTCAAGGCGAAATACCACCACCTCATCGCGGCCGGAAAACCCGCCAAAAAGGCAATCACCGCCATCATGCGAAAACTTGTCATCCTCGCAAACGCACTCCTCAGAGACAACCGAAATTGGGCCAAAGACCTTCCTTGACCAACACGGATACTCTAATGCCGGGAAAACCTCGTTGGCAGTGGATCATGACCGTGCGCTGCACTATGTTCGCCGCAGGCCTAAGGACCTGTATCGATGACCACACGCCTCTATGAACATGCCGTTTTCCTCGAACACCACACCCCGCCGGGACATCCCGAGCGGGCGGATCGGCTGCGTTCGCTCAACATCGCGCTTGAGCATCCCAATTTCTCCGGGCTCGCCCGGAAGGAAGCGCCCATCGCCAACGAGGATGCGGTGACGCTCGCCCATCCGGAGGAATATCTGTTTTCGATCATGCGGCAGATCCCCGAGGAAGAGGACCACATCAATCGCATCGAGAACGACACCTATGCCTCGCCGCAAAGCCTGAAGGCGGCGCTGACCGCCATCGGCGGGGCGATGGCCGCCGTCGACGATGTGATGGGCGGCGATCACGACAACGCCTTCGTCGCCTCGCGCCCGCCGGGTCACCATGCCGAGAAGGCGAAGGCCATGGGTTTCTGTCTGTTCAACACGGTAGCGATTGCCGCCCGCCATGCGCAGCAGAAGCATGGCGTGGAACGCGTCGCCATCGTCGACTGGGACGTGCATCACGGCAACGGCACGCAGGACATCTTCTGGGACGATCCGTCGGTTCTCTTCTGCTCCACCCATCAGATGCCGCTCTATCCCGGCACGGGAAAGAAGGACGAGACAGGCATCAGGAACAATGTGGTGAATGCGCCGCTTTCGCCCAATGTCGGCTCGGAGCATTTCCGTGAGGCCTTCAAGAGCCGCGTGCTGCCGGCGCTGCACGACTTTTCGCCGGACCTGATCCTGATTTCGGCCGGATTCGACGCCCATCACCGCGATCCGCTTGCGCAGATCAACCTTGTGGGCGAGGATTTCGACTGGGCGACGGGACGGTTGATGGAAGTCGCCGACCGTTTCGCCCATAACCGGGTCGTCAGCGTTCTCGAAGGCGGCTATGATCTCGAAGGCCTCGCCGAATCGGCGGGCCTGCATATCATGAGACTGATGAAGGGTTGAGTATGTCCGAAAGCGCCGTTCCCGCCGATATCTCCGGCTATTCCTTCGAGAAGGCTGTCGCCGAACTCGAAAGCATCGTCGCGCGGCTCGAACGCGGCGACGTGGCGCTGGACGAGTCGATCACGATCTACGAGCGCGGCGAACTCCTGAAGAAGCACTGCGAGGCCCTGCTCAACGCCGCCGAAAACCGGATCGAGAAGATCCGCCTCGACCGGGCCGGCAAGGTCCAGGGCACCGAACCGCTCGACCGGGAATAAAACGCAAGCCAAGGGCAGAGGCCGACCGCATATGGACCCCATCGCCACGCTCCTGCACCTCATGGCCATCCACATTCTGATGGCGATGCTGCCGGGACCGAATACGGTGGTGGTCAGCTATTGCTCGGCAAGCATTTCCCGCCGAGCCGGGCTGGTTGCGGCACTCGGCGTCACCTCGGCCTCCCTCGTCTGGCTTTCGCTCAGCCTTGCGGGCATCAGCATGCTGCTGATGCAGGCCGGCGAGCTTTATCGCATCGTCCGCCTCGCCGGCGCGGCCTATCTCATCTATGTCGGCGTGAAGATGCTGCGTTCGCGCGGCGGCGGTCTGGAAAACACCGGCAGGCCCGTCTATCGCTCCCCCTTCCTTGCCGGTGCTGTGACGACACTCGGCAATCCGAAATCGGCCGTGTTCTGGACCAGCGTATTCAGCGTGGTCCTGCCGGTCGGAGCGCCAGACTGGTTCTACGGCACCGTTCTCGGCGTAATCGGCCTGCAAGCCTTCCTGTGGTACAGCTTCGTGGCTCTCGCCTTCTCGACACCGTTCAGCCGCCGGCAATATGCCCGCGTCACGACCGTGCTCAACCGCATCTCCGGCGTCTTCATGATCTTCTTCGGCATCCGCATCGCCGACGAGGTGCGCCGGGAATTCGTGACGCGGGTTTGAGCGTCTCGCGGCCTTTTGGATTCAGCAGCACTCGACAGCCTGACGTAACGGGTTACCCCCCTCTCTGGCCTGCCGGCCATCTCCCCCTCAAGGGGGGGAGATCCGCAGGACGGCTGATCTTCCGCCATCCCAACCTCCCTTCCCCGCATCCGAAAATACCTGGGCTCGGGAGGAGCCGAGTGGCCTCGGCTATCCATCTCCCCCTTGAGGGGGAGATGGCCGGCAGGCCAGAGCGACTGTCTTGGAAGTCAAACGTTTTGCCATGCTTTCCCGTCCCGGATCATTGCGTTGAGAATGGTGAGCAGTTTGCGCATGGCGGCGACGGTTGCGACGATCTTCGTCTTGCCCGAAGCCGTCAGACGATCGCGGAAGGCCTTGAGAACCGGGTTGTGACGGCAGGCGACCAGCGTGGCCATGAACAGCACCGAACGCACCACCGCCCGGCCACCGCCGATGAAGCTCTTGCCCTTCCATTTGCCCGATTGCCGCGTCCATGGGGCAAGACCGGCAAGCGAGGCGATCTGCCGCCGGTCCAGACTGCCGAGTTCCGGCATTTCGGCAAGCAGCGTGCGGGCAGTCACCCGCCCGACACCCGGCACTGAAGTCAACAGCGCCTCGCGCACTCGCCACAGGGGCGACTTGCGGATATGATCGTCGAGATCGGCATCGAGGCTGTCGAGTTCGCGCCGAAGGGCTGCAAGCAGCCGCGTGATACTCTTTTGTGCCTCCTTGGCGAGTGCCATGCGCAGACGCTGCTCCTCGGCCGCGATCATCGCAACAATCTGCCTGCGACGCGACAGAAGGGCGGCCAGCGCCTGGTTCTCCTCGTCACGCAACGGCCGGAACTTCGGCTTGATCGCCGCCACGAAGGCGGCAATCACCGCAGCGTCGATCGGATCGGTCTTGGCACGCTTTCCCAAAGCATTGGCATAGGCGCGCACCTGCGCCGGATTGATGACGATCACCGCAAGGCCGGCTGCCGAAAGGGCCGCAACCGCAAGCCGCTCATAACCGCCTGTCGCCTCCAGCGCGACGATATCCGCCTTCAGGTCCGCAAGCTTTGCCGCAAGCCCATCCAGTCCCTCATCATGATTGCCAACGGCAAAGCTTTCGCCTGACGAAAGCACATGCACATCCAACCGGTCCTTCGAAACATCGATGCCAACGACAACGTCCATCTGATCCCATCCTTGTGCAAGCGGGCTTCGCCTTTGCGAGCGGCCCAAGCGACTGTTCGGGTTCGATGGAACGACGGAGCCATCCCTTGCTCTGACACGGGCTGTCAAGCCCAGGGGGTACGCGGGCGCGGCTCCGTCACCGCAAGCGCTAGCTAGGCTGCTGGCGGATCGCCTCAAGTTACAAGGGGGGTGAACCACAAACGCAAGCTTGCCCTTACCCAACGATCTTGTGCAACACACCTTAGCCGGTCAGCCCGCGATCGAGATCGGCGATGATATCCTCGGTCGTCTCCAGCCCGATCGAGAGCCGGAAGACGGCGTCGCCGGCATAGGTCCGGTAATCCTCAAGCTGCGCGCCTTCGAGGCGGAAGGTGGAGCGCATCATCTCGTCGGTATCGAGGAGCACGACGAGGCTGCGCTGGTGGCCGAGAGAAAAGGCGTAATGCACAACCTGCAATTCCTTGGCAAACCGCCGGGCCACGGCCTGCGGATCATGCGACTGGAAAGCAATCATGCCGCCGAAGACATCCATCTGCCGTTTTGCGAGATCGTGCTGCGGATGGCTTTCGAGGCCGGGATAGATGACCCGCTTCACCGCAGGATGGCCTTCGAGGAAACGGGCGACCTTGAGCGCACTTTCCGACATCGCCCGCATGCGGGGATAGAGCGTGTCGATACCGCGCATGATAAGCCAGGCCGATTGCGGCGACAGAGCCGCCCCCAGATAGACGCCGGCGCGCGAGCGGATCTTCGCCACCAGTTCCTTGCTGCCGCAGATCACCCCGCCCAGCGTATCGCCGTGACCGTTGATGAACTTGGTCAGCGAATGGATGACGAGATCGACACCGAATTCAATCGGCCGCGTGCCGACCGGCGTGGCGAAGGTCGAATCGACGGAAACAAGCGCGCCATGAGCATGCGCGAGATCGGAAACCGCCTTCAGATCGGTGAGCCGCAGGATTGGATTGGCCGGGTTCTCACAATGGATGAGCCGCGTGTTCGGCCGGATCGCGGCGGCGACATCCTCGATCCTCGACATGTTGACCGGGGTCACCTCGATGCCGAAATCCGGCAATACGCGCTGCGCAAGCTCGGTGGCGCCGGCATAGCAGACGTCGCTGACGATCAGGTGGTCGCCGGCCTTCAACAGGGTGAAGAACATGCCGGCGATGGCCGACATGCCGGTGGCTAACGCCAGCGCTTCCTCCGCGCCCTCCAGGGCCGCAAGCCGCTTTTCGAGCTGTCGGACCGTCGGGTTGGTCCAGCGGGCATAGAGGAACGGCAGATCCGCCAGATCGTCGACGCCTTGCGCGGAAAACGCCCCCTCGCCCGGCACAAGCGTATTGTTCACTGACATCGACATGTTGGGAACGATGGCGCGGGTCGTCGGGTCGATTTCCAGTCCGGCATCGAGGGAAAGCGTTTCCGGACCGAAACGGCGGCTGTTGGAAAGGTCTTGGGACATGAGCATCATCCGGGGAAAGGACCGCGCAAGGCGGCATGCATGAACGGAGGCTGCGCCGGAAAAGCGCGGGCCACGGCTTTAGAAACGGTGCGCAGGTTTTCATGGTCCAAACCGGTATGCAAGGAATGTTCTGCCGAAAACACCCACCGCGCGGCAAAGCGATACCCGCAGCGAAGATCGGGCCAAAGAACGGACTGCATGGGCTGAGAAAGGCCCGCACTGTCTTTTGCCGGAATTCGACCCTACATTAGCGACCGATACAAATGTGGAGGCCAAGACCCATGTCGTTCTTTCCCGGAAATGATCCCGTTCCCGGCGACGCATTCGCCTGTGACGCCATCGAACACCTGATCATTCCGCGCACCAGCGACCTTGGCGGTTTCTCGGTGAAGCGGGCGTTGCCTTCGGCACGCCGCCGTCTGGTCGGCCCCTTCATCTTCTTCGACCGGATGGGCCCTGCCCTCCTGAAGGCCGGTGAAGCGATGGACGTGCGCCCGCATCCGCATATCGGGCTTTCCACCGTCACCTATCTCTTCGACGGCGAGATCAAGCATCGCGACAGCCTCGGCACGGAACTGGTGATCGAGCCCGGCGACATCAACCTGATAACAGCCGGCCGCGGCATCGTGCATTCCGAGCGCACGCCGGAAAAGCTGCGCGGCAATCCGTTTTCGATTTCCGGTCTGCAAACCTGGCTGGCGCTGCCCGACGACAAGGAAGAGATCGACCCCGCCTTTGCCCACACCGAAAAGAGCGCCATGCCGACCTTCGACGCCGCCGGCGCGAGCGGCCGCGTGGTGATCGGCAGCCTCGGCGGGCTGACATCTCCGGTGAAATCCTATTCCGACACGCTTTATGTCGACTTGACACTCGTGCCCGGCGGCAGCTTTCCCTTCGATGCCGGCCATGAGGAACGGGCGGCCTATGTGCTCTCCGGTGAAGTGGAGATCTCGGGCGATGTCTTCGCCGCCGACCAGCTGCTGGTTTTCCGTCCGAGGGACGCGATCACGCTTCGCGCCGGCGCCGCGGGCTGTCACATCATGCTGTTCGGAGGAGCAGCACTCAATTCGAAGCGCCACATCTGGTGGAATTTCGTTTCCTCCTCCAAGGAACGCATCGAACAGGCGAAGAAGGAATGGCGAAGCGGGCGCTTCGATATCGTGCCCGGCGACGAGGAAGAGTTTATTCCTTTGCCCGAAGGCTTTTGACGGTTATATAAGCCCTTCGGCATCGTTTGTGAGGCATCGCGCTTTTGTCGTCCGGTTAAATCCTGTAAAGGCGGACGACACGCCGAAAATGAAGACAAGCTCAAGAGTTACGCGCCAGTGACACCCCTTCCCGAGACACCCTTGCTGGACAAGGTCAAGCTTCCCGCAGACCTGAGAGGTCTTGACGACCGCGACCTGCCGCAGCTCGCAGCAGAACTCCGCAAGGAAATGATCGACGCCGTGTCGAAGACCGGCGGCCATCTGGGCGCCGGTCTCGGCGTGGTGGAACTCACCATCGCCATCCACAAGGTGTTCGAAACGCCTGAGGATCGGCTGATCTTCGACGTGGGGCACCAGTGTTATCCGCACAAGATCCTGACCGGACGTCGCGCCCGCATCCGCACGCTGCGACAGGAGGACGGGCTCTCCGGCTTCACCAAGCGGGCCGAGAGCGAATACGACCCCTTCGGCGCGGCCCATTCCTCGACTTCAATTTCAGCCGGCCTTGGCATGGCGGTCGGTTCGGACCTCGCCGGCACCAATCGCAAGGTGATCGCCGTCATCGGCGACGGCGCGATGTCGGCCGGCATGGCCTATGAGGCGCTGAACAATGCCGGCGCGCTCGATGCGCGGCTGATCCTCATCCTCAACGACAACGACATGTCGATTGCCCCGCCGACTGGCGCGATGAGCGCCTATCTGGCGCGCCTTGCCTCCGGCCGGACCTATATGGGCTTCCGCGAGATCGGCAAGAAGCTCACCGCCTATCTCGGCAAGAACGTCGACCGGGCGATCACCCGGGCTGTCGGCCATGCGCGCGGCTATGTGACCGGCGGCACGATGTTCGAGGAACTCGGCTTCTACCACATCGGCCCGATCGACGGTCACTCCTTCGAGCATCTTCTTCCGGTCCTGCGCAATGTGCGCGACAACGCGCTCGGCCCCGTGCTGATCCATGTCGTGACCCAGAAGGGCAAGGGCTACGCCCCGGCTGAAGCCGCCGCCGACAAGTATCACGGCGTCAATCGTTTCGACGTCATCACCGGCGCTCAGGCGAAGGCAAAGCCGAACGCCCCGAGCTATACATCGGTGTTCGGCGAAACGCTGGTGCAGGAAGCCCGCCTCGACGACAAGATCGTCGGCATCACCGCCGCCATGCCCTCAGGCACCGGCCTCGACAAACTGCAGGAAGTCTTCCCCAAGCGGACCTTCGACGTCGGCATCGCCGAGCAGCATGCCGTCACTTTCGCCGCAGGCCTTGCGACGGAAGGCTACAAGCCTTTCTGCGCGCTTTATTCCACCTTCCTGCAGCGCGGTTACGATCAGGTGGTCCATGACGTGGCGATCCAGGGCCTGCCCGTCCGCTTCCCGATCGACCGCGCCGGCTTCGTCGGCGCCGACGGTCCGACCCATGCGGGTTCGTTCGATACCGGCTTCCTCGCCAGCCTGCCCGGCTTCGTGGTGATGGCGGCTGCCGATGAGGCGGAACTGAAGCACATGGTGCGCACGGCCGTGGCTTATGACGACGGCCCGATCTCCTTCCGCTATCCGCGCGGCGAAGGCGTCGGCGTACAGCTTCCCGAACGCGGCGAAATTCTCGAAATCGGCAAGGGCCGTGTGATCCGTCAGGGCAACAAGGTGGCGCTTCTCTCCTTCGGCACCCGTCTTGCCGACTGCATGCTGGCGGCCGAAGATCTGGAGGCCGCAGGGCTTTCCACCACGGTTGCCGATGCCCGTTTCGCCAAGCCGCTCGATCACGACCTGATCCGCCAGCTTGCCCGCCATCACGCCGTGCTGGTCACAGTCGAGGAAGGTGCGGTCGGCGGCTTCGGCTCGCAGGTCCTGCATTATCTCGCGACCGAAGGCCTGCTCGACAGCGGCCTCAAGGTGCGGCCGCTGGTCCTGCCGGATATCTGGATGGATCAGGCAAAGCCCGAGACCATGTATGCCCGCGCCGGTCTCGACCATACGGGCATCCTGAAAACCGTCTTTGCCGCGCTCGGCCAGAGCGGCGTCGGCGTCAACGCGGCCGGATAACATTTCCGGCGAACGGAGGGAGGCCAGCATGCTTTCTTCTATCGTCGCCGGAATTTTGGCCATGGCGCTGGCCTCGGCCTTCGCCATCGGCCCCGCAGCCGCCGAGGACGCGGCACAGGCCCAGCGCAACATGGAAGCCTTCCTCAGGGCCGAACCGGCCTGCGCCGAATTCACCGACCAGTGCAGTATCTGCAAGGTCGAGAACGGCAAGGCCATCTGCTCGACGCCTTCCATCGCCTGCATCCGGAAAGATTATGTCTGCACCCGCAAGAACGGGGAGTAACGCGGATGCGATGCTGTCTGAGCCGTCGTGCGCTTCCTGCTCGGAGCCTCAACCAACATCATCTTAACCATCAGCGAAGTGCAGCTGACACCGCTCTGTCCCGACAAACTATGGGGCTTGAAGAGCTATAGTGCCGTTCACAACCTACAGCAGTTAAGCACCTGTAATCTTGTGATGAGCGATTCCAATCAGAACCCTCAACAACAAAATATTGTAATGCAAAAATCCAAAAATACAAACAATCAAAAGCAGATATTCTATCGAATAGTAAATATCAAAATCATATCGCCCATAAACAAAATCTTCAAATTTACCATTTTCAAGTTTCGGGAAAAATAAAAAAATAATTGATAAGCAAATAAAAATTATAAATAATATATTTATTAATCTTGGAAATTTTTCTAAATCATATACATTTCTATTTATCGATATAATGAATATTACAATTGCGTAGAATGCCATAATAATCAATATTATTGCGTTGCTAAAATAAACGTAATTTTGGTTAACTTCAATTATATTTAAATAAAGTAATATTTTAAAAATTACATCATAAAAAAATGAAAAAGTCATCACCGCAAGCATTATGCGATCATCCATTTTCATTTTAGGATTTTTTTCGAAAAAAATATATTTATTTCTCATCTTTATAACTATATATTATTCCCTGATTTTCGTTTTTTTTGATAAAATAGCGACCCTATCATACGTGGTCGTCTTACTTTGACTCGCATCGATAACTTTATAAATTGAACCCGTAGTCTCTTTCAAGCAAAGCCTATACCGCGTACACAAATCGGTAGCGGCCGAGGACGCGGCGCAGGTTCAGCGCAACATGGAAGCCTTCCTCAAGGCGGAACCGGCCTGCGCCGAATTCACCGACCAGTGCAGCATCTGCAAGGTCGATAACGGCCAGGCCATCTGCTCGACGCCGTCCATCGCCTGCATCCGGAAAGACTATGTCTGCACCCGCAAGAGCGGGGAGTAGCGGCGACAAGATCGCAACGGTTTCGTCGCCCTGAAATCGGGGCCGTATTCCTCCCGCTGGACTTCCGGCCCGCGCCCCGGTAGACCGGAGCCCAATCCAGACAAGAAATCACAAGAAACTCGTCCGCAGCCCAAAGGGAGGCCGTGATGCAGATGTCCGCCATTGCCGAAGACTTCGCGCCCGACTGGGCCGCGATTGCCGTGGTGATCCTGGGCGTCACCGCGTTTTCCGTCGGGCAGGGCCTGACCTATCCGCTGATCGCGCTGGTGCTGGAAAGCCGTGGCGTTTCGTCGAGCCTTGCCGGGCTCAACGCTTCCGTCTTCGCGGCGGGCCTTGCCACCTCGACCCTGCTGATCGGACGGCTGACCACGATGCTGAGAGGCGACCGGCTGATCGTCGCCGGTCTCGTCGGGGCATCCGCGTCGCTGACCGCATTCGCGATATTCGATGCGGTCTGGGTGTGGTTCATCGCCCGCTTCCTGCTCGGGTTCTCCACCAGCATCATCTTCACCATCAGCGAGGCATGGCTGAACACCGCCTGTCCCGACCGGCTGCGAGGCCGGGTTTCCGGCATATACGGCGCCAGCATGTGCGCGGGCTTTGCCGCCGGGCCGCTTGCCATTCCCTTTGTCGGCACGGAAGACGGTTTCGCCTTCGCGCTGGTCGCCGTCTATATCGCCTTCGTGGCCTTCGCATCGGTGATGCTCGGACGCTTCGCCCGGACAAGGCCGGAGCGCTCGTCGGCCGGCGGCCTGATCCAGTTCGTGCGGCTTGCGCCCATTCTGGTGCTGATGGTCGTCGCCTTCGGCTTTTCCGACATCGCGGCGATCTCGACCATCCCGCTCTACTTCGTCGAGCGCGGCTATTCCGAGAACTTCGCCGCCTTCGTCGTGACCATGGTGGCGCTGCCGACGGCGCTCGCCCAGCCGCTGGTTGGCTACCTGCTGGACCGCATTCCGCGTGCAATCATCACCGTCGGGTCTGCTATCGCCTGCAGCGCAAGTTTCATGGCCTTGCCCTTCCTGACATCGGAGATCGCACTGCTGGTTACCGTTTCCGTGCTAGGTGCAGCGAGCTTTTCGCTCTATACCTGCGCGCTGACCCTGCTCGGCGACCGCTTCCGCGGCGGTCTGCTGGTTTCGGGCGCTGCCGCCTACGGCCTTGCCTATGCGATCGGCAGCGCAACAGGTTCGGGTGCGATGGGCGTCGTCATGGATAGCGTGTCACTGGATGCCGGGCCGCTTTCCGTCGGCATCACCATGCTGGTCTTCGCCGGCATATTCGCCTTCGGCCTTGCGCGTCGTCCAGCGGCAACGAAGGGCTGAGCGATGCTCGAAACCTCGCCTCCCGAGATCTTCGACTGTCAATCCTGCGGCGCGTGCTGCGCCTATTCGGCGGAATGGCCGCGCTTCTCGCTGGAAAGCGACGAGGAAATCGCCGCCATTCCCGAGGCGATGATCGCCAGGGACGAAAGCGGCATGAAGTTCGAGAACGGACGCTGCGCGGCACTGACCGGCGAAGTCGGCAAGCACGTCGGCTGTTCCGTCTACATGGTGCGCCCGCATGTCTGTCGCACCTGCATGCCGGGCGACGACGAATGCAAGATCGCTCGCGCCGAATTCGGCTTCAGCCTTGCGGGCCTGCCGGATCCGGATCGTTACTTCAGCTGATTGCCCGAGCCTGCATACAGCTCAGTTCTTGGGGATGGTGACGGAAATGGTGTCCGCCGTCAGCTCGCTGCCGATTTCGACGGTCTGGGCCTGCTTGTCGTAGACGCAGATATGGCTGACCGTGGCGTCGCCGCCCTTGGCCTTGCCACTCAGGACGGCCAGACCGAAGCGTTCCGAGCCGAAGGGGTCGACCGCAATCGCGGCCTTCTCGATCATCGGCTCTGCAGCATCGAGGCACTTCTTCTTCACATCGGCGGCAAACTCTTCCCACGCGCCATCGGACGAAGCCAGCGCAGGAGCGGCAAGCGCGAAAAAGGCCAGTGAAGCAGTAAGGCTGTGGCGCATCGAAAGCTCCTCAAGGTTTTGTTTCGACTGTTTTTAACGGACTGGAATGAATGCTGCGTGAAGAGGGTCGCCGGCAGTGAATTCTTTCTCCGGAATGGAACAATTTTGACCTTTGGCAGGTTGCCTCCCGGAAGTTCCGCTCCTATGTTCCCGTCACCCGCCGAATTCGCAATCTGTTGCCAAAAGGAGATTTTACCATGGCTTTCGAATTGCCCGCACTTCCCTACGCCTACGATGCTCTCGTGCCGTTCATGTCGGCCGAGACGCTGGAATTCCACCACGACAAGCATCACAAGGCTTACGTCGACAACGGCAACAAGCTTGCTGCTGAAGCCGGCCTCGCCGACCTGTCGCTCGAGGAAGTCGTCAAGAAGTCCTTCGGCACCAACCAGGGTCTCTTCAACAACGCTGCACAGCACTACAACCACGTCCATTTCTGGAAGTGGCTGAAGAAGGACGGCGGCGGCAACAAGCTTCCGGGCAAGCTGCAGGCCGCTATCGACAGCGACCTCGGCGGTTACGACAAGTTCAAGGCTGATTTCATCGCAGCCGGCACCACGCAGTTCGGCTCCGGCTGGGCATGGCTCTCCGTCAAGGACGGCAAGCTCGCCATCTCCAAGACCCCGAACGGCGAAAACCCGCTCGTTCACGGCGCCTCCCCGATCCTCGGCGTCGACGTATGGGAACACTCCTACTACATCGACTACCGCAACGCTCGTCCGAAGTACCTCGAAGCCTTCGTCGACAGCCTGATCAACTGGGACTACGTTCTCGAACTCTACGAAGCCGCAGCGAAGTAATCTTCGCCGCCGTTTCAACGGCTTTCTGAAACACCCGGCACGGAAACGTGTCGGGTGTTTCGTTTTTCAGGCCAGCCCGCGGCCGGGCCGGAGCCGACATCGGGAACCTTCCCGCTCCTTTCGCGTTCTCCCCGTCGAGAAGTTTCAACGAGACCGAAAGGAAGAGACTATGGCTTCGACCAACAACAGCGACATCATGAACGAGTTGCGCAGCCTGCAGGAACAGGTCCTGCACTTCAAGGATCTGCTGGCCGAGGAAGGCGACAAGGTCTCCGGTCAGGTGCGCGGCCGCGCCGCCACGGCATTGAACGGCGCCTCGCGCAAGGCGCAGGATGTGGCCGCCTATGCCAAGGACGAGGCAGGCACGGTGGCATCCGTGGTGCGCGACCATCCGGCCGCGACCTCCACGGCGCTGGTAACCGTCGGCATTCTCGGCGGCCTGATCGGCTATTTCCTCGCCAGCGCCACCCAGCCTTCGCGCAACAGCAGCAACTGGAACTGGCGCTGAGGTCCACGAGCCAAGGCGACCGCTCGCGTGGCTGCCGATGGCCTGAAACAAGAAAGCCCGGCAGTTCGCCGGGCTTTCTTGTTGTGCCTTAAGGACAGGATCAGAATTCCGACCATTCCTGCTTGGCCGCTGCCGTCGAGCCTCCACCAAAAGCGCTGGAGACGCGGCTTGCCAGCGCGCGAGCCGGAGAAGCGGCAGGCTTCGCGTCGCGACCGGCCGCGCGCGGCGCGGAAACCTGACGCTCGGAGCCGAGCTGGAACTGCGCCAGAAGAGCGTTGAGCGAGGCGGCCTCGGTCGCCAGCGAATGGCTGGCCGCCGTCTGCTGCTCGACCATGGCGGCATTCTGCTGGGTGCCCTGGTCCATCGAATTGACGGCAGTGTTGATCTCCTGCAGGCCGGTGGACTGTTCGCGGCTTGCGGTAACGATCGCCGACACATGGTCGCTGATTTCCAGAACCGCATGCACGATCTTTTCAAGTTCGGTGCCCGTTTCATCGACCAGCGCCACGCCGTTGCCGACCTGTGCGGAAGAGGTCGATATCAGCGCCTTGATTTCCTTCGCTGCGTTGGCGGATCGCTGGGCGAGTTCGCGCACTTCCTGTGCGACGACCGCGAAACCCTTGCCGGCCTCGCCTGCGCGGGCTGCTTCAACGCCTGCGTTCAGCGCCAGAAGGTTGGTCTGGAAGGCGATGTCTTCGATCACGCTGATGATCTTGCCGATCTCGCCGGAAGACTTCTCGATCTCGGTCATCGCGGCAACGGCATTGCCGACGACCTGACCGGAGCGCTCGGCGCCGGCGCGGGTGCGGGCAACGAGGGCGCCGACATCCTCGGCGCGGCGCGCGGTATCCTTGACCGTGGTGACGACCTGCTCGAGGGCGGCCGCGGTTTCCTCGACGGAAGCCGCCTGCTGTTCGGTGCGCTTGGCAAGGTCGTCAGCCGAGGCGCGGATTTCCGATGCTCCGGCGTTGATCGCGGCGGCATTGTCACCAACGGAGCGAAGCGCGGCCTGAAGCTTGTCCAGCGAGGCATTGAAGTTGAGCCTGAGAGCATCGAGACGGGCTGCGAACGTGGTGTCGATGCGATAGGCGACGTTTCCGTCCGCAAGCGCGGTGAGACCGGTGGCGAGCTGGTCCATGGCGAAGCCGATTTCTTCGGCCTCCCGGGCCTTCTCGGCCTCGGCGCGACGGCGCTCTTCTTCGGCCTGGGCACGCATGGCCTCGGTTTCACCCGACAGGCGCAGCTTCTCGATGGCAGCATCCTTGAAGACGACGACGGCCTTCGCCATCTTGCCCACTTCATCACCCCGGTCGAGGGCCGGAACGTCAACGTCGTGCTCGCCATCGGCAAGACGCGTCATGGCGGCGGTCATGCCAACGATCGGCACGACGATGGCGCGGGAAAGCTGCCAGATAAGGAATACGGCGACGACGCCCGCGATGCCGCCACCGACGACCAGTGCGAGTTCCAGATTGAAATGAGCGCTTTCCAGAGCCGCGTGGTTGCGGGCGGAAACCTCGCCGATCTGGGTCTTGATCTTCGCGGCTTCCGTGCGGAAGGCATCAAGCTGGCCCTTGGAAGCGTTGCGACCAATCTCGACGATTTCGGAAATCGGTTTGTTTACATCCTTGGCGGCAGCGAGCTGCGGCTCCGACAGCTCTTTGTGGAAGATGTCGGCCGCGGACTTCATGGAATCCAGCGAGGCGACGATCGACGGCATGTCGTCTGCAGCCTGCTTCGCTTCCGCGATGTAGGTCAGCATCTTCTCACGATTGGCAAGAACGTCGGCATAGGTGCTTTCGCTGCGGAACAGCAGGTAGCCGCGCAGGTTGACGGCCTGCTCCAGCATGGATTCAAGCGCCATGTCGGAGAGCGCGAGAACGTGTTCGGACTTGCCCTGCTCCTGCGAGGCGAGCTTGGCACGATAAGCCTCGACGAAAACGATGGCGGTCGCGATGAAGCAGCTTGCCATGATGCCGAGGAAGGTCAGGATCAGCTTCTTGTTGAGTGAAAGGTTCTTCAGGGACATGCAATCAGTCTCTTTCGCCTGGCGATCAACGAGAACAGTTGCACTGAACTGAGCGCTGCCGCCGCATCGGGCATGATTGCGCTTTCAATCGGGAATACCGATGGTCCGCCCTCAAGCGAGCCATGGATATCCCCGACGAAGCCGCGGCGCGATCCATCATGGATGCAGCCAAAAGTGCGGCCTTACAGGCAATCGACCGAAGATAGACCGATTGCCCTTATTTTTTCGTTATGGACCATAGACAAATTGCGGGCTTTCGCCGGCGCCGGGGAAACGTCCCCCGTCAGGGTCACTCGTTGGCAACCAGCAACAGGATGTCGAGATCCTTCTCCGGGATGAAATCCTCCGCCGTCATCTCGAAGGTGGTCGGGCCGGTCTTCTTCACGCCCTCGCCGCAGAAACTGACGAAACTGTTCGGCTTGCCCTTGTCGATGGTCAGCTTGAAGTTCTTGATGGCTCCGCCCCAATTGGCGCCCGTCGTCAGCACATAGGAGATCCAGTTCTCCGTGTAATAGGGACCCTTGCCGTCCTTGCCGGCCTTTTCCAGCTTTGCCGCGGTGCGCATGAAATCGTCATCGAGGCAGTAGCGATCCTTGTATGTCTCGTAGGCGTAGTCGGTTGGCTTCCCATCCTCGATAAAGGTCATGGCGACCGTTCCGCCGACGCTGGGCTTGTAGGAATGATGAACCTTCACGTCCCTGCCCGCGGGAAAGGTGGTCTTCCACCAGTAGGCGGATTTCAGTGTCCAGAGCGGCGCGGGATGACGTTCCCAGCCGTTGCCGGCATCATACTCCTCGACATAAACGAGACCGCGCGACACCCAGTCAGCCAGCACATCCGCCGGCAGTTTTTCAAGAGCTTCGCCGGTCGCCTCGCTGAAAGGCTGTAGCGGTACACCCTGTGCGGTCACAACATCCGTCATGTCGATGCCTGTGGCATAAACGCGCTGCTGCAATTCGGGCGTGATCGGCTGCCCGTCCTGGGTGACGGAAAAGCCGAGGAAATTATCTTTCTCCATGTCGGGGAGCGACATGTTGACATCAGGCCCGGCGGTGATCTCCGGCATGGGAAAGGCGATGTAGGAAATGATGTCCTTGTCGGTCCCGTTGTGGAAGACGTAGTTGACCTCGACATGCTCAGGGGAAATGAAAAGATCCTCCGCCACCATCTCGACTTCACTGGTCTGCACATAGACCAGACCGCCGGTTTTGACTTCGGCCATGGTGTCGTTGGCAAATGCGGGCATCGCCACCAGAACGACAACAGCGGCCAACAGAACCTGCTTCATCATCTCCCCTCCCCGATCATGCGGCAAACAGCGTCGCGGTGCGCCGAGTTAACGGAGCGAAAACGTGAAGGTCAATCGGGCAATTGCTTCCCCCAAACGAAAACCCGATTGCGGAGCGAGCGATCATGGACATGAGCAATATACGAACAACGACTTTTTCCTTCTCCTGACCGCGCCGGGTGAGCAACTCCCAACAAAGCTCTTGCACTCCGGCTTGCATGTCGCCATTGACAGGCCATGTCATCAAAGCCCGAACCCCAGCGCCTCGACCAGCTTCTGGTCGCCCTCGACCTCTTCGCCAGCCGCTCGCGCGCCCGCGACGCGATCCAGCGTGGCACGGTGAAGATCGACGGCAAGGTCGTCACCAAGCCGAGCCTCGTGTTTTCGGCCGATCATGAATTCTCGATCGACGATCCGGCGCAGGACTACGTGTCGCGTGCGGCGCTGAAGCTTGTCGCCGGGCTCGACCATTTCAAGCTCGATCCAGAGGGACGCGAATGTCTCGACGTCGGGGCATCGACCGGCGGCTTCACCGAAGTCCTCTTGAAGCGCGGCGCGGGCCATGTCACCTCGATCGACGTCGGCCATGGACAGTTCCATCCGCGGCTCGCGAGCGACGAACGCGTGACCAATATCGAGGGCCTGAACGCGCGTTACCTCGAACCCGAGGATATCGACGACCGCCCCATCGACTTCATCGTCTCGGATGTATCGTTCATCTCGTTGAAACTGGCGCTCGAGCCGGCACTCGATCTGGCCGAGCCGGGCAGCCACTGCCTGCTGCTGGTCAAGCCGCAGTTCGAGGCGGGCCGCGATGCGATCAGCAAGGCGGGCCTCCTGAAAGAGCCGGAAACCGCGCCGCTCGTTGCGGCTGAGCTGGAACGCTGGCTTGTCGAAGACATGGGCTGGGAAAGCCTCGGCCTCATCCCCTCGCCCATTGCAGGCGGCGACGGGAACGAGGAATTCCTGCTGGCGGGCCGCAAGCCGGAGAACGAGGAATGAGCACGGAAACCGTCACCATCGACAGCCTCGGCGCGCAGGGCGACGGCATCGCCCATGGCTCGGCCGGCCCGATCTACGTTCCCTTCTCGCTGCCCGGCGAAAAGCTTGCCATTGCCCGCGTCAAGAACCAGGGCACGATCATCTCCTACACCGAGACCTCCAGCGAGCGCATCGCGCCCGCCTGTCGCCATTTCGGCCCCGATGGTGTCGGCGGCAGCTGTGGCGGCTGTTCGCTGCAACATATGGCCAAGCCCGCCTACAACGCCTTCAAGCGGTCGCTGGTCGTTTCCGCGCTGAAGTCCAAGGGCATCGACGTGCCGGTCGGCGACGTCATCGAGGCCGAGCCGGGTCAGCGTCGGCGCGTGGTGTTTGCCGCGCGGCGGACCGAGAAGGAAGTGCTGATCGGCTTCAACCAGGCGGAAAGCCACCACATCGTCGCCATCGAGGAATGTCCCATCGCCTCGGCAGGCATCCTGTCGAGGCTCGATGCGCTGAAAAAGATCGGCTGGGCCGCCACGACCAATGCCGAGCCCTTCCGGATGACGGTGATCGAAACGCTTTCCGGCCTCGATATCGCGCTGGACGGCATCAAGACACTCGCCGACAAGGACCGCCGCGCCATCACGGAAACGGTGCTTGCGATGCGCGGCATCGCCCGCGTCTCCTTCAATGGCGAAGTGGTGATCGAACCGCAGAAACCGGTTCTCGACTTTTCCGGCGTCGCCGTTTTTCCGCCGCCCGGCGCCTTCACCCAGGCGACCATCGCCGCCGAAGAAGCCATGGCGCGGCTGACGCTCCAGCATGTCGGCAAGGCCAAGCGCGTTGCCGATCTCTTCGCCGGTATTGGCACGTTTGCGCTCAGGCTCGCTCGCACCGGTCAGGTGCTCGCAGTCGAGAGCGAGGAAAAGGCGCTGAAGGCGCTCGACTTCACGGCGCGCAACACGCAGGGGCTGAAGCCCGTCAAGATCGAGAAGCGCGATCTTTTCCGTCGTCCGCTGATGACGGCCGAACTCAAGAATTTCGACGCCGTGGTCTTCGATCCGCCGCGCGCAGGCGCCGAAGCGCAGTGCAAGGAACTCGCCCGCTCCTCCGTCAGGAAGATCGTCGCCGTGAGCTGCAATCCGCTATCGCTCGCCCGCGATCTCGCGCTGCTGACAGCCGGCGGCTATCGCATCGACAACGTGACGCCGATCGACCAGTTCCTGTGGTCGCCGCATGTCGAAGTCGTGGCAACGCTCAGCAAAAACTGAGACATCCTCACTTTCGGATACCTTGCACAACTGCACGCAACCTTCTGTATTTGCGAAGTAACTTCGCAGATCGTTAAAATGCAAGCTAAGATTAATGTTTGCGTTTATTGCGGCCCGCCCCCTCCTGTGCAATTATTTTAGAATAATCTCATATTAATACACATTGATATTCAGCCAAGACTGGATGGAGGAACCCCATGTCTGAAGTCGCGATGCACGGACACGGTGTCCGTGGGATGAGCCGTGCCGCCTTGCAGGCGCTTTCCGGCAATGCAGATCCGGGAAAATTCGGCCGTATCTTTCCAACGCTGCCCCCACTTGAGGCCGACGAGGACGACCTCTTCGAGCTAGCCACCGCGATGAAGGACGCGGTGGGACCCGACGGCAATACCGATCCCGCGGGCGACAATCCCAACATTCCCGCCGGCTACACCTATCTCGGCCAGTTCGTCGATCACGACATCACGCTGGACACCACGCCGCTGGAGCAGCAGAAGGCCGACCCGCTGGCGACCAGCAATTTCCGCACGCCGTCGCTCGATCTCGATTCCCTCTATGGCGACGGACCGGGCATCCACCCCTATCTCTACGACCGCGATCCGGCGACCCATCGGGTGATCGAGAAGTTCCTGATCGGCAAGGCCTCGGCCTCGGCCGACAAGGCAGGTATTCCGATCCCGTCATTCCCCAACGATCTGCCGCGCAATCAGGTCGGCCATGCCCTGATCTTCGACGAGCGCAACGACGAGAACCTGCTGGTGGCGCAGTTTCACCTGCTGATGCTGAAGTTTCACAACAAGGTGGTCGATGGATTGCAGGTCAGCCAGCCGGCACTCAAGGGAGCAGCCCTATTCAAGGAGGCCCGCCGCATCGTCACATGGCACTATCAGTGGATCGTGCTTTTCGACTTCGTCGAGCGTCTGACCGAACCGGGGCTGGTGCGCCGCATCAAACAGGAAGGCCGCCGCTTCTACCGTTTCCGCAGCCGTCCCTTCATGCCGGCGGAATTCGCGGCCGCTGCCTATCGCCTCGGGCATTCCATGGTGCGGCAGAGCTATAGCCACAACCGGGTGTTCAACCCCGGACCTGATGCGAT
Organism: Rhizobium sp. ACO-34A; assembly: GCA_002600635.1. Lineage (NCBI taxonomy): Bacteria > Pseudomonadati > Pseudomonadota > Alphaproteobacteria > Hyphomicrobiales > Rhizobiaceae > Rhizobium > Rhizobium sp. ACO-34A. Next base: position 1,222,601 of record CP021371.1, on the reverse strand, counting down.
TGTCGACGGCACGCTGAAGCTCCTGTTCAACTTCACCGGCAAATCGGGCCAGATCGTCGGCGAACTGGTGGACCGGGGAGCGGTGAACACCGGAGGCGGCCCGGGCCCCTTGCGTGACCTGCCGTCCAACTGGATCATCGACTGGCGGCGTTTCTTCGACCTTGGCACCGCCCCGGAGCCGAATTTCACCCTCAATCACGCCCGCCGCCTCGACCCCTTCGTCGTGCCCGAACTGCATACGCTGCCGGGTCTGAGGCCTGAGACGGACAAGACGGCGGCGCGCGATTTCGTGCTGCCATTCCGCAATCTCAAGCGCGGCGTGCAGATTGGTCTGCCGTCAGGCCAGGACGTCTGTCGTGCCATGGGGATCGTGCCGATGAAACCATCGGAGATCTCCACGGGGCCGGACGGGGCTGTCGCCGCCAAGCACGGTTTCCACAAGAAGACGCCGCTCTGGTACTACGTACTGAAGGAGGCCCAGCATTACCATTCCGGCGAACGGCTCGGACGGATGGGTTCGACCATCGTGGCAGAGACCTTCCTCGGCCTCGTGCATGGCGATCACGAGTCCTTCCTGTGGCGGCAGGCGAACTGGCAACCGGAACTCCCCGGCGCGACACCCGGTCATTTCACCATGCCGGATCTCATACGCTTCGTCGGCGACATCGACCCCATCGGCTGAACCGAAGTGCATCACCGGACTTGCCGGCACGTCAATAGGTGTAGAGCGTGCCGGAACCGGTGACATTGGCGCAGCGGCAACGGCCGCCGACACGACCGGGCTCAGCCGGGCAAGTGAACTGCCCGCTGATCTTGGCGCTGGCCGGCGGATCGACCGCGCAATAGTAGCGCTGCGGACGCACGCCGGGCTGCGGCTTCGGCCGGTTGGACTGGCTGTTGACGATGGTTCCGCCGCTCTGGGCGAAGGCGACTGCCGTCGTCAGCGGCTCCAGCATGGCAGCGGCGGTCACGATCAATGCGAGGGCGAGGCTTCCAGCTGAAATCTTCACCGTTCGGCTCCTCCGTTTTCCTCCGGCGATAAGATACCACCAGTGATTAAGGAAGCACCAAGAGGCGAGATTATGGCTCGCCTCCAGATGGAGCGGAGCGTTATCCGCGCCCCTTCATGAAGCTCTGGAAGGAGGACATCGCCTCGGCGCTCTTCAGGCGTTCGATGAAATGCGCGATTTCCTCTTCCATGCGGGCGAGCAGTTCGCCGCGGTCGCCGCGCAGCAGGTCGCGGGTGATGCGCATGGCCTCCGGCGGCTTGGCGGCCAGCGAAGCGGCAAGTTTCAGCGTCTCCGGCTCGACGGCTTCGGGGGCAACGACCTTCCAGATCAGGCCCGCGTCCTTCGCCTCGGCGGCGGAGAAGCCCTCTCCGGCGGCGAGCAGGGCAAAGGCCCGCTGCTGCCCCATCATGCGCGGAGCAAGCAGGCTGGAGCCGGCTTCCGGCACCAGAGCGAGGTCGACAAAGGGCGTCTTGAACAGGCTGCGATCGGAGGCAATCGTCATGTCGCAATGCATGTTGATGGTCGTGCCGATGCCGATGGCAAGACCATCGACGCCCGAGACGACCGGCTTCGACACGCTCCAGATCGCCTTCAGCACCTCGAAGGCCGTAGGCTGATCGACGGTTCCGGCCATGGCATAGGCGAGGAAGTCGGCCATGTCATTACCGGCGGAGAAACAGCCTTCCGTTCCGAGCAACGCAATGGTGCGGATCGCCGGATCGGTCTCGCCTTCGAGAAGGCCGGCGGTCATCTTCTGGTACATCGCCTTGGTGATGGCGTTCTTCTTTTCCGGGCGGTTGAAGCGGATCACCAGAACACCGGGATAGGCCTCGGGGCGTTCGATCAGGATATGGTCGGTCATAAAATCTTTCCCAGTTGGCGTTGCACTCCCGATCGGGAGGCTGGTTCAAACGAAAACTCCCGTTCCGGCCTGCCGGTCTCCCCCACGAGTGGGGCGAAAGCCTTGAAAAGCCGCCCTGCGCCTGAACCGGATCAAAGCGCTGGTGGAGTTCCAACCCATCCCCCTTGAGGAGGGGCTGGAGACGGATACTAGCCGAGAAGAGCGCGCGCGGCCGTCAGGCTCGCTTCGCCGTTGATCACGCGGTCCTTCAGTGCCGCCGTTTCGGCGATCAGGTTTTCGGCGGCGAAGCGGCAGAGCGCGACGCGCTCGAAACCGCCGGTCTCGGCATCGGCGAGCGCGCCCTTGGCGAGATAGGCACCCGTCAGCGCCAGGCCGAACAGCCGCTGGTAAGGGGTGGCGCCTGCAAGTGCTGCGGCAGTGTTGCCCTCGACGATCCGGGTGAGCAGCCATTCGGTCGCCTCATCGAGATCGGCAAGGCTCGCCTCCAGACGGTCGGCCGTAGTGCCGAAACCATCCCGGTTCAGGCCACGAACGGAGGAGACAATCTCCCTCAACTCGGTGATGAAGCCCCTGACATGGTCGCCGTTCGAAAGCGGCAGCTTGCGGGTGACGAGGTCGATCGCCTGAATGCCGTTGGTGCCTTCATAGATCGGGGCGATGCGGGCATCGCGCAGGTAACGGGCGGCACCGGTTTCCTCGATGAAGCCCATGCCGCCGTGAACCTGGATACCAAGCGATGCAACATCAACGCCGGCATCGGTGGCGAAAGACTTGGCAATCGGGGTGAGCAGCGCTGCGCGCTCCTGCCAATGGGCGGCGCGGTCGCCGCGCGCGTGGTGGGCCATGTCGGTTGCGTGGGCACAGGTATAGCAGATGGCGCGCGCCCCCTGGGTTAGCGCCTTCATCGTCACCAGCATGCGAGCGACATCGGGATGCTCGATGATCGGGCTCATGCCTGCCCCGGTCCAGCCGGGCGCCTTGCCTTGCGTGCGTTCCTTCGCGAAAGCCACCGCCTTCTGGGTGGCGGCCTCGCAGATCGCCACGCCCTGCATGCCGACAGCCAGACGGGCATTGTTCATCATGGTGAACATGCAGGCGAGGCCCTTGTTCTCCTCGCCGATCAGGTAGCCGATAGCCCCGGCTTCATCGCCGTAGCGGCCATCGCCATAGATCATGGTGCAGGTGGGCGAGCCATGGATGCCGAGCTTGTGTTCCAGCGAATGGCAATGGAGATCGTTGCGAGCACCGAGCGAGCCGTCGTCGTTGACGAGGTATTTAGGCACGAGGAAGAGCGAAATGCCGCGCGTGCCGGCCGGCGCATCCGGCAGGCGGGAGAGAACCAGATGAACGATGTTGCGGGTGATTTCATGCTCGCCCCAGGTGATGAAGATCTTCTGGCCGAAGATGCGGTAGGTGCCGTCGTCACGACGCTCGGCGCGGGTCTTCATCACGCCGAGGTCCGAGCCGGCATGGGGTTCGGTCAGGTTCATGGTGCCGGTCCATTCGCCGGAGACCATCTTGTGCAGGTATTTTTCCTTGAGTTCGGCGCTGCCGTGGGCCGTCACGGCTTCGACGGCACCCATGGTCAGCGTCGGACCGAGGGCGAAGGCCATGGAACCGGAATTCCACATTTCCAGAGCAGCGACGTTCAGCATGTGCGGCAGGCCCTGCCCGCCATAAGCAGGCGAAGCGACGAGCGAATTCCAGCCGCCCTCCGCCCAGTGACGATAGAGATCCGCCCAACCATCCGGCACCTCGACCTTGCCGTCCACAAGGCGTGCGCCCTGCCTGTCGCCGATTTCGGCCAGCGGCGCGACTTCATCGCTGGCGAAGCGTCCAGCCTCCTCAAGGATGGCATCGACGAGATCGTCGCTGAGATCGCCCAGCTGCCCCTGCTCCAGCGCATCGCCCATGCCCGCCACGTATTTCAGCGTGAAAGCGATTTCCTCAACCGGTGCCTTGTACATGGACAGTCTCCTCCTGCTTTGCCGTTGCCCCATCGGACCCTTTCTCCACCCCCGAAAGAGATCCCGCAACTGGTCTTTTGGCTAGTTTATTTTTACGTAAACGTCAAATCTTTTTGCTGAAGTTCCCTCTTCCAGCGTCAGCTCACGCCACCAGCCGGAAGGCGTTCAGCGGCGAGCCGATCCGCCCAAACTTGGGCGATACAGCGCCGCCCGGATTGCCGTACCTCATTCAGATTACAGCGATCCCGGATGCCCTCTATGACCCTCGACCGATCTCTCGCACTCGTGACAGCAATCCTGCTCGCTACCATTCTCGGGCTGGGCGGCTATATCGTGGTCGACGGCACCCGCCGGCAGCTCGAAGCCGCCAAGAGCGACGAGATGCAGGCGACCGCCCTGCTGCTCACCTCATCGATGGCGCAATCGGCCAGCCTTTCGGCAACCCATGCCGACCGCATCGCCAGGGACCCGCTGGTTCTCGACCTGATGAAGAAAGGCGACCGGGAGAGGCTGACCTCGCTTCTGAAACCCACCTACGATGCGCTGGCCAGCGAAGCAGGCGTCAACATGCTGCATTTCCACACCACCGACATCAAGAGCTTCCTGCGCGTGCAGGATCCCAAGAATTTCGGGCAGGATCTTTCGACGATCCGCCCGATGATCCTTGCCGCCAACCGCAGCCATATTCTGCAGAAGGGTCTGGAGGTCGGGCTTGCCGGTCTCAGCCTGCGCGCGGTCGCCCCGATGCTGGAAGGCGAAACACTGGTCGGAACGGTGGAAGTCGGCGTCGACCTCAAAACGCTGCTGGAAATCGCCAAGTCGGCATCGGGAGCCGATTACGCCCTGTTCCTCAGCCCGGCGATGACGGGCATCACCCCGAAGGATAGCGCCGTGAAAGCCGATGGCGCCGGGCTTGCCATCGAATCGGCAACCGACACCGCCCTTTTCCAGAAACTCTACGACCGCCGCGCCATCGGTCTTTCCCGCGAGCCGACCTCTGCCATGGTGGAACTGGACGACCACCGGTACGGCACCTTTGCGCAGCCGCTGCTCGACTATTCCGGCCGGATGATCGGGACAATCTTCATCGTTCGCGACTTTTCCTCGATCGAAAGCGGTTTCCTGCGGTCGATCGCGACGGCGGCGATCATTGCCGCCGTCGGAGGTATCGTCGTTTTCTCGATCGTCACCGTGGCCCTGCGCGCAATGCTGATCCGCCCCCTTGGCGATCTTGCCGACCACGCGGAAGCGCTTGCCTCGGGGAAAGCCGAAGGCGCTGCACCCGAAGGCAGCGGCCATGGCGATCTCCGGCGGCTCAGGCAAGCCATCGACAGCCTGTCAGCCGGCCGTGTCTGCGTCGATAGCAAGGTTGATGGTGGAGGTGCCGCGTGAAACCGGCCTTCCTGCGTCTGATATTTGCCGCTGTCGTCGGCTGGCTTGCGCTTGCCCTGTCGGGAACGGCGATGGCGAACGAAACCCCTCGCCTGCCGAAAGGCATACACCTGCCGCTTGCCGTCCACTTCTCGATGCGCGTGCTGGACATTTCCAAGTTCAACGAGACTTCGGGCGAAGCCTCGATGACGATCGAGACCACCGAACGCTGGAAGGACCCGACCCAGGCCTTCGATCCCAAGGCCACCGGCTTTGCCCGCTTCGACTATGTCGGCGCCGAGGCGCAGCAGAAGCTCGCCGGCATCTGGACGCCGGCAACGGAAATCGAAAACCGCATCGGTGAACCGCGATCCGGCTCCGTGGCGCTGACGATGCGGGCTGACGGCACCGTGACCCGCATCCAGAGGATCGACGCGGATTTCCGGGTCAGCGTCGACATGACGACGTTTCCGTTCGACCGTCAGAGGCTGACGCTCTCGCTTGTCACGCCGCGGCACTCGGCCGACGAGGTCATCTTCGTGATGAACGACATCGACCGGGAACTTGCCGCGGTCTCGCCGGAGCTTTCCGCCAACAGCTGGACCGCCCGGTCGCTGCAATTCGTGATGGAGCGCTTCTATGGCTGGAATGCCAAGCCCTTCGTGCGGATCAACGCATCGACGGAAATACAGCGCAAATGGCAGCAATACGTGCTGCCGATCTTCGTTCCCTTTGCCGCCGTACTCTCGGTATCGCTGTTCCTGCTATGGGCACCGGCACGGCTGCGGGGCGACGAAGCGCCGATGACCTATTCCGCCCTTCTGGCGCTTGCAGCGCTCGGCTTCACTTATGAATCCAGCTTTCCCGGCGCCATCTCGATGAATTCGCCCGTCGCCTTCATGGTTTCGCTCGGCTATTTCTACCTCGTCCTTGTCCTTCTGGTGTCCATGCTGCTGACGGACGCCAACTTTCCGGGGCGACGGCGATATCCGCATCTGGAAGAGACGATCCGCACCAATATCCGCTTTTCCATCCCGATGAGCTTCCTGCTGATCTGCATCTGCTCCGTGCTGCTGTCGCTGCTGTGACACAAAGACTGTAATCGAACTGTCACAATGCAGGCATAGAAGCGCTGGCGGGCCGTTTCCGGAGCTGACCGATGCATCCCCTCGCCACGAAAATTCCCGGGCTGGTCTGGGGCTATGTCATCAACGCATCTTCCGGCCGGGCAACCCGGTTTTCGCCCGAAACCGACCCCGCCGACATCGGGATCGATGAAGGCAGCTTCGTCTGGCTGCATCTCAGTCTCGCCGATGCGCGCTGCACCGCCTTTCTGGAGAGCTTTCCCGGCCTGACCGAGCAGGCCCGCGCAGCACTCACCACCCACGAAGCCCATGCGGCGCTAACCGTGGACGACCAAGCCTTGTACGGCACGCTGGTCGATTTCCAGCGGGAGTTCGACGCCACCACCCGCGATATCGGCTGGCTGCATTTCGCGCTGGCCAATGGTTTCATCATTACCACACGCCTGCAGCCTGTCAGGTCGATCGATCCTGTGCGGGCGGCTATCGAGAAGAACGCGGCGAAGTTCCGCCAGCCGATCCAGATTTTCGAAGCGCTGGTGGTGGAGTTCCAGCGGGGCATCATCTCCGTGGTGCTGGAGTTGACCGACGAACTGAACGCCATCGAGGATTTCGTTTATGACAGCGAGCTTCGCGACGAGCGTCGGCGGCTCGCACCTGTCCGGCGCGTCGTCGTCAGGCTGCACCGGCACCTTCGCACCATGCTGGCGCTGATGCGCCGGGCAGCGGCCGCCGATGACGATGAACTGCCTTCAGGTTTCGAGGATGTGGCGGAACGGCTGGTGAACCGGCTGGAGGCCGCCGACAATGATGTCTACGCGCTGCAGGAAAGGGCTCGGCTGCTGCATGAAGAAATCGATTCCAAGCTCTCCTCGGAGACCAACCGCCACCTCTACATCCTGTCGCTGATGACCGCCTTCCTGCTGCCGCCATCGCTGGTCACCGGTTTCTTCGGGATGAACACCTCGTCGCTGCCCTTTGCGGCGGGGATCGGCGGCACGCTCTGGGCCGTCGGCTTCATCGCCGTTTCGATCCTGGCGGCATGGCTGATCCTCAGACGCGCCGGCATCCTTTGAAACGGGCATCCCCTTAAAAACGAAATGCCCGACCAGCGGCCGGGCATCGTGATCTCAAACGAAGTGCCTGCGATCAATAGTAGGGCGACAGGCACTGACGGCGTGGGCCGTAGTTCGGCTGGAAGGTGTTGCTGTAGGAATCGTAGGAACGATACCGGTTAAAGCACCACTCATAATGCCGTGGGTTGATGCCCGTGGCGCGGCGGGGCGCGGCCGGCGGCGCAGCGATGGCACCACCGATGATGGCACCCGCGCCGAAGGCTGCGAGCGGATACCACCAGCCGTCATTATGACGACGGTAGCCCGGGCGGTAATCGCGATAGCCACGGTGGCCGTGATAATATCCCGGAGGCGGCCGGCGATAATAATCGACCGCCGTCACATCGGACGTTGCGGTGACGGGCGCAGTCACCGGCATCGCCTGCGACGGCACGAAGCTCGTCAGGACGACAGCGGAAGCCAAGGCAACAGCAGCCCAGCGCTTCATCATGTTTGTCATATCGGTTCTCCATTCCCTGCTTTGTCAGGATGCACAAGGCGAGTCTTGAACGACGGGCGAAAACAATCACGGTATCGACAAGACGTGACAGTACGCTATCCGGTCCATCCTGAACCCATTATTAACATCATAAAGCTGTAGGGAACCTGCGACACATCACTATTGATTGAAGACCAGTGTGAAGCCCAGCCCCGAACTTCGCTTTAGCGAAGGGGAAACGCAGCACACGGATCATTGTTCCATCGCTTTCTCGGGAGAAACGACAAAAAGGCGACGGATTGCTCCGCCGCCTTTGATGAGATGGTCATGCCCCAAGCGGGACCGCTGTCTCAGGCCTCGATCTCGAGGTCGCCCTTCGGACGCGAACAGCAGGCGAGAATGTAACCCTCGTCAATCTCGTCATCGAGAATACCGCCATTGTGATTCATCTCTACCTCGCCGGAGAGCTTCATCACCTTGCAGGTTCCGCAAAGACCCGATTCGCAGGCGGCACCGATGCGCACGCCCGCAGCCCGCGCGGCCTGCAGAACGGTATGGCCCGGTTCGCAGAGACCTTCCTTGCCGGACATGGTGAAGGCGACCTTGGTCGCAACGGCACCATCGGAGTGATCGGCAACTACCACCGGCAGTTCGGGCGCGACCGGCTGGAAGGCTTCCTCGTGGTAGTTCCTCATGTCGAAGCCGGCGCCCGACAGGGCTTCGCGTACCGTCGCCATGAACGGCTCAGGGCCACAGCAGAACACGGTACGCTCGAGGAAATCGGAAGCGAGAAGCGCGATCTTCGCCTTGTCGATCCGCCCTTTGAGACCGGACCAGAGCTGACCGCGGGCGATCTGCTCAACGATGAAGCCGAGTGTCAGGTGCGGCATTTCGCGCGCCTTGGCTTCCAGCTCCCAGCGGAAGATGATGTCATCCGGCGAGCGGGCGCAGTTCAGGAACACGATATCGCTGTCCGGCGCACGGTCTCCCATGTCGCGGGTCATCGACACCATCGGCGTGACGCCGGAACCGGCCGAAATGAAGAGATACTTTCGTCCGGGATGCTTGGCGTAGGAGAAGTCGCCGAGCGGGCCGATGGCCTTCAGCTTCATTCCCGGCTTCAGATTGTCGAACATCCAGCGGGTGCCGATCGAATCCTTCTGCGCCTTCACGGTCACGGCGACCGTGTAGGGGCGCGAGGGGCTCGACGACAGCGTGTAGGTCCGCATCACCGGTTCGGGAGACGCCGGGATTTCCAGCGTGACGAACTGACCCGGCAGATAGCGGAACCAGTGGCCGGGCCGGTCGGGCCGGAAGGTGAAGGTCATCACATCCGGCGCCTCGGGCGTTACGGCCACGCATTCGAGGCGATGCTCCCTGTCGGACCAGGGACGCATCTCATCGACATGACGATAGGTCACGGCAACCGTCATCTCAGGCGACCGCAGACAGGCGGGCCTTGTCGCCCTGCAGACGGTTGATCATGAAGTTCGCATACCATTCGACGAACTGCATGACGCCGCCTTCGTGGTCGGCCGAATACGGACCCGGCTCGTAGGCCGGCGAACGGATGCCGAAGGCATTCTCTTCCACGATGGCGCGGTCCTGGTCGTTGGTCATGTTCCAGACGTGGGTCAGGTCCTCGACGTTGTAGTCGACGCCTTCGACGGCATCCTTGTGGACGAGCCAGGTCGTGGTAACGGCGGTTTCCTCGGCCGAGATCGGCAGGACGCGGAAGGAAATCGCGTGGTCGCCCAGCATGTGGTTCCAGGTCGTCGGGTAGTGGAACAGCAGCATGGTACCGATGTGGGAGATCGGAACATCATCCGACAGCGGACGTTTGATGGCGCGCTTGCCGTCCATGGTGTAGCTCTCGGCATCCTGGATCAGCGGCATGCGGGCAACGCGGAACTGGCCGGTCGGGTCCATCTTGAACTCGCTCGGAAGGCCGGCGCCTTCACAGCGGGCCCAATGCTCGGAGATGAACGGATCGTCCTTGGCGCCCTGAACGCCGGTCGCCGTCGGGGCTTCCGGATAGGTGCGGCAGAGTTCCGGGTGGTTGCCGGCGCAGTGGTAGCACTCGCGGTTGTTTTCCCAGACGAGCTTCCAGTTGCCCTTCTCGATGATGGTGTTCTTGTGAGCGACCTTGGCTTCCCACAGACGGTGGGGCTTCATGTAGGGCTCGATGGTCGCGCGGACCGGAGCGAAATCGGACGGCTCCTCGGCGAGGCAGACGAAGATGTAGCCGCCGACGCTTTCGCAGGCGACGTGCTTCATGCCGAACTGCGCCTTGTCGAAATCCTCGCCCATCTGGCGAGCGAAAACCAGCGAACCGTCGAGGTCGTAGGTCCACTGGTGATAGGGACAGACCAGCTTGGCGGAAGCGCCGCTTTCCTTGGTGCAGACGCGATGGCCGCGATGGCGACAGGTGTTGTGGAACGCGCGGATCACGCCGTCCTTGCCGCGTACCACGACAACAGGGTAATCGCCGATCTGGACAGTGAAGTAGTTGCCGGCCTTCGGGATTTCGCAATCATGGCCGATGAACAGCCAGTCGCGATACCAGATGGTCTCCATGTCGAGCTTGAAATAATCCTGGTCGATATAGAACGGCTGCTCGAGGCTGAAGCCTTCGCGGCGGTTCTTCAATTGGCGCAACACCGTGCTCTGCAAATCCATCGTCGTCCTCGTTTCGTTACGGCAATGGCGAGGGACGAGCACATGCACGGGACCGGCCCCGGAGAAAGGCCGACCGAACCTGTCTCGGGCCGCCCGCCGCGACCTTCAATCTTTCTCTCTCGAGGCTGGTTTCCGGGCTCTGGAGACGTCCGGGGGACCGGACTGCGTGGAGCGCCTTCCCAGGAAGACTTCCCAGTGGCTTTTTGCCCTTACGCTTTTCTCCACCACCGTTGCGGGGGCAGCGCCGGATTTTGACCGGCTTCCCAATTTTCCGCCCTCCCTAGCAGGGCGGCACCTTGAGCTTGAAATTATCTAATCACAATTGCTTAGCTTCCGCTGCATTGCGAAACGACACGGCATCAAATGTTTGCGACATGCGCACGAATGATCGCCTTGCGTGGCATTTTCCGAAATACCTCATTTTTTCATGCAGTTAAAAAAGTATCTGCCGAAAAATCGGGCAACCAATGGCGCAAAATGACAAGGACAAATCTGCGACATCCGGCGCGCTCGATACAGCGCAAGCCTCGCGAAACCGTGATGGGGGAAAATCGCGACAAATTGTCGTTAATCACTCTCGTTCTAGAATCACCCCGGTTGCCACTCCCGATCGAGCCTCGCCATGCAGAAGCTGAGATACTACGCCGCCCCGAAAAAGCCCGTCGCGCCGCCAGTCGCCACGACCCGCGCCGTGCACACGGAGTTTCTGCGCACGGGACGTATCCTGCGCCGCCGGGAAGACTGGCTGCCGGACGAAAAGCGCTACCTCACCCATGAGGAAGTCGCGGAACGGACGGGACGCCGGCTCGAAACCGCCGGCGAAACCACGCACGACAGGATCAACGGCTTTCATCGTTCGATCCAGTTTCCCAAGATGATCTTTCACAAGACGCTCGATAACAGGCCGCATCTCGGCTACTGTCACGTCACGGCGGCGCGGACGAACTTCGCCAAATACGCCGATGTCAAATGGGCGTTCTACATCGCCAATTTCTTCGCCGAGGTGGGCGAAGGCGACCAGTTCTTCGAACAGATCCGGACGAACTATTCGCGCATGTATTTCGCCGTTGCAATCCAGCCGGACCAGTCGAGCAAATCCATGGCGATCGACCGTTCGATCCGCGAGAACGGCCTCCTGTTTCGCACCCACGACCCGAAGGAAGCGCTGAAGAACGTGCTGATGCTCGGCGCGCGCGATGCGCAGCTGCGCAAGATCATCGCCAAGCTCTGACCAAGAACGACCGGATCGACAAGTTGGGCATACTCGCGCCTGTTGGAAACGCCCCTCATCCGCCTGCCGGCACCTTCTCCCCGTGAACGGGGAGAAGGAACGAACCGGATACGTCGCCTCATCACCGGTTTCAGCATGACGGGTCCTTCAGCAGCGAGTTGGCAGAAGAAAGCCGAACGGCTGCGGCATATCCCTTCTCCCTGCTTGCGGGGAGAAGGTGCCGGCAGGCGGATGAGGGGCATTTGCGCCGCCCTGCACGGATGATGGATATGACGACGGATACCTGTCGCTCTCAGAAGCCCCCGACCGGGGTCTTCTTGTAGATCAGCCAGTCCTTCGGCACGTAGTCGCTCGCGCCGTAGATGGTCACCGTGTTGCCGCCGGCAGCACGCGAGGAAGCGAGCGCCTTTTCAGCGAAATTGGTGAAGTCGAAGGCGTTCGGAGCCTGTTCGGACAGGCATATGCCGAAGGACATCAGCACCTGGCCCAGCGCGCGGCCATTGCCGGAATTGACGACCGCCGTCGCTCTCAGCTTGGAGCGCACCAGATCGACGATGCGGCTCACCTCTTCCTGCTCGGAGGTATAAAGCAGCATGCCGAAACGACCGCCATCGAAGCGACAGGCGAGATCGCCGCCACCGGCCACGGCCTGCATGACCTTGGCGACCTGCTTGAGGAAGCGGTCGGCGACGGCTGGCCCCATCTGCTCGGAAACGCGGGTGAAGTCATCGATCTCGCCGATAGCGACGCCGCAGAGGACCGGCATCTCCGGATTGGTATAGACCTTGGCGACAGCCTTGTTGAAGGCGCGGCGGCTGGAAAGACCGGTCAGCGGATCGACGAATTTGGTCGCCTCGGCATCCTCGGCTTCACGCTGCATGTCGGCAAGGGCTGCCGTCTTGTCGACCACGGCCCTGACGACATTGCTGTTCTGGCTGGCGCGCTTTTCGGTCGCGACCTTCAGCGCCTTGATCGACTTGCCGAGTTCCGGGTGATCGTCCTCCGCGACCGTCTGGATGACCTTGGAGGCATCGCCTATCAGGCGGCCATAGTCGCTCAGCGAAACCTTTTCCTCGTTCAGCAGGGAGATGAAGTTGCTCATCTCGGCGCGAACCTGGCCGTTCTGGCGGGCAAGAAGGCCGTCCTCATGATGGTGGGGGAGATACTTGCGGCCGAGCGCATCGAGCGCTTCCTGCGTCTTCGCCTTGCCGAGGGCGATGAAATCGCGGACCAGTTCCGGATTGCCACCGGCATAGGCCTCGTAGACGAGTTCGTAATTTCTCGGCAGGCCGTCAATTCCCATCTGATGCATGGCGGTTGCGACGCGAAGAGCGATGCTTGAGGCGGGATTCTTGACTTGCTGCATGGTTCTTTTTTCCGGCGGGTGAAGGCGAAAGGCTCGAACGGGGCGGACTATAGGCGCAACATTTCTTTCTTTCGGTTACGTCGGTAGATAAAGTTTTACGGATATGCTCCGACGACTTCCCGACATCCGCCGACAACTGTGGAAAACCCTTGGCCCGCCCCGCAAAATCAACGTTTGCCCCCGGCAGCCAAGACGCGCTATTGACGGCGGGACACATGACAGGAAGGCGTTGATACATGGCTCGGGTGATACCCATCGACAGCGACAGGCAAGGCGCAATCGATGCGGCCATCGAGATCCTGTCCAGGGCGCGGCCCATAGCGCTGCCGACCGAGACCGTTTACGGGCTGGCAGCCGACGCGACCGACCCGGCGGCGATCACCAGCATCTATGAAACCAAGGGCAGGCCGCGCTTCAATCCGCTGATCTGCCACATGGCGGATCTCGCCATGGCGGAACGCTATGCCGACTTCGATCCCATTTCCCGCGCGCTTGCGGCCCGCTTCTGGCCGGGGCCACTGACGCTCGTCGTTCCGCTCAAGGCCGCAAGCTCCATCCATCCGCTTGCGACCGCCGGGCTCGACACCGTGGGCATCCGGGTGCCCAAGGGTTTTGCCGGCGACCTGATCCGCGCCTTCGGCAAGCCGCTTGCCGCCCCCAGCGCCAATTCCTCCGGCAAGATCAGCCCGACCACGGCGGAGCATGTGGAGGCCGATCTCGGCGGCCGCATCGACCTCATCGTGGATGGCGGCCCCTGCCCCGTCGGCGTCGAATCCACCATCGTCAAGGTGGAGGACGGCCGGATACGGCTGCTGCGTCCGGGCGGGATTGCCGCCGAGGACATCGAGGAAGCGACCGGGCTTGCGGTCGAACGCCTCAAGCCCGCCGGCACCGCCGCAATCGAAGCGCCCGGCATGCTTGCCTCGCATTATGCCCCGAACGCCCATGTGCGGCTCGACGCACAGTCCATTACCCCCGGCGAAGCGCTGATCCGTTTCGGCGACGCTGAGGTCCCGGGCGAGAAGGACGCCTCCATCGTGCTGAACCTCAGCCGGCACGGCGATCTGGCAGAGGCGGCGGCGAACCTCTTCGGCTATCTCAAGCAGGCCGACCAGGCAGGCCCTTCCGGCATCGCGATCATGTCGATCCCCATGCAGGGCCTTGGCGAAGCGATCAACGACCGGCTGAAGCGCGCGGCGGCCCCGCGTAACACATAGGAGAATAATGTGAGCAGCGCGCCCCTGTCCGAAACCTTGAAGGCCTTCGTGGCGATCGTGGGCGAGGCAAATGCGCTGACCGCTCCCACCGATATCGCGCCCTATCTCGTCGAGAGCCGCGGGCTCTATCACGGTTCCTCGCCGCTGGTGCTGAAGCCCGGATCGACGCAAGAGGTTTCCGCCATCATGGCGCTCGCCAGCGGGACGGGCACGTCCATTGTGCCGGCCGGCGGACGCACCGGTCATGTGGGCGGACAGGTGCCACGCGACGGCCTGTCGGACGTCGTGCTCTCGCTCGAGCGCATGAACCGTATCCGCGAGATCGACATTTCCGGCGATGTGATCGTGGCCGATGGCGGCGCTATCCTCGCCGATATCCAGAAGGCGGCGACGGAGCACAACCGTCTGTTTCCGCTCTCGCTCGGCTCGGAAGGCTCCTGCCGCATTGGTGGCAATCTTTCCACCAATGCGGGTGGAACGGCTGTGCTGGCCTATGGCAATGTCCGCCAGCTTTGCCTCGGACTGGAAGTGGTTCTGCCAACCGGCGAAATCTGGGACGGGCTGAGACGGCTGAAAAAGGACAATAGCGGCTACGACCTGCGCGACCTGTTCATCGGCGCGGAAGGCACGCTCGGCATCATCACCGGCGCGGTCCTGAAACTTTTTCCCCGTCCGCGCGGCCATCAGGTCGCCTTTGTCGGCCTTGCCTCGCCTGACGATGCGCTCGCGCTCTTCGAGCGTGCCTCGACGCTTTGCGGCAGTGCGCTGACCGGTTTCGAGATCATGCCGCGCATCGGCATCGACTTCACCACCAAGCACATCGCCGGCGTCCGCGATCCCTTGCCCTCCCCGCATCCGTGGTACGCGCTGATCGATATCTCGACCTCGGATTCCGCCGAAACGGCGGAGAGGATGATTGCCAGCCTGCTGGAAGAAACCCACGACACCGGGCTGGTGAAGGACGCGGTCGTCGCCTCCTCGCTCACCCAGCAGGAGGTCTTCTGGCGCTTGAGGGAAAGCATGTCCGATGCGCAGAAACCGGAAGGCGGCTCGATCAAGCACGACGTCTCCGTGCCCGTTTCCAGTGTGCCGCGTTTCCTCGCGGATGCGGATGCCGCGGTGATGGCCCGAATGCCCGACGCCCGCATCGTTTCGTTCGGCCATCTCGGCGACGGAAACATCCATTACAACATCAGCCAGCCGGTCGGCGCCGATAAGGCCGAGTTCATTGCCCGCTGGCGCGAGATGAACGCCATCGTGCATGCCGTTGTTCATGCGCATGGCGGCTCGATCTCGGCCGAGCACGGCGTCGGCCAGCTGAAGCGTGACGAACTGGCGGCAAGCCGTCCGGCAATCGAAACGGAACTGATGAAGCGTATCAAGCTGGCTTTCGATCCAGCCGGCATCATGAACCCGGGCAAGATGGTTTCGACGCAATGAGCGCAGACAAGACCAGACTGACTTTCAGGCTCGACCTGCCGAACGGAGTTCGCCTCGGCCCCGGCAAGGTATCTCTGCTTGCCGGCATCGCCGAGCACGGCTCGATCCGGGCAGCGGGCGCGACCATGGGCATGTCATACCGCCGGGCATGGCTGCTCGCCGACGAAATCAACCGCATGTTCAGGGAACCCTCGATCTCCACCCGCCACGGCGGCAAGAGCGGCGGCGGCGCGGGCCTGACGCCCTTTGGAGAAGCATTGCTCAGCCGCTGCCGGAAGATGGAGGCGGAAAGCCGCAAGTTACTGGCCGGTGATCTCTCCTGGCTTGAGGAGATGAGCGCACCGGACTTTCAGCCCGCAGGCAGCGGCGCGAAGGATGCGCACGAGGATTAATTCATTGGGGATCAGAGAGTGGTGCTCTGCGTTACCCCCCTCTGCCCTGCCGGGCATCTCCCCCTCAAGGGGGGAGATCGGATAGTGGCATCCGCCAGCCCCTCCCTAACTCCGGAGTTCTTGGCGAAGCGGCTCAATGGAGTGCGGGGACAACCGTTCTGCGGATCTCCCCCCTTGAGGGGGAGATGCCCGGCAGGGCAGAGGGGGGTGCCACAGCATGCAACCGAGGCAGCTCCCACAGGTTCCCTTGCCTGCCTTATCCTACCGCGCCGGCTGCCGGAAAATGGCTTCGGAGGCGAGCGATACGGTCTTGAACAGCAGATGCACGGATGAACCCGTGGCAAGGCCGAGGGTCTTGGCGGACCGGCGCGTGACCTCGCAGATCATCTGCTCGCCGCCGCAATCGACCGAGACCATGACGGAGCTTCCTTCCTCGCGCAGGCCGGTGACGACGCCGGAGAGCCTGTTGAGCGTGGAAATGCCTTCCGGCAGGCTGGTCGCAACGACGATCTCGCTGACCGGCACGAAAACGCGGATACGGGTGCCGACCGGCACATCGGTCTTCCGCAGGAAAAGCGGCCCGGCCGGACTTTCGGCAAGGGTAATGCCATCCTCCGCGCTCTGGTCGGTAACCGTGGCATGCAGGAAATTGCCCGGCTGGACGCCGGCGCCCGGGGCCAGAATGTCTAGCACCTCGTCCGGCGCTCCGATTGCCGTGGCGCGACCGCGGGAGAGCGCAATCACGCGCGTCGCTAGACGGGCAACTTCTTCCAGCGAGTGGCTTACATAGAGAATCGGAATGCCGACCTCGTCGCGGATGCGCTCGATGTCGGGCAGGATCGCAGCCTTGAGTTCCACATCCAGCGCCGACAACGGCTCATCCATGAGCAGCAGGTGCGGATTGGACATCAGCGCCCGGCCGAGCGCCACGCGCTGCTTCTCGCCGCCCGACAGGCCGGAAGGTCGGCGCGTCAGCAGGCGGGAAATGCCGAGCAGATCCGCCACGCGGCCCAGGCTTTCGGTGCGCTCCGCAGCGGGTACGAAGCGGGTTCCGTAAAGCAGGTTCTGGCGCACGGTCAGGTGCGGGAAGAGCCGGCCTTCCTGAAAGACATAGCCGATACGACGGCGATGGGGCGGCACGAAGTGGCCGCTCGCACCATCGCTCCAGACCTGATCGTTAAAGACGATGCGGCCCTTCGTCGGACGCACCAGACCGGCAACGAGATTGATGAGCGTGGTCTTGCCGGAGCCGGACGGGCCGAAGAAGACGGTCAGCCCCTGCCCGACCGAAAAGTCGGCGACAAGATCGAAGCTTCCCTGATTGTGCTCGATATCGATGGTCAGCATCAGGCGCTCCCCATCCTCGCGGCCAGCCGCCGCGACAGGACCTCGGATGCCACCAGCGCCGCAAGCGAAACGACGATGGAAATCAGCGTCAGGCGCATCGCCTGGAGATCGCCGCCCGGCACCTGGGTATAGGTGTAGATGGCCGAGGCCAGCGTCTGGGTTTCACCGGGAATGTTGGAAACGAACGTAATGGTCGCGCCGAACTCACCCATCGCCTTGGCGAAGGACAGCACCGTACCGGCAGCAATGCCCGGCAGGATCAGCGGCAGCGTGACAGTCAGGAATACCCAGGTCGGCGGCGCGCCAAGCGTCGAGGCCGCCGATTCCAGCTTGCGGTCGACGGCATCCAGCGACAGGCGAATGGAGCGCACCAGCAGCGGAAAGCCCATGACGGCGGCAGCAAGTGCTGCCCCCGTCCAGCGGAAGGAGAAGACCAGTCCGAACCACTGGTCGAGGAGCGCGCCGACGGCGCCGCGTCGCCCGAAGGTGATCAGCAGCAGGTAACCGGTAACGACCGGCGGCATGATGAGCGGCAAATGGATGATGCCGTTCAACAGGGTCTTGCCGTAAAAATCACGACGAGACAGAAGCCATGCGACGAGTACCCCGACAGGCAGCGAGAAGGCCACGGCGGTAACCGCGACCTTCAGGCTGAGCAACATGGCTGTGGTTTCTTCAGGAGTAAGCGTCACCCGAACGATGCCTTGACTGCGATAGCGTCAATATCAGTTCGTCTTGGAGAGCACCGTGAAGCCGGCAGCGGTGAAGATTTCCTTGGCCTTTTCGCCATGCAGGTATTCGAGGAAGGCCTTGGCGTCAGCATTCTTCGATTCCTTCACCAGAGCAGCCGGATAGATGATCTCAGGATGGCTGTCTTCCGGGAAGCGGTCAACGACCTTTACTTCCTTGTCGGCCTTGGCGTCGGTTTCATAAACGATACCGAGCGGGGCTTCGGCGCGGGAAACGAGCAGAAGTGCCGCGCGAACGCTATCCGACTGGGCGATGTCAGCCTTGACGCTGTCCCATACCCCGAGCTTTTCCAGAGCGGCCTTGCCATAGAGACCGGCCGGAACCGACTCCGTGTTGCCCATGGCGAGCTTGCCGCCGGCGAGAAGTTCCTTGAGCGGGAAGCCTGCCGCGATCGTCGTGGTTACAGTCGAATCCTTCGGCGCCACGAGCACGATGCGGTTGCCGAGCAGATTGGAGCGGGTGCCGTCTGCAATGAGGCCGGCCTTGTCGAGGTGGTCCATCCACTTCAGGTCAGCCGAGAAGAAGATGTCGGCCGGCGCGCCTTCCTGGATCTGCTTGGCGAGCGCGGAGCTGGCTGCGAAGGAAACGCTCGTTTCCTTGCCCGTTTCGGCCTTCCAGGCGGTGGAGATATCGGTCAGCACTTCCTTGAGGCTGGCAGCGGCAAAAACAGTTACCGGTCCGTCGGCAAAAGCGGAGGATACCGGCTGGGCAAGGAAGGCGGCAGCGACGACTGCGGCCTTGGCAACGGCACGGAAGGAGCGAAACGAAACGGACATGAATGACCTCTTGGATTATCGATATATTCTTCTGGCTACATCGATAGCGAAAAAGAAACAGCCGGACAAGAGAACGGAAGCCTCCCTCTCCCGAATTTGACTTGAAACGAAACGCCTTTGCAGCAGGTATCAGAAGCCCGCCGCAACCGTTGCGGGCTTGTCGCGCCGTCGTCCCAAACACCGACACCTTGTCGCCTATATTCACTTTTTCGAAACCTTGCCTCGTCTGAAAATACTAACCATTTGACGCAGCAAAGTTTTTTTAACCGCAATTTTTAAGCTGTCCGGAACAGGCCCTCGCTATGGTCAGGCTACAGAGGACGAAAAGTCCCGATCGGAAGAACGCATGAAGCGCTCTCGGGTAAAACAAGGGTAGCATGAAGATGACGAACACGGTTATGAAGCCCGCATGGGCAGGGGCAACGTTGCGACTGGATCCGTCCCGTTTTCCGCAGCAGGTCACCTACGCATTGCGCGGAGCGTCCGGCGATGTCACCATTACGATTGACGAGCGGGGCGCAGTCCTCAGAAAGATCCTGCAGGGCAGCGGTTTGCCGCTCTCGTTCGCGCTGCCGGCCCGCGCCTTCAAGGGGGTCGCCGCCCGCGCGATCGACCATGGAGACGGAGAGGTTACCGTGACACTCGAACTGCACCATGAAGACCCGGAACTCTGCATTCCGCTGCTGGTCGCCCATGATCTCTGCGATATCGCCGCAGACTGGCGCAACTGGTCCGACGCCTTCCGCATTCCCATGCTGATGGTCGAGGCCGATGGCGTTGCCCGTCCGCTCGAGGAGCACCTCGGCGACGTCCGCGCCCGGGAAACCCAGCCGCGCCGCCGCCATTCCTATTTCGCCGAACGCCGGCCGCGCTTCCTCGTGCGCCGCACCACCGGCAAGCTGGGCGTGACCATGAAGATCTCCGGCAAGGAAATCATCGCCCGCAACTGATCCGTTAACGGGGTCGGCATAGACAAAAGGGGTCCGAACGATGTTCGGACCCCTTTGTCGTTTCAGAACGGAACACGGATCAGGCGGCGGCCGCGCGTTCGACCTCGACCGTGACATGAGACAGGTCGGGAATACGGGCGAGCTTCTCGCGATAATAGGACGGCGCACGCGGTTCGGTTGCCGTCAGCGAAACGATGGCGCCATGATGGCCGGGACCAAGCTGCCAGACATGCAGGTCAGCGATCTTTGCCCCCTCCGGTTCGATGATCGCCCGGATTTCCTCCGGCAGATCCTCGCTTTGCGGAACATAATCGACGAGCACGCCACCCGCCTGGCGCATAAGGCCATAGGCCCAGCGAGCAATGACGACCGTGCCGATGAGGCCGATGATCGGATCGAGCCAGAGCCATCCATAGAAGCTGCCGGCGAGCAGGCCGGCAATGGCGAGGACTGACGTCAACGCATCGGCGATCACATGCACATAGGCGGCACGCAGATTGGTGTCGCCGCCGCCATGGGCGTGACTGCCGGCATGAGCATGGCTGCCGGTGTGATCGTGATGACCATGATGATGACCGTGGCCCGCGCCGTGATGGTCGTGATCGTCCCAGAGCAGCCAGGCGCAGACGAGATTGACCACGAGGCCGAGGACGGCAACCGCAATCGCCTCGTTGAAATCGATGGCCACCGGATTGCGGAAACGCATCAGGCTTTCCCAGCCGATCAGCAGCGCCACCATGGCCAGCACGATTGCGCTCGAGAATGCCGCAAGATCGCCAAACTTGCCGGTGCCGAAGGTGAAGCGATCATTGCCGACATTCTTCAGCGCATAGCGATAGGCAAGCGCCGAGATCAGGATGGCGCCGGCGTGGGTGGCCATGTGCCAGCCATCGGCCAGCAGGGCCATGGAGCCGAACAGCGTTCCGGCGGCGATCTCGCCCACCATCATGACCGTGGTGATGGCGATGACGGCCCATGTCTTGCGGGCGTTGCGCTGGTGGTCCGCGCCCAGGAACATGTGCTGATGGCTTGCAGCAAGGCGCGCCTGCGCCGGTGCGTGGGAATGGGCATGCGGATGGGGGTGAGGATGATCGTGATGGTGATCGTCGTGGTCGTGCGTCATTTCAGATAGCTCCTGATGACATCGATAAGTTCGGCAGCCCCTTTGGCGCGCTCGGGGTCTTCCTCGCGGTCCGGATTGACCACATGCTCGCGAATGTGGTCCTCGATCAGTTCCGCAGTCAGGCCGGTGATCGCGCCACGAACCGAAGCGACCATGTTGAGAACATCGCCGCAGGGCGCTTCCGCCAGCAGCGCGGTTTCGATGGCTTCCATCTGCCCCTTCATCCGCCTGACACGGGCGAGCAGCTTTGCCTGATGTTTTATCGTGTGACTCATAATATAGGGGGGTACCCTATTTTAAGGCAAAAGGCAAAAGCAAACCGCCCGGCATTGCCGGGCGATGGGTCAGGCCTTCATGAGAGCGGGAAAATCAGGCGAAAGGAATGGCCAGCAGCAGACCGGCAAAAAGGATCAGGCCGACGCGGTTGTTGGACTTGAACAGGGCAAGGCACTGATCCGCATTGTCGATATCGATGACGACGATCTGCCGGACCAGCATGCCCAGCGCGACAAACAGGCCGAGATAGGCGAAAAAGCCCACGCCCGAGGCGATGAAAGCCGCCAGGATCAGCAGGAAGGTAATGCCGTAAAGGGCAATCAGCCAGTAACGTGTATCATCGCCGAACAGCCGCGCGGTGGAACGGACGCCGACGAGTGCGTCGTCCTCCTTGTCCTGATGGGCGTAGATCGTGTCGTAACCGATCGTCCAGGCGACAGCCGCAACGTAAAGCAGCACGGCGGAGAGCGATAGCGAGCCCTGAAGTCCCGCCCAGCCCATCAGCCCGCCCCATGAGAAGGCCAGACCAAGGAAGAATTGCGGCCAGTCGGTAAAGCGCTTGGCGAAGGGATAGATGGCAACGATCGCCAGCGACAGGATGCCAAGCACGATGGAAAAGCCGTTGAAGCAGAGCAGCACCGCCAACCCGACCAGAGCCTGGGCGAGGATGAAGATCTTCGCTTCCTTGCGGCTGACGCGGCCAGACGGCAGGGGACGCGAGCGGGTGCGCGCGACCTGCATATCGATATTGTGGTCCACGAGATCGTTATACGTGCAGCCTGCACCGCGCATGGCGACCGAACCGACGAAGAACAGAAAGAGATGGAAAAGGAAAAGCGAGAAGGACAGGCGCCCTTCCGCCGCCAACGCATTGGCGGCCATGGCCGAGGACCAGAAGCACGGCCACATGAGCAATTGCCAGCCGATCGGCCTGTCCCAGCGCGCAAGCTGCGCATACGGCCACCAGCTGCGGGGCAAGGTCCGGTGAACCCAATTATCGGAACGCGCATCAGCGACGCGGCCGGCGAAATCATCTGTCTGTTGCATGGGGCCATCTAAGGGCGAGGCCGGAGTCGGGTCAAGCAGGATCACCGTCCACAGTCACGACCGATTGCAATTATAAATTGAATCATTAGTTAAAGCAATTTTTACAAGAATTCACATTGCGTCGGAACGACATCAATGATTGTAATTTTTACGTATACAATCTTTGGGGGAATCGATGCGAAATCACATGCTACTCATCGCAGCAGGCGTCGCTCTGGCCGGTTGTGCGAAAACTGCCATGCCCAGCCCTCCCCCGCCACCGACGCTGGAAAGCATCCAGCTCCGCGGTTACACCACGGTCGCCCCCACGAGCGGGATCGAGGTCGGGCGCCTCTACTTCTCCGGAGAAGGCAAGAGGCCAAAATTCGTGACCGGCAACGGCACGGTCTATAATGCCATGTGCTACGACGACTTCCTGAAAACCGGCGCGCTCAAGCAAATCGGCGATTACATCGTCGTCGAGGAACCGGTCAGGCTAGCGAAGAAAACGGTGGATGCCAGCAGGACCTATGGGGCCGCCCTTTCCACCGGCAAGCTTGGGCATGTCGGAGAAATCTCCGCGAATGCCGGAAGCAAGGGTTCGCGCATCTATACACTTGAAAACGTTCGTGAACTGACCCTGACGGAGGCCGGTGCGAAACTCGTGATGAACAATATCGGCGACGAATGCCGCGGGATCATCAAGGAGCGAAAAGCCGCCGGCAGCGATGTCATTCTCGTGCTCAACGCATGGCGGGCCGACAAGCTCACAGACGTCACCAACCAGTATGCCGGGGCTTCCGCAGGCGTCGCCATCGGCGGCACGGTGACGTCCGCGGACGGCAAGACCAAGGTCACCGGCCGCGGTCTGGCCGGCAATGTCGAGGGCCGTAGTGACGACACCACCGAGTATTCCTACGTCGTGGTGTCGATCAACCCGGACAGGATCTAGACCGCTCCCGGCTTCTGCCGGAAAAGCGGGAAGAGCTTCGGCCTCAATCGAGGCTGAAGCCGAACTTGTAGCTGGCGGAAACGCCGAACATGAACTGGTTGCGGGAACCACGCTCCTGAACCAGCGAGCTGTCGCCGGCGGAGCCGACGAGGCGGGAATATTCGGCAAACGCGCTGGTGGAAAGCTTTTCTGTCGCCTTCCAGGTGAGCGCCGTGCCGACGCCGACCGACTGCCAGCCGCCATCCGGATCATACTGGCTGAGGCCGGAGGCCGCGGATTCCTCTGCGTTCACGCCGTAATAGGCCTTGGTGTAGCCGCTCGTTGCGTAACGGGCGCGCGGACCGCCGGAGAGCTGGATATCCGGGGCGATATCGGTGAAGACATCCGCCGAGAGATCGGCGACGAGGCCGTCGTGGCTGCGGATGCCCTGGCGCAATTCGCCACGCAGACGGACAAAATCGGTCGGGTAGACATCGACGAAGCCGCCGAGTTCTGCGCCCCACCTGACGTCGGAAAGTCCCTTGATGTCGCGGTAGTCATCGGAATCGCGCGCGGGCACGAACTTGCCGGCGATACCGGCGCGGAACATGTCGGTATCGACGATGGCGAGCGATGCGCTGTCGTTGCGCGACGAGAAACGCGAGCCGCTGCCCTGACGACCGAGCGAGATGATCGGCGAGAAGGAGAGCTTGCGGCTATCGGCGCCTTCGAACTTCGGGCCGGAAATGCCGGCGCCGCCAAGCGTCAGATACCAGTCGCCGGACCAGAAATGCTCGCCAGCATGGCTTTCGGTGGCAATAATACTGAAAAAGCTCGCGGAAACGAGAGCAAGCACCGGCTTACGCATGGGTCGATCCTAAAAAACGCAATACTGAAATTCTGCTGATCTGCAGAGAGGATGCGTCAAAATCGCACGAATGCATTACCGGAGCATTAACCAAGACGGAGCCGCAGCCCCGTCCCTCTCGGGCGTTCCCGGGCTTCACCCATCCGCCGGCAGTTCTAGAACTCCACCTTCTCCAGCGGCGCCCTTGCCTCTTCCGCCGCCCTCAACTTTGCCTCGGCTTCGGCGATATAGTTGCGGTTGTCGGGCACGACGAACTGGCTCTTGGTGATCTGCATCTGGAAGATGAAGAAGTTCTCGTGGGTGAAGGCCATTTCGGAGCCGGCGAGATAGAATTCCCACATGCGGAAGAAACGCTCGTCGTAAAGCGCCACGGCCTCGGCCTTGCGGGCAAGGAAACGTTGTCGCCAGTGCCGAAGCGTATAGCCATAGTGAAGCGGCAGGATCTCCACGTCACGGATCAGCAGGCCCGACTTCTCGATTGCGGGCAGCACCTCGGCCACGGAGGGAATATAGCCTCCGGGGAAGATGTACTTTTCGAAGAAGGGATTGTTGTAGAGCGCCGGATAGGGTTGTCCGATGGAGTGGAGCACCATCACGCCGTCATCCTTCAGAAGCTCCGACACCTTTCCGAAGAAGTTGCGGTAATTGGTCGGCCCGACATGCTCGAACATGCCGACGGAGACGATGCGGTCGAAGGGTGCCGCACGCATGGTTCGATAGTCCTGAAGATCGAACCGGACGCGGGAAGCAAGGCCGCGCTTTTCGGCCCGGCTGCGCGAGACGCGCAACTGTTCGGTCGAAAGCGTGATGCCGTTCACCTCGACGCCCGCCATTTCGGCAAGATACATGGCCATGCCGCCCCAGCCGGAACCGATTTCCAGCACCCGCTGGTCCTTTTCAAGACGAAGCTTGGCCGCGATATGCCGCTTCTTGGCGAGCTGGGCCTCATCGAGCGAAATGCCGGCGGGTTCGAAATAGGCGCAGGAATACTGCCAGTCCTGATCGAGGAAGAGGTCGAAGAGCTTGGCGGAGAGATCGTAGTGATGCGCGACGTTGCGGCGATTGTGATTGACCGGGAAGAGACCGCAGATCCGGGTCAGGCAATAGCGCGCCAATCCGCGCCATATCATGCTGAAGTTCAAGCCCTCGGAAAGGGTATTCGACTTGATGAGAGCCAGGAGGTCGTAGATATCGCCGTGTTCGACGATCATTCGGCCATCCATATAGATTTCACCAAGCTTGAGCTGGGGATCGGAAACCAGCTCGTTTTCTGCCTTCTCATCGGTGAAGCGCAAGGCGACCAGTTCGCCGCTGCCATCTCCGATAGTCTTTGTCCTTCCATCCGCGAAGGTTACGCGGAAATTTCCCTTGCAGATGATCCTTGACAGTAAGTCCTCAAGCCTTGAGGTCATTCATTGCCCCCATAATGCCTTATACAAACGTCTAGAATCTATCGCGTCTGCCTCACGAGGCAAGCACGACATTGTTATAGAAGCTTCATATTTTTTGAGGCATCGTTCAGCGGAGGTTTTTCAGAGGTCCCTGTCGCTGGCTTGAATCCGGCGTATCACATTGCAATGCAACATGATTTTGGGGAAATCGCTGTCCCTTCCTTCAAGCCCCTGTTTTCGCGCATGCCGCACCAGACAACCATGTGCCTTCATGCGGCATGCGTTCAAGACAGGAGCCGTTTACTTCCGGCGCATGGCCTCGGCCAATGCAGCGCCGAGACCGCCGATGGCGGGCGTCTCCTGGCGGCCGCCGCCCGACTTGCCGCCGGAGTTGCGCATGTTGGACTGGCCGCGATTGTCACGGGCCGAGGGGGCCGGAGCCTCGCCGCCATCCTTGCGCATGGTGAGCGCGATGCGCTTGCGCTTGACATCGACCTCGACCACGCGAACCTTCACCACGTCGCCGGCTTTGACCACCTCATGCGGGTCCTTGACGAAGCGATCGGCAAGTTGGGAAACGTGCACGAGACCGTCCTGATGGACGCCGATATCGACGAAGGCGCCGAAGGCGGCAACGTTGGTGACGGTGCCTTCCAGCATCATACCGGGCTTGAGGTCGGTGATCTCGTCCACGCCCTCGGCGAAGGTCGCCGTCTTGAAACTCGGGCGCGGGTCGCGGCCCGGCTTGTCGAGTTCGGCGATGATGTCCTTGACGGTCGGCAGACCGAACTGCTCATCGATGAACTTGCGCGGATCGAGCCCCTTCAGCAGGGCGCTGTCGCCCATCAGGCTGCGCAGGTCGCGGCCGCAGGCAGCGACGATCTTTTTCGCAACGCCATAGGCTTCCGGGTGCACGGAGGAGGCGTCGAGCGGCTCCTTGCCGTTCTGGATGCGCAGAAAGCCGGCGCACTGTTCAAAGGTGCGGGCACCAAGGCGTGGGACTTTCAGGAGATCCTTGCGGCTTTCGAATGCGCCGGTCTGGTCGCGATAGGAAACGATGGCTTCGGCGATCGAGCCGCCGAGACCCGAGACGCGGGCAAGCAGCGGCACGGAGGCCGTGTTGAGGTCCACGCCAACGGCATTCACCGCGTCTTCCACGACCGCATCGAGCGAGCGGCCGAGCTTGCCCTGATCGACGTCGTGCTGGTACTGGCCGACGCCGATCGACTTCGGCTCGATCTTCACCAGTTCGGCCAGCGGGTCCTGCAGGCGACGAGCGATGGAGACGGCCCCTCGCAGCGAAACGTCAAGGCCCGGGAATTCGCGGGCGGCGGCTTCCGATGCCGAATAGACGGATGCGCCGGCTTCCGAGACGATGACCTTGGTCGGCTTCGCGGCGGTCGACGGAAACTGCGAGAGCATATCGGTCACCAGCTTTTCGGTCTCGCGGCTTCCGGTGCCGTTACCGATGGCGATCAGTTCGACATTGTGCTTGCGGATGAGGCCTGCGAGCTCCACCTGCGTGCCACGCACATCGTTCTTCGGCGGGAAGGGATAGACGGTCGTCGTCTCCAGCAGCTTGCCGGTTCCATCGACAATCGCGACCTTTACGCCAGTGCGAATGCCGGGGTCGAGACCCATGGTGGCGCGGGAGCCGGCGGGAGCGGCAAGCAGCAGATCCTTGAGGTTGCGGGCGAAGACGTGGATCGCTTCTTCTTCGGCGCGTTCACGCAGTTCGCGCATCAGGTCGAGCGACAGCGAAACGGAGAGCTTCACGCGCCATGTCCAGCCGGCAGCCTCCATCAGCCACTTGTCGGCCGGGCCTGCCTGACGGATCTCATAGGCTGCGGCGATGGTGCGCTGCGCCGGCTTGACCGGCGACGGATCGTCCTTGTCGACCTCGATCGAAAGAGTCAGCATTTCCTCGTTCCAGCCGCGCAGCATGGCGAGCGCGCGATGGCCCGGAACCGTCGCCCAGCGTTCGAAATGATCGAAGTAGTCGGCGAATTTCTCGCCGGTATTTTCCTTGCCCTCGACCACCCTGGAATAGAGAACTGCGCGATCCTTCATGTCATTGCGCAGACGGCCGATCAGGTCGGCATTTTCCGAAATCGTCTCGGCGACGATGTCGCGCGCACCCTCGAGAGCCGCCTTCACGTCAGGAACATCGGCGGTGATATAGGCCTCGGCCAGTTGCTGGGGATCGGCTGCACGGTTGGACCATATGGCATCGGCCAGCGGCTGCAGGCCCTTTTCGCGGGCGATCTCGGCGCGGGTGCGGCGCTTCGGCTTGTAGGGGAGGTAGATGTCCTCAAGCTCGGCCTTGGTGCCGACCTGGAAAATCTTGACCATCAGTTCGTCGGTCATCTTGCCCTGCGAAGTGATCGACTCGACGATTGCCTTGCGGCGGGCGGCAAGCTCGCGCAGATAGGTGAGCCGTTCGGCCAGATCGCGCAACTGCGTATCGTCGAGACCGCCCGTCACTTCCTTGCGGTAGCGGGCGATGAAGGGAACGGTCGCGCCCTCATCGAGCAACTGCACGGCGGATGCCACCTGATCGGGGCGAGCCTTGATCTCGGAAGCGATGATCGCGGCGATGGATTTGTTGTCGTCGGCCATGGTGATCCGGTGTTCTCCAAAATTTGCGAGCCGCGACCATAGCGGCAGCGGCGATGAAGGCAACGCAGGCGCCCGGGGTTCCACAGGAAAGCGCCGGAAGCGCATTTAATGCTTTTCGCCTTGACCTTTCGGTCCCCTGCCCTTAACCGCCGGGATCATGGCATTCGGAGGGCAGGCGATGAAAGTTCTGTTGATCGGTTCTGGCGGACGTGAGCATGCACTCGCATGGAAGCTGGCGCAATCGCCTCTGATGGAGGCATTCTACGCGGCCCCGGGCAATCCGGGGATCGGCGAATACGCGACGCTGGTTCCGATTTCCGTCGATGACCTCGAGGAAATCCTCGCCTTCTGTCGCGGACACGAAATCGACTTCGTCGTCGTCGGTCCGGAAGCGCCGCTGGTCGCAGGCCTTGCCGACAAGCTGCGCGCGGAAGGCTTCGATGTCTTCGGCCCGTCCGCCGCCGCAGCCCAGCTCGAAGGTTCCAAGGGCTTCACCAAGGATCTCTGCGCCCGCTTCGACATCCCGACCGGCGCCTATCAGCGCTTCAACAACGCGCCGAAGGCCAAGGCCTATATCCGCGCGCAGGGTGCGCCCATCGTCATCAAGGCTGACGGCCTTGCCGCCGGCAAGGGCGTGACCGTGGCGATGACAGTCGATGAAGCGCTGGCGGCGGTCGATGACTGCTTCGAGGGTGCATTTGGCGATGCCGGTGCGGAAGTCGTGGTCGAGGCCTTCCTCGATGGCGAGGAAGCGAGCTTCTTCTGCCTCTCCGACGGCAAGAGCCTGCTGGCGCTCGCAACCGCGCAGGACCACAAGCGCGTCGGCGACGGCGATACCGGCCCGAACACCGGCGGCATGGGCGCTTACTCCCCCGCTCCGGTCATGACGCCGGAACTGGTGGAGCGCACCATGCGCGAAATCATCGAGCCGACCATGCGCGGCATGGCGGAAATGGGCATGCCCTTTTCCGGCGTGTTCTTCGCCGGCCTGATGATCACCGAAAAAGGCCCCGAACTTATCGAGTACAATGTCCGCTTCGGAGACCCGGAGTGCCAGGTGCTGATGATGCGGCTGAAGAGCGATCTCCTGCCGCTCCTTCACGCAGCCGCGACAGGCCGGCTGCACGAGGTTTCCGCCGAGTGGCGGGACGAGGCGGCGCTCACCGTCGTCATGGCATCCAAGGGCTATCCCGGTTCCTACGAGAAGAACACGCCGATCGGCACGCTGCCTGAACCCGAAGCCAATGCCCGGGTCTTCCACGCCGGCACCGCGCTCAAGGATGGACAGCTGGTCGCCACCGGCGGACGCGTGCTGAACGTGACCGCGCTCGGCCACGATGTTGCCGAAGCCAGGGACCGTGCCTATGGCCTTGTCGACCGGATTTCCTGGGACAACGGTTTCTGCCGTCGGGACATCGGCTGGCGTGCCATCGGCCGCGACAAGACCTGACGCGCTCTTACGGCCGTCAAAAAACGACGCATCGATAAAATTGTAGCGATGCGTCTGACCGGATCGCAACGAAGAGCGGCTATTTTCCCCTTGAAAGACATTCGGGGAACTCGCCATGCGCAAACTCGTTCTGACGTCCATTCTGCTGGTTGCCGCCGCTCCGGCCTATGCCTCTTCCATCGAGGTGGTCGGCCCACAGGCTGTCAGGGGGAACAGCATCGTCGTCATGTCCTGTGCCGACTGCCCTGCTCCGCAAGAGGCGCCGGCGAAGCGGTCCTATGTCGTGCCGCAGGTCGCCAAGGGCAAACAGGCCGCCGAGATCATCGAGGTCAACGGTGAAAAGAAGCTCAAGCGGACGGAAGCCTGGATGGGCGGTTCGCCGGTGGTCTTCATGAGCAAGGCCGAAGGCTGGACGACCGATGGCTCCGTCGTCGCCGCAGCAGGTCCGCAGGAAGACGGCATCGACGCTCAGGCAACGACAGCCGCGCTTCCGGCCACAGCCCCCGCACCCGCCGTTTCCGCCGGAATGACCGGCCCGTCCGAGCCGAAGCCGCTCGATGTCACGACCTTCGATCTGCGCCTGCAATAAGTCGCCGTTCGCCTTCCCTGCCCCACCCAGCCATACGATCCGGGCTGATCGGGCCTGCCGCGCCAATGCGGAGCAAACGCCTCGGCAAAACCGGGGCGTTTTCGCTACCTGAAGGTGAAAAACATCATCTGCAAAACAAGTAAAACTACCTTGGCGCGACATCAAAAAATGACGTGCGTCAATTTCAAATTATATATTGGTTCCCAATAGTTATCCGAAATCGCGAAACGGTATCATTTGCGACTAAAACCCTCCTATTTTTTGGGGTTTATTTGTTGTCGGGCCAATATAATTCAAATTTTACACAACAGCCCGCATCCTCGCTGCATAACCCGGAAGCCGCATGATGCATGTGCACTGGCGAGTGCAGAGGAACCTCGCAAGGATCGGCAGAACGCCGCCGGACCCTTTGATCGAGCGAGGACCCATGAAGAATCTGAAGATTTCCCACCAGTTGCTTGGGTTGATCGGTGCCCTGATGATCGCATTCGGCATCGCAACCTATTTCCAGATCAGTTCGGCCGCGGACGCGATCTATACCGAGCGCACCGACATGCTGCGCACGCAGGTCGAATCCGGCCTCGCGATCATCGAAAGCTATGACGCCAAGGTGAAATCCGGCGAGCTGACCAAGGAAGAAGCCCAGAAGCAGGCCTTCGCGGTTCTCTCCAAGGCAAAGTTCGAGCCGAACGGCTATCTCTTCGGCATTTCCTACGACGTCGTAACGGTCTTCCATCCCAATCCGCAGCAGATCGGCCTGAACAGCAAGGGCCAGCCGGACAAGAAGGGCAACCTCTTCCGCGAAGAAATGCTTGAAAAGGGCAAGAAGGGTGGCGGCGTCACCCATTACTTCTGGGAAAAGCCCGGCGACAAGAGCGGCGAAGTCTTTGAAAAGGCCGTCTACAGCAAGTCCTACGAGCCGTGGAACATGATCGTCGCCACCGGCGTCTATATCGACGACCTGCAGATCAAGCTCAACGCGATGATCTGGAAGGCCATGATGATCGGCGCAACGCTGGTCGTTCTCGGCCTCGCCGCCGGCTGGATCGTCATTCGCGGCATCACGCTGCCGCTGAAGGCCATCCATCATGCGCTGGAAGAAGTGGCCAACGAAAACGTCTCGCTTGCCATTCCGCACACCGACATGCGCAACGAAGTCGGCATGATGGCCAAGGCCACCAAGGAACTGCAGGAGAAGGTGCGTGAACGCCACGCGCTTGCTGCCCGCCAGGACGAACAGCAGATGCAGCTCGACAGCGAGCGTCAGCATAACGCCGACATGCAGCGTTCCGAAGCCGAGCAGCAGGCCCGCGTCGTCTCCACCATCGGCCAGGCGCTGGAACAGCTCGCACACGGTGACCTCACCGTCCGTTGCGGCGATATCGGCGCCAAGTATTCCGGCCTGCGCGACAACTTCAACGAAGCGCTGTCGCACCTCGAAGCGGCCATGGCGAAGGTCAGCGCCAAGGGCATCGACATCGGCGGCTCGAAGGAAGAGATCCGCCGCGCCTCCAACGAACTTTCGCAGCGTACAGAGCGTCAGGCAGCCAATCTCGAGGAAACCTCGGCTGCCCTCGACGAGCTGACGGTTGCCGTTCGCCAGACCGCCGACGGCGCCCAGGAAGCGGCAAAGCGCGTCCACGCCGTTTCGACCGAGGCCTCCCGCTCGGATGCCGTCGTCGCCCAGGCGATCGGCGCGATGAGCGGCATCGAGCACTCGTCTTCGGAAATCTCCAAGATTATCGGCGTGATCGACGAGATCGCCTTCCAGACCAACCTTCTGGCCCTGAACGCAGGCGTCGAAGCCGCCCGCGCCGGCGAAAGCGGCAAGGGTTTCGCCGTCGTCGCACAGGAAGTCCGCGAGCTTGCGCAGCGCTCTGCGGCTGCCGCCAAGGAGATCAAGGAACAGATCTCGCGGTCTTCCGTTCAGGTGCAGAACGGCGTGCAGCTGGTTGGCGAGGCTGGCGAAGCGCTGAAGCGCATCTCCGACCAGATCAAGGCGGCAAGCGACATCGTCACCAAGATCGCCCATTCCGCGTCGGAACAGGACACCACCCTGCGCTCCATCTCCTCGTCGATGAACCAGCTCGACGCGGCGACCCAGCACAATGCGGCGATGGCGGAAGAGACCACGGCTTCGGCCGAGGCTCTGGCCAGCGACACCGAGGAACTGCTGAACCTCATCCGCGGCTTCCGGGTTTCCGGACAGGGCATGCAGTCCTCCGCCGGCCTTGGTGCGATGGCCGAAAGAATGCGCCGCGCCTCCTGACGCGCCGCGCGAGTATAAAATCAATACCGCAACAACCGCCGGCAGAAATGCCGGCGACTTTTTTTGGTCAGCCTGCCAAGACTATCCGGAATGCTTCAATTTTAGGAAAATGTTTAAAATTGAAGTTCCATAGTATTTTCAATGATGCGATGCAGCATCTTCCTTTGGCGCATCATGCGCTTTTCCAAAACTTCCTGCGATTCATGCCGCCACCGCTTGCCCGGTGACGCGCGCCCTTTCATGCTGTCCGAAGGCCAACTGCGATGAAAAACCTCAAGATCTCCTCCCAGCTCATCTTGCTGGTCGCCGTACTGATGGTGGCCTTCGCTTTTACCAGCTTCTATGAAATCCGTTCGTCGGCCAAGGCCATCTACAACGAGCGCTACGAGATGCTGCGGACCCAGACGGAAACAGCGCTTTCGATCATGGCGCGCTATCACGATCTTGAGACGAAGGGCGTGCTTACCCGCGAGCAGGCACAGGAACAGGCCTTCGACGTCATCAACGACCTGCGCTTCGAGCCTGACGGCTATTTCTTCGGCTACGACTACAAGGGCATCCGCCTCATCTATCCCGGCAAGAAGGGCGTTGGGCAGGACTTTTCGGGCCTGACCGACAAGAAGGGCGACAAGTTCCTGATGAACATCATCGACAAGGCCAAGGCTGGCGGCGGCTGGACCGAGTTCGAGTTCTCCAAGCCCGGCAATCCTGAAGATGCCCTTTTCCCGAAGGCTGCCTATTCCAAGAATTTCCCCGCCTGGGAAGTCATGGTCGGCACCGGTGCCTATCTCGACGATCTCGACGCCAGTATCATGAAAGACGTCACCGGCGTTCTGATCATGGGTTTCTGCGTTCTGGTCTTTGCCGCTCTGGCCGCATGGTTCGTCATCCGCGGCATCGCGCAGCCGCTCAAGGCCATCCACAACGCGCTTGAGGAAGTCGCCAACGAGAACGTCTCTCTCACCATTCCTCATACGGACATGAGCAATGAGGTCGGCATGATGGCCAAGGCCACCAAGGAGCTGCAGGAAAAGGTGCGCGAACGCCATGCCCTGACCGCCCGCCAGGAAGAGCAGCAGATGCAGCTCGACAGCGAACGCCGGCAGAATGCCGACATGCAGCGTTCCGAAGCCGAACAGCAGGCGCATGTGGTCTCCACCATCGGCGCGGCCCTCAAGTACCTCGCACAGGGTGATCTGACCGTGCGCTGCGAGGACCTCGGCAACAAGTATGAAACGTTGCGCCACAACTTCAACGAAGCGCTTTCGCGCCTCGAAGAGGCCATGGGCCGCGTCAACCTCAAGGGCAATGACATCGCCGTCAGCAAGGAAGAGATCCGCCGCGCATCCGGCGAACTTGCCCAGCGCACCGAGCGTCAAGCTGCAAGCCTTGAGGAAACCTCCGCCGCTCTGGACGAACTGACGGTTGCCGTTCGCCAGACAGCCGAAGGCGCCCGCGAAGCCGCAAGCCGCGTCAACGCCGTCTCCTCCGAGGCACGCCAGAGCGATGCTGTCGTTGCCCAGGCGATTGCCGCCATGAGCGGCATCGAAAATTCCTCCAATGAAATCTCCAAGATCATCGGCGTGATCGACGAGATCGCCTTCCAGACCAACCTGCTGGCGCTGAATGCCGGTGTCGAGGCAGCACGCGCCGGCGAAAGCGGCAAGGGCTTTGCCGTCGTCGCTCAGGAAGTTCGCGAACTCGCCCAGCGCTCGGCGGCGGCCGCGAAGGAAATCAAGGACCAGATCGCCCGCTCCTCCACCCAGGTCGAACAGGGCGTGCAGCTGGTCGGCGAGGCAGGCGAAGCGCTGAAGCGCATTTCCGGCCAGATCGAAAGCGCCAACGACATCGTGTCGAAGATCTCCTACAGCGCGCAGGAGCAGGATACGACGCTGCGCTCGATTTCCTCTTCGATGAACCAGCTCGACACCGCCACGCAGCAGAACGCCGCCATGGCGGAGGAAACCACGGCTTCGGCCGAGGTGCTGGCCAACGACACCGGCGACCTGCTCGAACTCATCCGTGGCTTCAGGGTCGGCGGCTCGCAGACAAGCAGCCTTTCCAACATGGCGAGCAGCATGCGCATGGCAAGCTGAGACAAACCTTCAACGCGGGGGCGTGAGGGAAGCCGTCGGACGATATATGTCCGGCGGCTTTTTTGTTTGTGTCTGGAAGAGGTGTGTCTGGAGCGTATTCGTGATGACTGGGCATGTACGCGATGACAATTGTGAGCTTGCGGCTCACCCCCCTCTGGCCTGCCGGCCATCTCCCCCTCAAGGGGGGAGATCGGATGTTGATACCACCCGCCCCTTCGACAGAGCCCATCAGCCCGAAAATCGGAATCGAATTTCGAAAAGCTCAATGCGTAGCTTCAATGGGTTAGAGCGCAGTTCTTCTTCAAGTGATTGGATGGAGTAAAGAGACCGAGAGGCCTACCGCTATGCCGATCCCCCCCTTGAGGGAGAGATGCCTGGCAAGGCAGAGGGGGGTGCCAGGAACGCCGTTGTGTCGGATATTTTGAAGGCTATCGCTTACGTGCCCTGCCTCTTTGCTTTCGCATAATTCACGACCAGCAGATCGTTTTACCTGTTATTTGCGAAGACGTTCCGCCAGCGCGTCGATGTCGTGATGGGAAAACACGTCTATCCCTGACCGGCGGAAAAGCGCTGCAGTCACACCCCGGCCCGCATGTTTTATACCGGCAAAGGAGCCGTCATAGATCAGGCCCGATCCGCAGGAGGGGCTGCCGTCGATCAGCAGCGCGAAAGTACAACCATTGTCGCCAGCGAATGCGAGAGCCCGTTCGGCACCAGCGATGAACTCCGCAGTCACATCGCCGCCCGTCACCTCGATGACGCGGGCCTTGCCGTCCAGCACATCCTCACCGGTAAGGCCGTTCTCGATCTCCGCTTGCGGACGCGGAACGGCCATGCCGCCCGCCATCTCCGGACAGATCGTCACCAGCCGTCCCTCCTCCCGCCAGCGATCGATCGCGGGATGGACGAGCAGCTTGCCCTTGCCATCATAACGGACGGCGTGACCGAGAAGACAGGCGCTGATGAGGATCCTGTCCATCGCCCGCGCCTCCGGATTACCCCGTGATCTTGGAGAAATCCGCGACCGTACCCGTTGCCTCGCGGATGGCCTTCAGCAGCGCCAGTCGGTTTGCCCTGATGGCAGCGTCCTCGTCATTGACCAGCACGTCGTCGAAGAACTTGTCGACAGGCGCGCGGAGCTTCGACAGGGCCTGCATGGCGGAGCGGAAATCCTCGCTCGCGACGGCATCGGCCGCCTCCGCGCTCGCCACCTTGATGGCGGCAAAGAGCGCCTGTTCGGCATCGAGCTTCAGAAGCGCATCCGACACGGCATCGGCAACCACGGTGCCCTTCTTCTCTTCCGCGGCCAGCAGCTGGGTCGCACGCTTGGTGCCGGCCAGCAGGTTCTTGCCGTCCTCGGACGTGATGAAGGCGGTCAGCGCCTCGGCACGGCGAGCGACCATCAACAGGTCGTCGGCCTCCGGCGTCAGCACGGAATCGATGATGTCATGGCGCGCGCCCTGATCGCGCAGGTAGACCTTCAGGCGATCATGGAAGAAGGACAGGAGGTCGGCAGTTTTTGCTCGAAATGCATCGATTAGCTCATTTTCGCTTTTGGGTTCATCGACAAATCTCTTGTATTCCGCATAAATACGCTGGATTTCTTCTTGCCAATTATCATCCGTGGCGAGTGTTTTATTTGCTAACTTGACCTCAAAGAATGTTTTTAGCGGCATCTTCAATTCTCGACGCTCACCGCTCAACTGCATCAGCATCAACGCCATCGGCTTCCTTATATATTTAAGAAGCTGCAACCGAACACCACACTCAAGGATAATCCGAGCCACGCCGAGCGCTGCGCGGCGAAGCGCGTAGGGGTCCTTCGAGCCGGTCGGCTTTTCATCGATAGCCCAGAAACCGATCAACGTGTCGAGCTTGTCGGCAAGGGCTACCGTGATTGCGACCTTGTCGTCCGGCACGCGGTCGGACGGTCCCTGCGGCTTGTAGTGGTCCTCGATGGCGGTTGCGACGGAGCCGTGCTCGCCCTGCAGCAGCGCGTACTTGCGGCCCATGACGCCCTGCAGTTCCGGGAATTCGCCAACGGCTTCGGTACGGAGGTCCGCCTTGGCCAGCACGACCGCGCGGTCGACCAGTGCTGCATCGGCGCCGACGATCGGGGCGACTTTCTCTGCCAGCGCCCGGATGCGCGTAACGCGTTCGCCCTGCGTGCCGAGCTTTGCATGGAACGTGACGTTCAGCGCATCGAGCTTGGCCATGCGCTGGTCAAGCGGCTTCTTCAGGTCGAGACCGAACTTTTCGGCGGAAGCCTTCAGCGTTTCCAGATCCGGCAGGTCGCCCTGGTCGCGCTTCCAGAAGTGCAGCGCATCCGAAAGGCGGGCGCGCACGACCTTGCCATTACCGTGCATGATCTCCTTGCCGCCGTCCTTCGCCTCGATGTTGGAGACGAGAACGAAATGGTTGGAGAGACCTTCGGTCTCACCATGCGGGCGGGTGACGAAGCACTTCTGGTTGGTCTTGATGGTCAACCGGATGATCTCGGCCGGGATCGTCAGGTAATCCGTCTCGAAGGTGCCGAGCAGCACATGCGGATATTCGACGAGGCCGGACACCTCTTCCAGCAGGCCTTCGTCCTCGACCAGATCGAGGCCGTTGGCGAAGGCGAGATTGGCGGCGTCCTGCGCGATGATCTGCTTGCGGCGCTCGGCATCGAGGATGACCTTCGCCTTTTCGAGGCTCGCGACGTAATCGTCGAAACGACGAACCGTGATGGCGGCCGGTGCGTGGAAGCGGTGGCCATAGGTGACATTGCCGGCGGTGATGCCGTCGATCTCGAAGGGAATGACGACGGTTTCATCATGGTCGGAGCCGAAGGTGCAGACGATCGACTGCAGCGGGCGTACCCAGCGCAGCGCTTCCATGCCCTTGCCCTCGATCCCGCCATAGACGGAACCCTTCGGCATGGAGGCCGAACCGGAGCGCATGGACTTCGGCCAGGGGAAGGTGCGGATGATGCCGGGCATGACCTCGGCAACGATTTCTTCCGCAGCGCGACCGGGCTTTTCGAGATAGGCGACGTAGAAATCACCCTTCTTCGGATCGGTCTTGACGGTTGCCTGATCGATGGAGGTGAGGCCCGCGCCGCGCAGGAAGCCATCGATGGCGGGCTGCGGAGCACTGACGCTCGGGCCCTTCTTCTCCTCGCGGATATCGGCGGAACGGGCGGTCAGGCCGCGAATGTCCAGCGTCAGCCGGCGCGGCGTCCAGTATTCGCGCGCACCCTCGTAACTCAGACCCGCCTCGACCAGTGCATCGGTGACGAGTTTCTTGAGGTCGCCGGCAGCCTTGCGCTGCATACGGGCCGGGATTTCCTCGGAGCGAAGTTCGAGCAGAAGATCGGGCATGTTCTCTTTCCTGCCCCTCCCTTGAAAGGAGGGTTGGACCAAAAGTCCGGTGTGGGCTGATTAAAAAGCTAGCCCCTGCTAGCAAAATTTGGCGCGGGTAGACAATCGCGAAATGGCACCAACGGGCGGGAATTAGCAGCATCGCCTGACCATCGTGCCGCATAAGTCACCCCCACCCGCCGCTTCGCGGCGACCTCCCCCCTCAAGGGGGAGGTGGAGCGTGGAACGGCGGCATCAGCAGCCACCCTCCCCTTGAGGGGGAGGGTCGGGCCGAAGGCACGGGGTGGGGTGAACAACGCCAGAAAGAGACAAAGCTGCTTGCTGCTCTTGCACTGCTGCAAAAATGGTATCGAGAACAGCATCCAGTTCACCCAAAACCTCATGGTTCCAGAAGCGAATGACCCGGTATCCCTGTAAAGCCAGGAACTGCGACCGTTCCTCGTCATGGCGCGTAGCATCTCCGTTTGCATGCTGACTACCATCCAACTCAATCACCAAGCCAATCTGGTGACACGCGAAATCCGCAAAATATCGACCGATCGGTACCTGCCTTCTGAAATGCGTCCCCGCAATCGGTATACGCCACAGATGTCGCCAAAGTCGACTTTCCGCATCCGTCATCGTTGCACGCAGCCGCCGCGCATTGGCGCGCTTGAACCGATCGAGCGATGACGAAGGTCTTGCCAATATCTTTGCTCCTCTTTCGGTGGGCCTAACCTACCACCCGCCACCACCGCCGCCGCCACCTCCGCCACCGGAGGAACCGCCGCCGGAAGAAAGGCCTGACGACGAGCTTTTTGGCGGTTCTGGAAGTGTGGAGGCGATGGTGGATGCCATGGACGAGGAAAAGCCACCGATGCGGCCGCCGAAATCGCCGGGGCTGGAACCATGATACCAGGCTGGCTGATAGGCAGCGGCGGCGGCTCCGGCCGCAGCTGTCGCGAGCCACGTCTCGAAAGTTCGCGTCCACGGCTTTTCAACGCCAAGCGCTACCGCGTAGGGCAGCAGCGTCTCGAAATGCTGCGGCGACATTTTTGGCGCACCCTGCATGTTCATCCGGTCCTTTTCAGCGAGCGTCATGTAGATGCGCAGTCCCTCGATGCCGTCCATCAGCTTGCGGCCGAGCGGCGTCGGCGCGCCCATCAGGAAGAAGAACAGCGCGTTGATCAGCACCACGCCGCCGATGGCTGCGAGCAAACCGAGTTGATGGCTTTCCTCCAGCTCGGTGAAGATGGCCAGCAGGATGCCGGAAAAGACGGTGAGCGCCACCGCAGCGACCGCGGCCAGCCCGATGATGGAGAAGATGCGGACGGGAAGCGATGCCCCACGGCGCAGGCCCTTGCCGAGATTGACGGCGAAGCCGCCGAGAAAGACCGCGAAGAAGATCGGCACGAACATCATGCCGATCGTATCCTCGCTCAGATCGCCGAACATCAGCAGTGCAACGAAGACCGCGCCGCTCAGCACCACGCCGCCGAAGATGTATCCTGAATTCGAACGGTAATACTTGCCGCGATGCTCCTTCTCGATGGCCGAGCGGAACCTCTGGCCGACAGCCTGCACGCGCTGGCCATTGGCCTTGTCGATCACCAGTTCCGAGCCGGGCTTGCCCACCTCGGCGATCAGCGCCGCCTGCCCGGTCGGCAGCTTGCCGTCCAGCGGCTTTTCCGTCCGGCGGATGACGATGGATTTTTCGAGGTCATCAAGGACGACATAGCCCTTCACCGCGAGGTCGAGGGCGGAGGCGGAAAGCGCCGTCCAGCCCGCGCCGGAAAAGCCCTTGTTGTCGATGTAATTCACCAGCGCCGGGGAAATGCCATCGGGCGCATCCCAGCGCGGCACGATAACGCCACCGGCCGGATCACGCCCGACCGCAAGCCAAGACCGCAGGTAATAAACGAAGACGAGAGCGAGGCCGCCAAAGCCGATGATGTTGGCGAGATTGTCGCGCAGCAGCCACCAGAGGCTCTGCTCGCTGGAAGGCGCTGCGAGCGCGCCCTTCGGCAGGCCCACGGCGATGGTCAACCCCTGCTCCGGCAGCAGCGGTGCGGTGGTCTCGAAATAGACGCCCTCGCTGGTGCGCAGCATTCGCGCATTGCGATCCGTCGCGCCCAGATAACCCGTGTAATAGGCCGTCTCGGTCGGTTTCACACCTTCCGGCAGGACGACTGTGGCCGACGCTTCGTTGATGGGAAACCGCCAGCCATTACCGGTCACGTTCCAGTAGAGTTCGTCGTGATCGTCGAAATAGCGGATCTGTCGACCGGTGCGATAGACGATGCGGTAAGTGTAGTCCCCAGGGGCAAGATAGGTATCCGCCGATCCGGCATAAATGCGGATGCCGCCCGTAATGCTCTCGGTGTGCGAGGTTTCCGGCTCGCCATCCCGCTCGACGGACAGGAGTTCGAAGTCAACCTTGGTGCGGCGTCCCTTCGCATCCTCCGCATAGAGCGGGAAATCCCGGAAGATGCCGCGCCTGATATCATTGCCCTCGGCGCGGACCGTGATGGTTTCCGTGACCTCGAGGCTGGCGTCAGCGGAGACGGCGATCTGCGCATCGTAGCTGCGGATGAACTCTGCGGCCACGACAAGCCCCGGCGAAAGCGCCATCAGGCAGGCGAGGCAAAGGGCGGCGAGCAGTCGGAAGAACATGCGGGGCTCCGGGGCCGATCAGAACTTCACGCTTGGCACGGCGCGGTCCGCCTCGTTGGTAATCTCGAAATAGCCCGCCTTGCCGAAACCGAAATTGCGGGCGACGAGGTTGGACGGAAAGCTGTCGACCTTGACGTTCAGATCGCGTGCCGCACCGTTGTAGTAACGGCGCGACATCTGGATCTCGCCCTCGATGGTCTCCAGCGACTTCTGCAGTTCGAGGAAGTTCTGGTTGGCCTTGAGATCGGGATAGGCTTCAGCAAGCGCGATCACCCGGCCGAGCGCCTGACCGAGCAGGCCTTCCGCCTGGGCACGGCCGGCGATATCGCCCGGGGGCACCGCCTGCGCCTTGTTGCGCAGTTCGACAACCTCTTCGAGCGTGCCCTTTTCATGGGCGGCATAGCCTTTCACCGTCTCGATCAGGTTCGGGATCAAATCCGCGCGCCGCTTCAGTTGCACGTCGATGCCTGACCATGCCTCCTCGGTCATCTGCCGGGATTTGACGAGGCTGTTGTAGATATAGACGACATAAACGGCGACGGCGGCAAGAATAACGAGGATCGTAAACATGAAATCGGGCTCCCATACTTAATGGGCGCACGTTAACCGGTTGCACCGTCAAAGTCATGATGCATCGAACGGTCGTGCCAAGAATGAGGACGAAGGTATCGGCGGCATCCCGGTTCCGAAGGACAGGGATTACCCTTCAAAGCATAACGGCCGAGAAGACGATGTCTTTCCGGCCGTTGCAACTTGAAAAAAGTGTAGATCCCGGCATGCAGGCGAGATTTCGCCAGCTACCCCTTTTTCAGGCGGCCTTGCCGAAGTTTGCGCCGCCGGCGTCGGTGAGCAGGAAGGCTTCGCCGCAGGCCTTGGCGAGGGTTCGCACGCGCAGGATGTAGCTCTGGCGCTCAGTAACCGAGATCACGCCGCGGGCATCTAGCAGGTTGAAAACGTGCGATGCCTTGATGCACTGGTCATAGGCCGGGAAGACGCATTTGTGCAGGGCGTTCGGGTCGCCCGGTGCGCCGGCGGCGAGCAGGGCCTGGCATTCCCTTTCGGCGTCGATGAAATGCCGGTGCAGCATTTCAGTGTTGGCGTATTCGAAGTTATGGCGGGAATATTCCTGCTCGGCCTGCAGGAAGACATCGCCATAGGAAATCTTCTCGTCGCCTTCGCGGCCGTTGAAGTTGAGGTCGTAGACGTTGTCGACGCCCTGCACATACATGGCGAGACGTTCCAGACCGTAGGTCAGTTCGCCGGCGACCGGCGAGCAATCGATGCCGCAGACGGCCTGAAAATAGGTGAACTGCGAGACCTCCATACCATCGCACCAGCATTCCCAGCCGAGACCCCAGGCGCCGAGCGTCGGGCTTTCCCAGTCATCCTCGACGAAGCGGACGTCATGCAGCAGCGGATCGAGGCCGATGGCCGCGAGCGAACCGAGGTAGAGTTCCTGCAGGTTCGACGGGTTCGGCTTCAGGATGACCTGGTACTGGTAATAGTGCTGCAGACGGTTGGGGTTTTCGCCGTAGCGGCCGTCGGACGGACGACGCGAGGGCTGGACGTAAGCCGCTTTCCACGGCTTGGGGCCGAGAGCGCGCAGCGTCGTCGCGGGATGGAAGGTACCGGCGCCGACTTCCATGTCGTAAGGCTGGAGAACCGCGCAACCCTTGTCGGCCCAGTAATTGTGCAAGGTCAGGATCAGGGCCTGAAACGAGCGCTTGGGGTCCATATGGGGGGCGATGGTGGTCTCGGTCATGGGATTTTCGTCCGGAGCTTGTCTTGCAAAGGTGGCCCGTCTGGTGCCACGACAGGGCGAAGGGGTCAAGTGATGCTTGGGCAATGCAGCCTGCCGCCATTTAGATAAACGGATTAGCGACCGTCGTTCCGCCCTCGATCAGCAGGCCGTGCTGCATGTCTTCCGAAAGGCAAGAGGGACAGCCAGCCAGACAAGCAGCAGACAACATGAGGCTGTCGTAAAAGGACAGGTGGTATCGCTCGGCAATGTCGAGCGCCATTTCATGGGTGCGGCGATCCAGCGGAAATATGTCCTCGGCCAATAGGCAGATGTCCGCAATGGCAATGCGCACTTCAGGGGCCGTCATGCCTAGTTTGCGAAGTGCGACGTTGGCGAATTCATTCAGCGCCTGCGTCGAAAGCACGAAGGGTTGCGCAGGACACTCCTGTGCACGTCCAGCCTTCAGATCATCGCTGAAAGCATAGATCAGGATATTGGTGTCAAGGAGAGGGGGCTTCATCCGCAGCGTTCGTTCGCTTCGTCGCGATCAAACGTCCAGCCCGCCGGCAGACTGATCCTCGCGTTGCGAATACGCGTCAGAGCCTGTTCCCGGCTATCCTCCCGTCCGATCTCGAAAGTGCGGGAGCCACTCACCCGCACATTGACCTCGTCGCCTTCCTTCAGTTCAAGCGCTTCGGCAACGGCGGCAGGAATGCGAATGGCAAGACTATTGCCCCATCGGGAGACCTGCATAGAACCCTCCATGATATACATTACACAATGTATATCATGCCTATTTCACGAACAAGCCTAACGCCTATTCGTCCTCGCGGCGGACGCGGTATTCGCCGGTCTTTTCATCCTTGACCAGCGTACCGTGGGCAGAGTTGCGGCGTTCCTTGTGGACGCGCTTTGACTTGACCGAGAGCTTCTCGGCGTCGCTCACGAAACGGCGGTAGAACCAGTAGACCCCGCCGATGAGAACGATGAAAAATATGATCCGCGACATGTTCCTCCCGCGATGTCAGAGCCCGTAACGGCTCCACAATGCTCTCTCTTCCAGCGTTTCGGCAAGACCGGAGACGGCGACTGCGGCGATCTCGCCCATGCCGTCGGCCGAAACGGAGACACCCGGCACGCGGCGGCCGAAGAAATCCCGTGCGCCGGAGACGAGTTCGAGCTTCGCATCCTTGCCGTAGCGTTTCTTGATCTCGCTGCGCATATCGCCGAGGCTGTCGACGAGGCCGAGTTCCAACCCGCGCCGCCCGGTCCAGAAGAGGCCGGAAAACAGCGAGGGATCATCGGACAATACGCTGCCGCGGCGACTCACCACCATGTCGATAAAGACCTGATGGATCTCGAGCTGCAGCGTCTTCAGATATTCGATGTCGCTTTCCTTTTCCGGCTTGAAGGGATCGAGGATCACCTTGTTCTCGCCGGCGGTATAGACACGCCTTTCGACACCGATCTTCTTCAGGAGTTCGGGGAAGCCGAAACCGCCGGAAACGACACCGATCGAGCCGACGATGGAGGTCGAATCCGCGATGATCTCGTCGCCGGCCAGCGCAATCATGTAACCGCCGGACGCCGCGACATCCTCGACGAAAATCAGCACGCGCTTGTGCTTTTCCTCCGCCAGCGCACGAATGCGCTCGAAGATCATGCGCGACTGCACCGGTGATCCCCCGGGAGAATTGATCGACAGGACCACCGCCGGGCTGTCCTTCTTCGCGAAGGCCTTTTCCAGCATGGGAGCAACGCTGGCCAGATTGAGGTTCGGCTTGAACTTGCCGCCCCCGCTCATGATCGCGCCGTGCAGACGCACAACAGGAATGACGACGCTATCGTTCCGAAACCTCTTCGGCAAAAGGCGCTTCAACCATCCGGCCATCAAAACTCACTCACTGTCTTGTTACGTGTTCTGGCAACACATGTAGGAAGATTGGTGTCAGGCGCAATGCCTGTCGATGTGGTCCGCATATCGGCGAAAGGAGTAGCCGTCAAATCCACGCGAGTTCCGAAAGCCTGTACCTG
The DNA here is from genome assembly GCA_002600635.1 of Rhizobium sp. ACO-34A. Taxonomy (NCBI): domain Bacteria; kingdom Pseudomonadati; phylum Pseudomonadota; class Alphaproteobacteria; order Hyphomicrobiales; family Rhizobiaceae; genus Rhizobium; species Rhizobium sp. ACO-34A. The sequence continues at coordinate 1,178,180 of CP021371.1, read as the reverse complement.
CGGAGCGGCACTCAAGGCACGACAACGCGCATACATCGAAGCCACTTACCAAAAGTCGCGCCATGCCGGCCAAAGACACTTGCGCACTGCACAAACTGGGCATAGCTATTGTTGCGAGTTATTCGCATTCAAGAAAAGATTTTCCATGGCCGAACCCGGCATCAGCGACACGCCTCAAACCGCCTGGCGGCGAGAACGCGGCGTACCGTCGCTTTCGGAAACGCACGCCACCATCCCGGTCAAAAGCAGCAGCCCCTTCTGGCGGCGGGCTCTCGCGTTTCTCGGACCCGGCTATCTCGTGGCGGTCGGCTACATGGATCCGGGCAACTGGGCGACGTCGCTCGCCGGTGGCTCGCGCTTCGGCTATGCGCTGCTCGTCGCCATCCTGCTGTCGAGCAGCATGGCAATCCTGTTGCAGGCGCTTGCCGCGCGCCTTGCCATCGCATCCGGCCGCGACCTCGCCCGCGCCTGCCGGGATGCCTATCCGAAGCCGGTCAGCATTGCGCTCTGGGTGATCGCGGAAATCGTCATCGTGGCGACCGACATCGCCGAGGTGATCGGCACGGCAATCGGCCTTCAGCTCATATTCGGCCTGCCGCTTGCCGTCGGCGTTCTCATCACGGCCGTCGATGTCTTCATCGTGCTGCTGCTGCAGCGCCTTGGTTTCCGCTGGGTGGAAATCTTCGTCATCACGCTTACCGCAGTCATCGGCCTGAGTTTCGCCGTGCAGCTTGCGCTTGCCCGGCCCGACTGGTCGGAAGTCGCCACAGGCTTCCTGCCGACGATGGATGTCGTGACCAACCCGGCCATGCTCTACATCGCCATCGGCATCATCGGCGCGACAGTGATGCCGCACAATCTCTACCTGCATTCCGGCATCGTGCAGACCCGCGGCATCGAGGACAACGACAAGAGCCGCAGGATGGCCCTGACATTCGCGACCATCGATTCGACGCTGGCGCTGTTCTTCGCCTTCCTGGTGAATGCCTCGATCCTGATCCTTGCGGCGGCAACCTTTCACCGCAGCGGCCATCAGGAGGTTGCCGAACTCGGCGACGCCCATGCGCTGCTGTCACCGCTGCTGGGCAGCTCCGTCGCGCCGACGCTTTTCGGGGTGGCGCTGCTTTGCAGCGGCCTCAACTCGACGCTGACCGCCACGCTTGCCGGCCAGATCGTGATGGAAGGCTTCCTCGACATGAAGCTGAAGCCGTGGGTGCGGCGGCTTCTGACGCGTGGCCTTGCCATCATACCCGCCGGCTTCGTCGCCATCTGGTATGGCGAGAGCGGCACGGCGGAACTCCTGATCCTCAGCCAGGTCGTGCTCAGCCTGCAATTGCCCTTCGCCGTCTTCCCGCTGGTGCTGATGACCGCGGACCGTACGAAGATGGGCGCGCTCGTCTCGCCCCGCTGGCTGTCGGCAATCGCACTGCTGATCGCCATCGTTATCACCGCGCTCAACGTCAAACTGGTCGCGGACTTCGTGACCGGCTGACCGGTGCCGTGGCGGCTGCCTCAGCCACGCGGATAGGCGGCGCGGCCGTTGTTCAGGTCATCGACGAAAGCCGAGAACTTGTGGCTTTCGGGGTCGTCATGCATCAGGAGCGGCGAGCGGAAATTCAGTCGCGCGCGCGATCCCTTTATCGCGGTCACGAGGATGCGCACGGCATTTTCCCCGACCCGCGGATAGACCGGGGTGATCTCCAGCCCGCCGAAGCGTTTGCCGCAGGCTGCAATAATCTCGGCCACGGATTGCGGGCGGGCGATCAGCGACAACTGGCCGCCGGGCACCATGATCGCACCCGCGGTCCTGATCCAGCTCTCGAACAGGCCTTCCGTCATGGCGTGCGCCTCCGCTTTCAGGGCATCCGGCGTCTTGCGATCGCCAGCGTCATTGAAAGGCGGGTTCATGATGACGTGCTCGAAGCTGTCATCGGCAAGCCCCGCAGCAACGCGCGCCCGGCCGGTCAACGTCACATCGGCCTCGATCACGTTTACCCGCGAGCGAAACGCTGCGTTTTCGGGCAATTCGAGGCTCCTGCGGGCATAAGCCGCCATGTCCGGCGAGCGTTCGACCAGCGTTACCTGCGCGCCCTCCAGCCGTGCCGCAACCGCAAGGCCAGCGGCGCCGGCGCCGGCGCCGAGATCGGCAAGACGGATTGGCTTTTGCGCATCGACCAGCGAGGCGAGCAGCATGGCATCCATGCCGGCACGGTGCCCCCTGCCCTTCGGCTGGACGAGATGAAAGCGACCGCGATGGAAGGCATCGATGGTGTCAACACCCACGCCTGAGACCGAGCCAGACAAGGTTATTCGTCCTCGTCGCGCAATTCGTCGGCGAGACCGGCATCGATCAGCAGTTTGCGTGCCTCTTCCGCCTGCTCCTCGGCAACCAGAAGCCGCCGGGGCAGCATACCGAGCGACCCTTCCAGAATGCTCATGGCCTGATCGGCGATCATGCAGGGAATCCCGGCATCCTTGAGCAGGCTCTCTGCGAAAGAGAGGAGAACGGCGTCGTTGGTGCGGATGATCTCGTACATTTTACCTCAAAACCCTAATGAAAAAGGCGAGATGCACCAATTCGTGCTTGCTGTTGATGTCGCCACTTTTTATTGTCGCCCCCAAAATGCAATTGGAGTCCGGTGCGTTGGGCGTAGTCATACCGCTTGAGGAAAACAAAAACAAACAGGCTTCCATCAAGCCGCTGGTGGACCTGACGAAACCAGGCATGGAGCGGGTCAACCAGTTGATCCTGTCCAAGGCCGGTTCCGACGTGCAGATGATCCCGGAAGTCGCAAACCACCTGATCTCGTCCGGTGGCAAGCGTCTGCGGCCCATGCTGACGCTCGCTTCGGCGGCCCTGTTCGGCTACGAAGGCGATGGCGACGTGAAGCTCGCGACCAGCGTCGAGTTCATGCATACGGCAACGCTTCTGCATGACGACGTGGTGGACGAAAGCGATCTTCGCCGCGGCAAGTCCACCGCCCGGATGATCTGGGGCAATCAGGCAAGCGTTCTCGTCGGCGATTTCCTTCTCGGCCAGGCCTTCCGCATGATGGTGGAAGTCGGCTCGCTCGAAGCGCTCGACGTCCTGTCAGGTGCAGCTTCAGTCATCGCGGAGGGTGAGGTTCTCCAGCTTTCGGTCGCCAAGAACATGGAGACCACCGAGGACGATTATCTCTCGGTCATCCGCGCCAAGACGGCAGCGCTCTTTGCAGCAGCAGCCGAAGTCGGCCCGATCATCGCCGGTGCCGACCGCGCCGGGCGCAATGCGCTCAAGTCCTATGGCATGAACCTCGGCCTCGCCTTCCAGCTCGTCGACGACGCCCTGGATTACGGCGGCAAGGCAGCCGATCTCGGCAAGAACGTCGGCGACGACTTCCGCGAAGGCAAGATCACCCTGCCGGTCATCCTGTCCTACCGTCGTGGCACGCAGGCCGAACGGGAGTTCTGGCGCGAGTCCATCGAAGGCGCACAGAACGACGATGCGCGGCTGGAAAAGGCACTCGGCCTGATCACCAAATATGGCGCGCTCAACGACACCATCGCCCGTGCCCTGCACTACGGCACCATTGCCCGCGATGCGCTCGCGCCGCTGCCTGAAACCGCCTATAAATCCGCGCTGTTGGACGTCATCGATTTCTGTATCGCCCGAGTGAACTGACCGAGCACTTAGGGGTCGAACTGTGACATTGCCTTGCGGGCCTGCTTCAAAAAAGCCATGCTGTTGAGTGAAACATGGCATGTCACGGGGTAGATGCTGTCCTGCACGCCTCCTTATCGATTCTTGAAAGGCTCTTTCATGCGGCAAAGCTTTGCCCTCCGTCTTCTTACCGGCACGGCGCTTTCGCTGCTGGTCTCGATCATGCAGGCGGGACTTGCCGCCACGACGGCTTCCGCCGAAGACAAGCCGGCACAGACCGAGACGGCCGAGAAGTTCGATATCGACAGCGTGGATACCTTTGCCGGCGCATTCCTTGCCGCCCGCACGGCCGATGCCGACCGTGACTATGCCAGCGCCATCGCCTTCTACAAGAAAGCACTCACCTTTTCGCCGAACGAACTGGATATCCAGGAACGGCTGATGATCTCGCTGTTCATGAACGGCGATTTCAACGAGGGCGTGGAGCTTGCCGAAGTGCTGAAGCACGACGCCGCCGTCGATCGCGTGACCTCCGTTGCCCGCGCTCTCAGGGATATCCGCGATGGCAAATATGCCGATGCGCAGAAGATCCTCAACTATACCGGCCCGAACGACCTGGACCGGCTGATGAACCAGCTTCTGATCGCATGGTCGAAGGTGGGCGAAGGCAAGGGCAAGGAAGGGCTTGAGATGGTACAGGGCCTGAAAGGCCCGAACTGGTACGGCATCTTCAAGAACTACAATGCCGGCGCAATCGCCAGCGTGATCGGTGACACCGATGCCGCCCGCAGGCACTTCAACGAGACCGTGACCGACAGGGCCGGCGGCGCGACCGCTCCCGACACCTTCATGCGTGCCGTGATGTCGCTCGCGATGCTCGAAGCGCAGGCCGGCAACAAGCAGAAGGCGCTCGACGCCATTTCGGCCGGCGACGAGCTGATTACCAATTACGCGCCGTTCAAGGCGCTGCGCGACCGGATCTCCAAGGACGAAAAGCCCGAGACGCTGGTGAAGACCGCGGCCGAAGGCGCGGCCGGCGTGCTCTTTTCCATCGGCGGCGCGCTCAACCGCGACGGCGCGGAAGACACGGTCCTGCTCTACCTGCAGCTTGCCCATGCCCTCGACAAGACCAGCGCCGACACGCTCATCCTGCTCGGCAGCATTTCGGAAAGCGCCAAGCAGGCGGACCGGGCTATCCATTTCTACAGCGAGGTGCCGGCCACTTCCCCGATGCGCCGTATCTCCGAGCTGCAGCTTGGCCTCACTCTCGCCGAAACCGGCAAGGTGGACGAGGCCCGCAAGCACCTCAAGTCGCTGATCGATTCCGATCCTTCCGACATCCGCAGCTACCTCGCCTATGGCAGTGTCCTTTCCGACGCCAAGGACTATGCGGCGATGGCAGCGAATTACGACAAGGCTGTCGAGATCATCGGCAACGCACCGCAAAAGAGCCACTGGTCGATCTTCTTCCAGCGCGGCATCGCCTATGAACGCCTGAAGAAGTGGGACCAGGCCGAACCGAACTTCCGCAAGTCGCTGGAACTCAACCCCGACCAGCCGCAGGTTCTAAACTATCTCGGCTATTCCTGGGTCGACATGAACCGCAATCTGGAAGAAGGCCTCGACATGATCCGCAAGGCGGTCGAGCTTCGTCCGGATGACGGCTACATCGTCGATTCGCTCGGCTGGGCCTATTTTCGCCTCAACCGTTTCGATGAAGCCGTGACGGAATTGGAACGGGCCGTCGAGCTGAAGGCCGGCGACGCCACGATCAACGACCACCTCGGCGACGCCTACTGGCGGGTCGGCCGCCAGCTCGAAGCCACCTATCAGTGGAAGCGGGCGCTGGCCTCCAAGCCCGAGGAAGCGGAGATCCCGAAGATCCAGCTGAAGATAGACAAGGGCCTGCCGCCGCTCGAAGCCGATGCCGCCAAGGCGGCAGCCCCGCCGACTGAGAAGCCGCCGGAACCGGCCGTAGTTGAAAAGAAATCCTGACGGCCGTGATTTCAGGCAGTCCGAAGAATGAGGCGGAGGTCGTCGAGGCGGCACCCGCCAAGATCAATCTTGCACTGCATGTGACCGGGCAGCGCGCGGACGGCTACCATCTGCTCGACAGCATCGTCACTTTTGCAGAAGATGCCTGCGACCGATTGACTTTCTCCCCGGCTGAACAGGATAGCCTTGCGCTCGGTGGACGGTTCGGCGCCCTGCTTTCCATCGATGCGGCCGGGAGGGACGGCAATCTGGTGCTCAAGGCAAGGGATACGCTGCGTTCTGCAGTTGAGCAGCAAGGGCAAAGCGCCCCGTCCGTCGCAATCATGCTGGAAAAGAACCTGCCGGTCGCCTCGGGTATTGGCGGTGGTTCTGCCGATGCGGCTGCGACCCTGCGCGGCCTCATGCGCGTGTGGAACGCCGTCCTGCCCGCTGGAACGCTTTCCTCGATTGCGCTGAGGCTTGGCGCGGACGTGCCGATGTGCCTCGCCGGCCAGCCGTTGCGGGCTCGCGGCATAGGCGAGGACATCGAGATGCTGCCCACCATGCCGGCGCTTTCGATGGTGCTCGCCAATCCGTTGAAGGGCGTCTCCACACCGGAAATCTTCCGGCGGCTGACGCAGAAAGACAATCCGCCGGCCGGCGCGTCACCTGATGGTTCCGACATCGGCGAATGGCTGGCATTCCTGAAAACCGCGCGAAACGACCTGGAGCCGCCGGCACGCGCGATCCTGCCGGAGATCGGCATGATATCCGGGATGCTTGAAGAAAGCGGAGCACTGTTCGTTCGGATGTCCGGCTCGGGCGCAACCTGCTTCGGCCTTTATGGCGATCATGCCGCAGCCGAAACGGCTGCCGCAAAGCTTTCCCGAGAGCGTCCCGACTGGTATTTTCAGGCAACGAAGACGACCGTTTAGCTACGCCTTCCCTTCTCAAGCCATGCAGACGCAAGGGCGGCGAAGGAACGGAAGGTATCGCGCTGCAGGAGAACCATCTTGGCCCGTATCGACGAGACACGCCCCTTCATCCCCGTCGGCATTGCCGTCCTGACCGTTTCCGACAGCCGCACTCTGGCTGACGACAAATCGGGAGATACGCTCGCGGCCCGCATTCTCGATGCCGGCCACCGTCTGGTCGACCGGGCGATCGTGAGCGATGATCGCGAGCGCATCTACAGCCAAGTGCATGCTTGGACGCTCTCGTCTGAAATCGACGTCGTCATCACCACCGGAGGCACGGGCTTCACCGGCCGCGATGTAACGCCGGAAGCGCTGGAACCGCTGTTCGAAAAGAAGATGGACGGGTTTTCAGCGGTATTCCACCGTATCTCCTACGAGAAGATCGGCACGTCAACCATCCAGTCGCGGGCGACCGGCGGGGTTGCCAACGCCACCTTCATCTTCGTGCTGCCGGGATCACCGGGGGCCTGCAAGGACGCATGGGACGACATTCTGAAGGCCCAGCTCGACTATCGGCACATGCCCTGCAATTTCGTGGAAATCATGCCGCGGCTGGATGAGCACCTGAAGCGCGGCAGCCAAGTTTAGAGCATTTTCAGCGATGACAGAATCGCCTCTGATGCTCTATCTTTTTGTTTTCTCGCAATTCCGGACGCAAAACCGGTTCCCGTCTTTGCTGGAATTGCTCTAGTTAACCGCCGGCGGCGGCTTCGCCGACGCGAGTCTGGCGCGCAACCCAGGACGGAATGATCTCGCTTGCGAGCTGTTTTGGCTTCTGACCGACTGCAAACTGATCGAGTTCCATGCCCGATTTGGCAACGGCGATGGCATTGCGCTTCGGCATCAGGAGGCCGTTCTCCAGTGGCGGCAGCTTGCGGCCGATGCGCTGATAGAAGGGGCGCCGGTAATAGCGTGATGCAGAAAAGCGCGCCGGCACCTTGTTGAGGGCGATGTATTCGGCGATCTCGTCGATCCAGCCATGAGAAGGCCGCGCACCCGGCTCAACCAGAAGCAGCCATTCACCGCGTACGGCGCGAAGCACATCCTTGATGTCCCACTGGACATAGAAGCGGCAACCGGCTGCATCGGCAATGCGGGACGTACCATCGCGCGAACCGTGGTCGAGAACCACCACGTCGCTCACAAGCCCCTCGACTGCACCTGCCACCAGAACGCCGAGCGTTTGCGCGAGCTCGGGTTCCTGATCGCGGCATTCCATGATTACTGTCAGCATCGGTTAGGTTTATCGCATCGCACAAGCAATTGCCACAATCCATTTTTCATTTTTGTTCTTGCAATGTTCTCATTTTGCCGGTAGGAATTTAATCATCAACGGCGAGCTGCACGCAGCCGTAAGGAGCAAACATGAACGAGCTGTCTCTGGTGGGACAGGCTGCATTCCAGCCTGCCAATACGGCAGATATTGCCGATGCGATGGTTTCTGCTTCCGGTCTCAGGATCGAGATCGACCGTCGTCGCGGACGCGGCGCCGGGATGAACCCTTCCGGCCGTTTCGAAGACAAGGAGCGCGTCGCCTTCGACGACGGCTGGTCGACGCTCGAGGACATGCCGCCCTTCCGCACCGAGGTGCAGGTCGAAAAGCCGCGCACGGCGATCACCCGCAACGAGTCGCCGGACATTCCCTTCGACCGCTCGATCAATCCCTACCGGGGCTGCGAGCATGGCTGCATCTACTGCTTCGCCCGACCGACCCACAGCTATATGGGGCTTTCGGCCGGGCTCGATTTCGAGGCCAAGCTGTTTGCCAAGCCGGATGCACCACGGCTGCTGGAGCGAGAACTCGCCAAACCCGGCTACAAGCCGCGGACCATCGCCATCGGCACGAATACCGACCCGTACCAGCCGATCGAACGGGAATGGCGCATCATGCGGCAGATCCTTGAAGTGCTGGACAAGGCCAACCATCCGGTGGCGATCGTCACCAAGTCGGCACTGATCCTCAGGGATCTCGATATCCTCTCCTCCATGGCCGCACGCGGGCTGGCCAAGGTGGCGATTTCGGTCACGACGCTCGACCGCAAGCTGGCGCGCAGCATGGAGCCTCGCGCCTCGACACCGAGCCGCAGGCTGGAGGCGATCCGCGGCCTTTCGGAAGCGGGCATACCGACAGGTGTCCTGGTCGCCCCGGTGATTCCGGCGCTCAACGATCACGAGATCGAGCGGGTACTGGATTCGGCGAGAGCTGCCGGCGCCACCGAGGCCGGCTACGTCCTGCTGCGGCTGCCTTATGAGGTGAGCCCCCTTTTCCGCGACTGGTTGCTGCAGAACTATCCAGACCGCTATCGTCATGTGATGTCGCTGGTGCGTTCCATGCGCGGCGGCAAGGATTACGACGCCGAGTTCGGCAAGCGGATGAAAGGCGCCGGTCCCTATGCCTGGCAGATCAGCCGCCGCTTCGAGATGGCGACCAAGCGGCTCGGCATGATCCGCCGCAGCATGCATCTGCGCGACGACCTGTTCACGCCCCCGGATGGCAGCGGCGTGCAACTGTCGCTGCTCTGAACGGAGTCAGCAATTTTGAATTTTCCGGCTTTCCTGGCCGGACAGAAAGCTTCCGGTGCCATCCGCCGCCTCGCACCGGAATGACAGGTCCCCCGGCAGCCGCAACGATGTTTCCGTGCCCCCTCACGGACATCGATGCCGGGGACTTGCAGGAGATCGGGTGCGCGTGCGATTTTCCCCCGCATGAAACGTCGCACGCCACCCGATTCTCCATCTCTTTTCGACACGCTCGCCCTCGGCCCGGATTTCTCCATCGAGACGATGGCGATGAAGGACGGGCTTTTCCCCGTTGCAGGTACGGATGAAGCCGGACGCGGCCCCCTTGCCGGCCCGGTGGTCGCGGCGGCGGTCATTCTCGATCCCGAAAACATTCCCGCCGGCCTCAACGATTCCAAGAAGCTGTCGATGGCGCAGCGCGAGGCTCTGTTCGAGATCATTCTCGAGAGAGCCACGGTCTCCATCGCCTCGTCGTCGCCCCGCCATATCGATGAGCGGGATATCCGCAAGGCGAGCCTCGATGCCATGCGCCGCGCCATAGCAGGCCTCACCATTGCGCCACACCATGTTCTGGTCGACGGAAAGGACGTACCGCCCGGCCTCATCTGCAGCGGCAAGGCGGTGGTCAAGGGCGATGCCCGGTCCGTCTCCATCGCCGCCGCCTCGATCCTTGCGAAGGTTACTCGTGACCGGATGATGGCGCGGGCGGGCCTCCTCTATCCGGATTACGGCTTTGCGGGACACGCGGGCTACGGCACGGTCCAGCATCGGGCTGCTATCGCAATCCATGGCCCCTGCCCGCTGCACCGGATGAGTTTTCGTCCTCTCAGAAAAGACGAAGAGAACGAGACGTAACTGGCTGACGGCTCGCTTCCGTCATCTTCCACCGACCCTGCCGAACCGCGAAGCAAGCGTCTACGCTCGGCCGGGTTCTGACACATCTAAAGCCGGCCTGCGGAAGTCGTTGGTCGGATGTGCCGTCCGCTATCTGGCCCGGGGCAATTCCGGCAGAGGTGGAAATCGGCCTTGCGTCCTGAATTGTATGAAACGGAGACATCCGGCATTGGACGCGTTCTGTTTTCGCCAGAAATGCTTAGGGGTTACCCGAAACAGCATCCCTGGATTCCCCAAACGAAAACCGGGGCCACCTTGCGGCAGCCCCGGTTTTAAACATCTGACCTTGAGAGCGGGTTTAGTTCAGGCGAGCCTTCACTTCGCCGACAGCACCCTTGAACAGGCTTTCCTGAACGGCCGCATCGGCCTTCTTGGCAAGCACGTTTTCGGCTGCGGCAACGGCAAGATCGACGGCAGCGGCGCGAACGGCGTTGACCGCGTCAACTTCGGCCTGCTTGATCTTCTGTTCGGAAAGCGCGTTGCGACGGGCAACGAACTCCTCGGTCTTCTGCTTGGCTTCCGCTGTCAGGGCAGCGGCTTCGCGTTCGGCAGCGGCAACGATGGCAGCAGCTTCGGCTTCAGCTTCCTTCCGCTTGCGCTGGTATTCGGCCAGCACGTGCTGAGCCTCTTCGCGCAGGCGCTTCGCTTCGGCAAGCTCGTTGCGGATCTTGTCGGCGCGCTCGTCGAGAGACTTTGCGACCATGCCCGGAACCTTGAGATAGATAACCAGGGCGAAGAAGAGAAGAAGGCCAACGAAGGCGAAGAAAGTAGCATCGAAATGCATGATCATGCCCCCTGCTTGGCTGCGGCGCTGACAGCGGCCTTGATGTCGGCTGCAGTTGCCTTGGCGCCGACGAGCTGCTCGACGATGGCACCGACCGTATCGACGGCGATCGTGTCGACTTCGGCGAATGCCTTGGCCTTGATCTCACCGATGCGGGTTTCGGCTGCTGCGAGCTTGCCTGCGAGTTCTGCCTCGACAGCGGCGCGATCTGCATCGGCCTTTGCCTTGGCGGCGTCGCGGGCGGAACCAGCAATCTGGCCGGCCTTTGCCTTGGCAGCGCTGAGTTCGCGCTCATAGGTTTCGATCGCGGCATCAGCCTCGGACTTCAGCCGCGAGGCTTCATCCAGATCCTGCGCAATGCGATCATGACGATTTTCCAGAATGCCACCAACGCGCGGCACGATCACCTTCTGCATGAGCACGTAGAAAAGGCCGAACGTGATCACCAGCCACAGAAGCTGAGACGGATAGGTCGTCTGGTCGAATGGCGGGAATACGCCGCCACCATGACCCGCTTCGCCGGGAACGCCGGTTTCCGTGTGGGTCTGGCCCTCTGCCGGTACGTCTTCGGCATAGGCGGGGGTCACAAACATGCTCACCTCCAGGTGTACTCTCAAATGCTCAAGGATCACGGGCGCCGGATGGCGCGCCGTGATCCCAAACTCCGGCCGTTATCAGACGGCGAACAGGAGGAGGAGAGCGATGAGCAGCGAGAAGATGCCCAGAGCTTCCGTAACGGCGAAGCCGAATACCAGACGGCCGAACTGGCTGTCAGCGGCAGACGGGTTGCGCAGAGCGCCCGACAGGTAGTTGCCGAAGATGTTGCCGAGGCCCAGAGCCGTGCCGGCCATGCCAAAGCAAGCCAAACCTGCGCCGATGAACTTTGCTGCTTCCGCTTCCATGAATGAACTCCTTCGAGATGGTTGTTGCGGCAAATGACTGACGCCTGACTGACGCCAATGTCGGTTATCCTTAGTGCCCGCCGGGGTGAATTGCGTCATTGAGGTACATGCAAGTCAGTACCGCGAAGACGTAAGCCTGCAGGAAGGCGACGAGGAACTCGAGACCGGTCAGGGCGACGGTCATGATGAGAGGCAGGATCGCGCCACCGATGCCGACCGCGCCAAGCGCGCCCAGCGAAGCGACGAAGCCCGCGAAAACCTTAAGCGTGATGTGACCGGCCAGCATGTTTGCGAACAGACGGACGGAAAGCGAGATCGGACGCGACAGGAACGAAATGATTTCGATGATCACGACCAGCGGCAGAAGCGCACCGGGAACACCGCTCGGCACGAAGATCTGCAGGAAGTGAAAACCGTGCTTGTAGAAACCGTAGACGAGAACCGTACCGATGACGAACAGCGCCAGCGCGAAGGTGACGATGATCTGGGACGTGACGGTAAAGAAGTAAGGCATCATGCCGAGCAGGTTCGCGGTCAGCACGAACATGAACAGCGAGAAGACCATGGGGAAGAATTTCATGCCGTGGCTGCCGGCGCCTTCGCGCAGCATCGAGGCGATGAATTCATAGGACATTTCCGCAACCGACTGCGCGCGGCCAGGGATCAGGCCGCGGCTCGAAGTCGAGAAATACAGGAAGCCCGAAGCGCAAGCGACGGTCGCAACCATGAAGAGCGACGCATTGGTGAACGAAAAATCAATTCCGCCGAGTTCAATCGGCACAATCTTCTGGATCAGGAACTGATGAGTCGGATCGTTTGACACCTTATGGTCTCTTTCGCTTTAGCCCGCCTTGGCGGGGATCTGCCTGACTTGCGCTGGAACGGCATCAGCCGTCGTCACGCCCATTCTTCGTCTGCCCACCGCGATCCGCCGGATGGGGCGTCGATACGACACCCGCCGAACGAAGCACGTTCAACACACCGGCACAGAAACCGAGCAGCAGCAAGATAATCATGCCCCACGGTGCCGTGCCGACAAAACGGTCGATGAGATAGCCCAGGATGGCACCGACAACGATGGCGGAAATGAACTCGCTCGAAAGCTTCATAGCCTGGGCATAGCCTTTACGGCTTTGCTCGGCACTCTGCTCCGCGGCTTCGTCACCCCTCGCCTCGCCTCCTCGCTTCGCCAGTTCGGCAGCAAGGCGCTTGCGACGCTCTTCCAGACCCCTCTGATCGTCACCCGTCATGGCTTCCTCCATCCGTTCTTCGATTCAGGCAGGCGATCGATCTGCCAGGAACACAAGAAACGGCAGGAAAACGCCCCTCCGGCCCGTTCTGAAGTCGGCCGCACCATAATTTTGAGAGCCCCTATAGTCAAGGCATTGCGGACCCAAGTTTCACCACAAATTAACCGGGGAAAATCATAGACTTAAGTCGCAAGCACCGATTCGGGCGGCATGACGGCGATCAAACAGGGTCACTTCGCCGCGGAATCGCCAGCCGGGCGAGCACAAATGGCGCCCGGCTCCGGGATGCTCAGCTCCAGCCGCCGCCATAGGTGCGATAGAAGACATGAAGACCGATCCGGCCGACCTTTTTCATGGTGCGGGCCCAATTCGGTTTCACATAGACGGCATGATAATGGGTGGCGGACCCCACCTCGTTCAGCCAGATCTTGCCGGCGGTGACGGCGAGCGCCACTTCGCGGGCCACTTTCCAGTGATATTGGGAGTTCACGCGGTCCTTGATGTTATCGCAGGCGAAGGAAAACTGGCAGCGATTGCGCCAGTCCTCGTTCTGGTAGACCACGCCGCAGATGCTGTCGGGATAGGCGGGATTGCGAACGCGGTTCAGAATCACCTGGGCGACGGCCGCCTGCCCCTTCACCGATTCTCCACGCGCCTCGAAATAGATGCCGGACGCCAGGCACTGCTGTTCGCTGGCGGAGAACACCGATGGCGGCAGCACGCTTGCGGCCCAGGCGTGATCGCTCGGGCCGATCTTGGGAACGAAACGCCCCTGGTCCGGGCCCTTCTTGAGAATCGCGTCGAAGGGCGAGACCTTGGCATAATCTGGATCGGAGGGTGCATAGGCCGTCGCCAGCACGTCGGCATTGCGGTTGGTCACGAGACCGGCCAACAGGCTCGGCACGCCGGGATCGTATTTCGGCTCCTTCTTCTTGAAGTAGAAGCTGGCGAGTTCGACCGGCTTGCCCTTCGGCTTCACGAATGCGGATTCTTCCGACGAACGCTTGCGCGGTTCGAGCAGGGAACTGGTGCGCTTCAGAACGGAACCGGCGGTGAAGGCCTTGGGCGGCAGCATCGGCTCGATGGCGACCACACGGCCTTTCTTCAGGTCACGGGTCACGCGGTCTTCATCCGGCCGGGGATCGACAACCTTCTTGCCGCCATCAAACGCGATCTTACGGCCGTCCGGCAGGAGCATGCCGCTCTCTTTCGAGAGCGCCGATGATACATCCCCTCCGGCGAAGGCGAGTTCGGCCTGATGGAGAGAACCTGCGGGAGACGGCGTCAGCACCACGCGCCAGTTGGCGGAGCCCGTGTCCAGTCCGGAGATCAGTCCGGCGAGATCGCCCTGCGCGGCGACCGACGGGAATGCGAGCCAGGAAACCAGACCGAAGACCACGGGCGAGGCCCAGGCATCGAAACGGAAACGGGACAGCTTCAACAGACGGCTTTTCGAACGCAAAACCGGTACTCCAGACGTGAACTCGGTTACATTGGAAAAACATCTCCCATTAACCTTGATGCTTGGTTAACACCCCTGTCCGGCAAGGCCTGCCGCGATATGAAAAAGGCCGCCGGAAGCGCCCGGCGGCCTGACATTTTCGTGATCGGAGCGTCAGCTCAGATGATCACATGCGAACCGAGTTCGACCACGCGGTTGGCCGGCAGGCGGAAATAGTCCGACGGATCGGCCGCCGTATTGGCGAGCGAGATGTAAAGCCTGTCCTGCCAGTAGGGCATGCCGGACTTGGCATCGGGCACCAGCTTTCGCCGGCCGAGGTAGAAGGAGGTCGACATGATGTCGAACTTCAGGCCACCGCGACGAAGGCTGGCAAGCGCCTTCGAGACGTTCTGGGTCTCCATGAAGCCGAAGCGGATTTCCACGCGGCTGAAACGCTCGGACAGGGTTTCCACCACGAAGCGCTCCGCCGGGGTGGCACGCGGCCGGTTCACCGTCCTGATGGTCAGGATGATGTTGCGCTCGTGGAGCACATGGTTGTGCTTCAGGTTATGAAGGAGCGCGGCAGGCGCTGTTTCCGGATCGCTGGTCAGGAAGATCGCGGTGCCGGGAACGGCGACCGGCGCATGCTCGCTCTTCTTCTCGACGGAGACGATGAAGGGCTGGAGCGGCACATCGGCATGGCGCGTCTTGGCGAACAGGATCGAGGTACCCCGACGCCAGGTCCACATGACCACGGTGAAGCCGGCGGCAAACAGCACCGGCACATAACCGCCGTCGTGGATCTTCAGCATGTTGGCGCCGAGGAAGACGAGTTCCAGCGCGAGAAGCGGCAGCAGCACGACCGTTGCCAGCGCCGGCGACCATCTCCAGCGGGTGCGGACGAATTCGAAGGCCATGATGGTGGTGACCACCATCGCGCCGGTGACGGAAATGCCATAGGCCGTGGCAAGCGCCTCGGAACTGCCGAACAACAGTACGAGAGCGAGAACGCCGAAGAGCAGCAGCGCATTCACCGACGGCAGATAGATCTGGCCCGTATGGGTTTCCGAGGTGAACATGATCTGCATGCGCGGCAGGAAACCGAGGTGGATCGCCTGACGCACCAGCGAGAAGGCGCCGGTAATCACCGCCTGGCTGGCGATGATGGTGGCGGCGGTCGCCAGAATGACGACGGGCAGCAGCGCCCATTCCGGGAACATCAGGAAGAACGGATCGGATGCGGCCTCCGGGTGCTTGAGCACGAGCGCGCCCTGGCCGAGATAGTTCAGCACCAGCGCCGGGAAAATCAGCACGAACCATGCCCACTGGATCGGGCGGCGGCCGAAATGCCCGAGGTCCGCATAAAGCGCCTCGGCACCGGTCACCGTCAGGAAGACCGCGCCCAGCACGACGACGCCGAGGAACTTCTCGCGCAACATGAAGTCGATCGCGTGCCACGGATTGAACGAGGTGAGGATGCCGAAGTCATCGGTGATGTGCACCACGCCGCCGGCCGCCATGACGAGGAACCACAGGGCGGTGATCGGACCGAAGAACTTGGCGACCGCCCCCGTGCCATGGGATTGCACGGCGAACAGGCCGATCAGGATGCCGACGGAAATCGGCACGATGTAGCTCGATAGAGAGGGTGCCACGAGTTTCAGACCCTCTACCGCCGACAGGACGGAAAGGGCCGGCGTGATCATCGAATCGCCGAGGAAGAGTGCGGCGCCGATGAGGCCGAGAACCATCAGGACGGCGCTATGCCCGCCGGCGTTCTTGGAAAGGAGGGCCAGCAGCGACAGCGTGCCACCTTCGCCTTCGTTATCCGCGCGCAGCAGGAAGAGAACGTATTTGACGGTAACGATGATCGTCAGCGCCCAGATGATGAGCGAGATGAGACCGATGATTTCGACGCGGGTGATACCATCGTGACCGATCGGCTTCAGCGCTTCGCGAAACGCATAGAGCGGGCTCGTACCGATGTCGCCGTAAACGACACCGACCGAACCGAGCGCCAGGAAAAAGAGACTTTTCCAGCCCTTGCTCTGTTGCGGGTCTTCGCAGATTTCCTGAGTCATGGGGCAATCAGGCTCGTCAGAGCCAGCCTTTCCAACGGAAAAACAAGAAGGGGATGATGGCCGACAGCAGCATCGCGACGAGGGCGAGCGCATAGCCATAGGTCCATGCCAGTTCCGGCATGAACTGGAAGTTCATTCCATAGATAGAAGCGACCAGCGTGGGCGGCAAGAAGACCACCGACGCGATCGAGAAGATCTTGATGATGGCGTTCTGCTCGACATTGATCAGGCCGAGCGAGGCATCGAGCAGGAAGGTGATGTTGTTCGAGACGAACGCGGCATGCTCGGACAATGACTGGATGTCGTGGGCGACGATACCGCAAATTTCTTCCGCCTCGTGATCCTCCCGGACTTTCGGCAAGGATCGGAGGAAGGTCACCAGCCTCGACAGCGAAACGAGACTGTCACGCGCCTTGCTGACCAGACGGTGATGGCTGGCGATATCCATCAGCTTGTCTTCAAGGAAACGCGGCGGGCGGCGCTTGGCGACCTTGCGATCGACAAAGACGGTTGAGGAAAGCTCGTCGAGCCTTGCAACACCCATTTCGAGAACTTCCGCCGTGCGATCGACGATCGTTTCGAGCAGGCGCGACATCAGTTCCGTACCGGTCTTGTACTTTCCGGGCATGCGCAGGAGCGCCGCGCTGAAGAGAGCGAAGGCGCGCGGCTCGGCATAACGAATGGTGATGAGCCGGTTGCCCGCAAGGATGAAGGCGATGTCGGTCAGCTCCGCGAGCGGGTTTTCCGCCCGCCAGACGAGGGAGGCGGTCATATAAATGCCCCCGTCCTCGACATAAAGTCGACTCGACGGTTCGATGTCCTTCAGGTCTTCCCGGGTCGGCAGCGGTATGCCCAGCAGGCGTTCCACCAGTGCTTCCTCGGCAAGGTCGGGGTGTATCAGATCAAGCCACAGTATATCCGCTTCGAGCGCATCGCGCGGCTCGGCGGCCTGGATGACCTCGGCCCTTCCATCCACGTGATAGGCTCTGATCAAATTGCAGACACTTTCATAGCGCCCCCAAGGTCCGTTTCGGCCGGCGAGACAAACACCGCTTCCGCAAGAATTGCAAGCGGGATTTCATGAGCCCACCTTACGACGGGCTCGAGCCCCTGTCAGCAGCCCAAAAAGGTCAACAACCCATGAGGGCATATTGATCTGGATCAAAGCAATGCCATCTTCCTCCCATAGTCTTTTCCTGTCGGAGGCTGGGGTTTTGTCATGGAGGATGTGATGAACGAGAAATCGTCGAATTTTCTTCCCGGTCTATGGTCCGACATTCCCTTCGCCGGTCTGCGAAAGGAAATGGACCAGGCACTTGAAAGCTTTTTCGGCAAGCGAAACCTGCTCAGCGGCTCCGAGGGCGAGAAATTCATCGCGCCCTCGATCGATGTTGCAGAGAATGACAACGCGATCACGCTGACCGCCGAATTGCCGGGAATCACCGAGCAGGACGTCGACCTTTCCATCCAGAACGGAGTTCTCAGCCTGAAGGGCGAGAAGAAGATGGAAAAGAAGGACGACAAGGACAACTACCATGTCGTGGAACGGCGCTATGGCAGCTTCCAGCGCTCGATGCGCCTGCCGTCGAGCGTCGACGAGGCCGCCGTATCGGCCCGATTCGAGAATGGCGTTCTAACCGTAATACTGCCCAAGAAGCCGGGAACGGCTCCTGCGGAGCGCAAGATCGCGATCGAAAAACAACAATAGATCGCGTTATCCCGCCGCCCCTATCCGCCTGGGGGCGGCGGTTGAGTTTGTAAACCGGCTGCCGTTTCACGACGGCGGCCGGTTTTGCTTTCTGTAAATTTACTCGAAAACGATCGACGGCGCGACGCGGCCGGAGGCCGACTGCACGCCCTGCCAGACCTTCTCGGCGATCTGCCGGTAAACCTTGGCCTGCGGACCTTCCGGATCGGAAACCACGACCGGGGTGCCGGCATCCGAGGTTTCGCGGATGGCAATCGTCAGCGGCACCTCGCCGAGGAAGGGCACACCGATCCTCTCCGCCTCAGCCTTGGCACCGCCATGGCCGAAGATATCGTAGCGCGCACCGGTATCGGGAGCGATGAAATAGCTCATGTTCTCGACGATGCCGAGGACCGGAACCTCGACCTTCTTGAACATGTTGAGACCCTTGCGGGCATCGATGAGCGCCAGATCCTGCGGGGTCGAGACGACAACCGCACCGGTCAGCGGCACCTGCTGCGCCATGGTCAGCTGAGCGTCACCCGTGCCCGGCGGCATGTCGACCACCAGCACGTCGAGATCGCCCCAGGCGACCTCGCGCAGCATCTGCATCAGCGCCGACTGAACCATCGGGCCGCGCCAGATCATGGCCGTACCCTCGTCGACGAGGAAGCCCATCGACATCGTCTTGATGCCGTAGTTTTCCATCGGAACGATGATCCGGTTCTCGATCTGCTGCGGGCGTCCCGTGATGCCGAGAAGTTTCGGCATGGACGGGCCATAGACGTCGGCATCGAGAATGCCGACCTTCAGGCCGTTCGCCTTCAGCGCCAGCGCAAGGTTGACGGCTGTCGTCGACTTGCCGACGCCACCCTTGCCGGAGGCAACCGCAATGATCGAGGCAATGCCGGGAATGTTCTGCTTGGCCGGACGCGGGGGGGCGTTTGGTGCCGGAGCATGCGCGTGAGCGTGGGAATGCCCATGGCCGGAGACGCGAACGGGGGCCGGCGCAGCCGTGGGAGCACCGGGCTTCTTTTCCGCGGTAAGGCTGACCAATGCGCCCTTCACGCCGGGCATGGATTTCACCACCCGTTCGGCGGCCTGTCGCAAGGGCTCCAGTTCGTTGGCACGCTCGGACGGCACGGTAATGGAGAAATAGACCTTGGCGTCGGAAATGAAGACATCGGACACCATGCCGAGTTCGACGATGTTGCGGTCGAGATCCGGGCCGCGGACGGTCTTCAGGGTTTCCAGAACCTGATCTCTGGTGACTTCGGTCATGCCATCCTCTCTAAGCTTTCATGGAGCGTAGATAATCGACCGTAGAGCCTTCGCCAACCGGCAAACGACGACGGATGCATAAAAGAGGATGTGGCACATTATCCGGAATACCCGCCAGAAACGGAAAAGCCGCCGTCAGACCGTGCCCGACCATGGCACTATCGACAGCGGCTTGTCCTTGCAGCACCTTCGTGGGTGCGTTGCAGCGTCCCCTCTGGACTTGCATATTACGATGCAGAAACCGTGCCAGTTTTCACTCACGGAAACTTTCACATAAATTTCATAAACATAGGCCGTAAGCGACAGTTGCGGGACGGAATACGACTGCGCAATAATGTGCCTGAAGAATGGGCGGAAACGTGCTGCAAGGCACAAAAAAGCAGCATTCAGCTTGCTGCCTGTGCCGCAAGATAGGCCTCGAAGCGGTCGGGATCGAAGGTCTTTCCGTCGAAGAAGCCGTCAGGTCCAAGCACCAGCCGCCCTCTGGAAACGCCGACATATTGCGGCGAGGCCAACGCACCCTCCACCTTCAGGTTGGCCCCTGGCAGCGGTGCAAAGACAGGTTTGAGCGCCTGCCGGTAAATATCCGGCCGGTAGCTGTCGCGTGCGACAGCCATGGCGAGCGGGGTGTGGCGACAGTCGGCCCACCGCACCATCTGACTATAGAACCACAGGGCATGGCTTTGCCACGGGAAGGTCGCCGCCCTTCCCTCGAAGAGCAGCACGTCGCCCACCTCGACGACATTGTCCGGCGCGACGGGCAGCAACCCCGTGAGGCCGGGAAGCAATAACTCGCCGTCCAGCGCCAGATATTGGCGCGCCGCCAGAATGCCCGCGAGTTCCTCGATATTCTCCGTATTGGCGCACCATTGCGCGGCCCGATACAGCGCGCGGAGCAGTCCTTCCAGCTCCCGCCGATTGTCTTCGCTCCAGCGCTGGGACATGCCGAGCACCTTGCCGGGACTGGATGCCCAGAGCGACGATTTCAGGGTGACAATCCGCCCTTGATCGCGCGCAACGATGCGGCTGTTCCATGGCTCGGCAAGACAGCAGCCATCGAGATTGCCCTGCTCCAGCGCATCGCCGATCAGGCCGGCAGGCAAGGCCACGATTTCCACGTCGACCACGGGATCGATCCCGCAGGCGGCCAGCCAGTATTTCAATTCGTAGTGACAGCAGGACAGGCGGTGAGCGACGGCGAACCGCAATCGCGGTTTGCCGGTTTGTCTGCGGTCATCGACAACCGCTTTCAGCGCGTCGCCGGCACGGCGCGGATCAAGATCTGGCACCATTCCTGCCTCGATCATGCGGCGATGGAGCGAGGCTGAAACGGTGATCGCATTGCCACCGAGACCGAGTGCCATCGGCGCGACCAGCGGCACCTCCATCGGCACCATGGCAAGATTGCAGGCAATCGGCATGGGGGCCGGCATGTGAGCTCCGTGGAAGCGACCGGCTCCGACCGCCTCGCGGATCGCTTCCCAGGAATTCTCCCGGACCAGGGTAAGTTTCAGGCCTTCGTCACCGGCAAAACCCTTTTCAAGGGCGGCGACCAGGATCGCGCTATCCAGAAGCGGCAGGAAGCCGAGGACGATCTCTGGCCGGTTCGGCATGGCGCTACATGCTCCCCGTCATGACGCCATGACACCCGACCGCCCGGCGGGCCGGAAACCGGCGAGCCATCGATCTCGTTGAATTCAGTGTCTTTCCTCGCGTGATCGGCATGCATGCATTTCTTGCCGAAAAGCAATTCCAGCGCAACAACCAAAGGCTCGCCCCATCAAACGATGGCCGCCGCGCGGTTACTTGATCAGACCGAGCCTCAGGGCCTTTGCCACCGCCTGCGTACGGTTCACCGTATCGAGCTTCTTCGTTGCGCGGTTGAGGTAATGATTGATCGTGTGCTCGGAAAGGCCGAGGATTTCGGCAATCTCGACACTGGTCTTGCCCGCCGCGGTCCAGTTGAGACAATCGATCTCGCGCTCTGTGAGCATGTCGGTAGCGCGATTGTCGAGATCACGGATTTCCGCAAGACGGTTGTAGATATGGATGGAGAGAAACATCAACTCCATCATTTCGGCCACGGAAAAGATTGGCCGGTCGCCGCAGAAGGATACGGCGCCACGGATGCCGGACGCATCATGGGTCGGGAAATACGCGCCGCGGGTCATCTTGAAGCGATTGAACAGCGTTTGCGAAATCTCCATCGTGCGGGGATCGCGCTGCTTGCTCACATGTTCGATGTCGTAAGTGAAGGGCGTGGTGGAAGTCCGCAGGCGCACAAGCACGGGGCTGCTGGAAAGAAGCGGTGTCTGATCGTATTCGGTCAGCAGATCGGCCGGCCAGTTGGTAATGATCGAATTGCTGGACAGATCAAGAGAGGTGGGCGACGGCATGTTGAGAACCATGAAGGCCCTCGCGCCATAGGATTCGGTCAGCCGTTTCATGAAACGGAAGACATCGAACTGCGTCTTGAAGCTACCGATCTCGGCAACGTAGGCAGCTACTCGCTCGGAAGCATCGGTTTCAATCGCTGTCATGGCAAATATTTCTTCGCATGACTCCAGGAATGTGAAAAAGACAAATCGCTCTCCTTAGACAGCCGGCTTCCTTCAGAACGAAGGAGCGGCGATCGGAGGCCAGGCCGGGAAAACCGGCATGCAGAAAACAACATCGGCCAGCTCATGAAGGCTCTTGATGTCTCCCCTGAAAGCGGCTCGTTAGAATTGCACCTTGCGCGTCGTAGATTTTTCATCCGGAACAAAGAGACGTCCGGAAAAACGGCACGTGTATCAATGTGCAGACGAATCCGCCTTACCCACCGTTATCGAGCTTAGCCGCAGAAACGCGGGCTAGTCCAGAAGCCAGCTTTATTTTACCGTAAACCTCTGTCAATCAAGGGTTAAGGATTCCGCACTGCCTGAAAGGCATATGGAATCAGGGAGAAAAGTGCGTGCCGTCACATCATTCTTTTGCAGGAAACGTGCTGGTCGATCACCGGCTGGAGCTCGGAGAAGGCCCGGTTTACGACCGGCAGAGCGACACACTCTGGTGGTTCGACATTCTGGGCAAGGCGCTCTGGTCGCTCGAACTGGCCACCGACACGGCAACCCGCCACGAGCTGCCGTTCATGGGAAGCGTGCTCGCCATCATCGATGAAAACCGCCAGCTCATTGCCAGCGACACCGGGCTTTTCCTGCGGGATCGGGCAAGCGGCGAACTGACCCCGTTCGCGGAACTCGAACCCGACCGCCCCGGCAACCGTTCCAATGACGGCCGGGTTCATCCTTCGGGCGCGCTGTGGATCGGCACGATGGGCAAGACGGCCGCCGATGGCGCCGGCGCCATCTATCACGTCGCCGGCAACAAGGTGACGCGGATCTTCGACAAGATCAGCATTCCGAACTCCATCTGCTTCTCGCCGGACGGCAAGATCGGCTATTTCGTCGATTCGAAGATCAACAAGCTGATGCGGGTCGATGTCGATGCCGAGACCGGCCTGCCGACCGGAACCCCCAGCGTGCTGATCGACGGAACCGACCGCGAAGGCGTGTTCGACGGCTCGGTTGTCGATGCCGAGGGCACCATCTGGAACGCCCGTTGGGATGGTGGCGCAGTTGATCGCTACGACGCCGAGGGGCGCCACATCGCCCGCTACGAAATGCCGGCGAAGCGGGTGACCTGCCCGGCCTTCTTCGGCCCCGACGCCGACCGGCTGATGGTGACATCCTGCTGGGAAGGGCTCGACGATTCGGCCCGCAACGCGGACGCCCTGTGCGGGGCCACGTTTGAACTCGGCGTTGCGGTCAAGGGGCAGCACGCCCCCCGTTTCCGCCTCTGAAACAGCTTCGGCTACGACATCGACACGGGCGCGCAAACTGCCTTCCGTGTCGATTGTTCCCTGAATGCTGGAAAATTTACCTGCATTTCCAATGGGAACGATTGGGCCAGCCAGACATTTCCCTCTCGAACCGACGCGATAGTCTGATGTCATCGGCAGTCGCGACGGTCGCCAAGACCATCTGAGAGGAAAGGTAGGTCCATCATGAGAAAGACCCTCAACACCTTCGCCGCAGCCGTGCTGCTTGGCTCCACAGCAATCGCACCCCTTGCCTATGCGCAGGAAGCCACAAGTCCCGCTCCGGCATCGCCGACGATGCCCGCTCCGGCTGAAAGCACCACCGTGCCGTCGACCGGCGCCATGGTGCCGTCCGACAGCAGCGCTGCAGTCACGCGCGGATATCTGACGCAGCAGAGTACCACGCAGATCAGCGCCAACGATTTCATCGGACAGTCGGTTCGCACCTCTGGCGATGAAGCCATCGGCGACATCAACGACCTGATCATCGAGGAAAAAGGCGGCATCGTCGCTGCCGTGATCGGTGTCGGCGGCTTCCTGGGCGTCGGCGAAAAGGATGTCGCCGTGCCTATGGACAAGATCACGGTCACCCACGACACGGCCAGGAACGAGGTGCGCCTGACGACGACCGAAACGGCGGAAAGCCTGAAGGCAGCGCCGGAATTCAAGACGCTCGACCGCACCACCACCTCGTCGACGGTCAATCAGTGACCTGGAACGAGGGACGTGCGAAACGACTGACGGGCGGCGCCGCGATGGCGCCGCCTTTTTCGCATGCTGTTCTGGTGTTCAGCCCATCATCCCGTTTTCGATAAGCAACATCAGGCGCGAGCGATCATCCCGCCGCAAGGCATACCCGGCAACGGAAAGACCCCGCTCCGGCTGATAGTAGGCGGCGGAACCCCAGAAACCGATGTGCCAGAAGAAACGTCTTTCGCCCTCGCCACTGGCGAAGACGCCCAGCCGATAATCGGCTCCCCCTTCATGCGAACCGGGCTTCAGCATTTCCGAAAGCGTCTCCTTACGGCGGAACACGCGTCCTTCGAAGATCGCCGCCATGGCTTTCGCCAGATCGGCGGCAGACATGACAAGCCCGCCGCCGCCGTAAAGGTCCATCGTCGGATCGAAGCGGAACACATCCTTCTTGCGGAAAAACTGCCGCCCTTCAAGCGATACGCCATCCGGGGTCGGCTCCATCGCCTCCCACCATGTCGAAGACAGTCCGAGACCATCGAAGTCCATGCGCTGTCGAACCGCCGAGGCGAGCGGCTGGCCGAGCCGGGTTTCGATGATA
This sequence comes from Rhizobium sp. ACO-34A, assembly GCA_002600635.1. Taxonomy (NCBI): domain Bacteria; kingdom Pseudomonadati; phylum Pseudomonadota; class Alphaproteobacteria; order Hyphomicrobiales; family Rhizobiaceae; genus Rhizobium; species Rhizobium sp. ACO-34A. The sequence goes on along the minus strand of CP021371.1, from coordinate 1,153,596 downwards.
TCGCCCAGCACGATGTAGCCGGTATCCGAATAGCGGTACCGCGTTCCGGCCGGGGTGTCCGGCCCACCTCTCGTCATGCAGAGCCGGGCCTGTTCCTCGCGGGTCCAGCGCCTGCCGGGCTCCGCAAGGATCAGATTGAGGAAGCTGTCGTCGGCGTGGTCGTGCAGGCCGGCGGAATGGTTGAGCAGATGGCGGATGGTGATGCGGTCGAGATCGTAGCCGCCCCGACGGAGAATATCGGCAATCGGCGCACTTGCCCTTGCGCCGACCGGATCGTCCAGATCGAGTTCGCCAGCCTCCCACATCGAAAGAACGGTCGCGGCAACGAAGGTCTTGGTATTGCTGGCGCTGCGCATCGGAGAGGACGCGTCGAGCGACAGCTCGGCGGCTGCCGCGGAAGCGATCCCCGTCAACACGCCGTTTTCATAAACCGCCACCGCCATGGCGGCCGGCTCCTGCGCCATCAGCGCTTCCAGACGGATCACCGCATCGGATTTTCCGCCGGAGCCATCCCCGGCAGTCCTTTCAGATCCGCGAAACCCGCCTTCCATGCCGCTTTCCCCCAGAGACCCAGCCTGACCTCATGCTGTTGGAGTGCCGATCTGATTGAATGAGATCGGCACTCCAAGATCTTTTTCTTGAAGCATAATCTTGTCGATCCTCGTTTCACTCCGGTCGGATTATGCCCTAAAGAAGGCTACAATAGCGCAGCGCATCATAGATCGCCGCATGAATGTTGCGGCTCTCGATGGCGTCGCCGATGCGGATGAGATCGAAAGCGGCACTTTCGTCATTCACCGGCAGCGGCGATTGCCGGGCGATGAGGGCTGGATAGTCGACCGCGCCGCGATTGCGCGAGAGAGGCTTGAGCTCCAGATAGAGATCCGCGTTCGCCATGGTGCCATGCTCGACCACCACCTGCGCCACACGACGCTCCACGGTGACAGGCGAAAAATCCGAGCCGAGCGTAGCGACGAGGCTATTGCCATCGCGGCGGACCGAAGCGAGCCGTGTATTGATCGTTACGCGTACGTTCTTCTCGGCGAAGGTCTTGGCATAGGGCACATGGTTCATGCCACCCATTTCCGGTGCGAAGAAGCGTTCCGGGGAGACGAGTTCCAGCTCTACGCCAGCATTGGCGATCACCTCCGCAGCGCTCATTCCCTGATGCCCGCCATTGTCATCGAACAGCAAGACCGGCCCTTCGGGCTTCACCGCGCCGGCAAGGATATCCCAGCTCGATACGACGAGATCCTCACCGGCTTCCAGTTCGGGCGATTGGGCGATGCCGCCTGTCGCCACGATGACGAGATCCGGCGAGAGAGCCAGCACGTCTTCGGCCGAGGCATAGGTATTGTAGTGGATCCGAACACCGAGCCGTTCCAGTTCGGCGAGACGCCAGTCGACGATGCCAATCATTTCCTTGCGGCGCGGATTGCGGACCATCAGGTTGATCTGACCGCCGACTTCCCCGGTCGCTTCCAGAACCTCGACCGTGTGCCCACGTTCGGCCAGAACACGGGCGGCCTCGAGCCCGGCGGGACCCGCACCGATCACCACCGCCTTGCGCGGCCTTTCGGCCTTCGGCAGGTCATGGGGAATGAGCGCCTCGCGGCTCGTCGCCGCATTGTGAATACAGAGCGCCTCGCCGCCTTCATAAATGCGGTCGAGACAGTAGGTCGCGCCGACGCAGGGGCGGATCTGGTGTTCCCGGCCCTCGACGATCTTGCGGACGATATGCGGATCGGCGATGTGGGCGCGCGTCATGCCGACCATGTCGAGCTTGCCTTCGGCTATCGCATGTCGGGCAGTCGCGACATCGGCGATACGGGCAGCATGGAAGACCGGGAATTTGGTCGCCGCCCTCACCTCTCCGGCGAATTCGAGATGCGGCGAAGCCGCCATGCCCTGGATCGGGATGACGTTGTTCAGCGCCGCATCATGCTCGATATGACCACGGATGATGTTGAGGAAGTCGATCTTTCCAGAACCGGCGAGACGGCGGGCTATCTCCACGCCTTCCTCCTTCGACAGGCCCTTGTCCCAGTCCTCATCGGCGACCATGCGGATGCCGACGATGAAATCCGGGCCAGTCGCCTTGCGCACGGCATCGATGACCATGTTGGAAAAGCGCATGCGGTTTTCGAGACTGCCACCGAACTCGTCCTCGCGGCGGTTGGTCGCCGGAGACCAGAAACCGTCCATGAGATGGCCGTAGGCTTCGAATTCGATGCCGTCGAGACCGGCCGCCTGCATTCTCTGCGCGGCGGAGGCGTAGTCTTCAATGATGCGTTCGATATCCCAATCTTCGATTTCTTTCGGAAAATGCCGGTGGGCGGGTTCGCGGATCGGCGACGGCGAGAGAACCGGCAGCCAGTCGCCCTTGTTCCAGTTGGTGCGGCGGCCAAGATGGGTCAGCTGGATCATCACCGCCGTCCCGTAGCCATGACAGTCGTCCGCCAGCCGCTTCAGGTGCGGAACGATCTCATCCTTCCAGGCCAGCAGGTTGCCGAAGGCCGGAGGGGAATCCCGGCTGACGCTTGCCGAACCAGCCGTCATGGTCAGCGCAATGCCGCCCTTCGCCTTTTCGACGTGATAAAGGCGGTAGCGTTCACCCGGCATGCCGGCATCCGAATAGGCCGGTTCGTGCGCCGTCGACATGATGCGGTTCTTGAGGGTCAGATGCTTGAGCTGGAAGGGCTGAAGCAGGGGATCATAGGCAGTCATGACTTTCCTTTCGAACCTGAAACACGAAATGGTTGCATTTCACATGACTTACACATCAAGCGTGATAGATTTCCCGAAACAATCGGGGAATGGCGATGCGAAGCTTTGCGAAGGCAGGTGGTTTTTCTGTTCATGCGATATCCGGCAACCATGCCGTGCTGCTGGCAATGAACGCCACGGACGCGGCACGACGCAACCTTGCCGGCTTTGCCATCGGTGTGGCCAGTCAGAACGGTATCCAATGGCTTCGCGGCTTCAAATTCTTCAAGGCACTCATTCCAAACCCGCAGCCCGGCGAACGGCGCTCCACGCTCGAGCATCCCATCCAGTCCTTCCTGTGGGGACATTATTCCGCTGAGCCGGGCCGGCAGTATGATTATGTTGTGCGGCCGCTCTATTTCCCGGTCGACATGAACCCGGCAACCCTCATCGCCGGCACCGATCTTGAGGTTTCCATCCGCACGGAATCCGATACCGAAGGGACCCATTCGGTATTCTTCAACCGCGGCGCCATCGTCAGTCAGGCCTTTGCCGACAAGTTTGGCAACAAGGCGCCGACCAACATCGACGATCCGGAAGACCGGGAGGTGCGATGGTTGTCGCGCGGGCTTCTGGAGGCCGCACTCGCCTTCATCGGTCAGGCCAACGGAGCCGGCTACGAATTGCGCTGCTGCTTCTACGAACTCACCTACAAGCCGGTGCTGGAGGCGCTGAAGGCTGCCGCCGGTCTGGGCGCGAAGGTTCAGGTCATCTACGAGGCCGGACATATCAAAAGCGACGGCAGTTTCGAGGAAACCAGCACCAGCAGGGCAAATGTCAGGGAAGTCGCCAGATATGATGACGTGCCTCGCCTGATCTTCCACAAGCGCACCCGGCACATCTCCATTCCGCACAACAAGTTCATGGTGCTGTTGAATGACGGCAAGCCGCTGCAGGTGTGGACCGGTTCGACCAACATCACGCCTTCCGGCTTTCTCGGCCAGACCAATGTCGGCCATCTGGTGCGCGACGAGACGGTGGCCCAGACCTATGACGCCTATTGGCAGCAGGTTGCGACCGATCCCGACTGCGACGACCTGAAGGCCTGGACAAAGAAGCACAATGCTGCCCCTTCCGGCGAACTGCCTGAGGGCACCTCGGTGCTTTTCTCCCCGCGCTCCTCGCAGAACATGCTCGACTGGTACGGCGCGCAGATGGATGAGGCACAGCGCACCGTCATGCTGACGGCGGCCTTCGGCGTGACGAAAAAGCTCGCCGAGCATTTCGACAACGACCGCGACTACCTGCGTTTCCTGTTGATGGAAAAGGAAAACGCCAGCCCGGAGACACAGGCCATGCTCAAGCGCGACAGGGACACCCGCATCGCGCTCGGCAAGGCGCTCGGGCGGGAAACGATCAGCAGGAAGCTCGATGGCTGGAAGCTGGACAAGTGGTTTGCGGACGAGGAACACTTTCGCAAGCAGGGCAATATTTTCTACGTCCACACCAAGATCATGGCCATCGATCCGCTGTCGGACGATCCGCAGGTCTATTCCGGCTCGGCCAACTTCTCCCCCGCATCCCTGTCGTCCAACGACGAGAACATGTTGCTGATCCGCGGCGACCAGCGCGTAGGTGATATCTATGCGACGGAGTTCTTCAGGCTGTTCAATCATTTCTATTTCCGCACCGTCGCCAATGCCGTGGCCTCCCACGACCCCGATGAGGACCAGGCGGAAGAGGCTGTCTACCTCGAACCGGACGGTGCATGGACGGACAGTCACTTCCTCGACGGCAGCTATCACCAGCGCCGGCGAGAACTGTTCGGCGTCAGCCCGACCTGAGGCCATTGCCGGCCTCAGTACCAGGCATCCGGCTTCTCACGCATCGCCCGTTCGACATAGTCGCGCAGTGCTTCGTCAATGGCGAGGTCCAGAGGCGGCGCTTGATATTCGGCAAGGGCCTTTTTCCACTGCTTGTTTGCGCGGGTCGCCATGTCGGTCGATCCGGCTTCGGCCCATTTTTCGAACGGTTCGTTGTCGGAGACGGCCGAATCCCAGAACGCTGTCTGGTAATTGCGCATGGTATGGGCAGAGCCGAGAAAATGGCTGCCGGGGCCGACTTCCAGAAAGGCGTCCATGGCGAGCGTATTGTCATCGACCACGACGCCGGCCATGTAGGAATGCAGCGCGCCGCAGAAATCCGTGTCCATGACGAACTTCTCGTAGGACATGGACAGCAAGCCATCGACGAAGCCGGCCGAGTGCAGGATGAAGTTCGCGCCGCAATGGACGGCCGACAGCATGGACATCACGCCCTCCTGCATGGCCTGCGCATCCGGCAGCTTGGAGTTGGAGAAGTTCCCCGCACAGCGCAGCGGCAGTTTCAGCCGGCGGGCAAGCTGGCCGATGACCATGGAGCCGATTGCAGGCTCCGGCGTGCCGAAGGTGGGCGAACCCGAGCGCAGCGACATGGAAGACAGGAAGTTGCCGAAGATCACCGGCGCGCCCTTGCGCTCCAGCTGGGTCAGCGCACAGCCCGCCAGGGTTTCGGCATAGGACTGGGCGATGGCACCGGCATTGGTGACCGGCCCCATGGCGCCGCCGAGGATGAAGGGCACGATGACGGCGGCCTGGTTGGCGCGGGCATAGGCTCTCAGCGCCTTCGTCATGGTGCCGTCCCAGACGAGCGGCGAATTGACGTTGACATTGCCGAGGATGACGCAGTTTTGATCGACGAAATCGGCCCCGAACAGGATGCGCGCCATCTCGATCGATTCTTCCGCCCGCTCTTCCGCCGTCACCGAGCCCATGAAGGCGCGGTCCGAATACTTGATATGGCTGTAGACCATCTCCAGATGCCGCTTGTTGACCGGCAGGTCGACGGGTTCGCAGATGGTGCCGCCGGAATGGTGCAGCCAGGGGCTGGACTGGCCGAGCTTGATGAGGTTGCGGAAATCCTCAATCGTGCCGTAGCGGCGGCCATTGTCGAGGTCCATGACAAAGGGCGAGCCATAAGCCGGCGAGAAGACGACGTTGCTGCCGCCGATCTCGACGTTGTTTGCCGGATTGCGCGCATGCTGGGTGAAGGTTGCGGGTGCCGTCGACACAATCTCCCGCAGCATGCCCGGCTCGAAGCGGACGCGAACGCCGTCGATCTCCGCCCCTGCCCGCCTCCAGTGATCAAGCGCGACCGGATCGTCGCGGAACTCGATGCCGACCTCGGCGAGGATACGATCCGCCGTATGCTCGATGCGGGCCAGGTTCTCCTCCGAGAGAATGTCATAGGTCGGAATGTTGCGCCGGATGAACGGCACCTTCAGCGATGGAGTACCGCCCCCTTCCCGCCGCGCCGGCCTGTTGCCGCGCGTGCGGCGCTCCCTGCGATCCAGTTCCAGTGCATCACCCGTCATGACCGTTCTCCCTCTTGTTGGAGCGAAGGCTAGCGGCGATCAAAGCTATTGTGATGCTGGAAAAAACCGCGACTTGCGATAAGCTCAGTTTATGAGTCAATTTCGCCGCCTGCTGCCGTCCGCCAACTCGCTCGTGGTCTTCGAGGCCGCGGGCCGTCATGAGAACTTCACCCGCGCCGCAGAGGAACTGGGCATGTCCCAGGCCGCCGTCTCCTATGCGGTGCGTGCTCTCGAGGAACAGCTGGGCGTCGCCCTGTTCCAGCGCATGCATCGTTCCGCCCGGCTGACGGAGGCCGGCGAGCGCTTTCATGCCGATGTCGTCGCGGGTCTTTCACGGATCGAACGTTCGGCCGAGGATATCCGCGCCAAGAGCCGCGAGGTGAACGTGACGCTCGCCGCCTCCACAGCCTTCGCCTCGATGTGGATGCTGCCGCGGCTGGCGCGGTTGAGGGAAGACCTGCCCGATATCGACCTGCGCATCCAGACCAGCGTGCGCGACCTCGATCTGGAGGAGGAGGCCATTCCGCTTGGCGTGCGTGGCGGCGATCCGAAGGACTGGCCGCGTTACCATGCCGCACAGCTTGCGCCGGAGATCGTCACCGCCGTCGCAAGCCCCGCCTTCATCGAGCAGAACGGCCCGGCGGAAAGCCCCGAAGACCTGACCCGACACCGGCTGATCTGGCTCGAAGAGCCGGTGCGGCAAGCCTGCAACTGGCCGGAATGGTTTGCCAGCGCCGGCATCGACTACGCACCGAAGGGGCGGCGGCTGGCGATCAACGATTACGTTCTGGTGATCCAGGCTGTGCTGGCCGGGGAAGGCATCGCGCTCGGCTGGAACCATCTGATCGAGGGACAGGTGCGCTCCGGCCAATTGCTGCAGGTCGGCCGGCATGCGCTGGTGACCGGAGAGGCTTTCTACGTTGTGTGGCCGCGCTCACGGGAACTCAATGCATCGGCTGCCAGAGTGCGGGACTGGCTTCTGGCGGAGGGGGAAGGCATCGGCCGCGACGGATAAACGACAGCTTCAAGCGTCTCGCGGACGTTCCGGCTTATTCCTGCTGAAACGTTTCAGGAGGAGGCCCGATCAACCAGCGCGAATTCGTGATGATGTTCGCTGAGATAACGCAGGGTCGCGGCCGCATCGGCGGGCTTGCCGAAGAAATAGCCCTGCCCCATGCCGCAGCCGAGTGCCCGCAGCCTGTCTGCTTCGGCCGCCGTCTCGATGCCCTCGGCGACAACTTCGAGATCGAGCCCCTCGCACATGGTGACGATGGCCTTGATGATGTGCTCGGAGGTGCGGTCCGTGGTGATGGCAGACACGAAGGCCCGGTCGATCTTGACCTTGTCGAAGGTGAAGTCGCGCAGTCGGCCAAGGCTCGACTGGCCCGTGCCGAAATCATCGAGCGAGATCTTGATGCCGAAATCGCGCAGTTCGCTGAAGATGCGGTGCGCGGTATCGGCGCAACCCATGACGGCCGTTTCGGTGATTTCCAGTTCCAGCCGACGAGGATCGAAGCCGACGCTGTTCAGGATCGACAGCGTATTCAGCGTGGTCCGCGGATCCATAAGCTGGGCCGAGGAGAGATTGAACGACAGGAAGAGTTCGCGCGGCCATGCGAGCGTTGCTTCCGCCGCCTTGCGCAGAAGGGTTTCGGACAGCGTGTCGATGAAGCCGCGCTCTTCCGCAAGCGGCACGAAGACGGCGGGCGAGACGAAACCGAGATCGGCATCGTTCCAGCGCGCCAAAGCCTCGAAGCCCACGACGCGATTGTCGGCGAGACGGACGATCGGCTGGAAATGCACGTCGACGGTATCGGCGATGATGGCATTGCGCAGCGCCTGTTCGAGCTGCGTGGCGCGCTTCATCTCCTGGGCGATTTCCCGCGAGTAGACGGTGATCTGGCCTCGGCCGCGGCGCTTCGAGCGATAGAGTGCCGTTTCGGCACTCTTCATCAACTCCTCGAAATCGGCACCGGCAAAGGGATAAACGGCAAAGCCGAGCGAGGCCGAGAGGCGGACGTTGCGATCACCGAGATCGTAGGGCGCAGAGAGGACGTCCTTGATCATCTGGCCGGTTCGCTCGGCGCTGATACGCTCGAAGATCAGCGGCAGGATGATGGCGAATTCGTCTCCGTCATGACGCGTGACAGTCGCACCATCGGGCACGCAGGCCTTCAGCCGGTGCGCCACCTGGCAAAGGATTTCGTCGCCGGCGACGGAACCGAAGAGATCGTTGATAGGCTTGAACCCGTCCAGATTGACGATGCCGACCGTAAACGGCGCGGGATCGGCGGCACGCTCGGAGGCGAGAAGCCGCACCTTGTCACGCAGGCGATAGCGATTGCCGAGCCCGGTCAACTGGTCCGTATAGGCCATGGCCTGAAGCTCGTTCTGGCCTAGCTGCGGCGGCGTAGCTGTTTCGGCTTGGCCCATCGGCTGATCCTGAGAGGTTCCTTTCACACTGCCGAAGATGAGCGCCAAACATTAAGAAAATTCTAGCTATTCCCGCAGGTTGACTACAGTTTGTCGTCCATTATTTGGGGGGTTGACAGCATTTTCTCAGCCGACGGCCACGGCCTGCAGAGCCGGAACATGCCGCTTCAGAACGGCATCGACCGCATCGGGGCTCAGAGGCTTGAGGATGACGTCGTTCATGCCCGCGGCCAGGCATTCTTCCCGGTCGCGATCGAAAGCCTGCACCAGCACGCCGATGACCGGTGTCACGACTGCCGGACCTTCCGCCAGTTCGCGGATCTTCCGGCAGGCTTCGAAGCCGTTCATCACCGGCAGGGTGATATCCATCAGGACGACGGCCGGCTTCAATTCCTGCCAGAGACGCACGGCCTCCGCGCCATCGCGCGCAATCCGGTAGGGATGACCGAGCCCTTCCAGAATCTGGGAGAAGACGATCTGGTTGATCTCGTTGTCCTCGGCGACGAGGACGAGCGAGGGCTTTGCCGCCGGGAGCGCCGGAACCGGCGGTTCGGCTTCGGTGGTGGTGATTTCCCAATCGTCTGCAGCAGCAGCCCGCTTGTCGTCCCTGGCCGCCAGCTTGTTGAGAACGAGAAAGGCCAGTTCCGTGTCCAGCTGGAAACCATCAAGCGTGATCGTGGAGATACCCTCCTCGAGCGCAAGCTCCAGGCACTTCACATCCATCTGCGTGTCGACCACCATCAGATCGATCGTCACGCCGACCGAACGCGCCACGGTGAGGAAAGCGTCCTCCTCCGTGGCATTGCGCACGCAGCAGACATCGATGCCGAGACGCTCCAGTGTCTTCAGGCTCTTTGCCTCGAAATCCAGATCCATGGTGACGATGAGCGCCTTGCGCCCGGCAAGCTTTGCCGTCTCGGCCTCGAAGCGAAGGCATTCGTTCTCGGGCAGCACGGCATAGGATGCGGATGACGTCACGACCGTAGCATCGGAAGAGGTTCCGCCAACGGTATCGGCGGAAAACTGGGCGGAAGCCGCCTCGAAACTGGTGACGATGAAATAGCGACCCGGCTTGCCGACGCGCTGGCTTCGCACCACAGTCCGCTCGCCGGCGGGATCCGAGGGAAGCTCGGTGAGGATTGCAGCCGATGCTCCGGTTTCCAGAACGTGGCGGGTGGCGCGACCGAGCTTTGCGCCGAGGTCTCCGGAAAAGATCCCATCGAGCGAGCCACCGAGAACAATTTCCGCGCCGGCATCCATGCGGGTGCAGAACGACTTGTTGACGGCGACGACGCTGAGATTGCGGTCCTGCACGAAAACCGGATGCGGAAGATTGTCGAGGATTTCCTCGGTCAGCTGCACCCGTTCGACATCGGCGCGCCACTGTTCTTCACGCTTTTTCTGCTCGGAAATGTCGCTGATGATACAGATACCGTACCCCGACGACAGGCGGCGCTTGGAAAAGCGCGCCCAGCGGTTCCTCGCGTCACGGCGCTGGATCTCGAAGCGCTCCCGCCAGTGAACGGAGATCTGTTCGGCGATCCATTCCTCGCGGGTCGCCGCGCCGCCCTCACCGGCAGACATCAGGTCGCGTCCGCCGCCATCGTAGACGGCGCCGAGGAAATCCCGAAGCCGGGTTCCGGGACGGGTGGCCTGCGGGGTCACGGGAAGATAATTGCCGACGGTACGGCTGGTATAGACGAGCAGGTCGTTGCGATCATAGACGATCAGCGCGGCACCTATCGCATCGGATACGGCATCGAGCATGGCGGCCTGCAACGTCGCAGCCTGCTCATTCTCGCCGCCCATCCCTGCGTTTCTGCCCGACATCTCATTGTCCGGGCCCGGTGCAAACTCTTTCACACTACCGCCTCAAAGAACCGAACACCTGCCGGCGTTCGATCGCTATTGTCCAGACAGCACCTCTAGCCCTGAAAGAGACCCCGAGGGCGCTGTAACACCTTGTCCTGCTCCACAAATTTCTCGTTCAATCGTTTCCGAATTCACGCAATCATGTAGCCGTTGCACACGCAGAACATGCCGGGGAATCGCCTGAGGCGGCAAATCGAGGCGAAATCCGGAAACGGTCCGGCCACCGTTTCCACCTCTGCCGGTAAACCGGCCATGCCAATATAGAACATTTCAAGCCGTAGCCATGCTATCGGCAGTCCCTTAAGGCGGGATTAATGGACCTGCCCGAAGTGCGCCACTTTCAGTCGGATAGATGCAGTTGGCTCTTTCCTCGCCACGCCGAATCCCGGAAAATGGACCGATGGTCATCAAGCAGCTTTCAGAAACCCTCATCAACCAGATCGCAGCCGGCGAGGTCATCGAAAGACCGGCCAGTGCCGCGAAGGAACTGATCGAGAACGCCATCGACGCCGGGGCAACGCGCATCGAGATCGCCACGGCCGGCGGCGGCAAGAGCCTGCTGCGCGTCATCGACAATGGCTGTGGCATGAGCGCGGAGGATCTAGAACTTTCGATCCGGCGGCATTGCACCTCGAAGCTCAAGGACTCCCTGTTCGACATCCATTCGCTGGGTTTCCGCGGCGAGGCGCTGCCCTCCATCGGCTCGGTCGCAAAGCTGACAATCACCAGCCGGCTGCAGGGCGGCGCGCAGGGCTCGGAAGTCGCTGTCGTCGGCGGCAAGGTCTCGCCCGTCAGGCCGGCACCGGCCAATCCGGGCACGACGGTCGAGGTGCGCGACCTGTTCTTCGCCACGCCCGCCCGCCTGAAATTCCTGAAGACGGAAAAGGCAGAAGCCGGGGCGATCACCGAGATCGTCAAGCGCATGGCGATCGCCTTTCCCCGCATCCGCTTCGTGCTCTCGGGTACCGACCGAACGACCCTCGAATTTCCCGCCACCGGCGATGACCGCCTCGCCCGCATCGCGCAGGTTCTGGGGAGCGACTTCCGAGACAACGCCATCGAGCTCGACGCCGAGCGCGAGGATGTCCGGCTCGGAGGCTTTGCCGGCGTGCCGACCTTCAATCGCGGCAATTCCGCCCATCAATATGCCTTCGTCAACGGGCGGCCGGTGCAGGACAAGCAGATACTCTCCGCCATTCGCGGCGCCTATGCGGAAACCATTCCGCAGGGCCGCTATCCGGTGGCGGTGCTTTCGCTGGAGCTCGACCCGGCGCTGGTCGACGTCAACGTGCATCCGGCGAAGTCCGATGTGCGGTTCCGCGACCCGGGACTGGTGCGGGGTCTCATCGTCGGAGCCATTCGCGACGCCATGAGACGGGAAGGCGACCGCGCCTCCACCACTGGCGGCGACGGCATGCTGCGCGCCTTTCGTCCGGGTTTCAGCCCCGCCGCTTCCGCTGCCCCCTCACCATCCGGCGGCTGGAGCTTCGCAAACTCGCCGAGCCGGCCATTCAGCCCGGCCGCGGCTTCGACCGCCGGCTTCAACGAGACCGTGCAGCAGCCGGCATTTGCAGCGATGAACCTGCCGACCGCGCGGGCCGAAACGCCCGAGGGTTCGTCTCCCGCGCCCGACGCGCGCGTTGGAACACCGGCCCCTTCCTACCCGCTGGGGGCAGCGCGGGCGCAGGTCCATGCCAACTATATCGTCGCCCAGACCGAGGACGGGCTGGTGATCGTCGACCAGCATGCGGCCCATGAGCGGCTAGTGTTCGAGCAGATGCGCAAGGCGCTGACCGGCCGGCGGCTTCCCTCGCAGGGGCTTCTCATTCCCGAGATCGTCGACCTGCCGGAAGAAGACTGCAACCGGCTGATGACCCATGCAGCAGCGCTCGAACAGCTCGGGCTCGCCATCGAACGCTTCGGCCCCGGCGCCGTCGCAGTGCGCGAAACGCCGGCCATGCTCGGAGAGATGGACGTGAGCGGCATGGTTCGCGACCTTGCCGACGAGATCGCCGAATGGGACACGGCGCAGGGGCTTTCGGCCAAGCTGGAGCATGTCGCGGCAACCATGGCCTGCCACGGTTCGGTGCGCTCCAGCAGGCAGTTACGGGTGGAGGAAATGAACGCGCTCCTGAGGCAAATGGAAGCGACGCCCGGCTCCGGCCAATGCAACCACGGGCGGCCGACCTATGTCGAACTCAAGCTCACCGACATCGAGCGGTTGTTCGGCCGCAGCTGATCTGCAGCACACATCCTTTTATTTGCTCTGGAAATCGGTGGGAGGGCGCGTTATTGCAGTTTCGTGAAAGGCGCAGGAGACCACCCATGAACCGTTTCGAAGGCAACGGCAACCGCGAGGCAAAGATCCGCTACCTCGATGCCGACTTCCAGATCCTGTCGCCGGGGTCCTACGTCGTCTGTGCGGTTACCGGAAAGCACATCCTGATCGACGAGCTGAAATACTGGAGCGTCGCGCGCCAGGAACCCTATGTCGATGCTACCGCCTCGCTGGAAGCGGAAAAGCGCGCCGGCGCGTTGCCGAACCAGAAGCGCTAGAGAGTAGCTCAGGCGACAAAAAAACGCCTTTAATGCTCTATCCATTTGTTTTTATGTGGCTTCCTACGCAAAACCGCTTCACAGCCTTGCTGGAATTGCTCTAATCGCGCGTCTTCCTCAAGCCTTGCGCTTTTCCTTCAGCTTGCGTGCCCGGCAGGCCTCGATCGCCCGATCGAGCACATAGGCCGGGGCCTGCGGATCGTCGAAGGCCATCTCGACCTCGACCACATGGCATCGGCCGGCAAGTTCGGCTGAGCGTCCGTGGCCACCCGCGAGCCTGACGATATCCTTCGCGGTGGTCGCCAGCAGCAGGTTCTGCTTGTCCGCATCGGCCATCAGGGCGTCGACCTCATCGTCGGTCAGGTGATGGTGATCGGGGAAAGGCCGCAACTCAGCAACGACAGCACCCAGACTTTCCAGCGTGCGCTGGAACTTCATGGGATCGGCAATGCCGGCGAATGCCAGCACCCGCTTGCCGGCCAGACCGGTATCGCCCTTCGGTTTCAGGGCGGCAACCATGACCGCCTTGCCCGCGCGTGCTGCCTGGCGCACCAGCCTGTCGGCGGCGTTTCCGTTGCCCACTTTCAGGATGGCATCGAGATGGCGCATCTGGATCGCGATCGGAGCCCGCACCGGACCGCTCGGCACGAGGTGGCCGTTGCCGATGCCGCGCACCGTATCGATCACCACCAGGGCAAAATCGACCGTAAGCCGGGCGCTCTGGAAGCCATCGTCCATGATGATGATATCGACGCCTTCCTTCACCAGCCTCTCAGCCCCGGCGACACGGCGGCGGGAGATGACGGTCAACGCTTCCTGCGCCAGCAGCAGCGGCTCGTCACCGACATCGGCGGCCCGGTGGTGATGGGTATCGACGACGGTGGTGACATCGAGGGAGCCGCCATAACCGCGGCTGAGAAAACCGGGCTTCAATCCCTTGGCCTTGGCGGCGCGCGCAAGCGTCAGAGCGGTCGGCGTCTTGCCAGCGCCGCCGACCGTGAAATTACCGACGCAGACGACGGGAACCGGGGGGGCATGTCGATGCTTGCGGTCCATGCGCCAGCCCGCCACCCGTCCATAGATGAAGGAAAAAGGCGTCAGGCTCCAGGCCCGCCAATCGGCTTTCGTCCACCAGAATGGCGGGGCATCCGATACCATGGCCGCGCGCTCCCCTTTTCTCCCTGACCGTCCCCACGGCCATATCCGCGGCCAAGAAAACGCAGGAGAAGGGGTTTCGTCAAGTCGCGACATGACAGGGAAACTCGCCCGGCCCCTAGCCAAGCACGGCTTCGAGTTCGGTGATGTCGTTCAGAAGGACATCGCAGGCTTCCTGAAGGGACTGGCGCGAGCCCGTGCCGGTGAGAACCGCGACCTTCAGTCCGGCCCCGGCATTGCGTCCCATGTGAAGGTCGTGATTGTTGTCACCGACGACGGCGATCTGGCTGGGCGCAAGGCCCGTTGCAGCACAGAAGCCAAGCACCATGCCCGGCTGAGGCTTCGTGCCGTGACCGCTGTCATAGCCCGCGACGAAATCGACGTAAGGGCCGATGCCGAAGCGGTCGATGGTGACCCGGATCGACTTTTCATTGTCGCTGGAGGCGATACCGAGCTTCAGACCGCGACCGTGCAGCTTGGCAAAAAGCGGGGCAAGTTCGGCGACCGGAACGGACTGCTCGGCCGCACCGGCAAAGAGCGCGTCGATCTGCGGCACCAGCGCCTCGGCGGCAAACGGAGAACCGGCGGCAGCAAGGCCTTCGGCGATCTCACGCGTGTTGCCGGCGGCAAGCAGGCTGTCGGGAACCAGATGGCCCGTCTCCGGGTCCATGCCGCAAGCCTGCAAAAGGCGGTCCGCAAGCTTCTCGTCGCCATCGGCCGCCAGCAGCGCCACCGTCCGGTTGACCGGCGCCCAGCTTGCATCGAAATCCAGCAGCGTGCCGTCCTTGTCGAACAGGATTCCGGCAATGTCATTGGTATCAGTCATACGTCCCCTCAATCGGCCGACCGTCAGCCCTGGCTTACGATGCGCGGCTCAAGCCGCGCCTGCACGGTCAGGGGATTGATATAGGGTTCGAGGCCCTTCATCGTCGCGGTCAGCGCGCCGCGCATCTCCTGCATGCTTTCCATGCCGGCATCGATCATCTTGTGACGGGCAAGGTCGTTCGTCATCAGGAAATGAACCGCCTTGGCCAGCATTTCGGCGTCGCGGACGATGCGGGCATTGCCGTTGCGCACGAGCCGCTGATAGCTCTCGCGGAAATTTCCGACCTGCGGACCGGACAGCACGGCGCAGCCGAGCATGGCAGGTTCCAGCGGGTTCTGTCCGCCTTCCGCCGTCAGCGAACGGCCGACGAAAGCGATTTCGGCCAGCCTCAGGTAAAGGCCCATCTCGCCAATGGTGTCGCCGAGCAGGATATCGGTGTCCGGCGTGATCGGGTCGTTGCGGGTGCGACGGGCAACCTTCATGCCGCGCTCCACCATCATCGCCTCGATCTCGTCGGAACGCTCGGGATGGCGTGGCACCACGACCGTCAGCAGGCCGGTATGGGCTCGCAGCGCCCGATGCACCATGGTGGCGATCTTTTCCTCGCCCTCGAAGGTCGAAATCGCAGCCCAGGTTTTCCGGTCGCCGATCTGCAGCTTGTAGCGATCCAGCACCACCGGATCGCAGGGCGGCGCATCGCTGTCCACCTTGATGTTGCCGGAGACGATGACCGGCCAGGCGCCGAGATCGCGGTAACGTTCGGCGTCCACATCCGACTGGGCGATCACCAGCGACAGCTTGCCGAGCAGCGCTTCGGCAATCGCCTGATGCCGCTGCCAGCGCTCGAAGGAACGGTCGGAAATACGTGCATTGACGAGGATCTGCGGGATGTGCCGCTTGTGCAGCTCCATCAGCGTGGTCGGCCAGATTTCCGACTCGACCGACAGCGCCACATCAGGCTGCCAGTAATCGAGGAAACGACGCACCGCCGGCTTTACATCGAGAGGAACATACTGATGCAGAACCTCGTCCTTCAGCCTGTAGCGGGCGATTTCTGCAGAAGTCACAGTGCCGGTAGTCAAAAGCACGTTGATGTCGCGGCGACGCAGCTCACGCATGAGAGGAACGACTGCAAGAGTTTCACCGACGCTTGCGGCATGCAGCCAGACCAGCGGTCCCTGAGGACGATCGACGGCGGGATAACCGAAGCGCTCGAGGCGACGGGAACGGTCCTCCTTGCCCTTGGCCGCACGGAAAGCAAGCAGCGGCCCCGTCAACGGATAAGCCGCAATACCTGCCCAACCGTAGGAGGCGATGGCAAGGGATGCCAATCCATCACTCATCGCCATGGGCCGAAACCGTTCATGTTCGTCATCGATGCCATGTCGCCCTTTCAGGAGCTGGCGGTGCAAAAATTACGGAATGCGAGATAACTGAGTTCAAAACGTGACATCGGCGATCACCAAAAGCCGAGACAAGCCGGCAATCGCCTGTTGAAATACCGACGTCAGCCCTTCGTAGCGGCCGCGTCACCGGGGTTGAGCAACCGGTGCATGTGGACGATGAAGTAGCGCATGTGCGCATTGTCGACCGTCTGCTGGGCCTTCGACTTCCAGGCAACGAGAGCGGATGCATAATCCGGGAAAATTCCAACGATATCAAGGTCGTTCAGATTGCGAAACTGGACCTCTTCGAGGTTCGACAATTCACCGCCGAAGACGAGGTGCAGAAGCTGTTTCTTATCGTTGGAATCCGTCATTTCCAGTCTCTTTCCATTCAAATTCGCCTCCCTCTTTCCTGTGATCGATTTTGACGCAAAGGTCAACTGCGAGGCTTGGGAGACAGGTGTTTCAACAGGGTGAAAAGCTCGGAAATCGTGGCTGCGCACAGCTCTCCGTGGCTGACATCCGGGCGGTTGTAAAGGAGCGGCTCACCATTCAGATCGGTGAGCCTGCCACCGGCATTCTGGAGGATGAGATCGGCGGCTGCGAGATCCCAGTCATGAGAGTTGCGCTTGACCAGCGTCGCATCGATCCGGCCATCGGCAACCAGCGCCAGCCGATAGGCAAGCGAGGGGATATGCTCGACGCGCTCGATGCGGGACTGCGTCTCATCATCGAAACCGGCAACGATATCCTGCGGCGTTGCGACCCGCAGTTTTTCACCCGGTCGGGTGTCGGCGACGCGGATCGGCTGACCGTTTCTGATGGAAGGCACGCCCTCCGCAGCAGCGAAGGTTTCCTCCAGCGCCGGCGCGACGAGCACACCGGCAACGGGGCGTCCGTCATGCACCACCGCGACGCTGACGCACCACGTCTTGCGCCCGCCGATGAAGGCGCGTGTGCCGTCGATGGGGTCGATGACGAACACGGTTCTGCAGCCGAGGCGCGCCGGGTCGTCGTCGGTCTCTTCCGACAGCCAGCCATAATCCGGGCGGGCCGCGCGAAGGCGTTCTTCGAGACACTTGTTGGCGGCGTAATCCGCAGCGCTGACCGGAGACTGGCCCTCGTTCTTCCACCAGACTTCCGGCGACCGGCCGAAATAGCTGAGCGCTATCTCTCCCGCTTCCCGGGCGGCGGCCGAAATCAGGTCCAGATCAGCCAGCCAGTCGAAGCCCTTATCGGCGGTCATCTCGTTTTCCCTTGCCACCCGGCTTCCGCCTCTCAGCGCCCCGCGAGCGTCATACCCTCGATGGCAATGGTCGGAGCAGCAACGCCGAACTTGCGGTCGATATCGTTGGCGGCGGTCACGCGCATGAACATGTCCTTGAGGTTGGACGCGATGGTCACCTCGGAAACCGGGAAAGCCAGCTCGCCGTTTTCGATCCAGAAGCCGGTGGCACCACGGCTGTATTCGCCGGTGAGCATGTCCACGCCCTGGCCGATCAGTTCGGTCACGTAGAAACCGGTGCCGATGCTGCGGATCAGGTCCTCGGGCGAAATGTCGCCCGGTTCCAGCGCGAGATTGGTGGAGGACGGAGAAACGGTCGTACCACCACGCACGCCACGGCCATTGGTGTGAAGTCCAAGCTCGCGCGCCGCGGACGAAGACAGGAACCAGTGCTTCAGCACACCGTCCTCGATCATCGTCATCGCCTTGCCGCTCACGCCCTCGCCATCGAACGGACGGGAGGACGAGCCTCGAACCTTCAACGGATCGTCAGTAATGTTAAGGCCGGCCTTCAATACCTGCTCGCCCATCCTGTCGCGCAGGAACGAGGTCTTGCGGGCGACAGAGGCCCCATTGATGGCGCCTGCAATATGTCCGACGAAACCGCGCGCCACGCGCGGATCGAAGACCACGGTCACGTCCTTGCCGGTCGGGACCTGGCGCGGATTGAGCCGCTTCACCGTGCGTTCGCCGGCCCGGCGGCCGATTTCTTCGGCACTGTCGAGATCGGCAAAGAACAGGCGGCTGTCGTAATCGTGATCGCGCTCCATGCGCGTGCCCTCGCCGGCGATCACGCCGACCGAACGGGAGAACCGGGACGCGGCGTAGCTACCGGAAAAGCCATGGGAGGTGACAAGCACCAGCCCGCCCATGCCGGCCGATGCTCCGGCACCGACCGAATTGCTGACGCCTTCGACGGCAAGGGCCGCTGCTTCGGCCGCGAGGGCCGCGTCCGCGAGCGCTTCGCTCGATACCTCGGTCGGATCGAAGAGATCGAGATCCGGATAGCTTGCGGCAATGTCGGCCTTCTCGGCGAGACCGGCAAAGGGATCTTCCGGAGAGACTTTTGCCATGGCGACGGCGCGCTCGGCCAGTTGCCCGAGGTCGAAGCCCGGGTTGGCGGAAACGCTCGCCACCTGCCGGCCAATGAAGACGCGGAGGGAGAAGTCGTCGCTTTCGGAGGAATCGGTCTCTTCGACCTTGCCGAGACGAACGCCGACGGACTTGGAACGGGAGCGCACTACCACGGCATCGGCACTGTCCGCACCTGCCTTCAAAGCGAGGTCGACAAGTTGCTCGGCGCGTGAGAGAAGGCTGGCGGAATCAATTTGGCTGGACATGATTTGGCCTTTCATTCCCGCTCCATTTATTGTGCATTACAGGATGCATCAAGGGTGGGAACAGCGATTCCCGATCACGGCACGACAGACAAGAGGAGATCGCTGCATTGTCGACCGCACCGCAGGCGCTTTTCTCTGAAACCTTGTTGCTGCTGGGTGGCGCTGTTGTCGCCGCGCCGATCTTCCGCAAGCTCGGTCTCGGCACGGTTCTCGGCTATCTCGCGGCGGGCGTCGTCATCGGGCCAACGATGCATCTCATCACCGATTCCGAACAGGTGCTCGGCGTTGCCGAACTCGGCGTCGTGTTCCTGCTGTTCGTCATCGGCCTCGAATTGAAGCCGTCGCGCCTGTGGACCATGCGCAAGGATATCTTCGGCCTCGGCACGGCACAGGTTCTCGTGACGGGTCTCGTCCTTGCGGCCGCCGCCGTCTACACCGGCCTCATGGAATGGCGCGGCGCGCTGGTGGCAGGCTTCGGGCTGGCGCTGTCTTCCACGGCCTTTGCCCTGCAGATCCTCAACGACCAGGGCGACATGAACAGTCGCTACGGCCAGCGGGCGTTCTCCGTCCTGCTGTTCCAGGATCTGGCCATCGTGCCGCTGCTGGCTATGGTGTCCATTCTCGGCAGCAACCAGACGGAAAGCAGCCAGGCAGCACTTGCCGACTTCGGTTTCGCCATCGTCGCCATCGTCGCAATGATCATGGCCGGCCGTTACCTGCTGACCCCGCTCTTCCAGATCATCGCCCGCACCGGCGCGCGCGAGGTTATGATTGCCGCCGCGCTCTTCGTGGTCATGGGATCGGCGCTGCTGATGCAGGCGAGCGGCCTCTCCATGGCCATGGGCGCATTCCTCTCCGGTGTGATGCTGGCCGAATCCTCCTATCGCCACGAACTGGAAGCGGATATCGAGCCGTTCCGCGGTATTCTGCTCGCGCTATTCTTCATGGCCGTCGGCCTGTCGATGGAACTCGGCGTCATCGTCGAGAATATCTGGACCATCGCCATCGCCGTTCCCACGCTGATGGTCATCAAGGCCATCGTGCTCTACGTCCTCTGCCGCGCCGGCGGCTCGGACCGCGACGACGCCGTGCGCATCGCGCTTCTGCTGCCACAGGGCGGTGAATTCGGTTTCGTGCTGTTCACAACGGCCGCTGCGTCAGGCCTGATCGATGGCGCCAAATCCTCGCTGCTCATTTCCATCGTCACGCTGACGATGGCGCTCACGCCGCTTGCCACGCTTCTTGCCCGTCGCCTTGTCGGCGGCGGCGAAGCACCGGAGGAACTGGAAGAGGATTTCGAGGGCGCCGGCGCAGACGTGTTGATGATCGGCTTCTCCCGTTTCGGTCAGATCGCGGCGCAGATCCTGCTCGCCAGCGGCCGCGACGTGACGATCATCGATGATTCCGCCGACCGTATCCGGCAGGCCGCATCCTTCGGCTTCCGCATCTATTTCGGTGACGGCACCCGGCTCGACGTGCTGCGCGCGGCCGGCGTCGAAAAGGCCAAGATCGTCGCCGTCTGCACCCAGAAGAAGGAAGTGACCGACAAGATCGTCGATCTCATCAGCGTGGAATATCCCGACGCCCGACTTTTCGTGCGCTCCTACGACCGTATTCACAGCCTGTCTCTTCGCGCCCGCGACGTCGAATACGAACTGCGCGAGACGCTGGAATCGGGTCTTCTCTTCGGCCGCCGGACCATCGAGGCGCTGGGCTCCAGCGAGGACGAGGCATACAAGATCGGCGAGGACATTCGCCGCCGCGACGAGGAACGGCTGAAGCTGCAGGCATCCGAAGGCATTCAGGCGGGACGTCACATGCTGCTGAACCGACCGGTACGCCCGGAACCGCTGGTCAAACCGAAACGCGTTGCCGCCGATGGTTTCGCGGCCGAGGCCGGCCTGCAGCAGCCGCAGGACGTTGCAACGGCTCCGGACTGAGCGGGAAACACGATCCAGCCGTCAGCGGCGGCGCACGAAATCCTCGATGCGCGCATCCAGTTCACGCTTCAGCACGTCCTTGATTCCCTCGGTGGATTCGATGACCTGACGCGCCTTCAGAAAATCGAGAACGCGGAAGGCATTGACGTTCGGACGCAGGAAGATGTCCGGTGCGCCGAGCTTCAGCTTCAACGCGATGTTGGACTGCATCATCAGCTGCGAAGCACCGAAGAGGCTATCCATGCGGTTGGGTGACTGCGTTGGATCGCCATCGGGCCCACCCACCACATCGACGCCAATCACGATATCGGCTGCATCGACGAGCTGGTCGTAGGGAACCGGATTGAAGATGCCGCCGTCGATCATCACCCGGCCGCCGAGATGCACCGGCATGAAGAGCGCCGGCAAGGCGGAAGACGCCGCAATCGCCTCGAAGAGGTTCCCCTCCTCGCAAACGACCTCGTGCTGGCCGTAATAATCGGTGACGATGATTTTCAGCGGAATACCGAGCGCGGCAAAATCGGCGGGAATGGTTTCCGGCAGAAATGCTTCCAGAATGCGGTGCAGGTTGAACTGCCCGAACTTGAAGCCGCCAAGCGCATCGCGCATGGTCGCAGGTCCGAGGCTCCACAGGCGGTTGGCGATGATCGAGCGCTTGCCGATCGTCTCCAGCACATACTGGCGGATTTCCGCGCCCGTCATGCCTGCCGCCATGCCGGCGCCCATGATCGCTCCCATGGAAGAGCCGGCAATCGCTACCGGACGGATACCCATCTCATCCAGAGCCTCGATCACCGGGATATGGGCAAAACCCCGCGCACCGCCGGCGCCCAGAGCAAGCCCGACAGTTGGCCCTCCCCCTGATTCCGTTCGGTTGGGGGAGATGGTCAGCGCGCCGGCATCGCTCATGGTAACCTGCTTTCGTCAGACGAGATCAGGACGGCCTATAGGAAAAGAAGTACATTTTCGTGTCACCGAAGGTGCGCTCCTCCAGAAAGGCGAAGGCGGGACCGACGGAGACGGTCACGTCCGCGCGCTCTTCCAGAATGGCCAGCGCATCAGGCGCCAGCCAGCCGCCCTTATGAGCGGCCTCGAAGGCCTTTTCGCCGAGACCCTGACCATAAGGCGGATCGGCGAAGAGCACATGGAAAGGCTCGATGTTGGATGCCGTGCCGAGATCCGTCGCGTCGCGGCGCAGGATCTTGGCACGGCCATGCAGACCGAGCGCATCGATGTTTTCCCACAGCAGGCTGCGACCCTCGACGCTGTTTTCGACGAAGAGCGCGGAGCGACAGCCGCGCGACAGCGCCTCTATGCCGACGGCGCCCGTGCCCGCGAAAAGGTCGAGCACGCGGGTGCCATCCAGCGAACCCGGATGGGCATGGGACAGAATGTTGAACAGACTTTCGCGCGTCCGGTCGATGGTCGGCCGGATGGCATTGGTCTTCGGGGCGGCCAGGGAGCGGCCGCGGAACTCTCCGCCGACGACCCGCACCGCCCGTTACCTCTTGCCCCTGGCGGGACCGCGCCCGCCGGAAGGCTTGCCACCGGAGGGTTTGCCGCCAAAGCTCTTGCCACCGGGGCCTTTGCCGCCGAAGCTCTTGCCGCCAAAAGTCTTGCCACCAGGGCCCTTGCCACCGCTCGGGCGATCGCCGCGCGGCTTGCCGGAGAAGCCGCCGGGACCGCCGGCTCTTTCGCCGCTTCCTGCGCCATCCCTGGCTCCAAAAGGCTTGCCACCCTTCGGCTTGCCGCCGAACGGACGGTCGCCGGCCGGCCGGCTGTCGGCGCTGCGGGGACCCCGCGGCTTATCGCCAAACGGCCGTTCACCGAAATTCCGGTCGCCTCTTGGGCGGTCGTCACGGGGGCGGTCGTCCCGGGGACGGTCATCACGGGACCTGTCACCGCGAGGCTTGTCACCGAAAGGCCGCTCACCTCTGGGACGGTCATCGCGAGGCCTGTCAAAACGAGGACGATCACCGAAGGCGCGATCTCCGCCGGTGCGGGCCGGACGGGCCGCACGGTCGCCTCTCTCGGGGCGATCGCCAATGCCACGCTTGGCTCCGAAGCCTTCGCCACGATCCTTCGACGAACGATCAGGACCTTCGGCACGGATCCATTCACCCTCTTCGTCACGGGCACGGCTGACCTGCACACGCGGGCCGTCATCGCGGCGGGCGAAATCTGAACCGCCCTTGCGGTCGGGGTCGAAACGGGTCAGAGCCTTGGTCGGCTTACCGTCCTTGCCGCGGCCGTAGCGGTTGCTGGCAGGTGCCCCTTCGCGACGGGTATGCGGCTGCCTTTCGGCATCGCCCCCTTCCGCAGTCTTCTTCTCGGCAACCGGACGGGCACCGGGTGCCATCCAGACATTGGCTGTGCGCGACTTCAAAGCCGGCGCACGCTTGGGGCGGTCGGCAAAGCCTCCACGATCCTCGTCGCGTCCGGGACGGTCGCCAAAGCCGCGCTTGCCGCCATTCCGCGGTCCTTCGGGCTTGCCACGCGTTTCGTCGCGACGGGTGTCGAGGCGATCGAGCGCCCGCTCGCGGCTGTCTTCGCGACGTCGGTCGCCACGCGGGTTTTCCTCGCGCGACCAATCGGACTTCTGAGCCTTCTGCCGGGCGGGAGCCTCTTCCTCTTCCGGCGAGCCGTGTTCATAGATCGGCGCATCGAAGTTGGCCTTGGCGTCCTCGATCAGGCGCGGCCCGAGCTGGTCGCGCAGCATGCGGCCGCGAACCTCGACGACCTTGCCTTCCGGCAGGTCACCGAGCTGGAACGGACCGTAGGAAATGCGGATCAGGCGGTTGACGTCGAGACCGAGCGCGCCGAGCACGTTCTTGATTTCGCGGTTCTTGCCTTCGCGCAGGCCCATGGTGATCCACTGATTGTGACCCTGGGTACGGTCGAGCGTTGCGTCGATGGAGCCATAGAGCACGCCATCGACGGCAATGCCTTCCTTGAGCTTGTCGAGCGCGGGCTGATCGATCTCGCCATGGGCGCGCACGCGGTAACGGCGGAGCCAGCCGGTGGTCGGCAGCTCGAGCACGCGCGCCAGGCCGCCGTCATTGGTCAGCAGCAACAGGCCCTCGGTGTTGATGTCGAGACGGCCGATCGACATCACGCGCGGCAGATCTTCCGGCAGGTTGTCGAAAACGGTCGGGCGGCCCTCCGGATCGGAATTGGTGGTCACCAGTCCCGCCGGCTTGTGATAGAGCCAGAGCCGGGTACGCTCGATGCCGCGGATCGCCTCGCCATCGACCTCGATCCGGTCGGAAAGCGTGGCGTTGACGACCGGGGTGTCGAGCACCTTGCCGTTCAGGCTCACGCGGCCTTCCATGATCATCCGTTCGACATCGCGGCGCGAGGCCACGCCTGCTCGCGCGAGCAGTTTCGAAATGCGTTCGGGCTTCATCGCCTCGTCGCCGGAAACCTCAGCCGTGCTGCGTGCAGCCTTCGGCTCCGGCTTCCTGTCGGCGCCGGCCGGTTTGCGAGTGAGCGGCTTGCCGCTGCGATCGGAGGTTTTGCCCGTCGGTCGCCTGGACTTGTCTTTAAATGTCATTTGCTGTTTGCCTGTCGTTTGGGCTGTCGTATCAGGTCACGCGGCCTTGGTTAAGAGGAAAGTTGTTCAATGGCGGAGACAAACGGCTTCATGGAGGCCGCCCTTGAGGAAGCGCGTGCCGCAGGGGACCGTGGCGAGGTGCCGATCGGGGCCGTCATCGTCCATGAGGGATCGATCGTGGCGCGGGCAGGAAACGAGACGCGTGCGCTGCGCGACATCACCGCCCATGCCGAAATTCTTGCCATCCGGCGCGCCGCGGAGAGCATCGGCGACGAGCGGCTTTCGGGTGCTGACCTCTATGTGACGCTGGAACCCTGCACCATGTGTGCGGCGGCCATCTCGTTCGCACGCATTCGTCGTCTCTATTATGGCGCGGAAGATCCAAAGGGCGGCGGCGTCGACAATGGCGTGCGTTTCTATCGGCAACCCACATGCCATCATGTGCCGGAGGTCTATTCCGGCATTGCCGAAACGGAATCAGCCGAGATCCTGCGTGGCTTCTTCAAGGGCAGGCGCGAGAGCGATTGAGGACTGAAGCCATGGACTCGTTGCAGCGGGCATAGACAGTAAATTTCAACGGCCTCGCCGTGCGTTTGTCAGGCCGACTGTCGGCCGAGTTCCAGCCCGTCGAGAACAATGCAATCGCGACCGCCTGATTTGGCCCGATAGAGATATTCGTCAGCCTGACGGAAAAGATCCACAGGATCGAAAACACCGTTGACCGAGGCGACGCCGATACTGACGCTGAGAGGGACCGGGCGCCCATCCACGACGAGATCGGCTTCGACAACCGCCCGCCTTATCCCATCGGCAATGGCGACCGCGCGGGTGCGCGTCGTTGCGTGAAGGAAAACGAGGAACTCCTCGCCGCCGATACGGCCCCACAGGTCATCGTCATCGACCGCCTTCGAGATCGCAGCCGCAATGGATCGCAGTGCGTCGTCGCCAACCAGATGACCGAAGCCATCGTTGATCTTCTTGAAATGGTCGGCATCGGCAACCAGCAGCGCCGCCGGCCCCTCATGAGACGGCCCGATCTCCTCAAGTGCAGCAAACAGCGCACCCCGGTTGAGGCCGCCCGTCAGCGCATCGCTACGCGCCTTGATCCGCAGGTCATCATGCAGCAATCGGAGTTCGGCATGCATGTCTTCCAGATCCACATGCATACGCGCGATCTCGTCGCGCTGGCGTCCGATCACTTCGGTCTGGTGGAATTGCCAGGTGGTGGCCGGTCCCGCGATCACCAGCGGGCAGAAAACGCTCATCCAGAAACCGGGACCATCAGGCTGGCCACCCAGCATGGGCACCAGCAGAAGGCAGATGGAGACCGAGGCCACCACGGATGCCCCCGTAACGATCGCCGCCTTGAACGCCGTTTTCCTGCTGACCCGAAACATGCCGTACCTTATGCGGAACTCCGGTTAACGTTACGTGATGCTGGTATTGCAAGAAAGTCCCCCCGCGCTCGTTTTCTGCACAGGAGACCGCCAGGGGAAATCAACCCGCGGCGAATTCCTTCAGTTTGTCGCCGGTGAGACGATAGCGGATCCATTCCTTCTGCGGTTCGGCACCGATCGAGTCATAAGCGCGGATCGCAGGCTCGTTCCAATCGAGCACGCTCCATTCGAAACGGCCGCATCCTTTTTCGATGGCGATCTTCGCAAGGTGGCGCAGAAGCATCCTGCCCGCGCCGGAGCGACGGTAATCGGGCGTGATGTAAAGATCTTCCAGATAGAGGCCATTGCGGGCCTGCCAGGTGGAGTAGTTGAAAAACCAGATGGCGGAACCGATAGGCTGTCCATCAGCCTCGATGATCGCCGCCCCCGTGACGGAACCCGGCCCAAACAGACTTTCCCTCAGGCTTTCCTCCGTTGCCTCGACCTCGTGACCGGCCTTTTCGAAAACAGCGAGTTCGGCAATGAACCGCAGGATGGTGCCGGCATCATCGGGACCCGCATCACGGATGGCGAACGTCATCAGGCAATTCCTTCGGGAGTTCAGTTTTCGGGAGTTCGGACATGCAAAGGGCAGGTCGTTTCCGGCCTGCCCCACGAAATTCGGCTCAACCCCGGTTCGGGATTATTGGCCCGGTTCAAGATTACTGGAACGGCATCCACCAGGAAGAAGAGCCCTGGCTCGCGGCCTTGGCTTCCTTCTTGCGGCGCTTTTCCTTCTTGGTTTCCGGTTCGCCGAGGTCAGCCAACGTGGCCTCGTCCGCCTGCCGGTATTCAGCCGGCGGATCGGAGAGGAAACGGCGCTGATCGAGGTAGGCGCCCTTCTGCTGCTTGCGCGCTTCGCGGAAGGCTTCCCACTTCTGGGTTTCCGTCATCGTGCCGTTGGTGCCATAACCGGCGAGCAGCGGCGAGCGGTAGCGCGGGTTGTTCGCGTTGGCGTCGGCTTCAGCTACGAGACGCGCGCGCGCGTCTTCCGGCGTTTCCAGCCATTCCGGGTTCGCCTTGCTGGCGAGCGACTGCTGCGGAGCGACCAGAGTGTTCTGGTCACCCTTCGGCGGCATTACCAGCGCCGGGCGGGGATTGTACTTGGTGTTCGTATTCTTGTTGGGATTAGCACCGATGGAGACCGCCGAGCCGACGTCATCGACCAGCTGCTCCATAGCCGTCTTGTCGGTACCGTAGGTCGGGCTGCCGACGCAACCGGTCAATGCGGAACATGCGAGCAGGAGGCCGGCCATTCCGACACCAACTCTGAACAGATCTGCCGATTTCATGAATGCCTTCGAGCCTCGCCGCTGATTATGCTTGTGCCGAATATACTACCACCCCGCGTGATAGAAAATTCCGGCCATTTTCAGGCACATTTACCGGATGACAGGCGAAAGCGCAAATCATCCGGTAACATTTCGTTAATGGCGCGCGGCCAGTTCACGCAGCGCCGCCGCGTCGCGGGCGGAAACATCCGGGTATTCCGGATCGGAACCGACGTCCGGCGTGATCTTCCACGAGCGGGCGCATTTGCGGCCTTCGGCAAGCCTGGGCTCGACCGAAACCTTGCCCACTTCCGCGAGGCGGAAGGCATCCGCCGGACCTTCATCCGCCACAACGGAGATGGCCGAGGTGATGCAGATCTCTGCGAAATCCTGCCCCTCCAGCGCCTTGAACAGCTCCGCATCGCCGACGTGAACGACCGGGGCCGCTTCCAGCGAGGAGCCGATGCGCTTTTCGCGACGCTCGATTTCCAGGGCGCCGGTGACGACCGTGCGGACCTTGCGGATCTTTTCCCACTTTTCATCGAGAGCCGGATTGAGCCACTCGGCCGGAACTGTCGGGAACTGCTCCAGATGCACCGAGACGGCCGACGGATTGCGCGACAGCCATGCCTCTTCCATGGTGAAGGGCAGCATGGGCGCAAGCCAGGTGACGAGGCAATCGAACAGCTTGCGGATCACGGCAAGCGCCGAGCGACGCTTCAGGCTCGACGGCGCGTCGCAATAGAGCGCATCCTTGCGGACGTCGAAGTAGAAGGCCGAAAGCTCGACGTTGGAGAAGTCAATCAGCGAACGCGTGATCTTCTTGAAGTCGAAGGCGTCGTAACCCTCGCGCACGACCTTGTCGAGTTCCGCCAGCCGGTGCAGCATCAGCTGTTCCAGTTCCGGCATGTCGGCAAGGGCGATCTCCTCACCGTTGTCGTGGGCCAGCGTGCCGAGCATCCAGCGGACCGTGTTGCGCAGCTTGCGATAAGCGTCGATGTTGGTCTGGATGATGGTCTTGCCGAGGCGCTGGTCTTCCCAGTAGTCGGTGGTCATGACCCAGAGGCGCAGGATATCCGCGCCCGATTCCTTCATCACATCCTGCGGGACCACGGTGTTGCCGAGCGACTTCGACATCTTGCGACCCTGCTCGTCCATGGTGAAGCCATGGGTGACGACGGCGTTGTAGGGCGCACGGCCACGCGTCGCGCAGCTTTCGAGCAGCGACGAGTGGAACCAGCCGCGATGCTGGTCGGAGCCTTCGAGATAGACGTCGGCCGGCCATTTCAGGTCGGGGCGGTCTTCCAGAACGAAGGAATGGGTCGAACCGGAATCGAACCACACATCGAGAATGTCGCGGACCTGCGTCCAGCCTTCCGAAGCGCGGGTGCCGAGGAAACGCTCGCGGGCGCCGTCGGCAAACCATGCATCGGCGCCTTCGGCCTCGAAGGCTTCGATGATGCGGGTGTTGACGGCTTCGTCCAGCAGCACCTCGCCGTTTTCATCGACGAAGACGGCGATCGGCACGCCCCAGGCGCGCTGACGCGACAGAACCCAGTCCGGACGCGTCTCGATCATGGCGCGCAGGCGGTTCTGGCCGCCGGCGGGCACGAAGCGGGTGTCGTCGATGGCGGCCAGTGCACGGGTGCGCAGCGTCGTCGCATCGCCGAGGTCCTTGTCCATGTAGACGAACCACTGCGGCGTGTTGCGGAAGATGACCGGCTTCTTGGAGCGCCAGGAATGCGGATAGCTGTGCTTCAGGCGGCCACGGGCGAACAGGTTGTTCGCCGCGATCAGCGCCTTGATGACGCGTTCGTTGGCGTCGCCCTTCTTACCGTTGTCGTCCATGACGCGGGCGCCGTCGAAACCGGGGGCATCGGCGGTGTAGAAGCCCGCGTCGTCGACCGGGAACGGGATCTTGGTGGAGATGCCGCGCGCTTCGAGATCGCGAGCGTGATGCATCCACGCGTCAAAGTCCTCGCGGCCATGGCTCGGCGCGGTGTGCACGAAGCCGGTACCGGCGTCGTCGGTGACGTGGTCGCCATCGAGGAGGGGAACGGGGAAATCGTAACCTAGGTCAGCGAGCGGGTGGGCGCAGGTGATCGCGGAAAGCTCTTCCGGGGCTACATCGCGCACGAACCTGAAGGTGAGCTTGGCCTTCGCCGCTGCCTCGTCGGCAAGACGGGTCGCGAAGATCAGCTTCTCGCCCGGCTGCGGGCCGAAATCGTTCTGCGCGCTTTCAACCTCGAAGAGGCCATAGGGATAGCGCGAGGAGAACGCGATGGCGCGGTTGCCCGGGATGGTCCAGGGGGTGGTGGTCCAGATGACGACAAAGTTGCCCTTGAGGTCTGTGGCACCCTCGACGATCGGGAACTTCACCCAGATCATGTCGCTTTCGACGTCGGCATATTCGACTTCGGCCTCGGCCAGAGCCGTGCGCTCGACCACCGACCACATGACCGGCTTGGATCCGCGGTAGAGCTGGCCGCTTTTCGCGATCTTCAGGAGTTCCCCGGCGATGCGGGCTTCCGCATGGAAGTTCATCGTGGTGTAGGGGTTTTCGAAGTCGCCCTCGATGCCGAGACGCTTGAACTCTTCCGACTGGATCTTGATCCACTGGCCGGCGAAGTCACGGCATTCCTGACGGAATTCGTTGACCGGGACCTCGTCCTTGTTCTTGCCCTTCTCGCGGTACTTTTCCTCGATCTTCCATTCGATCGGAAGGCCGTGGCAGTCCCAGCCGGGAACATAGTTCGCGTCGAAACCGCGCATCTGGAAGGAACGGGTGATGACGTCCTTCAGGATCTTGTTCAGCGCGTGGCCGATATGGATGTTGCCGTTGGCATAGGGAGGTCCGTCGTGCAGGACGAACTTCTCGCGGCCGGCGGCGGAAGCGCGCAGTTGTCTGTAGAGGCTCATCTCCTGCCAGCGCTTGACCATTTCCGGTTCCTTCTGCGGCAAGCCGGCGCGCATGGGGAAATCGGTCTGGGGCAGGTAGAGAGTGGAGGAGTAGTCAACTTTTTCAGCGGTATCGGTCATGATCTTGCCATCGAAGGCGCCCGGAACGGGTCGCGAATAATGTCCTGGAATTCAAGGTGGCGGTAGCGCTCGCGAGGGAAGCGCCAAAATCCCGGACCCTTCGGCTCTTTCAAAGAGCGCGAAAGGCCGGGCCAATAATTCGAAGGGATTTGGTCAGCCGAACCCTGTTCATGGTGGCGGTTCTTTAAGCGGTTTTGCCGCGAAAAGGAAGAGCAAAGAGATCGGCAATCACAATTTGAACCTATCGCACGCTCAGATCGGCAACGCGAGAACTATAAAAACTCGAAGTTGGCCGACGGGGCATTTCCATCCTCGTTCGTGTCAAAATCCTGTGGCAATATGCAATCTAGGACCTATATGAGCCAATTCGGCCCCATCAGGCTCACGCAATCATCGGCATGCCAGAAACATGATTGCCATGAATCGGAAACTTGGCTTTATGGGCTGAGCAATGAAAGGATATCGGCATGAACGAACCACTCAAGGCCCTTATAGAGGCCGCACGGAAAGCTCTCCACACCAAGGGCGACCTGGAAGTTCAACGCCGCAGCTTCGCTTACGGCAATACGCACTTTGAAAACGACAAGATCACTCGCGAGATGGTCGACAGGATTGCCGACGAGATGCCTTTCGCAGGCGATCTCGAAATACGGAAAAAATGACTTATGAGTGAAGAGGACCGTCGCCATAGTGTGGCTAGTGAAGCCTATCTGATCACTGACGAGCAACAGCGCGCTGAGGCTGAGGCCAGAAACGGCCTCATTCAGTTCGACCGTGCGTGCCAGATGATTATGGACGCTATCGAGAAGGGCGACGGGTGGAAACTAAGAACTTCAACAATCCTTTCCCTCCATCGGGCGGCTTTGGACGGCATCAGCAGTTACGCAGGTAACTTCAGACCATCCGGCGTTGCGATCTCGGGTAGCCACCACCAGCCGGTGGACGCTCATCTGGTTCCAGAATTGATTGAAGACCTTTGCGATTATGTGAATGACCATTGGACGGACAAGACTGCTGTCCATCTGGCATCCTACATTATGTGGCGTTTAAACTGGATACATCCATTCAGCGACGGGAATGGACGAACATCACGCATGGTGTCCTATCTCGTACTTTCAGTAAAAATTGGTATGCTTCTTCCTGGTCGCAACACGATCCCCGACCAGATTGTCGACAATCGAAAACCCTATTTTGATGCGCTTGAGGCAGCAGATGAAGCGGCGGCCAACGGCGCTATCGATTTGTCGAAGATGGAAGAGCTTATCGAGAGCATGCTCGCCGTTCAGTTGGCGAGCGTCATGGAAAGCGCCACCGGCAAGCATTTCCTTCCTCATGGGGAAATCGGCAATTGAGGCTCAGAACGCGATTTCGGCGTCGAGCGGGCTGATCGGGGAAACGCCGGCGAGAAGCGCCCTCGCCTCCTCTTCGTCCTTGCGGATCTGCTCGACCAGCGGCTCCAGTCCGGCGAACTTCAGCTCGTCGCGGAGATGGCCGAAGAACGAGACGCGACAGTGCTCGCCATAGAGACTGCCGGAGAAATCGAACACGAAGGTTTCTAGCAGGGCCGCTCCATTATCCGTCACCGTCGGGCGATAGCCGAAGCTCGCGACACCGTCATGCAGGGAGCCGTCAGGCCGGCGCAGACGCACGGCATAAATGCCGGGCTTCAGTTCGGCTTCCGGTGGCAGGGCCATATTGGCGGTCGGGAAGCCGAGCGTGCGGCCAAGCTGCTGTCCCTTGATGACCTCGGCCTCGACGGTAAAGCGGTAACCCAGCAACCCGGCGGCCTGAGCGACATCGCCTTCCCGCAGCAGGCTGCGGATGCGGCTCGAGGAAACCACCTCGGTGCCTTCGTCGCGGAAGGCATCGATCAGCGTGACACCGAAGCCATGGCGCTTGCCGGCTTCCATCATGAAGGCGGGTCCGCCTTCCCTGCCCTTGCCGAAATGAAAATCGAAGCCCGTCACCACTTCCGACGCGCCGAGCCATTCGACCAGGATGGAGCGGACAAACTCCTCGGCGGAGCGGTTGGAAAACTCGCGATCGAAGGGATATTCGATGACCGAATGAAAGCCCATCGCCTCCAGCAGGCGCGCCCTGACCGGGGCCGGCGTCAGGCGAAAGACCGGCTGGTCCGGCCTGAAGACGGAACGCGGATGGGGCTCGAAGGTCAGCACCAGCGCCGGAATGCCGCGTTCCTTCGACAGCTCCAGCGCACGGTTCAGAACCGTCTGATGGCCGCGATGGACCCCGTCGAAATTGCCGATGGCGATAACGCCGCCTTTCAGGCTCTCGGGGAGCGGGTTCTTCTTCTCATTGCGATGAAAGACGGTCATGTCCACGTTCCGGTTCAGGCGAACCTCTGCATCCAGTATTTCGGATCGGCGTTCTCGCGCTTCAGATAGGCATTCAGGATCGCCTCGTCGGGCTTGCCGTTGACGGTATATTCCGCAGCATGAATGCCGCCGGAGATATAGAGAAGGTCGAGACCGGCATCGAGCGCGCCACGGACATCCGTGGGCATGCCATCGCCGATGGCCAGCACGCGGGTTTTCGCAGTCTCGCTGCCCCTGATCTTCCCGGCGGTGGCCATGGCCGCATCATAGATCGGGCGATACGGCTTGCCGGCGACCCGGGTTTCGCCGCCCAGTTGCTCGTAATAGGCCGCGACAGCGCCGGCGCAGGGGATCATGCGCGAACCGCGCTCGACGATCAGGTCGGGATTGGCGCAGATCAGCGGCACGCCGCGCTTCTGAAAGGCGACCAGCATGTCGTGATAGTCTTCGGGCGTTTCCGTCTCGTCGTCGAAAAAGCCGGTGCAGACGATAGCCTCCGCTTCATCCGCAGAAACTCTCTCGACGCCGAGTCCATTGAGCAAGGGGAAATCGCGATCGGGACCGAGGAAGAAGATCTTCTTCGGGCCGGCGGCGATCAGCGTGCGGGTCACGTCGCCGGAGCTGACGATACCGTCGAAGGCCGTGTCCGCAACGCCGATCATCTTCAGCTGGCTGATGACATCAGGCGACGGGCGTGGCGAATTGGTGATGAGCACCACGGTGGTGCCGGCTTCCCGCGCCGCAGTCAACGCCTCCGAAGCTGAGGGGAATGCATCGATACCGTTGTGCAGCACGCCCCAGACATCGCAGAGAATGACGTCGTAATTCCTGCTGACGTCGCTCAGGTTGGAGATGCGTTCGGCCATCATGATTTCCCGGTTTCAATTTATGTCAGCGGTGACATTGCAAAGGATAGCCGCCATGGCAAGGGCCTTTGCTGCCCGCAGGCGAAATAGCTGATGTGCAGGGTTGTCAATGCCGGACGGCCTGTTGCCGATTGGCAAGACCGGCCATGAAATCGCCGTCCCCGGGTGCAAGACAAGCACCCGTCACACATTCTGTCACGGAGCAATGTTAACGTTGCGAGGTGAAATATTTTCAGCGGGCCGCGCTTGACTCATCCGGAGGCCACCCCTATCTCAACCCCGCTAGCACTCTTCCAACGGGAGTGCTAACAATTTCCGTACGGATCCGTCGCGATCCGTCAATGTCATTTGATCGAGGGATTAGACAATGGCAAGCACATCTTTCCGCCCCCTGCACGACCGCGTTGTCGTCAAGCGCGTCGAGTCTGAAGAAAAGACCAAGGGTGGCATCATCATTCCGGACACCGCCAAGGAAAAGCCTGCTGAAGGCGAAATCGTTGCCGTTGGCCCGGGCGCCCGTGACGAAAACGGCAAGGCCGTGGCTCTCGACGTCAAGGTCGGCGACCGCGTCCTGTTCGGCAAGTGGTCGGGCACCGAAGTCAAGCTCGACGGCGTTGACCTTCTGATCATGAAGGAAGCCGACATCATGGGCATCATCGGCTGATTTCCAGCCTTTTGCCTTCATCGACATATCGCTGACACCCCTTTCCAGGAGTTCTCAAAATGGCAGCTAAAGAAGTAAAATTCGGCCGCTCTGCGCGCGAAAAGATGCTGCGCGGCGTCGACATCCTCGCTGACGCAGTGCAGGTAACCCTCGGCCCGAAGGGTCGTAACGTCGTTATCGACAAGTCCTTCGGCGCTCCGCGCATCACCAAGGACGGCGTATCGGTCGCCAAGGAAATCGAACTGGAAGACAAGTTCGAGAACATGGGCGCCCAGATGGTCCGCGAAGTTGCTTCGAAGACCAACGACATCGCCGGCGACGGCACCACGACCGCAACCGTTCTGGCTCGCGCTATCGTTCGCGAAGGCGCCAAGGCTGTTGCGGCCGGCATGAACCCGATGGACCTGAAGCGCGGTATCGACCTCGCTGTTGCAGAAGTCGTCAAGGACCTGCAGGCAAAGGCAAAGAAGATCTCCACCTCGGCTGAAGTTGCCCAGGTCGGCACGATCTCCGCAAACGGCGACAAGCAGGTCGGTGACGACATCGCTGAAGCCATGCAGAAGGTTGGCAACGAAGGCGTCATCACCGTCGAAGAAGCCAAGACCGCTGAAACCGAACTCGAAGTCGTCGAAGGCATGCAGTTCGACCGCGGCTACCTGTCGCCCTACTTCGTGACCAACCCGGAAAAGATGGTTGCTGACCTCGAAGACGCATTCATCCTCCTGCACGAAAAGAAGCTCTCGAACCTCCAGGCCATGCTGCCGGTTCTCGAAGCCGTCGTTCAGACCGGCAAGCCGCTCGTCATCATCGCTGAAGACGTGGAAGGCGAAGCTCTTGCGACCCTCGTCGTCAACAAGCTGCGTGGCGGCCTCAAGATCGCTGCCGTCAAGGCTCCGGGCTTCGGCGACCGCCGCAAGGCCATGCTGGAAGACATCGCAATCCTTACGGGCGGCACTGTCATCTCCGAAGACCTCGGCATCAAGCTCGAAACCGTCACCCTCGACATGCTTGGCCGCGCCAAGAAGGTTTCGATCTCCAAGGAAAACACCACCATCGTTGATGGCGCCGGTGAAAAGTCCGACATCGAAGGCCGCGTAGCCCAGATCAAGGCGCAGATCGAAGAAACCACTTCGGACTACGACCGCGAAAAGCTGCAGGAACGTCTTGCCAAGCTCGCTGGCGGCGTTGCCGTCATCCGCGTTGGCGGTTCGACCGAAATCGAAGTCAAGGAACGCAAGGACCGCATCGACGACGCTCTGAACGCAACTCGCGCTGCCGTTCAGGAAGGCATCGTACCGGGCGGCGGCGTTGCCCTGCTCCGTTCGGCTTCCAAGATCACCGCAAAGGGTGCAAACGACGACCAGGAAGCTGGCGTCAACATCATCCGCCGCGCTCTGCAGTCCCTGGTTCGCCAGATCTCCGAGAACGCCGGTGACGAAGCTTCGATCGTGGTCGGCAAGATCCTCGAAAAGAACGAAGACAACTACGGCTACAACGCCCAGACGTCCGAATATGGCGACATGATCGCCATGGGTATCGTCGACCCGGTCAAGGTTGTTCGCACGGCTCTGCAGAACGCAGCTTCGGTTGCTTCCCTGCTGATCACCACCGAAGCCATGATCGCCGAACTGCCGAAGAAGGACGCTCCGGCCGGCATGCCTGGCGGCATGGGTGGCATGGGCGGCATGGACATGATGTGATAGGCGAAAGCCTATCGCAGCCATGACCATAAAGCTTCGCCCATGCACTTTAAGTGGTTCAGCGCGTCAAGCGCGCTGAACGGGCGGCATGGACATGATGTGATAGGCGAAAGCCTGCACATCTGAGCCATCCGGTTCAGTCTTGCGAGAGGGCGGCCTTCGGGTCGCCCTTTTTCGTGGCAGCATGTTCGCCAATGCCGCCCATCATCTTGAGTGGTTCAGCGCATCGAGCGCGCTGAACGGGCGGCATATAGACATAATGCGAGGTGGATGTCGCATATCTGAGCCACTCAACTCAAAATTCGGAAAGAGCGACCTACGGATCGCCCTTTTTCGTTGGTAGGAGAGCAACTCCGACTACGGTTAGCCATGTGGATCTCTCTCCGCAACAGTCCCCAAGCCGCAAGACGGACATGATGAAAGGCCGCGGGACACTTCAGGGCCGCCGCTTCAACCATCCAACAGAAATAGCCATTCTCACGGGACGGCGTCTGCGCGGACCAGACGGAAGTCAAGCGCGACCTTATGCAACCCCACGTCACTTACTGCTCTTCGTCTGTTTGTTTATGAAAATATTCTAATTAAATTCTGGATTTTCTTTTTTACCAACCAATTCCATCAGATGACTGCTTCAAAATGGCACAGAGGCTGGTTGCTTTTTTTTGGAAAAAACAGGTCGACTGACGAAATCCGTAGAACGCAAGACGGAGAAACCGTTTTCAGCACCCGAAAAACATGATATCGACTCCAATAATCCCTAATTCGATAGGGGTATGCAGCATGTTTATTTTCGTCTTTATTCAACTACAAGATTCCGCACATCATTCAAAAAAATCCATTGCGAAGAAAACAAAAAGTTAATAACCCTTCGCGAGTCCACTGGTGTGCCTCCGAGTCCGGCGAAATGGTATACTACCATCGGTAACCATTCTGCAGAACGAAGCCATTGGGCAAAAATGCCGAATGAAACTTATGCGCGAAGCACGTACTTGTATTTCGGCAAAATATAAGTAATTGGTAATACTATATAGTCTCGAGCGACCACCAACCCTTCGAGGTCTGCTGGCGCGCGAGGAAATGCAGAAAAGTTTGAGTAAAGCACCGGGTTCCCGGTAGACCGTCGATACTGAAACTACTCCGAGAGCACTACGCTTCAATTCGGCTTTCGACTTGAGGACAGCCTTGTTTAAGATTGCCAGAGCCAATCCCGTCGCCCCCTACTCCCATGCCTTTCCTGAGGCAGGTGAAGACGATTCCTATTCCTTGTCCCAGTTTACCGTGTCGGAAAGCTGGGAAGGCGATCTGTCGAACGGCGTCATCAGACTGGGTGAGCGCGCGACCATGCTGCATGGTCTCGAAGCGCCGGAATGCGGCCTGCTCAGCATGATGCGCTGCTATGAGGCTCACGACCGCGCCCATATTCTCGAACTGTTCGAACAGGCGGCCACCTCTTCGTCCCGCTTCTGCTATTCGACGACCATCCTGCATAATGACGGCCATCGCCAGCCGGTGTTCTGCATCGGTGAATCCGTGGGGCTGGAGCAGGTCAGTGCCGGCAGCATGCTCGGCCTCTTCGTATTCCCGCGCTTCAAGCTGGCGCCGGGCGCGCATCTGCGCAGCTACGGCTGAACTTCTTCACAATCGGGAAGCAGAAAAAGCGGCCGCTCCGGCCGCTTTCGTTTTTGGACACACCGGGCTCAGGGGCGCGGCGGAATGTTGAGTCCCTTCTGGCTGGCCGGACGGCTTTCAGCCCGGGCAACCCACTCCATGACCTTCGGGTAGTTTTCCAGACCGATCGCGTCGGCGGCTTCGTAGCCGACCTTCAGGCCACGCACCCACGGGAAGGTGGCGATATCGGCGATGGTGTATTCTTCGCCGGCCAGCCACGGACGGGTGGCAAGCTCACCTTCCAGAACGCCCAGCAGACGGCGCGCCTCATCGCGGTAGCGCTCCGTCGGATAGGGATTGTTCGCGACCTTGTCAGCGGCATATTTATAGAAATGGCCGAACTGGCCGAACATCGGGCCAACGCCACCCATCTGGAACATCAGCCACTGCAGCACCGCATAGCGGCCCGCACCGTCCTTCGGCAGCAGCTTGCCGGTCTTTTCCGCCAGATAGATCAGGATCGCGCCAGACTCGAAAACGCCGATCGGCTTTCCATCCGGGCCATTCGGATCTATGATCGCGGGAATACGGCCGTTCGGGTTCAGCGATACGAATTCCGGGGACTTCTGCTCGTTGGTGCCGAACGAAACGAGATGCGCTTCATAAGGCAGCCCAAGCTCTTCCAATGCGATCGATACCTTCACGCCATTTGGCGTCGGCAGCGAGTAAAGCTGGATAACGGAGGGGTCCTTGGCAGGCCATTTCTTCGTGATGGGGAAGCTGGAGAGATCAGCCATCGTTTTCTCCTTTGGGGGAAGGACGAGCCGGGCTTCGTTCTCAATTATCGAACGAATAGTCAAGCATCGTCCAACTATGCGGGACAATCAAAAAAGGGCATTAAAAGGGGGAAGTTTTAACGCCTTGCCGGTCTGCGGAGCCCGGCCACACGATACATAGGAGTTTCCGATGTCGAATATCAACAGCGTGATCGTTCTGATCGCCCGCATTCTGCTTTCCTACCTCTTCATCACCTCCGGCTTCGGCAAGCTGGTCGATCCGGCTGGCACTGCCGGCATGATCACCGGCGCCGGCCTGCCGGCCGCAACCGCGCTGGCTTATCTCGCCGGCCTGTTCGAACTGGTCTCCGGCCTTGCCGTTCTCGTCGGCTTCCAGACGAAGATTGCCGGCTGGGCTCTCGCCCTGTTCTGCGTATTCACCGCTCTCGTCTTCCACAGCGGCACCGTTGCCATCGAAGGCTGGCCGGAAGGCGCACTCGGCTGGATCAACACGCTGAACGGCATCATCTTCATCAAGAACATCACGCTGGCCGGCGGTTACATCCTGCTCGCCACCTTCGGCCCGGGCGCATACTCGGTCGACGCACGCCGCGGCGTTCTCGCTACGGCCTGATAGTTCCCTGCTCCCAAGCAACAAAAGGCCCGGCGGATCGCTCCGCCGGGCCTTTTGTTTTGCAGATCATGTTGAGAAAGCGGACCTGGAAATCAGACCTTGCGGGCAAGCCAGACGGTGGCGCCACCGCATTCCGGATCTTCCGCCATATGGGCGATTACCTCGAAGCCGTTTTCCGCAAGGAGCCGACGATATTCGTCCGGGGCAAGGCTTGCATGGTAAAGCGGTTCGCCCTCGAAGGTTCCTATAGCCACGCCCTCCGATGGCCCTGACGTGAACATCAGCACCGCATGCCCTTCAGCATGGGCGGCGAAGACAGGAAACATGGCGCGCTGGGCATCCGGCGTCAGGTGAAAGAAGCTATGCCAGACGAGAATGCCGTCGAAAATGCGCCCGAGCGATAACTCACGCATGTCAGCCACCTGCCAATCACCGGACGGCAGCCGTTCGCGGCACAGTTCGATCAATGTCGGCGACGAATCAATGCCCGTCACCTTCATTCCCCGCTCCATCAGAAATGCCGCCATGGGCTCGCCGGAGCCGCAGCCGAGGTCCAGCACGCGGGAACCTTCCGCCAGTTGTCCGGTGAAACGGTCGATCCAGGATCTTTCGAACAAATGCTTCGACCGCTGGCGGTCGAAGGCATGCGCGTGACGCTCGTAGAGGCCGACGATGATATCCGCCTCGCTCATGGCCTTATCGAAGCGCCGCCTGGACGGCCGCAACGATCTCGGCCACCCGGGCATTACCCTCGTGTTCCGGCTTGCGCGCACGCACAAGGCAGGCCTCGGAACGCAGGAGAACGCCATCGGAAAGGATCTTCAGATGATTGGCGCGCAGCGTCGATCCGGTCGAGGTGATATCGACGATGATATCCGCCTGCCCGGCCGCAGGCGCTCCCTCCGTCGCGCCAAGGCTTTCGACGATGCGATAAAGCTGGATACCGTGGCTACCCGAGAAGAACTGCTGGGTGAGGCGCCAGTATTTCGTGGCGATCGCCAGACGCCGGCCATGGCGGCTGCGGAAGTCCGCAGCGACGTCGCCGAGATCGGCCATGGTATCGACATCCAGCCAGATTTCCGGCACGGCGACAACGACATCGGCGTGGCCGAAGCCGAGGCGGGCGCAGATTTCGACGCGCTTGTCGGCTTCCGCCAGCCCTTCCCGGATCAGGTCCTCACCGGTGACGCCGAAGTCCACCGTTCCCGCACCGATCTCGCGCGCAATCTCGGAGGCGGAGAGGAAAGCGATCTCGACATCGTCGAAGCCCTCGACCCGGCCGCGATAGGAGCGGTCGTTGCCGACGGCAACGATCTTCAGGCCCGCGCGTTCGAGCACCGCGGAAGAGTCTTCCTTCATCCGGCCCTTGGAGGGCAGTCCGATGGTAATCGTCATGAACGTTTTCCTTCCGCCTCGATCCGGTCGAGCCAGAGCGAAAAGCCGACCGCCGGAATTCGGCTTTCGGCACCCAGCAAGGTCAGGAGGTGATCGAAGCGACCGCCGCCGGCAAGCACAGCCGGATGGTCCTTCACCGCGACTTCGAAGACGAGGCCGGTGTAATAGTCGAGAGGACGGCCGAAGGCCGCACGATAGGTGATGCCTGCGAGATCGAGCCCGGCATTGGCAAGGGCCGCGACCCGCTCGTCGAAGCGGGAAATGGCGGCACCGAGCTTCAGGCCGGCAGCATCGGCAAAACCGGCGAGCGCCGAAGTCGCATCCGGCAACGGCAGTTCCAGCGACAGGAACTCCCGGAGCAGAATGAGAGCTGCGCCATCGAGCCGGGTTTCAGCCAGTTCCTGCTTTTCCTTGAGCCGCCTTGCGATCTCGACCGGCGAGCGGCTGGCATTGGTGGAATAGCCCGTCGCCTGCATGGTTTCGTCGATATGGGCAACCAGTGCCGCATCGTCGCCGGAGGCCAGCAGGTCCGACACCATCGGGTTCAATCCTTCGACAGGATTCGGGCTGCCCAGACGCTTCAGCAATTGCTCGATCTGATCGGCGTTGCCGAAGGCCTGAATGAGGCGCTTCTGCCAGCCCGCCGGCAGGCCCAGCGCCTTGACCACGGCCTCGAACACCGCCTGGTCACCGAGCATGACGGTCAGTTTCCGGCCCGGCAGCAGACGCGCAAGGATGGCATAGGCATCGCCGATCGCGCGGGCATCGGCTGCCGCAATCCCGGTATTGCCGAGATCCTCGATGCCGGCCTGATAGAATTCGTTGGCGCCGTCGCGGCGCTGGCGGAAAACCTCGCCGAGATAGGCATAACGTTTCGGCGTGCCGGTCGCGGTCTCTATGTGGCGCAGGCAGACCGGAATCGTGAATTCCGGGCGCAGGCACAGGCTTTCGCCGCGCTCGTTCTCCGTCATGAAGATGCGCCGGCGCAGATCTTCGCCGGCCATGTCGAGGAAAGGCCCGGCAGGCTGGATCACGGGCGTATCGACCCGAACGGTCGAGCGCGCCGAAAATTCCTCAAGGATGGTGCCGGCGAAATCCGGCATGTTGATCAGGGGCACTTGCCGCCTCCGTGAATTGCGTTTGAGAGCCCCTCATCCGCCTGCCGGCACCTTCTCCCCGTCGCGACGGGGAGAAGGACGCATACCGCAGCCGTTCCACCCCCTCTCCCCGCCTGCGGGAAGAGGGTTGGGGTGAGGGGCAATCTGGAATAGCTAGACATCGGCCTGCTTCGCCCGACGACGGTCTTCCGCCTGGGCTGCGAGAATTTCGAGTACCTTCTCGACCAGCTCGCCCTCCGGCACCACGGCCTGGGCGACGCGGGCCTCGCGCCATTCGGCATTGTCGGTGATCTCGCCCGAGAGACGCTTGCCCTCGATCAGATCCTTGAGCTGCACCACGCCCTCGGCGCGCTCGTCGCCGCCCTGAATGATGGCGACGGGGGAGCCGCGACGGTCGGCATATTTCAGCTGGTTGCCGAACTTCTTCCAGTTACCCTGGTACATTTCGGCGCGGACACCGGCGGCGCGCAGCTGCTGCGTGAACTTCTGGTAGCGGCTCATGCTTTCGACATCGCCGTCCATGACGGTCACCAGAACCGGCGCGATCACATCGTCCTGACCGAGCTTGCCGAGGTTCTTGAGCGCCGTCATCAGGCGCGAGACGCCGATGGAGAAGCCGGTGGCCGGCACCGGCTGGCCCATGAAGCGCGACACAAGACCGTCATAGCGGCCGCCGCCACCGACGGAACCGAAAACGACCTTTTCACCCTTTTCGTTGGTCACGTCGAAGGTCAGTTCGGCTTCGTAGACGGGGCCGGTATAGTATTCGAGACCGCGCACGACGGAGGGGTCGATCTTGATGCGCCTAGTACCATAGCCTGCAGCACGAACCATTCTTTCGATATCGATTAGCTCCTGCAAACCAGCATCGAAGTACCCCTTCTCATCCATTTTCCCCTTAAGCAGTTTCAGGAAATACAGATTGTCATAGCGAGGGCCTTTGCCGAAAGCTGACCGAACGTCATCATCAATGGTGTCAGTCTCTGCTTCGGGAGTTGTGGTATTTGGATTGCTCCAATCATCGCGAAAGAAGGCTTGCATGATTGTATCAATTTGCTGCTCGTCCAAGCCAGCGCCCTTGGTAAAGTCACCGGATTCGTCCTTGCGTCCGGCCCCGAGCAGCAACTTCACGCCTTCAATACCGAACTTGTCAAACTTGTCGATGGCGCGCAGCACGCTCAGACGACGCCCCGCATTCTCCTCGCCACCGACGCCGATCGCTTCCATCACACCGTCGAGAACCTTGCGGTTGTTGACTCGGATCACATAGTCACCACGCTTGATGCCGAGCGCCTCCAGCGTGTCGGCCATCATCATGCACATTTCGGCGTCGGCCTGGACGCCCGGCGCGCCGACCGAGTCCGCATCGAACTGCATGAACTGACGGAAGCGGCCCGGGCCGGGCTTCTCGTTGCGGAACACATAACCGGCGCGGTAGGTCCGGTAGGGAAGCTGGATCTCGTTGAAATTTTCCGCGACATGGCGGGCCAGCGGCGCGGTCAGGTCGTAGCGCAGCGACATCCATTGTTCATCGTCGTCCTGCAGCGAGAAGACGCCTTCGTTCGGGCGGTCGCTATCCGGCAGGAACTTGCCGAGCGCATCGGTGTATTCGAAGAGCGGGGTTTCCACCGGGTCGAAACCATAGCGCTCATACACTTCACGGATCTTCGCGATCATCTCGTTGACGGCGCGGATATCGGCAGCCTCGCGATCGACAAAGCCGCGCGGCAGGCGGGCTTTGAGTTTCTGCGGTTTCTTGGACTTGTCGCTCATGGTGGGAACCGGGAATTCTTGTGTTTTCAGGTTGCCGGTGTCTTAGAGGATCAAGGTTTGGGCGGCAAGTATATTGATCGTCGGCCAACTGCCTTCATGCTTGCCGCGCTTGCGTTTTTTGCCCTTCTGCGGCTAGTTCGGCAGCGAATGAAGCATGCCGAAGGATGCGAGGAGAGCCGATGATCGAAATCGTGGAACTGCCGGAACTCGTCTGCATCGGCTACGAGATCGAAGCAGACCCGAAGGATCTGCCCGTTCTCATGCCCGAGCTTTGGAAGCGTCTGTTTGCCGCCGATACGGGCGCGACGTCTTTTCTCAAAGTATCCGACGAACCGAAGGAAGGTCTTTCACGGAAACTGGTGGGCTTTCTCGCGGCACGATCGACCGAGATACCCGACGGCATGACGAAGCTTGTGCTGCCGGCTCGGCGTTACCTGCGTCTCGTCCATGAAGGGCCGCTTTCCGGCATCGCCTCCGGTTTCCAGCGCATCCACGACCACGCGGCGGCGACCGGTCAGAGAACCGGCGATCTGAAGCTGGACTTCGGCTACACGCCCGGCCTCACCGATACCCGCCACGAACTCCACGTCGCGCTGGAACCGCAGCCGCTTCTGCTCGGCTGAGGCGAGGCCATGGAGACCACCCGGCGATGATCCTCGAAGCCCTGAACTATGCCGCCGCATGGCCGTTGACGACGCCGGCCCATCGAGAGGCCATCCGCTATTCGGTCAATCTGTGGTCGCGGGCGGGACGCTGCGCCGGGGCATGGCGGGAGCATGAGGAAAACAGCAAGGCGGCCATTATCGCGGCCATGGGCTCGCTCAACCAGCGCCGCACCGCCGTCGTGCTCGGCTCCGGCCTGCTGCGCGATGTCCCGATGATCGAGCTTTCGCGGGCCTTCGATACCGTGGTGCTGGTCGATCTGGTGCATCTTGCCAGCGTTCGCGGCTGGCTGATGCTCAAGGGCCTGAAGAATGTGCGGCTG
This sequence comes from Rhizobium sp. ACO-34A, assembly GCA_002600635.1. Lineage (NCBI taxonomy): Bacteria > Pseudomonadati > Pseudomonadota > Alphaproteobacteria > Hyphomicrobiales > Rhizobiaceae > Rhizobium > Rhizobium sp. ACO-34A. The sequence continues at coordinate 1,109,532 of CP021371.1, read as the reverse complement.
ATCGCTCGCGATCTTGGCGGCTACGATGCGCTGAAAGCCGGACAGGAACCAGAGCCGCTCGCATTCCTGCGGCAGGTGCCTTTCCTCGATTTCGTCGTCTCGGCCAATCTCCTGTCGCAGATCGGCACCGGGGCCATGAAACGGCTGGAACGGGAACCTCCGGGATCGATGCCGGAAGATACGCTGCCCCGCTTGATCCGGGCACATATCGACGGCCTCTCCGGCCTGCCCTGCAGAAGCCTTCTCGTCACCGACATTTCCTATGAAGTGATCGACCAGACCGGCAAACGGCACGAGGCATTCGACCTGCTGCATGGCGTCGACGTGCCCGCTCATCGCGCCGAATGGGAGTGGCTGGTGGTGCCGCAGGGCGAAGAAAGCAAGGATTACCGCATCGTGCACAGGGTCATCGCCTGATGGTGCGTCTCATTTCCACCGTCGGCCGGCCGCTCCCGACAACGGCCTTCCTTTCGACGAAATCGCCCCTACCTTCCATGCCATGACGTTGCTGCTTCGCGCCTTTCTGCTGCTTGCCGCGCTGGCTTATGGCGCCATGCCCTTTACCGGCATGGCGATGCCCGTTGCTGCAACCATGCAGATGACTGCTGCAACGGCGACACAGGCAGACGAACCCGCCCATGCCATGCATGGGAGCATGAAGCACGACACGGCCAAGGCTAAGCACGCCGAAACGGCAAGCACAGACACCGATTGTCCGCATCCGGGCAAGACCGACCGCTCCGCCCACTGTTCCGCCTGCCTGACGCTGCCCGCCAGCCTCGTCATTGCCGATGCGGGCTCGCCGGCTCGTTCCGCCGAGGCTCCCTCTCTTGTCACGGCTCTGCATTCGCAGCCATCGGCGTCGCTTACTCCCCCTCCCCGCGCCTGAAGACGAATTCTTCGAACCGATAACGGCCCAAGGCCGAAACAGAATTCCGTCTGAACGACAAGGAAAACCCCAATGCTATTCAAGGCACTCTTCACGGCATCCGCCGTTCTTCTCGCAGGCTCCGCCTACACCCAGGAAACCATGTCCCATGACCACATGAACATGAGCGGCATGACAATGGATCAGCCGGCGGGGGACCAGCCCACGGGCGACCAGTCGCCTTCCAGCCAGGCATTTACGGATGCAAACGCCAGGATGCATGGCGACATGGCACTCGAATTCACCGGCAATGCCGATGTCGACTTCGTTCGCGGCATGATCCCGCATCATCAGGGCGCAATCGACATGGCGAAGATCGAGCTGCAATACGGCAAGGATCCTGAAATCCGCAAACTCGCCGAAGAGGTCATCAAGGCCCAGGAAGGCGAGATCGCCATGATGAAGGAATGGCTCGCCAAGCACGGCCAGTAAAACAGGGAGGCCTCGGGCTAGCGCATCGGCCCGAAAATCGGAATCGATTTTCGGAAAGCTCGATGCGTAGATTCAAGATGTTAGAGCGTCCTTTGTGCGTCCGAATGGACGCACGGCGCTCTAGCCCGCCTGATCGAGGCTCATCCTTTCCAGCACGGACGCCGACCGGCTGGGGCGGCGCTCCTTGTGTCGCAGGATGGAAAACTGCCGGACCGGCAGCGAGAAGTTCACGGCCACCAGTTCTCCACTTGCCAGCCGGCCCGCCGCGGCGATACTTGACACAACGGCCGCGCAGGGGCCGACGACAACAGCCGACAGCACGGCCTCGTTGGAGGGCAAGGTCAGCACATTTCTCAGGAGAGCCGGATCGACGCCGAGACCGCGAAGCGTATCCTCGAAGGCGGCGCGTGTGCCCGATCCCTTCTCGCGCATGATCCAGCCAGTTTCCTCGACCAGTTGACTGGCGGAAAGCGGCTGGCCATCGGAGAAGGGATGCCCGGGCGCGACCACTGCCAGAAGCGCGTCGTCCGCCACCTTCATAACCGCAAGCGCGGGATCATCGACCGATCCTTCGACAAAGCCGATATCGGCGGTGCCCGCATTCACCGCCTGCGCCACGGACCGGGTGTTGCCAATGGTGAACTCCAGCTCGATGCCGGGATATTCCGCATGAAACCGCATCAGCAGGGAGGGCAGCCAATAGCTCGCAACCGTCTGGCTGGCCTGAACCGCAAGCCGGCCGCGTGACAGCCCTCCGAGCTCCGACAGCATCAGTTCGGCGGAGCGGGCGCGGGCGAGCGTGGCGCGTGCCTCATCGAGAAAGAGACGACCTTCCATAGTGAGTTCGATGCGTCGCCCGACCCGGTTGAACAGAGCCACGCGGTAATAGGCCTCCAGATTGCGGATCGCGGCACTGACGGCCGAAGGCGTGAGACCGATGGCCTCGGCAGCCCGTGTCAGATGCTCGCGCTCGGCAACGGCGACGAAGATGGAAAGCTGTTCGAAGGTCATGGCTGAACGTTCGTTTTTATCGAACGAAACATGACCTATTATGCGATGGAAGTCGACAATCAAGCGGCCGATAATTTTCCTGTCAGCTACAGGTGTCCGCCGTGATGAAATCGCTTCCAGCTCCAGCCGCTATCCTTCCGGGCCTCGCCCTCTGTCTTGCCGTCGCCGCATCCGGCCTTGCGCTGGAGCATGTGGAAGTCCTGCTGATCGGCGCACGGCCGCTGGAAAGCCTCGTCTTCGCCATCCTGATCGGGGTCGCGCTGCGGTCCAGCATCAGGTTACCAGCCTCTTTCGACGCCGGCATCACGTTTTCCGCTCACTTCGTTCTGGAATGCGCGATCGTACTGCTTGGTGCCTCGATCAGCATGGAAGCCATAGGCGCTGCCGGACCGCTGCTGGTAGCGGCCATCGCATCCGTCGTCCTGCTGTCGATCGCCGTCAGTTTCACCATCGGACGGCTCTTCGGCCTCTCTCCGAAGCTCGCCTTTCTCGTCGCCTTCGGCAATTCGATCTGCGGTAACTCCGCAATCGCCTCTTCCGCTCCGGTGGTGGGGGCCGACCCGGAAGATGTCGCCGCGTCCATCGCCTTCACCGCTGTACTCGGGGTCGCAGCCGTGCTGGTCATGCCACTTCTCAGCATCGCGCTCAATCTCAGCGCCGTGCAATACGGCGTGTTCGCCGGCCTGACGGTCTATGCCGTGCCGCAGGTGCTGGCGGCCACCGCCCCGATCGGCGTCATCAGCCTGCAGACGGGAACGCTGGTCAAGCTCATCCGGGTGCTGATGCTCGGGCCGCTTCTCTTTGTCGTCGGGCTGGTGCGGGGCGCTTCGGGGCAGCGTATCTCGCTTCGCCACATGCTGCCGTGGTTCATCGTCGGCTTCGCCATCATGGTGATGCTCAGGTCCGCAGGTATCCTTGGCGAGCCGGTGCTTGCCCGTCTTTCCGACCTTTCCGCCATCTGCACGACGGTCGCCATGGCCGGGCTCGGGCTTTCCGTCGACATCCGGTCCTTGAGGAAATCCGGCGGTCGGGTGGTGATGGCGGCCTTCGCCTCGCTGATGGCGCTTTGCGGGATCAGCATGACGATGATCCTTGCCGTCGGCATCATGTGAACTCGTCCTGCCACGGCCTCGTCAAAAACCGAAGACGACGCCGGAGCATTGTCTACGCGCAATTGCGGACGCAAAACCGGTTCCCACTTCTGCTGGAATTGCTCTATTCTGGTGGCCAATCGCAGGAAGAGACATCACGATGAATACGCGCTCCCTCGCCGTCATCGGCTTCGATGCCGACGACACGCTCTGGCAGAACGAACAATATTACCGGCTGACGGAGGAGCATTTCCGCGACTTGCTCGCCGATTTCGCCGAGGGCGAACATGTCTCCGAGCGCCTGCTGGAGGCGGAGCGGCGTAACCTTGCCCAATACGGCTTCGGCATCAAGGGTTTCACGCTGTCGATGATCGAGACCGCGCTGGAGATCACCGAGGGGCGGGCTCCGGGAACGGTGATCAGCGAAATCCTTTCCATCGGGCGCAACCTGCTCAGCCATCCCGTCGAGACCATGCCGCATGCCCGCGATGTGCTGGAGGCGCTGGCGGGCGAGTATTATCTGGTGATGATCACCAAGGGCGACCTGTTCGACCAGGAGCGCAAACTCGCTCAATCCGGTCTCGGCGACTATTTCGATGCCGTGGAGATCGTCTCCGACAAGACCGCGACCACCTATCGGCGCATCTTCGGCAAGACGCCCGACGGACCGGAACGGGCGATGATGATCGGCAATTCGCTGAAGTCCGATGTCGTGCCGGCCATAGCCGCCGGTGCCTGGGGCGTGTTCATCCCGCACCAGCTGACATGGGTTCTGGAACAGGTGGACAAGCCGGAACAGGCGCCGCGCTTCCGCGAAATCGCCCATCTCGGCGAACTGCCGAAACTCATCACGGATATCGGCTGACAAAGCGGAGGCAGGGATGCACAGCTTCGATGAAATCTGGGCGATTGCGGCCGGGCGCAAGGGAGGAGACGAAGCGGTGGAGGCCGTTCTGCGCTATCCGAAGACGCGCGACGAAATCGCTGCAACGCTCGACGACCGGCTCCTGTCGATGATGACCAGGTGTATCTTCCAGTCGGGCTTCAACTGGAAGGTCGTGGACGCCATGTGGCCCGGCTTCGAGGCCGCCTTCGAAGGCTTCGACATTGCACGCTGCGCCATGCTGCATGACGAGGATTTCGAACGGCTGGTCTCCGACAGCCGGATCGTGCGGCATGGGCCGAAGATCCGCTCGGTACAGGAGAACGCCGTCTTCCTCTCCGACCTGGCAAGGGAACATGGCAGCGCCGGCCGCTTCTTCGCCGACTGGCCCGCGGACAACTATCTCGGCCTCACCGACATCCTGAAAAAGCGGGGGTCGCGGCTCGGCGGCAATACCGGCCAGTATTTCCTGCGTTTTTCCGGCGTCGACGGCTTCATCCTCTCCCGGAGCGTGGTGAACCGCCTGATTGCGGAAGGCATCGTCGACAAGGCTCCTTCCTCGGCCAAGGAAAAGGCCGCCGTGCAGGCAGCCTTCAACACCTGGCGAACCGAATCCGGGCGTTCGCTGACCGAGATCAGCCGCGTGCTCGGGATCAGCATCGACTGAAGGCGTGATGTTCCGCTCTCTTTCGCAAACGGGGACGTGGGTCTGCCCCTCATCCCCCTGCCGGGACCTTCTCCCCGCTTGCGGGGAGAAGAGACAAGCGGAAGTGCGTGCTCACCCATCAAAATGGGGCAGGGATTTCCCTCTCCCCGCTAGCGGGGAGAGGCTAGGGTGAGGGGCAAGCCGAGCTTCAAGACCCGAATATCATTTCGGTACACGTCCCCTCAAACAGGTCTGACGAATTCCGCCCTCAATTGCTCCACCTGTGGCCGGCAGCAGCAACCCTCGATGTGATCATTGACCATGCCCATGGCCTGCATGAAGGCGTAGACGGTGGTCGGGCCGACAAAGCTCCAGCCGCGCTTCTTCAGGTCTTTCGACAGGCGCACCGATGTCGGCGAGGTCGGATTGGCACGAAGCGTCTCGTAGTCCATGCTTGCAGGGCGCTCCTCGGGGCCGGGCTCGAAGCTCCAGAAATAGCGGGCAAGGCTGCCGAACTCCGCCTTGAGATCGACGGCATGGCGGGCATTGTTGATGGTGGAGACGATCTTGCCGCGATGGCGGATGATGCCGGCATCGGCGAGCAGGCGAGCGATGTCGCCATCATCGAACAGCGCCACCTTGTGAAAATCGAAACCGGCAAAACCGGCGCGGAAGTTCTCCCGCTTCCGGAGGATGGTGAGCCAGGAGAGACCGGACTGGAAGCCTTCGAGGCAGATCTTCTCGAACAGGCGGAAATCGTCGGTGACCGGCCTGCCCCATTCCTCGTCGTGATAACGCCGGTAGTCCTCGAGGCCGCCATGCCAGAAGCAGCGCGTCAGCCCGTCTTCGCCCGTAATCAGTCCCGTCTTTTCCATCTTTTTCCGTTTTCCGATTGAATCGGCCAAACGTTTACCATTTGTTCACTAGTTTTCCAAACCGGCTGCTAACCCTGACGAAAGGTTTACGGCACAGGCGGCCTTTTAATGAACGGGCATTTACCAATTGTGGCGACGCCGCTGGCACGATCGCGTCAACGAGGCCACTCGGCCCCTGTTTTCGGAAAAATGTAGCGAGTCGTCCGATGTTGAAGAAGTCGATATTCCTGGCCGCCTGTGCCGGCCTGATTGCCGCAACGCCCTCCCTTGCCGATGACCGGTACCAGACGCGTCCTCCGGTGATCGTCAGCCCCGATCTTTCGGCTCCCTGGGTGATGCAGCTTGGCGGCGCCACGCGCCCGGTCGTCTATGCGCCGAACCCGGCACAGCAGCCGCGCCAGCAGGTCCGCACCTATCAGCAACGTCCGGTCCAGCAGCGCCCCGTCGCCCAGCGTCGGACGCCGATGCCGCAGGTCGCCCAGCCGCAGATGGTGCAGCCGGCCGCCATGCGCCCCAACCAGCCGGTGAAGACGCAGATCGATCCGGTGTTCCTGCCGCAGATGGTCGCCTACGACACCCCGCACAAGGCAGGCACCATCGTCATCGATACCAACAACCGTTTCCTCTATCTCGTGACCGGCAACGGCCAGGCAAAGCGCTATGGCGTCGGTGTCGGCAAGCCGGGCTTCGAATGGGCCGGCACCCACAAGATCACCGCCAAGAAGGAATGGCCGGACTGGACGCCGCCGAAGGAAATGATCGCCCGCGAAGCCGCCAAGGGCCACTATCTGCCGGCCCGCATGGACGGTGGACCGGAAAACCCGCTCGGCGCCCGCGCCATGTACCTCGGCTCCACGCTCTACCGCATTCACGGCACCAACGCCCCCTGGACGATCGGCAACGGCGTATCCTCCGGCTGCATCCGCATGCGCAATGAAGACGTCGTCGATCTCTATGAGCGGGTCGGCGTGGGCACGAAGGTCATCGTGATGTAAATCACACAGCATGCCTGATAGTCCTGCATATGGCCTTGCATTGCGGTTATTTCTTATGAGCAAATGCTGAAAGGCTTGCATTGAAACGGGAGTCGGATAGGCTCCCGTTTCCGTGATTTGGGGGATTTGATCATGCAGAAATACGTGAATGTGCTTGCGGCGGCGGCGATGATGGCGACCAGCGCGCTGGCTCCGATCGAGGCACAGGCCTTCAGCGGCAATCGTCCGGCGACAACCAGCGACGTGACGCTGGCAGCGGCTCAACCGAAGCAGGTGGCCGAAAAGTTCAAGAGGCGCGTCGTCCGTCTCGTGACCGACGAAAAGCCCGGCACGATCATCATCGATACCAACAACAAGTTCCTCTACCACGTCGAAGGCAACAACCGCGCGACCCGCTACGGCGTGGGCGTCGGCCGCGACGGCTTCGGCTGGTCGGGCGTGGTCAAGATCGGCCGCAAGGAAGAATGGCCGAGCTGGCGTCCGCCGGCTGAGATGCGCGCCCGCGAGGCCAAGAAGGGCCATATGCTGCCGGTCGTTCAGGAAGGCGGCGTCGACAACCCGCTCGGCGCGCGCGCCATGTATCTCTTCAAGGGCGGTCGCGACACGATCTTCCGTATTCACGGCACCAACCAGCCCTGGACCATCGGCCTGAACATGTCGTCCGGCTGCATCCGCATGATGAACAAGGATGTCGAGCACCTCTACGATCGTGCGGATATCGGCGCGAAGGTCATCGTGGTCGGCCCCGGCAACAAGCAGGGCGATGTGAGCTTCGAAGATCGCGGCATCGACATCCTGCGCACCATTCTCGGCGGCTGAGGCCGACGACAGCCCGAATCACGGCAGGCGATGGGGTCCCCCATCCCGCCTGCCGTCACGGATTGCAGCGGCCAATTCTGGCTTCATCATCCGTGGAGCGCGCAGCGCACCTTGACAAAAAGCTGCATGCCCGGCGTCAGCCGCCGCTTTCACGGATTGGTGATGCAAAATGGAAACAGACTTGCCGCCGAAATTCCCATATAAAAATTGTCAGTCATAACTAGATTCTCCGGGTCGCCACCATGAACATCAAACTTCGTTTCCTGCTCTGTGCGTCGGCTGCCGCCGTCGCTTTGTCTGCTTCGCTTGCCCACGCAGAAATGACGATCTCCGCTTACGGTGGCGCCCAGTCCGCACCTCATAGCGACGTTGAAGTTTCCGACCAGCCGGACTTCACCGCTGGCTGGGAAGGCAAGTCCTTCTCCATGCCTCCCTACTACGGCTTCCGTGGTACCTGGTGGATGGAAGATCTCGGTCAGCCGAACCTCGGCGTCTCGATCGACTACAGCCACGCCAAGGTCTACAGCAACGACAGCACCCGCGCTGAAGCAGGCTGGAGCCACTTCGAATTCACCGACGGCCTGAACCTGCTGACGCTGAACGCTCTCTACCGCTTCCCGATCGAAGGCACCAAGTTCGTGCCTTATGTCGGCGCCGGTGCCGGTATCAACATCCCGCACGTCGAAGTTACCCGTCCTTCGGGCAAGACTGCCGAATTCCAGGTCGGCGGGGCAACTGTTCAGGCGCAGGCCGGCGTGGCCTACCAGTTCACCGACCGCTGGTCGGGCTTTGTCGAATACAAGGGCAACTATTCGTGGGTTGACGTCGACATCGACAGCGGCGCTTCTCTGAAGACCGATGTGATGACCAACGCGATCAACGCCGGTATCACCTTCCACTTCTGAGACGCTGAGGCCTCGCCGCGCGAGGCCAAGAGCATTTCCAGCAAAAGTGCGAAGCGGTTTTGCGTCCGGGAATGCGTTAAAACAAAGAGATAGAGCGTTTTCACGTTTCCGAGAAAAACGGAAACGCTCTAGCGCAGATAACAGACGACCGAAGCCCCGTGTGACAGCACAACGTCACGCGGGGTTTTGTTATCCGGTGATATCGATATCCGGATGGCGTAATTGCCCTGGAAGCGTTCCGCCTTCTGGGTGGGCGTGGTGAGGATCGTCAACTCGAAACTGCCGAGCAATTTCTTGTCCTGCAGACCGGACGATACCTGCAAACGAAGCTGCCGATTGTTCAGCGATTGCTCTGCGAGAACGGGCGTATCGAAACGCAGGTGGCGAAAGGCCGGTGGAACCTTTTCATCCCGGATACCGACCACGCCCCGGAAATTTACCAGCTTGCCCTTGTCGCGCTTGCTGATGTCGCTTTCGATCGACAGTTTCAAGACCTCGTCAGCGGCGGCACAATAGAGACGTTCGGCCGCGTAGGCCGGACAGCATGCGACAAACAGCAGAGTGGCAAGGCCAGCAGTCACGACGCGCATTCGATCTTTCCTTCCGGTCGACAATCAAGCCCCCACGGAAGAAATCTGCATCGCTATTGCCTTCAAAAGCATGAATGGTGAGGCCCAAGCCTCAGGCCAATCCTGGGGGTCTCTCCCCGCCATAGGCCCAATCCAGAAGCTCGACCGTATGCACGATCGGGATCGAGGTTCCCGAGGCGATCTGGGTGAGACAGCCGATATTGCCGGCAGCGATCACGTCGGGCTTCGTCGCTTCCAGGTTCTTGACCTTGCGGGCCTTGAGTTTGGCCGAAATCTCCGACTGCATGATGTTATAGGTGCCGGCGGAACCACAACAGAGATGGCCTTCGGCCGGATCACGCACCGTGAAGCCGGCATTCTTGAGAAGCGTCTTCGGCGCCATGGTCACCTTCTGCCCGTGCTGCAGCGAACAGGCGGAGTGATAGGCCACCGTCAGGTTCTTCCGCTCCTGCGCCGGCAGCTCGAGTGTCGAGAGATATTCGGTTACGTCCTTTGCCAGGGCAGAGACGCGCTCGGCCTTCCCCGCATAGTGCGGATCGAGGCGCAGCATGTGGCCGTAATCCTTGATCGTCGTGCCGCAGCCGGACGCGGTGATGACGATGGCGTCCAGCCCGTCATCCTCGATTTCGCGGATCCAGACGTCGACATTGCGCCTTGCGCTGGCAAGAGCCTGCTCCTCGCGCCCCATGTGATGGACGAGCGCGCCGCAACAACCCTCCCCTTCCGGCACGACGACCTCGATGCCGAGGCGCGTCAGTAGACGAACCGTCGCGGCGTTGATGCCCGGGTCGAGGACGCCCTGGGCGCAGCCGGTGAGGATCGCAACACGGCCGTGGCGCTCTCCCGCTGCCGGATGCACCGCCGGCCGGACGATCGCGGAAGCCGAGGAAACAGAGGCCGGGGCGAGGTCCAGCATGGCGCCGAGCGGCCGCAATGCCGGCACCCGTTTCAGGAGACCGGAGAACGGACGCCCGAGCCGCGCAAGCCGGAGAGCGGCGCGGAAGCGTGCGGGATAAGGAAGGGTCATCGCCAGCACGGCGCGGGTCAGCCGGTTCACCAGCGGGCGGCGATAGGTCTTTTCGATGTGAATGCGGGCATGATCGACCAGATGCATGTAGTCGACGCCGGAGGGACAGGTCGTCGTGCAGGCAAGGCAGGAAAGACAGCGGTCGATATGGGTCACCAGATCCTTGTCGGCCGGCCTGCCGTTTTCCAGCATGTCCTTGATGAGGTAGATACGGCCGCGAGGGCTGTCCAGCTCGTTGCCGAGCGTCACATAGGTGGGACAGGTGGCCGTGCAGAACCCGCAATGGACGCATTTGCGCAGAATGCTTTCCGCCTCGGCGATATGCGGATCCGTCAGCTGTTCTGCGGTGAAATTGGTTTGCACGTCCTGCCTCCCGGCGGGCGGCGGCTCCCTCGCCTTGCTCCCGCGTGTTCCTGTGTATCGAGCGTCAGATCCACCAGCTCTGCGGCTTGTCGATCGGCTGGCCGGCCGAGGCTTTCTGAAGGCCAATGATGCAGCGGACGACGACCCAGACGACCGTGGCGATGCCAAGCAGAACGCCGATCACGGCGATGGTCAGCAGTATGGAAATCACACCGTAAAGCAGGCCGATCCAGAAGGTGCGGATGGCCCAGGTGTAATGCGTGTCGACCCATCCGCCGGTCTTGCCACGGTTGAGATAGGCGAAGATCACGCCAATGATGGTGCTGATGCCGATGACGAAACCGAGAAGATAAAGGGCATAGACAAGCTGGACATTGAGCTTGCCGGGTTCCAGCCAGCCGTCGGGACGCCCAGAGCCGGGAAGTGGCGAGATCGGATCCGTCATTTCGTGTCTCCTTTGACCATGCGGCCGGGATTGAAGATGCCGCGCGGATCGAACTTCTCCCGGACCCGCTCCGAAAGCAAGGCAACCGCAGGTGATAGCGGCTCGAAGGCGGACACACCGGCACGGGCCGAGGGGCGGGCTCTCATCAGCGTTGCGTGACCGCCGCCGGCGGCCTTCACGTAACGCCGCAACAGATCCGCCTCGGGATCGGCCTCCATGCGCATCCACACAAGGCCACCCTGCCAGTCGTAGAAGGCATCGATGCCCGCTTCCAGCCGGAGTGCGGCAACGAGCTTCCAGCCCTCGGAGGGGGCGACCGACACGCGCCAGAGCGGCCGCTCCGTGCCATCGGCATAAGGATGGACGTCACGGATCTCGCGCCAGAGCCAGGCCGTCTGTTCCGGATCGAGCCGCGATACGGGACCGTGCGATGCGAGTGCCGTCGCGAGCTTGTCGGCCCTGACGGCAACGGAGGCCTCAATGCCTTCCAGCCTGAGGACGGTGGCCGGACCGTCCTTCAGCGCGCCGCCGATAAAGCGGCTGCGGACGGTTTCCGGCAGGTGGGCGGCACCCGTTACCTCGACGGAGAGCGCCATCGCTTCCGCCATCGCCTTTACCGCCTGTTCGTCTTCGAGACCTGACAGCACGATGGTCACGGCCGTCTTCGGCTGTGGCAGCACCTTGAAGGTCACTTCCGTCAGCAGGCCGAGCGTGCCGTGGGAGCCGGCCATCAGCTTGACCAGATCCAGACCGGTGACATTCTTCATCACCCGGCCGCCGGCCTTGATGACTTCCCCGTGGCCATTGATGAAACGGACACCGAGCAGATGGTCGCGCGCGGCGCCGGCGGTGAACCGGCGGGGACCGGAGGTATTGGTGGCGAAGACGCCGCCAACCGTCGGCTGGCCCATGGTCCCCATCATGCCCCTATGATCGGCCGGTTCGAAGGCCAACGACTGGCCGTGGACCGATATTGCCGATTCGATATAGGCGAGCGGTGTTCCGGCTCGCGCGGTCAGGACCATCTCCGCCGGATTGTAGGTGACGATCCCCTCAAGCCCGACCGAGCGCAGCTCGGCAGCACCGGAAACGGCGTTGCCTAGACATGCCCGCGTTCCGCCGCCCGAGATGGCAAGCGGCACGGCCTTTTCGGCATGAGCGCGTATCATCGCCGCAGCCTCGATTTCCGACTGCGGGATCAGCATGCAATGCCTCCGGGACCTGCCACGCAAACCCCCTCCGCGGCAACCATGCTGCCCCTCATCCGGCTGCGTCCTGCGGACCCTTCTCCCCGCAAGCGGGGGGAAGGAATCCCGCCGCAAACGGCGTTACTCATCCTGATAGATGGCGCCAGAAACAAGCCGAGGGCTCTCCGTTCCCTCGCCCCGCTTGCGGGGAGAGGGGCAGGGTGAGGGGCAAATACTGCGTGTCGTTTGATCGAAGAATGCACCTTGGCCAATTTCACCCCCGGCCCTCCAGCGGAAAGACCTTGGACGGGTTGAGGATCCAGGCCGGGTCGAAGGCAGCGCGTGCGGCCATCTGCTGGGCAAGATCAGCCTCGGCATACTGGTGGCGCATGAGATCGCGCTTCTCGATGCCCACGCCATGCTCGCCGGTGAGACAGCCGCCGGCATCGACGCAGAGCTTGAGGATCTCCATGCCCGCCGCCTCGGCGCGGGCCGCGTCTTCAGGATCGTTGATATTGTAGAGGATCAGCGGATGCATGTTGCCGTCGCCGGCATGAAAGACGTTGGCGACGCGCAGACCGTAGCGGTCGGTGATCTCGGAGGTTTTCCGCAGCACATCGGCAAGCTGGCTGAGCGGCACCGTGCCATCCATGCAGATATAGTCGGCTATGCGACCAGTCGCACCGAAGGCGGACTTGCGACCCTTCCAGATCAGTGCTGCTTCCGTCGCCGACTGGCTTTCGCGCACGGTCTTGACCCCGTGCTTGCGGGCGATATCGCAGATATCGGCCAGCATGGCGTCCATCTCCGCTTCGGAACCTTCCACCTCCACGATCAGCAGCGCCTCGACATCGAGCGGATATCCGGCCTTGGCGAAAGCCTCACAGATGCCGATTGCCGGCTTGTCCATGAATTCGATGGCCACCGGAACGATGCCTGCACCAATGACATCGGCGACACAGGAACCGGCGGCTTCGGCACTGTCGAAACCGAACAGGACTGGCCGCGCGCCTTCCGGCTTGGCGAGCAGCCGCACCGTCGCCTCGGTGACGATGCCGAGCTGGCCTTCGGAACCGCAGACGAGACCAAGCAGATCATAACCCGCCGCGTCCAGCGCCTTGCCGCCGAGCTCGATTATCGTGCCATCGACGAGCACCATCTTCACCCCGAGCAGGTTGTTGGTGGTGACGCCGTATTTCAGACAGTGCGCGCCGCCCGAGTTCATGGCGATATTGCCGCCAATCGTACAGGCAAGTTGCGAACTGGGATCGGGCGCATAGAAGAAGCCGTCGGCACCGACGGCATCGGAAATGGAGAGGTTGGTGACGCCCGCCTGCACGATGGCGCATCTGTTGGCATAATCGACCTCGAGAATGCGCGTCATCGCCGAAAGGCCAAGTACCACCGCATCCTCCTGCGGAATGGCGCCGCCCGAAAGAGAGGTGCCGGCGCCGCGCGGCACGACCGGAATGCCATAGCGATGACAGTATTTCATCACGGCGGCGACCTGCGCTGTCGTCTCGGGCAACACCACCGCCAGAGGGCGACGGCGATAGGCGAGAAAGCCATCGGTTTCGAAGGGAACGAGTTCGACCGGCTCATGCACCAGCCGCTCGGCGGGAACGAGTTCAGCGAGATCGGCCACGATCTCCTTGCGCCGCGCGAGAATGGCGGCATTCGGCTGCAAAAATGCAATCGCCTCGGTCATGTCTCCCCCCAAGTGCGGACGTTTCAGAGATACATCCGCCCAGTCGCCTCTTCAACTGGTATTGTTTCTTTACCACTTCAACCAAAGTCGCGCAAATGCTATGCACTTATGACAAAAATAGAAACAGTACGGAATACTCATGACGAATCTCGGCGACCTCGAAGTCTTCGCCAGGGTTATCGCGACCGGCAGCATGTCGATGGCGGCGCGCGATCTGGGGCTTTCACCTGCCGTTGTCTCGAAGCGCATCAAGCGGCTCGAAGATCGGCTGGGGACGCGGCTCCTGCAGCGCACCACCCGGCAGATCTCGCTGACGGAGGCGGGACAGGGCTTTCACCAGCGCATCCTCGCCGTCCTTGCGGGCATCGAAGAGGCGGAGACCTATGCTTCCGGACGCTCGTCGGAGGTCTCGGGCACGCTGAAGATTTCGGCTCCCACGTCTTTCGGTCGCATGCATATCGCGCCGCATCTCAAGGCTTTCATGGATGCCCATCCGGATCTTGCCATCCAGCTGGTGCTGTCTGACGAATTCACCGACATCGTCGGCGGCGGTTTCGATCTGGCGATCCGCATCGCGGAGCTGACCGACTCGACGCTGGTGGCAAAGCGGCTCGCCCCCGTCCGGCGGCTGCTCTGTGCCTCGCCGGATTACATCGCGGCGCACGGCATGCCTCGCAACATCGACGACCTGAAACGGCATCGCTGCCTGCCCGCCCACAACCACGACGTCTGGCGACTGGAGGGACCGCAGGGCACGCTCAACATCCGGCCGGAGGGCATGCTGATCACCAATTCCAGCGAGGTGATCCGCGAGGCGGTGATCGCCGGGCTCGGCATCGCATTACGCTCCACCTGGGACATCGGCGAGGAACTGAAGAGCGGCCGGCTCGTGCAGGTCTTGCCAGCCTATGAGGGCTCGCACAATGTTGCCCTTTCGGCCGTCTACCCCAGCCGGCAGTTCCTGCCAGCCAAGGTAAGGCTGTTCATCGATTATCTCGCCGAACTCTACGGCCCCGTGCCTTATTGGGAACGGTAAAACACTTCGTTTTATTGCAGCCTGTCCAGGGATGACGCTGTGCAGTGCTCGGGCGGCATTTTCTTTGATCTGCATGGGCGGCTCCCTCCCCGCATGCCAAGGATCGATCCCCGGTATTACCGGCCCGTCCCGGCGATCGGCGCAGTGTTCGTCATGCCTGCCAGCACCTCCGCCACGTGGCGAACTTCGACTTTGGAGCCCTCGCGCTTCAGCTTGCCGGCCATGTTCATCAGACAGCCCATGTCTCCGGCAAGCAGCATGTCCGCTCCCGTCGCCTCGATTGTCGCGGTCTTCTTGCCGACGATAGTGCCGGAGATATCGGAATACCTGACGCAGAAGGTGCCACCGACACCGCAGCAAACGTCGCTGCCGGCCATTTCCCTCAGCTCCAGCCCCTCGACGGAAGTCAGCAACCTGCGCGGCTGCTTCTGCACACCGAGTTCGCGCAGGCCCGCACAGCCATCATGATAGGTGACGCTGCCGGAAAGACGGGCTTCGACGCCGGTGATGCCGCGGACATCGGTCAGGAATGAAACGAGTTCGAACACCCTGTTCGAGAAGCGCCGACAGCGCTCCTCCCATTTCACGTCGCCCTTGAAGAGCGCGGGATAGTGATGCTTCAGCATGGCGCCGCAGGAGCCGGAGGGCGCGACCACATAGTCGTAGCCTTCGAACAGTTCGATCACCTGGATCGCCAGATCCCGCGCATCCCTGCGGTCACCGGAATTATAGGCCGGTTGGCCGCAACAGGTCTGCGCCATCGGCACATGCACCTCACAGCCCGCGTCTTCGATCAGCTTCGCGGCAGAAAATCCGACACTCGGGCGGAAGAGATCGACCAGACAGGTGGCGAAAAGACCGACACGCGGCCTCGCCAGCTGGTTTTCCGGGATCATGATGAAGCCTCGGGCTTGTCGTTTGCCCTGGGCTGGGTGTTGCTGCGAGACGCACGGCCCTGAGCGGAATTGCCGTCGCGGCGGATCAGGCGAAGCTTTGCGACACGCCCCCACTCGTCGGCGCGGGCGGCTTCATCGACCACCTGCATGACGAAATCTATGTGTGACTGGGCCGCCTTCTTGGCCTCGTCCGCCTGACCACCGACGATGGCGTTGTAGATCGCGAGGTGCTGTTCGAGCAGGCGTTCGCGGGCATTGGACAGCGCGAACACGGCCTTGCGATTGAAGAAGATGCCTTCGGAAAGCAGGCGATAGCATGCCCGCATGGTGTGCAGCAGGATGATATTGTGCGCGGCCTCACCGATGGCGTTGTGAAACTCGACATCGGCGGCAAGCTCGTCTTCCGCATTGCCGCTTTCATGCGCCCGCTTCATGTCATCGACGATGCGCGACAGAAGCGCCCGGTCCGTATCGCTGGCGCGGCGCGCGGCAAGTTCCGCCGTCAGCCCTTCGAGTTCGCGACGATATTCGAGATAGTCGCGCGTTGCCCGCGCATGCCGGGAAATGAGTTCGGTGATCGGCTTGGAAAACACCTGACCGATGATGTCGGCGATATAGGTGCCGCCGCCATGATGGCTGACGACGAGACCGCGTGTTTCCAGCTCCTTCAACGCTTCACGCAGGATCGGCCGGGAAACGTCGAAGGCCTGCGCCATGTCGCGCTCTCCGGGCAGCCGGTCGCCATCGCGCAAGACCCCGTCAAGGATCAGGCTCTCGATCTGGTGAACCACTTCGCCGGCCGTCCGGCTATGGCTGATCTGGGCAAAAAGCCCTTCGTCCTTCTCGCTCAACCCGCGTCCTCCTCGGATGCGCTATCTAGCAACCGGACAACGAATTGGTCAAATTATTTGGCCACTTCCCGAGAGCCGAACAGAATGTTGCAATGACCATTACCGCATCATTCTGTTGCGGTGCGGCAAACAGACCGCTGACATCTCCATCTGACATTTGCTAAGGAGATCGGGACTGTCGGCGCATGGAGGCAATTGATGTCAAAGGGGAACTTCGCATTTCCGGTCGCGCCGGAACGGGCGCTGGCGCTCGGAGAGATTCACGCGCGGCCTTATGCGCTGGTCAAATCCTCGCGCGTCATCTTCCAGCTCGCCTTCACAATGGATGGCGGTTCGGCGGTGCACCATAGCGTTCTGACGGAAGTTTCGCGCGCCCGTGGCGTCGCGCCGCCGGACAAGAACGCCCGTCACCACGCCATGCCCTGGGGTCAGGGAACGCTGCGCTGGGAGCGCCACACCGAGTTTTCGACCTGGTTCTGGGATGGGCCGTTGCCGGAGAAATTCGGCGGCGAAGTCAGCTCGCATCCGTTTGGCGACGGTTTCTCGCCGCCCGGCCCGCTGATGTCCGGCATCCGGCTGGAAATCCGGCCGGAAGGCCCGGAGACCGACGAAGCCATGGCCATGTTCGACCCCGCGAGCCTCTGTTATAGCCACCTGAAGAACGGGCAGGCCTCGGTGCTGACAGACTTCCGGCAGGACGGTGACGGCCTGACCCGCATTCTCCTGATCGACCGGAGCCTGACGGAGGCAGGGCGCGGTGCGCTGGTGCAGCGCCTGCTCGACATCGAGACCTACCGCACGCTCGCCATGCTCGGCCTGCCGCTGGCCCAGACGCTTTCGCCCGAGATCCGGCGGATCGAGGATGGCCTGACCGGCGTCACACAGCAGATGAAGATGCATGCGCGCGCAGAGGCCGACGGCATTCTGGCCGAGATCACCCGTCTCGCGGCCGAACTCGAGGCCAATGCGGCGCTCAGCCTCTACCGCTTCGGCGCGAGCCGCGCCTATGACGGCATCGTCGGCGAGCGCATCAAGACGCTCGATGAGGCTCCAGTGCCCGGCTATGAAACGCTCGGTTCCTTCCTGGAACGCCGTCTTGCGCCCGCCATGCGGACCTGTCAGTCGGTCGAGGAGCGGCAGGCCAACCTGTCGCGCAAGCTGTCGCGAGCAACCGGCCTCGTCAGAAGCTGGATCGACGTGGAACTGGAGCGCCAGAACTCCGACCTTCTGAACACGATGAACCGGCGCGCGGAAATGCAGCTTCGCCTGCAGCAGACCGTCGAAGGCCTCTCGGTGGCGGCGATCTCCTATTACATCGTCGGCCTTGTGGGCTACGCATCAAAGGCCGTCAGCCATGACGTGCTGCCGGTCGATCCGGCCGTCATCACCGGGGTGTCGGTGCCGATTGCCGTCCTCGGCGTCTGGTGGGTGGTCCGGCGTATCCGCAAGAGCCACTCCGAAGGTCACTAGACCATTTCCGGCGAAAACGGGATCGCCTTCAATTCTCCATCTCCTTGTTTCGACTTAATTCCAGACGCAAAACCGGTTCCCACTTTTGCTGGCAATTCCCTAGATGCCAGCTGGCCCCCAGTAGCCGATCCGCTTGCGGATCTTGAACTTGCGCCAGAGATTGGCCGGCTTGGGCCGGGGAGTGCGCGCGCCAGCGGCGACATAAGCGTCGATCGCTTCCAGCACGCGCTCGCTGGAGCAGCCGTCACGATAGGGATGCAGCTGATCGGCGAATTCGCGCACCGCCGACATCAGTTCCGGTGGCCGCGACAGCGCGCGACGGATCGCCGGCTCGAACTGCGCCGGATCGTCAATGTCGATCAGATGCGGACCCGGGCGGCGATTCCTGAATGTCACTACAGGCTTGTAGGTTAGCAGGAACTCGTTGAGCGCTGATGAGGTGTCCGAGCACATCAGATCAACCTGCGAAAACAGTTCCAGGATGTTGTCGTTTTCGGCGAAGCTCAGGTACTCGTTCTGCAGGGTTTTGTATCTGGCCACGATGACCGGATCCATCTTCGGATGGAAGCTGACGACCCAGCGGAACTCGCCACTTTGCGAGAGCCGCTGGATTTCGTCGTAGAGGACGGGCGCGGCGCTCCAGGATGGTGAAAACGTGGAGTGATAGAGGATCAGCGGCGGTTTACGCACCGGTTCCGAAGCGTTGCCCAGTTGCGTCATGAACGGGTCGATTTTCGGGAACCCGGTTTCGACGACCTTGAAGTGCCCCAGTTGCCTGGACAGCTCCGAGAACGCGGTAGTGTCGCGTGGGCCGGTGGTGCAGTAAAGGTCGAAGAAGCCGCGCACGTAGATGTGTCTCGGCTTGCCGGCGTCGAAACCATGAAAGGTCTCGACCTTCACCCCGGGGAAGAAATGCGGCACCGCATTGCTCGAAGTGATCACCGCATATGGCTTCCAGGCGCGCACCTGTGCCACCGTCAACAGCGTTTCGTCGGCGGTCAGCTCTTCCGCACCGGGGCCATCGAAAAACCAGGCCACTTTATCGCCGCGCGCACGAATGGCCGCCTGGATCGGGCGCAGGATCGCCAGTGCATAGCGTTCGGAACCATAGAGAAGGTAGTGCTTGGTCATTATCGCTCTCGATTGCACCTCCCCCGCGACGAAAACAGTCAATGCGGGCATGAACCCCATTTCGTAGTTGCGCATGTGCTTGTTCGGCTCATGGCTGATGGACCGAATGAAGTCGGAGTTGGTCGCAGTTGGCCTTTCCTTAAAAGAGTCTTCACAATTAATTTAACATACAGAACGTATATATAATTGACAATATCGCTGTCCGTCTTCGAACGATTTTGGAGGATCCGTTTTGGTCAGGCGTGTTTGGCGGCCGTTTCCACTCGTCATGCAGCAAGGCGTTCGCCCGCACGGTGAGTTTTCGCGTGATGGCGGCAAACAGGGCAGATCTGGCAGGCTGTTGAAAAAGTCTGCGGCGTGGTGTTGAGGATAATCTGATGGCAATCACCGCCGGCATCCGGTCTTGGGGCATTCCTCGCCAAGGAGGCCATGAGGAAACCGGTCGGCCGAAACCGTGCAACATTCCTGCGTGAACAAGGTTCGCATTCGCACTTCAGGGTCGGCATTCAAGGGTTGTTTCATCCCCAATCCTGCCATCATGTTCTCCGTATGGTGACCCATGGATTGAGACATCAATCAGGATTGCAACTGTAAGGACGCGCTTTCCCCAACTGGCCTGCTTGCGTCATTGACAGGCAGGACGCGAAGATTTTTTCGCGCTCAAAGGAACAAATCCCGTTTTGAGGCGTTCGTTTTGCGTTCTTGCGAAACGTAATTGCTCAATAGGGGTTTGATATGGTGCTGGACGTTCACGAGACGCCGCGCATTGCGCTGGTCTCCACACATGGCTACGTAGCCGCCCATCCGCCGCTCGGCGCCGCCGACACCGGCGGTCAGGTCGTTTATGTGCTGGAGCTTGCCAAGAAGCTCGCGCAGCTCGGTCACAAGGTCGATATCTACACCCGCCGCTTCGAGGACCAGCCGGAAATCGACGCGGTGGACGACGACGTGCGGGTCATCCGCATCCCCTGCGGCGGGCGCGACTTCATTCCCAAGGAATATCTCCACCGCCACCTCAACGAATGGAACGAGAAGGCCCTGCGCTTCATCCGCCGGGAGGGCCTGTCCTATCTCTTCATCAACAGCCATTACTGGGATGCGGGCGTCGCCGGCCAGCGGCTTTCCGAGGCGCTAAACATTCCCCACGTCCACACACCGCATTCGCTCGGCCTGTGGAAGAAGCGGCAGATGGAGACGGACTATCCGGAACGGGCCGACAAGTTCGAACTGGAGTTCAACTTCAAGGAACGCATCCAGCACGAACTGATCATCTATCGCAGCTGCCAGCTGGTGATCGCGACCACGCCGATCCAGCTCGACATGCTGATCGAGGATTACGGGTTGAACCGGAACCGGGTGCACATGATCCCGCCGGGATATGACGACAACCGCTTCTACCCCGTGTCCGAATCCTCCCGCCAGATGATCCGCAACCGGCTCGGCTTTACCGGCAAGACCGTGCTGGCGCTCGGGCGGCTTGCGACCAACAAGGGCTACGACCTGTTGATCGACGGCTTCTCGGTGCTGGCGGAACGCGTGCCGGAGGCGCGGCTCCGGCTGGCGCTCGGCGGCGAGAACATGGATGCGCAGGAAGCGGCCATCCTGCAGAAGCTGAAGGATCAGGTCGCGGAACTCGGTCTTTCCGAGCGGGTGGAATTCTCCAGCTTCATCCCGGACGAGGATCTGCCCGATTACTATCGTGCGGCCGATCTCTTCGTGCTGTCGAGCCGCTACGAACCCTTCGGCATGACCGCCGTCGAGGCGATGGCGAGTGGCACGCCGACCGTCGTCACCATTCATGGCGGACTTTTCCGGGCGGTGAGCTACGGTCGTCACGCGCTGTTTGCCGATCCGTTCGACCGTGAGGATCTCGGCATCACCATGATGAAGCCGTTCAAGCACGCGCGGCTCTACGGGCGACTTTCGCGCATGGGCGCGCACAAGGCCCGCAGCCTCTTCACCTGGACCGGCATCGCGCAACAGCTGGTGGCGCTGGTGGAAGGACGTCCCGTCGCGCAGGCGCTCGACGAGGCGGACTGGGCCGAGCCCTGGAACGATGGCGACTGAGATGCCCTTTCGTCTGTTATCCGCTGATCTGGACGGAACACTCGCCGGCGACAGGGAAGCCTCTCGCCGGTTCAGCCGTTACTGGCAAAGCCTAGACCCGATCGAGCGGCCGCTGCTGGTCTACAATAGCGGCCGGCTGATCGACGACATCCTTGCCTTCACGGAGGAAGAAGAGCTACCCTGGGCAGACGCGCTGATCGGGGGGGTCGGTACCATGCTGCTTTCCAATTCGCTGCCCGATATCCGCGAGGACTACGACCGAGCGCTCTCCGAGACCGGTTACGACGCTAGTCGAATCGAGGCTCTGGTCGGGGCCGAGCGCGGCATCGCGCGCCAGCCGGAGCGCTATCAACATCGTTTCAAATCCAGCTGGTACCTGCATGACGCCAGCGCGCAGGAACTCGACAACCTGCTCTCCAGGCTGAACGATGAAGGACTTTCCGTGCGCATCGTCTATTCAAGCAATCGCGACCTCGACATCCTGCCTGCCAATGCCGACAAGGGAGCCGCCCTCGCCTGGCTCTGCGAGAGGGTCGACGTGGCTCCGGACGAGGTGATCGTGGCGGGTGACAGCGGCAACGATCGCAGCATGTTCCTGATGGAAGGCGTACGCGGCATCATTCCGGCAAACGGACTGGCGGAGCTCACAAGCCTTGCAAAGGAAGGCAACGTGGCCATTTTCCGGGCGCAAGCCAAGACCGCCGATGGCGTGATCGAAGGCCTTGCGCACTGGTCAGGCGGACATAAAGACACGGAAGCGGCCAATCTCAACAGATTTGTCCAGTTTTAGCCAGACCGCACCCGAGCAACCGCTTGACGAAGGAGACATCACCCCCACCTAATGGGAGCATGTTTTGTCGCAACGATTCTCCTGATTGTCAAAAAGGTGACATTTTCGAAGCCGACAAAATCCGAAAGTGAATGACGAATCGAGGTGCCCCTTTCATTGACCCTTGTCAGCCGAATAGCCAATGAGGTCCAGCTTATGCTGCGTCGTCCTCCGAGACAGCAATATGCAGCCATTTGCTACCGTTTGCGCAAGAAGCAGGCGGAGCCCGAGGTGTTGCTTCTGACCAGTCGCGACACCGGACGATGGGTCATTCCCAAGGGCTGGCCGATGTCAGGGAAGAAAGGTTATGCGGTTGCGGAACGCGAAGCTTATGAAGAAGCTGGCGTAAAGGGCAAGGTTGCCGAGAAACCGATCGGTCATTACGACTACCTCAAGGGCATGGACGGTGGCCTGAAGATTCATTGCCGGGTTCAGGTGCACACGCTTGAAGTCAGGAACGAGCTGAAGGATTTCCCTGAAAAGGGCATGCGACGCAGCGAATGGGTGAACTGCGAAGAAGCGGCCGCCCGCGTGCAGGAACCCGAACTCAAGGTTCTGTTCCACAAATTCGCCCAGAAGTATTCCGGCATCCAGCCCGATCCGATTCCGGAAGCCGGCGAATAATAAGACTGTCACTAAAACATCATATTGAATTATCCTGCCTTTGCTAATAGCAAACGGCAATAACGGTGCCGTCGATGCACCGAAGAAGAACCTTCCCGGGGAATGATAAGGGCGCGACGCGAGGAGCGGGACTGGCTGACGGCCATGCCCGCCGGACGCGCGCAAACAGGCCCGCAACAAAGAGGAACCGAACAGACCGATGGCCAAGCCTCCGCCAACGCTCGTCAAGCCAACGCTCGACAAGGACCTCGACAAGGTCACCTACGTCGAACAAGCCGCGCAGCAGGTTTCCCGGCGCATCATTCCCTTCGGCATCGGCCTTCTCTTTCTCGTCGTCGTCACCATCTTTTCAGGTATCTACGTGACCGGCCAGCCGGGGGCGGCACTGGTGATCGCAGCATCTGTGATCGGCGCTTACATGGCGATGAACATCGGCGCGAACGATGTTACCAACAATGTTGGCGCTGCGGTCGGTGCACGCGCCATTTCGCTCGCCGGCGCTTTGGCGCTTGCTGCGGTCTTCGAGATTGCCGGCGCGATGATTGCGGGCGGCGACGTCATATCGACCATCTCGGAGGGTATCCTCGCCCCCGACAGGATCGAGGTGCCCGAAGCCTTCTCCTTCGCCATGATGTCGGCCCTGCTGGCTGCGGCGCTCTGGGTCAACATCGCCACCTGGGCGAAGGCCCCGATTTCGACCACCCACTCCATCGTCGGCGCAGTCATGGGCGCGGGCGTGGCGGCCGGCGGGGTCTCCGCCGTAAGCTGGAGCGCGTTGGTCGGCATCACCGTGAGCTGGATGCTGTCACCCGTTCTCGGTGGAGCAATCGCCGCGCTGATCCTCTACTTCATCGAGGAGTTCATCACCTATCGCGAGAACAAGATCGCTGCCGCCCAGCGCTGGGTGCCTGTGCTGATCGGCGTGATGACCGGTGCTTTCGCCACTTATCTGACGATCAAGGGCATAGGTCAGGTCTTTCGCGTCGGCAGCATGCAGGCAATGTTTCTCGGCCTCGGCTTCGGGCTTCTGGCCTGGCTCGGCAGCATTCCGCTGATAATGCGCCAATCGGCAGGCCTGGAAAACCGGAACCAGTCGCTGCGCAAGCTCTTCCGCCTTCCGCTGGTCTTTTCCGCAGCACTGCTTTCCTTCGCGCACGGCGCCAATGACGTGGCCAACGCGATCGGGCCGGTCGTCGCTGTCGTCCATGCCACCCGGGTGCAGGAAATCGCCACCGCGCTCATCCCCCCGATCTGGGTGACAGCCATAGGTGCCTTCGGCATCTCGATGGGTCTTCTTCTTTATGGTCCGCGGCTCATCCGGCTCGTCGGCGAGCAGATCACCAAGCTCAATCCGATGCGGGCCTATTGCGTGTCGCTGTCGGCCGCAATCACCGTCATTCTTGCTTCCTGGTTCGGCCTTCCCGTGAGTTCGACCCACATCGCCGTTGGTGCGGTCTTCGGCGTGGGCTTCTTTCGCGAGTGGTATACGCGTCATTCGCGGCGACGCATCGAATACATGAAGATCAAGGCCGACTACTGGGAGATCGAGGATACGCGCGAGCACGATCCCGTCGAAACCCGCCGACGCCGTCTGGTGCGCCGTTCGCATTTTCTCAGCATCATTGCCGCGTGGAGCATTACGGTTCCCGCATCCGCGCTACTTGCAGCCCTGATCTACTGGGTTATGTTCCAGCTCTTCCTGTAACCTCTGGAACGAGAAATGCGCGCGAATTACCGGATGCAACGACTGTACGTCGAAAACGACATCAGGCCCGACCAGGGCTTCGAGACGACATCCGAGCAGTTCAACTATCTCGCCAACGTCCTGCGGCTGACCGAGGGCGCAGAAATCCTGGTGTTCAACGGCCGCGACGGGGAATGGAAGGCGAAGCTTACCTTTCCCTCGCGCAAGAAGATCGTTCTTCTTCCCGTCGAACAGACCCGTCCGCAGCCGGCGGATTGCGATCTCAGCTTCCTGTTTGCGCCGCTCAAGGTCGGGCGAATGGACTACCTGATCCAGAAGGCCGTCGAGATGGGGGCCGGCGTGCTGCAGCCGGTGATGACGCAGCATGTGCAGGGCAAGATCACCAGCATCGAGCGGCTGCAGGCCAATGCCATCGAGGCAGCCGAGCAATGCGGCATCCTCGCCATCCCGCAGGTGCTTTCCCCGCAGAAACTGAAAGACCTGCTGGAACGCTGGCCGGCTGACCGCCGGATCATCTACTGCGACGAGGATAGCTCAACCCAGAATCCGCTGCGGGGTCTTGCCTCGATCAGCGAGAAGCATCTGGCCGTGCTGGTGGGGCCGGAGGGCGGCTTTTCGGATGAAGAACGGGGGCTGCTGCGCAGCCTGCCTTTCGTCACCGCCATTCCGCTTGGTCCCCGTATCCTCAGGGCCGATACGGCAGCGGTCGCGGCACTCGCCGTCGTGCAGGCCGCCATCGGCGACTGGCAATAAGATGACGAAACGCAAACGTGATGGATTTCCATGCCGCGGATGGATTTTTTTGACCGGCCGTTGAAAGGTTTTTTCTTGCACCGTCCTGAAATCCAGTCCAATCACCTTGCCCAATGGACCGGTGCGCGCACCGGCAAGACCCGATAAGGTATACTCAATGGCTCGTGATACCACCGACCATACTCCCCTCACCTCCGTTGAGGAAATGGCCGAATATCTTGCTTCCGGCAGCAAGCCGGAGGAAGCGTTCCGGATCGGAACGGAACACGAGAAATTCGTCTTCTTCCGGGCCGACAATTCCCCCGTTCCCTATTTCGGCGACGCCAGCATTTCCGCCCTGTTGAAGGGCATGCAGGAAAAGCTCGGCTGGGATCCGATCATGGATGGAGAGAACATCATCGGGCTTGGCGAGCCTACAGGCATGGGCGCGATCTCCATCGAACCCGGCGGACAGTTCGAACTGTCCGGCGCGCCGCTCGAAACGATCCACCAGACCTGCGCCGAATCGAACCAGCATCTCGCCACCCTGCGCGAGGTCGCGGAGCCGATGGGCATCCGATTTCTCGGCATCGGCGGCAGCCCGAAGTGGACCCTTGCCGAAACACCGCGCATGCCCAAGTCGCGCTACGACATCATGACGCGCTACATGCCGAAGGTCGGCAGTCACGGCCTCGACATGATGTATCGCACCTGCACCATCCAGGTGAACCTCGACTTCTCCTCGGAAGCCGACATGCGCCGCAAGATGCGCGTCGGCATGAAGCTGCAGCCACTGGCGACCGCGCTGTTTGCCTCCTCGCCCTTTACCGAAGGCAGGCCCAACGGCCTGCAATCCTGGCGCGGCGAAATCTGGCGCGACACCGACAATGCCCGCTCGGGCATCCTGCCCTTCTCGCTCTCCGACGATTTCAGCTTCGGCGACTATGTGGAATGGGCGCTCGACGTGCCGATGTATTTCGTGGTGCGCGACGGGTGCTATCACGATTGCACCCACATCACCTTCCGCCAGTTCATGGCCGGTGCGCTGAAGAACGAGCTCAAGGACTGGGAACCGACACTCGGCGACTGGACGAACCATCTCTCGACGCTTTTCCCGGACGTGCGGCTGAAGCGCTTCCTCGAAATGCGCGGCGCCGATGGCGGCCCGTGGCGTCGTATCTGTGCGCTCCCCGCCTTCTGGGTCGGTTTGCTCTATAACGACGAGGCGCTCGAGGCGGCCGACGAACTGACACGCAACTGGAGCTTCGCGGACGCCAATGCGCTTCGCGATGCCGTTCCGGTTCAGGGCCTAAAGGCGGAGGTCGCCGGACGCAGCCTTTTCGATGTCGCACGCGATGTGGTCGACCTTTCGAGCCGCGGCCTCAAGGCCCGCGCGCGTCTCAACCGCGAAGGCCAGGACGAGAGCATCTTCCTCGCCTCCCTCGAAGAGGTTCTGGCCAAGAAGACGACACTCGCGGAGGATCTTCTGGCGCTCTATCACGGCCGCTGGAACGGCGAGATCGATCCCGTCTTCGACGAATTCCAGTACTGACGGGTTCGCCGCCGTTCCCGTGACGGCGGCACCATCAGCGCCCGTAACCGAAGGTGTTTACAGCGAAAATAGCTGTTGCCGTCTTCACCCCGTCGTAAAAACCGGTTTTCGCCTGTCATTTTCCCGCTATAGTGGCTTCAATGCGTTGCAAGCACGGGGGGAATGACGACGATGTTGCCACTTTTCGATATGATGCTGCAGGCGCAGAACGGCATGGCGATGGATGCCATGGCCAAGCAGTTCAACCTTGCGCAGGAGCAGGCAGCCAAGGCCGTCGCGGCCCTGATGCCCGCCTTTTCCTCCGGCTTCAAGCGCAACGTCACCAACCCCTACGACTTCTCCACCCTTCTCGCCGCCATGGCTTCGGGCAATTACGCCAAGTATTTCGAGGACATGAGCAAGGCCTTCACGCCGCAGGGCATCAATGACGGCAATCAGGTGCTGGAAAAGCTTTTCGGCTCCAAGGAAGTGTCCCGGGCTATCGCGGCGCAGGCAGCGCAGTTCACCGGCATCGGGCAGGACATCCTGAAAAAGATGATGCCGGCGATGGCCGATACCATCATGGGCGGACTGTTCAAGCAGACCACGGGGCAATTTCCGGAAACCAACGTCTTTGCCGGAACGCCGATGGGCGCGATGATGCAGCAATGGCTTGAAAGCACCGGCTTTCAACCGAAGGCGCCGCCCAAGCCCGAGCTGAATTTCTTCGACAATCCCTTTACCCGCGCCTTTCAGGAGATGATGGGAGCCGCAGCACCGAAGCCGCAGCCGGCTCCGGCCGCCACCAATCCCTTCTTCGACAACCCTTTCGCCAAGGCGTTTCAGGATATGATGGCGGGCATGCAGACTGATGCGCCCGCAGCCAAGCCGCAGGCGGCAGACGCCAAACCTCAGGAAGAGCAGCCGCAGGCGGCGTCCCAGGCAGGAGCCAACCTCAACGACATGATCAACGTCATGTTCGACAGCGGGCTGGAAGTGCAGAAGAACTACCAGAAAAGCATGGAGCAGATATTCGACAGCTATCTTGCAGCATCGAAGACGGCCGCGCCCGAAGCGGCTCCGGATGCGCCGAAGGGCTGACGCCGTCTCATTCCTGTCTCCGGAAAGCCGGGATACAGTCCTCTAGAGCGTTTCTGACTTTGTTTGAATCGCGGATTCCCTTTTGGGATCGAATGTGATTCAAGATGCTGGCTGAGAGGAGGTCAGCATTGATGGTCGCACCTCTTTCGAATGATCTGCGTGAACGAGTTGTGGGCGCTGTTGCGGCGGGAGAGAGCTGCCGCTCGGTGGCGGCGCGGTTCGGTGTCTCGGTGTCATCTGTTGTGAAGTGGTCGCAGCGGTATCGCCGCAGCGGCTCCGTCGCACCCGGTCAGATGGGAGGGCATCGCAAACGCCTTTTGGAACCGCATCGTGCTTTCATAGCCGAGCGGATTGTTCAGACGCCGCAGATCAGCCTGCACGGCCTCAAGGACGAATTGGCGGTGAGAGGCGTGATTGTCTCGCATGACGCCGTTTGGCGTTTCCTGCGCCGCGAGGGGCTGCGCTTCAAAAAAAACGATGTTTGCCCTTGAACAGGCACGCACTGACATTGCTCGTCGGCGCAAGCGCTGGCAGTCATGGCAGAGGTCGCTCGATCCTCAAAGGCTCGTGTTCATCGACGAAACCTGGATCAAAACCAATATGGCCCCGCTCTACGGCTGGGGTGTCAAGGGCAAACGCCTGCGTGGCTTTGCTCCGCATGGCCATTGGCGCACGTTGACCTTCGTCGGCGCGCTCCGGGCCGATCGTCTCACCGCCCCTTGCGTCTTCGACGGCCCGATCAATGGCCAATGCTTCAAGGCTTATGTCGAGCAACAACTCGTCCCGACGCTGCGGCCAGGCGACATCGTCATCATGGACAATCTGGGCAGCCACAAATCCGGGCAGATACGCCAGTTGATCAAGGCCGCCGGCGCAAGGCTCTGGTTCTTGCCGCCCTATTCACCAGACCTCAATCCGATCGAACAGGCCTTTGCCAAGATCAAGCATTGGATGCGAAAAGCACAAATGCGGACTATCGACGACACTTGGCGCCATCTTGGCTCACTCGTCCAAACCATCAGCCCAGACGAGTGTGCCAACTACCTTGTCAACGCTGGCTACGCTTCAAACAAAACATGAAACGCTCTAGCCTGTCGAATGGCTGGAAAGGCCAAACACCGCGTTGGAACCACGCGACGGAAGCTGGCCGAACGTCATGTTGACCACATTCATGACCGGCACAAGACCGCTGTTTTCAAGATACTGACGGAAGGGACCGTGCTTCACGCGCGTATCCACCCGGACAAAACTGCCCGGAAGGTTCGCCACGAAAGCTTCCACGAGTGCAATCGCGTCAACTTCCTTTTCCGCAATGATCGGGCCAATCAGATGGCCGCGACCGAATTGGCGGCGCATGGCAAAGCCACGGATCCTGCCCCTTCGTTCGATCACCACCGTCTCGGACACACGCCAGAGTTCGAGGATCAAGGTGCTGCGATCCACCCCATGGGCATCAGCGTCACAGGCAATAAGTTGCGGCAAATCCGGGGCCTCAGCGACGCGGCATCTGCCCTTCGAGATAGATACCGGACCAACGATACCCTGATGCTGAAACACCGGGCCGACAGGGAGCGCGCCAAGCGACCGATAGAACGGCACCACATCATTACATGCATTGAGGAAGGCCGGACGATCTTCGGTTCGCTCGACGATATTGGCCATGAGGCAGGTCGCCAGCCCCTCCAGCTTCAGGCGCGGATGAGCAATCACCATGCCGACGGCAGACACATCGCCACCGAGAGTGAAGTACATGGCGGAGCCGTGAATGCGGCCGCTCTCGTCGACCGCAACGATACCCTTTCCGGCAGCGAGGTTTACGGCCCAGTCAGCCTTCCTGTGCGGCCAGCCGATGCTGGCCGAAAGGGCATGCAGCCCATCAAGATGCTCGGCCTTCATCTCTGTCTGCAGGAGATCGTAGCTTTCCAGATTTATCAACGGCACGGTCATGGCGGCAGGCACTCGCGGATCACGGCATCGGTTTCCGCAGCAATGCTAAAGTGTGGAGCCGGGAGTGCAAGGCCCAAAACACCATCAACCGGCTTTAGCGTATTTTCGAGGCGATCGATTCCTGCCGTCGGCCGAGCAGCGTCCACGTGGACGAAACGACAAAGGCCGCATCCATGCGGCCTTTGCAAGATATTCGGTAAGGAATCTCAGCCCGTACGCATGGACGGGAGCTAGCCCTTCGTCCCACCCGCGCTGGCTCAGAACTCTTCCCAGCTCTCGTCCTTGCCCTTCGACGCAGAGCTTGCCTTGCCCATGCCCGAGGACAGCTTGTCCATCAGCGCACGCGCCGGCGAAGCCACGGTGCGGGCGGGAGCCGGAGTGTTCGCCGATGCAAGTCGCAGCTTGGTGACCGGCTTTGCGGCAGGTGCCGGAGCCACCGTTTCCGTTCGACTGAAGCCGGTTTCCCGCAGGTCCGCGAAACGCTGTTCCGAGGGGATCGCGCCCTTTTCGACCGTGAACTGACCGACGAGACCCATCAGCATTTCCGCATCGCGCGACAGGCCGGTCATTTCGGCATTGGTCTGCTCGGCCGCGCGGGCATTCTGCTGGGTAACGTCCTCCATGCGGCCTACGGCGGAGTTGATTTCCTTCAGACTGGTCGACTGCTCGCGGGCGGCGCCGGCAATCGAATGGATGTGATCGCCGATCTCGACCACCTGGCCGGCAATGTCGGACAGAACGCCGCCGGCATCGCGGACGAGACCTACGCCGCTTGATACTTCCTCACCGGATTTGGTGATCAGCGCCTTGATGTCCTTGGCAGCATTTGCCGAACGCTGGGCGAGTTCACGCACTTCCTGTGCGACGACCGCAAAGCCCTTGCCAGCCTCGCCCGCGCGGGCCGCCTCGACGCCGGCGTTCAGCGCAAGAAGGTTGGTCTGGAAGGCGATCTCATCAATGACGTTGATGATCTTGGAAATCTCGCTCGAGGCATTCTCGATGCGTTCCATCGCATTGACGGCGCCGCTGACGATCTGGCTGGAACGGTCGGAATTGGCGCGAGCCTGGCTTGCGAGCTGCGAAGCGTTTTCGGCGCGGTCGGACGACTGACGGATCGCTTCCATGATCTGGCGGATCGAGGCGGAAGTCTGCTCGAGTGCGGCGGCCTGCTGTTCCGTGCGGCGGGAAAGATCCGCCGTGGAGGAGCCGACCTTGCCGCTCTTGCGGTTGATCTCGTTGACGTTGGAATGAACGGCGGAAACTGTGTGCGACAGCCGTTGCAGCGAGGCGTTGAAATCCACGCGAAGACGATCGAGATTGCTCGACAGCGGCTTGTGAATGACGGCAGTCAGATCGCCGCTCGCCAGTTTCTGGAGCGCCGCGCCAAGCACATCGATCGCTTCCGTGAGTTCGGCCTGTTCCGCAGCCTTCTCCGCATCGCGGGTACGGCGTTCCTGATCGCCCGCCATCCGGCGACGTTCGGCATCGCTTTCCAGCTCCCGCTTCTCGATTTCGGCGCGTCGGAAAACGGCAACCGAGCGCACCATGTCGCCGATCTCGTCCTTACGATCTTCGCCCGGAAGATCGATGTCGGTATTGCCGCCGGCAAGATCTTCCATGGACTTCACCAGGGCGGAAATCGGACGGGTCAGCGTGCGCGAATAGAGGATCGCAACGATGGAGCCGATCAGGATGAGCAGGCCGCCGAAGGCGACGGAAACCAGTGTGGTCATCCTGAGGTTCGCGGCGATTTCATCCTCGCCGATCAGGGCGATGACGGCCCAGTGCGTGCCGGCAAACTCCAGCGGAGAGGCCGCCGCATAGCTCGTCATGTCGCGGTAGCCTTCGACCTTGCCGGTCATTTCCTGCCCTTCGACGGCAGCCTTGACCAGCGGCGAGTTCACCACGACGCTCAGCGCATCGTTTGCCGGAGTATGAACGCTGTCGTTGATGACCTCACCCCTGGTGCTGACGAGGATCGTCTCACCGGTCTCGCCCAGACCCTTCTTGTTCGAATACATCGTGTTGAAACGGGCATTCGGAAGCTGGTAGGCGAGAACGCCGATAGCGCGGCCATTCTGCAAGATCGGGGTTGCCACGAAGGACGCGGCGGTGCCACCGGAAGGGCCGTAGGCTTCGAATTCCGAGATGGCGACTTCATTGCCCTTCGACTTCAAGGCCTTCTGGAAGACGGCTGCAAGGCCGGTATCCTTGTAAGGCCCCGTCAGCAGGTTGGTGCCGAAATCACGTTCCTTCATCACCGTATAGACGATGGTGCCGGCAGGGTTGATCACAAAGAGATCGTAATAGCCCTGATCCTGAAGATGCTTGAGGAAGCCCGGGTGATATTGCTTGTGGGCGCGGTCGTAGGCATCCTTCTTGGCGGTGTCGAGCTTGTACTTCTCGCCGGCCGGATTGGGATTCTCATCAATGTAGCGCGTCTGCAGTTCCTTGGCCGGATCGTCGCCGAGGAAGTTCATGCCACCGCTGAACGCAAACAGCGACTGCTGCGTGGTGAAGCTGGTCGAAATAGCCGAGAGGTCGAGGCGGACGCCATCGAGATAGCCTCGCGCCTCGTTACGGCGACCGTCGGCGGTAGCTTCCAGCTTCTGATAGACCTGAGCCGTCAGGGAGCGATTTTCGAGATAAAGATTGATGGCCATGGAGGCCGAAAGGCTCACCAGGGTAAAGAGAGCGGCAGCAACAGGCAGCTTCCGGGAAATGCGCATCTGAAAGGCTCCGTGACAAGGCGGGCATAGACCGACACAATTCGTCTATGGCTGCCATATCAACGTTAGCAAGCCGTTACTTCCGCCTAAAACTTCGGCATTTCGCAGCGCTATCCACACAAAAAAAGCCCGGCGAGGAACTTCCGTCGCCGGGCAAGTAAGCAGGGTTTATTGGCTATCACCCTGCGGGGATCAGTAAGGCCGGGTGAAATTCACCCGGCAGAATCATGTCCTCAATCGACAGGCAGACCTTGCAGAGCGCGCCGGGCGTGATTGCGGGCGGCGCGGGAAAGCTGCTGCGAAGGATCGTCCGCGATGCCGGACATGCCGAGGATCCGGTTGACTTCGGATCGGGTGAGCCCGATGTCGCGCAACTGGAAATCGTCAAGTTCGGCAAGGCAGTTCGCAGCACGGCGGTTGCGCATGGCGCGCCAAACGGATCGCATCGTTGCAAGGACGGCAACCAGACGCTGGATGGGCGTCGGCCGCGGCGGCGCGATATCGAGTTCGATCATCCGTTCGGTCGTGCTCATGACAGTCTTCCTTTCGTTTCGCACGAGAAAAGGCATCCTCCGACTGCACCCGCAGTGGAGGTCAACCAGAACCATTGGAGAGGCTTTGAGCCCTTCTCCGACAAGCATTGATTTGCAGCGTGAAGATGCCGAAAGACTATTGATCAGTCCAACGAATGTTTCTAATAGTTATCATCAACTCATCTTATGGATCGTTCCCATGTCGGCGCCCCTCGATATCGACCAGCTTCAGACCTTCATTGCGATCGTGGATACGGGCAGCTTCACCAAGGCCGCCGCGCGTGTCTTCAAGACGCAATCGGCGGTCTCGATGCAGATGCGTCGACTGGAAGAACGGATCGGCAAACAGCTCTTCATCAAGGATGGTCGCGGCAACCGGTTATCGGCGGAGGGCGACAAGCTCCTGAACTACGCACGGCGGATCATCCGGCTGAACAGCGAGGCGATCGCCGCCTTCGACGACAACCGGCTCGAGGGAACGCTGAGGATCGGCACGCCGGACGACTATGCCGACCGCTACATGCCGGAAATCATCGGCCGTTTCGCCAAGACCCATCCCAATGTCGAGCTCTATATCGTCTGCGAACCGTCGGTGGATCTGTCGGAGAAAATGTCGAAGGGCGAACTCGATATCGCGCTGGTTACCCATAATCCGCAGCTGCGCCAGTCCGACGTGGTGCGGACGGAACCGCTCTGCTGGGTCGCCTCGGCCAACCATCCGCTGAAGGACGATGCGCCTGTACCGCTTGCGGTCGGTCGGCGCGACTGCCAGTGGCGCCAGCTTGCCTGCTCGGCGCTCGATGCGGATGGACGCGAGTACCAGATCCTGTTCACCAGCTGGTCATCGACCGTCGTTGCGGCGGCCGTCCTTGCCGGCATGGCGGTTTCCATACTGCCGGAATCGGCACTTCGCACCGGAATGAAGGTGTTGACCCAGGCAGACGGCTTTCCGCCGCTTCCCCCTGTTCAGATCGGCATCATGAAGCGGCCCGGCCTTTCAAGCTCGCTGATGAATGCGATCACCGATCACATCACGGCTTGCCTCGACAACATCACGCCCGCCAATGTCGAAGACGATCTCGACGGCGATGTGAAGACCTATCCGCGCTATTATCCGCGGCTGCGCGCCGGCCACATGATCCCGGGCTGGTAGGCCTGGGAGGCCACCCACCGCCTGACAGTGGGGCGTCAGGATCGCTATCTAGTCGTTGAACTCGAAAAGCGTGCGGGCGCCCATGGATTTCCATTCGGCAAGATATTCCTGCGCGCTTGCCTCGTCGCGCACCATGGCGAAGCGGGCGAGCGCACCGCTGAGATAGAGCACCATATGGACGCGCAGGCGGAAGGTTGACTGATGATTGTCGGCCACAAGATGCCTGAGGGCACCGTAAATGATATCGGTCAGGCGCTCGAGATGGGCGAGGTTGAGGTCCTTGAAGTCCCGGTCGGTCATGCCCGCCATCCAGACGGGCAGATAGGTGCGGTCGGCGCGATAGAGCTGATAGAACTCATCGAAGAGCCGCGACAGCATTTCGATAGCCTGCCCGGTCGACTTCACATCGGGAAACGCCGCTTCGGCCCGCTCCTGCACGATCGCCGTGTGACGATCATGAAAGGCCCTGATGATCGCGGCCTTCTCCGGAAAGAACTGGTAAAGGGATCCGATCGGCACCCCGGCGCGGGCAGCGATATCGGTCATCCTGAGATCGGCGACCCCATGCACGGCAATGAGATCGACAGCAGCTTCCATGATCGCATCCAGACGCTGGATACTACGCTCCTGTTGCGGCTTCTTGCGTAACTGAAGCCGGCTGCTGATTTTCTTCGAAGTCATCTTTCCGTCCCAGACCCTCTTCCGGACAATGCAGTGATGCTTGAACCGGTATCAGGTCACATAGACGAGGTTCTATCCGCTTTTCCCTAAAAGAAAAGAACGCAGTTTAACCATAACGGAAAAAACAACCCAGAGCCGCAGCAACTGTGTCGCTGCGGCTCCGGATGTCACAGATACGAGGCCAGCTTGGCGGTCTGGCGGGCAGTGCCGGCTTCGTAGCCATGAGCCGGCACGCCTTCGAACCCCGTATCCTTGCGACACGGTCAACCGGTCAACGGATATTCATCAGGCCAGATCGAAACGATCCGCGTTCATGACCTTGGTCCAGGCCGCCACGAAGTCGCGAACGAACTTTTCCTGATTGTCGTCCTGAGCATAAACTTCCGCGTAAGCGCGCAGGATCGAGTTCGAGCCGACCACGAGATCCACGCGACTTGCGGTGTATCTGGTAGCACCGGTCTTGCGATCGCGGATGTCATAGGAGTTTCTGCCGGTCGGAACCCACGAATAGGCCATATCCGTCAGCGTTGTGAAGAAATCGGTGGTGAGCGCACCGACCCGATCGGTGAAAACGCCGTGCTTCGCGTCACCATAATTGGTGCCGATCACACGCAAACCACCGATGAGAACGACCAGTTCAGGTGCGGTAAGCCCCATCAACTGGGCGCGATCGAGCAGCATTTCCTCGGGGCTGACGACATAGTCCGTCTTCTGCCAGTTACGGAAACCGTCGGCGAGCGGCTCGAGCACTGCGAAGCTTTCCACGTCGGTCTGCTCGGCGGAGGCATCGCCACGGCCCGGTTCGAAGGGCACATCGATGTCGAAGCCGGCGGCCTTGGCGGCCAGTTCCACGCCGACATTGCCGGCAAGCACGATGACATCGGCAACACTGGCTCCGGTCTCGGCAGCAATACCTTCGAGAATCGCCAATACCTTTGCCAGACGCGCGGGTTCGTTGCCTTCCCAGTCCTTCTGCGGAGCGAGACGAATACGGGCACCGTTTGCACCCCCGCGCTTGTCGGAACCGCGGAAGGTTCGGGCGCTATCCCAGGCCGTGGCAACCAGTTCGCCGGTGGTCAGGCCGCTGTTGATGATCTTCGCCTTGACCGCGACGATGTCATAATCCGTGCTGCCAGCCGGAATGGGGTCCTGCCAGATCAGGTCTTCGGTCGGGGCATCCGGGCCGAAATAGCGGGACTTCGGACCGACATCGCGATGGGTCAGCTTGAACCATGCACGGGCGAAGACCTCGGAGAAGTGATCCTGATCGTCCTTGAACTTCAGGGAGATCTCCCGATAGATCGGATCGACGCGGAGCGCCATGTCGGCATCGGTCATCATCGGATTCCGACGGATCGCGGGGTCCTCAACGTCGACCGGGCGGTCCGCTTCGGCGATGGAAACCGGTTCCCACTGGTGCGCGCCGGCAGGCGTCGTTGCCAGATGCCATTCATGGCCGAACAGCATCTTGAAGAAGCCGTTGTCCCACTTGGTCGGTTCGGTGGTCCATGCGCCTTCGAGGCCGGAGACAACGGTGTCGCGACCGATACCGCGGCCATGGATGTTCAACCAGCCAAGGCCTTGGAATTCCGGGCCGGCGGCTTCCGGATCGGCGCTGAGGTTAGCAGCGCTGCCATTGCCGTGGCACTTGCCGATGGTATGGCCGCCGGCAGTCAGCGCTACGGTTTCCTCGTCGTCCATGCCCATGCGGGCGAAGGTCTCGCGCATCTGCGCGGCAGTCGCCAGCGGATCCGACTTGCCGTTCACACCTTCGGGATTGACGTAGATGAGACCCATCTGCACAGCGGCGAGCGGGTTGGCCAAGGTGTCCGGTTTGGTCACGTCGCCGTAACGGCCGTCGCTCGGCGCCAGCCACTCCTTCTCGTCACCCCAATAGGTGTCCTTTTCCGGAGCCCAGATGTCCTCGCGGCCGAAGGCGAAGCCAAAGGTCTTCAACCCGGCAACCTCGTAAGCGATGGTGCCGGCAAGCGCGATGAGGTCGGCCCAGGAGATCTTGTTGCCGTACTTCTTCTTGATCGGCCACAGCAGACGGCGGCCCTTGTCGGTGTTGACGTTGTCCGGCCAGGAGTTGAGCGGAGCGAAGCGCTGGTTGCCGGTGTTGGCACCACCACGGCCATCGGTGACGCGGTAGGAGCCGGCGGCATGCCAGGTGACGCGCGCCATCATGCCGACATAGCTGCCCCAGTCGGCCGGCCACCATTCCTGGCTATCCAGCATCAGCGCACGCAGGTCAGCCTTGAGCGCCTCGACATCGAGCTTCTTCAGCTCTTCACGATAGTTGAAGTCCTTGCCGAGCGGATTGGTCTTGGTGTCGTGCTGGTGCAGGATATCGAGGTTCAGCGCATTCGGCCACCAGTCCATCACGGACTTGCCCATCGCGGTATTGCCACCATGCATCACCGGACACTTGCCAGCGGATTTCACATGCTCGTTCATTTCGACCTCCTGTTTTCTGTGAACGTCTTGTGGAGGCACATTCGGCGAAAACTTCGATAATCTCCAATTGTCTTTTTTGGAATTTTTGATAAGAAAATCCTATCATGTTGACCATCCGACAAATGCGCTATTTCGAAGCTCTCGCCACCACCCTGCACTTCGGCCGGGCGGCCGAAATGGTGCATGTCAGCCAGCCGGCGTTATCGGCACAGATCATGGAAATGGAAAAGCATCTGGGCGTAACGCTGATCGAGCGCACCCGGTCCGGCACGCTGCTGACACGGAAGGGGCTTGAGGTTCTCGGCCATGTCCGCTCGATACTGGCAGGCGTCGACCGGCTGGAGGAAGCGGCGCGATATGGCTCAGGAACCCTCGACGGACTGCTCAGGCTCGGCATTATTCCGACAGTCGCGCCCTATCTGGTGCCGAAACTCGTGCCGTTCCTGAGGCGGGCGCATCCGCTTATCGAACTGGAGCTGAAGGAAGCGGTAACGGGCAGACTGGTGAACGACCTCTCGGAAGGCAAGCTCGACGCCATCATCGCGGCGCTGCCGATCGAGGCCGATAACGTCGTCAGCAAATCGCTCTTCACCGACCGCTTCTACATGGCCATGGCCGACAACGAGAGCGACGTACTCCTGTCTCCGATGACCGAAACGGAAGTCGATCCGGAACGGCTGCTGCTGCTGGAGGAAGGCCACTGCCTGCGCGATCAGGCGCTTTCCGTCTGCAAGGCGGCCAACAAGCGCAGCCTCGTCAATTTCGGCGCGACGTCGATGACGACGCTTCTGCAGATGGTGTCGCACGACATGGGCCTGACCCTGATCCCGGAAATGGCAATCGAAACGGAGACCGCCCGCAATGCCATCCGCATCGTGCCCTTCGCCGATCCACAGCCATCCCGTGAGATCGGCCTGATCTGGCGCCGCTCCAGTCCGCGAAGGGCCGACATGGAGGCACTGGCGGAGGCTATCGTGGCGAGCCGCAAAAATGAAAAGGGCCGCGTTCAGAACACGGCCCCTTCCCCTAACGAATCGGCCCGAAAACCGGAATCGATTTTCGGAAAGCTCGATATGTAGCTTCAGGACGTTAGAGCGCCATGAACGATCAGGCGAGATCGAGGACGATGCGTCCGTCGATCTTGCCTTCTTCCATGCGATGGAAGATGTCGTTGATGTTTTCGATCTTGTCCCAGGAGAAATGCGACTTCACCTTGCCTTCGCCGGCGAAGACCAGGGATTCCTCGAGATCCTGACGGGTGCCGACGATCGAGCCGCGCACCGTGATGCGTTTCAGAACGGTGTCGAAGACCGGCAGCGAGATGAAGCCCGGCGGCAGGCCGACCAGCGCCATGGTGCCCTTGGAGCGCAGGAAGCCATAGGCCTGTTCCATTGCCTTGGGAGAGACGGCGGTGACGAGCGCGCCATGCACGCCGCCAGTTGCCTTCTGCACCTGTTCGATGGCATCGGCATCGCGGCCGTTGACCGTCACATCGGCGCCGAGTTCCTTGGCGAGCTTCAGCTTCTCATCGAAGATATCGGCGGCAACGACGTGCATACCCATGGCCTTGGCGTACTGAACGGCCATGTGGCCGAGGCCGCCGATACCGGAGATGACCACCCATTCGCCGGGGCGAACCTCGGTTTCCTTCAGGCCCTTGTAGACTGTGACGCCGGCGCAAAGGACCGGGGCAGCCGGGCCGAATTCCAGATTGGCCGGAAGCGTACCGACGAAATCAGGATCGGCAAGGCCGTACTGGGCAAACGTGCCATTGACGGAATAGCCGGTGTTCTGCTGGCTGCCGCAAAGGGTTTCCCAACCGGTGCGGCAAGGTGTGCAGCAACCGCAGGCCGTGTGGAGCCACGGAACGCCGACACGATCGCCTTCCTTGATGCGGGTGACGCCGGCACCGAGCTTGGCAACGTAACCGACGCCTTCATGACCCGGAATAAAGGGCGGATTGGGCTTGACCGGCCAGTCGCCGTTGGCGGCATGCAGGTCGGTGTGGCAAACGCCGGTCGCCTCGTATTTGACAAGGATCTGCCCAGGACCCGGTTCGGGAATGGCGACCTCCTCGATCACCAGCGGCTTGCCGAACTCCCGCACTACGGCGGCCTTCATCACAGATGCCATAACTATCTCCCTGGTAAATGACTTAGGATCAAACTCACCTTAATTCGCCTATCGTGACGGTAACGCGAATTCGAACGCAACCTACCCCAAAGCACCCGGTCATTTCTTGATCCGCATCAAGCCAAAGGCCGAAAACGAAAACCCAGCGTCGCACATCTGCGACAGCCGGGAGCGGCAAACCATGCTGCACTGCAACGCTCAGACGAGGTATTTTTTCAGGAACGTCACGGTCCGCGACCATGCGAGATCGGCCGCCGCCTTGTCGTAACGGGCAGCCGAGGAATCATTGTTGAAGGCGTGATTGACGCCGTCATAGACATGGATCTCGAAGGTCTTGCCGTCCTTTTCCAGCGCAGCCTTGTAGGCCTCGATACCGGCATTGACGCGTTCATCAAGGCCCGCATAGTGCAGCAGAAGAGGAGCCTTGATCTTCGCAACGTCTTCCGCCGGCGGCTGCATGCCATAATAGGCGACCCCTGCCCCGAGTTCCGGCGAGGCGGCGGCCAGCCGGTTGACCAGCCCCCCACCCCAGCAGAAGCCGATGGCGCCGACCTTGCCGTTGACCTTGTCATGACCCGAGAGAAATGCGCGTGTCGCCTCGGCATTGGCGACGGTTGCCGCCATGTCCAGCTTGGAAAACATCTCGCGCGCCTGATCCTCGTTTTCCGGCGTGCCGCCCTGCGGCGAGAGAAAATCGGGAGCCAGCGCCACGAAGCCTTCGAGCGCCATTCGGCGGGCGATATCGCGAATATGCGGATTGAGACCGCGGTTTTCATGGATGACGATGACTGCAGGCAGTTTGCCCGCGGCATCCTTCGGGATCGCCAGATAGCCCTTCATCTCGCCAGCGGCCCCGGGATAGGTGATATCCTCCGTCACCAGTCTCGCGTCATCGTCCGCAACCATGGCCGCGTTGGCCTTGCTGGCGGCGAGCATGGGGGCAATCGCCACCGCGGCAGCACCGGATCCGGCAAGCATGGTCAGCTTTTCCATGAACCGGCGCCGGTCGAGCGTCAGGTGGGTGTATTCGTCATAGGCGTCGATCATCGCCTGCGTGATCTTCGGCGTATTCATGGGATCTCCTCCTTGATCATATCAATGCACGAGTTCTCGTGCCTCAATGAATGATAGGAGCCCCGTACGACGCGCCAAGACACATGCGCGTGAGCGCCGGTCACTTTTAGGAGCGTATCATGCTTTAGGAAGTCGCCATCCAGACGGCGAGCCAGATCCACATTCCGCCAAGTGCAAGAAAGCCGGCCATGAACGCGGGAAAACGCAGCGCCATGCGATTGCTGGTCACATGCACGGCCGCATGGGCATAGCGCGTGGCAACGAAGATCCAGGCCAGGACGACCGAGACCAGATTGTCCGCCTCGGCGATGAACAGAAGAATGCAGCAGATATAGAAGAGAACCGGCAGTTCGAACTGGTTGGCGATGCAATTGCGGACCGACAGCGTTTCCGGCGGATCGTTACGGCCCCAGCGCATCGTCTCTTCGTCGAGACGACCTTCCCGCCGCAACCGCTGACGGCGCAGGCGAAGCAATCCGTAAAGACCGTAAACAAGGAAGACCTGGGCGAAAATGGGCCAGAAAATCTGGAAACCTGTCATCGAAGACATCTCCGTCCGCAGCAAAATGCATAAAACATGAATAGGGAAAGACGGCCGGAGTTATCCGGCCGTCCATGAAACGGAAACGATCAGGCAGCGCCCGGATAGTTCGGGCTTTCGCGGGTGATGGTGACGCCGTGCGGATGGCTTTCGCGAAGACCGGCGCCGGAGATGCGCACGAAGGTCGCCTTCTCCTGGAAGTCCTTGATGTCGTGACCGCCGACATAACCCATGGCAGCCTTCAGGCCGCCTGCGAGCTGGTGCAGCACGGCCGAAACCGGTCCCTTGTAGGGAACCTGCCCCTCGATGCCTTCCGGAACGAGCTTCAGCGTGTCGCGCACTTCCGCCTGGAAGTAACGGTCAGCCGAACCGCGCGCCATGGCGCCGACGGAACCCATGCCGCGATACGCCTTGAAGGAGCGGCCCTGATAGAGATAGACCTCGCCCGGGCTTTCATCCGTGCCGGCAAGCAGCGAGCCCACCATGACCGCCGAAGCACCGGCGGCAATCGCCTTGGCCAGATCGCCGGAGAACTTGATACCACCGTCGGCAATGACCGGGATGCCGTGCTTTTCTGCTTCCTCGACCGAGGCCATCACCGCTGCAAGCTGCGGCACGCCGACGCCGGCGACGACGCGCGTGGTGCAGATCGAGCCCGGGCCGATGCCGACCTTGATGCCATCGGCACCGGCGTCGATGAGCGCGCGAGTGCCGGCGCCGGTCGCGACGTTGCCGGCGATGATGCGGACCGAGTTCGACATCTTCTTGACGATCGAAACGGCATCCAGAACCTTCTGGGAATGGCCATGGGCGGTATCGACGACGATGACGTCGACGCCTGCATCGATCAGCCGTTCGGCGCGTTCGCGACCATCGTCACCGGTCGAGATCGCGGCGGCGACGCGCAGGCGACCATGAAGGTCCTTGGCGGCATTCGGGTTGAGCTGAGACTTCTCGATGTCCTTGACGGTGATGAGGCCGATGCAGCGACCGTCATTGTCGACCACCAGCAGCTTTTCGATGCGGTGGGAATGCAGCAGGCGCTTGGCTTCGCTCTGCTCGACGCCGTCCCGCACGGTGACGAGGTTTTCCTTCGTCATCAGCTCGTGGATCTTCTGGGAGTGATCGGAAGCAAAGCGTACGTCGCGGTTGGTCAGGATGCCGACGAGACGGCCGGGACGGCCACCATTTTCAACGACCGGGATGCCGGAAATGCCGTGAGCCTTCATCAGCGCCAGCGCTTCTGCAAGCGTCGCGTCGGGACCGATCGTCACCGGATTGACGACCATACCGCTTTCGAACTTCTTGACCTGACGGACTTCCTCGGCCTGTTCGATCGGGGTCAGGTTACGGTGAATGACGCCAAGACCGCCAGCCTGGGCCATGGCGATGGCGAGGCGGCTTTCCGTGACCGTGTCCATAGCGGAGGAAAGGATCGGCAGCGAAAGGTCGATGTCCTTTGCGATCCGGGTTGCGATGTTGGTCTGTCCCGGCATGATCTCGGAGTGCCCGGGCTGCAGCAGGACGTCGTCGAAGGTGAGCGCTTCCGCTCCGGTTGCCGAGGTTACGATGCGTGCCATTGCCAATTCCTTCGGTTGAATAGGCAGAATCCTCCGGGAAAGGGGTATCTCCCCCGGACGCTCCTGCATGAAATGCTTGGAAGTTGGCGAGGGCTGGTAACACGTTCATGACAGGAAGGGAATAGGAAAACCTCGACGGACACGCATTGCAGACTTGCAAAACCGCAAATGCAGCATCGGAAGAGCATTTTTGTGCATTGCAAAAGATTTTACCGATTTTCCAAACCGACCTTGAAAGGTCTGCCCGTAAGGTCATCGCAGGCTCAAGAACGGGTCTGGGGAAACAAGGGGTAAGTACGATGAACAACCTGCAGCAGCGCGCCCGCGCATTCGAAGACCAGTATGCCCACCAGCAGGAAATGCTGTTCAAGGCGGAAGTCCGCCGTAACGTTCTGATCGGCAAGTGGGCTGCGGAAGCCATGGGCCGCACCGATGGCGAGGCCTATGCCCGGGAACTGGCGCTGACCCAGGTGAACGAACCGCACCGTCTGCTGGAGCGCCTGCGCCGCGATTTCGAAGCAGCTGGCGTCGAGGTGAAGGAAGAAGACATCCAGAGCCGGATGCTCGACATGCTTCACCGCGCTGCCGAAGAGCTGCACAGCAACGGCTGAGCCCTCCAGACAGGCCCGTTCGATGGTTCCGGCCGGATCAAACCCGGCCGGAACCTGATCGTTTACTCAGATGTCGAACTGATAGGCCTTGGGCACGAAACGGTAACCCGTATCGAGTTTCTCGACATAACCGACGGCAGGGAAAGGCATGTGATAGCCCAGGAATGCCAATCGATCCGTCGCCACCATGTCGAACACCCGCTTGCGGGTTGCGGCGGCCGCAGCCTTGTCCATGTCAAACTTGACCTCCCAATCCGGACGCTGGAGCGACAGCACGAAATGGTTCGCTGTATCGGCTGCCAGAAGCAACTGGCGGCCTTCCGATTCGAGCCTGTAGATCATGTGGCCCGGTGAATGGCCGAAGGCAGCCTCGGCGGTGATGCCCGTGACGACGGAGGCCCCGCCCTCCACGAATGTCGTCTTCTCGGCAAGCGGCTGCACATTGACGAGCACACCCTTGTGGCCGTTTTCAGCAGGTGTTCCGACCCGGGCCGGATCCACCCAGAAGTCATATTCCGTCCGTCCCGTCACATAGCGCGCATTCGGGAAGGCCGGCTTGCCGCTCTCCACCAGGCCACC
The DNA here is from genome assembly GCA_002600635.1 of Rhizobium sp. ACO-34A. Taxonomy (NCBI): domain Bacteria; kingdom Pseudomonadati; phylum Pseudomonadota; class Alphaproteobacteria; order Hyphomicrobiales; family Rhizobiaceae; genus Rhizobium; species Rhizobium sp. ACO-34A. The sequence goes on along the minus strand of CP021371.1, from coordinate 1,065,636 downwards.
GATGTGATCGCCATGCATATGGGTAAGCACGACGATGGAGACGTCTTCCGGCTTGTAACCGGCAGAAGCCAGCCCGTCGATCAGGCGTCCGCCGCCCTTGGCGCGGGCGCCCTCCCCGAGGCCGGTGTCGAACAGGACGACATCCGAGCCGGTATTGACGAGTACGGGCGAGAAGCTGTTGACGAACCGGTCCTTCGGCAGGAAATTCCGGTCGAGCAGCTCTTCGACAGTCTCCGGGGACTGATCCGTGCCGAAGGTTTCTCCGGGTGCTCCGGAGGGCATTGCGCCGTCCTTGACCACGACGACCTCGAAGCCGCCGAGCTTGAACCCATGGGTGTCCGGAGACAACGCATGGTCGGCCTTCGCCGGCGTTTCGGTCTGCGCCACCGCCGCGCGGGTCATGACCATCGGGGCAGCCAGAGCCGCGAACCCTGCGCTACCAAGCAATACGCGCCTGTTCATTGCCGTCATTGCCTACTCCTCTTTCAAGCGATCCGTTTTCAAACGATCCATGGAGCCGCCGGATGACGGCCATTCGGGCAAGATAGGCAATCCTGTCGTTCAGGAAACCGGCCTCACGCAGACGTGATCCGACGTGCAGCAACACCATTGGCAGACGCCTCCGCTCCGGCTAAAAGAGCATCGCTTGGCCCTCCCCCGCCGCGCAGGATCCCCACCTGATGAACCGCATCACCCCGCTCATTCTCGCCGTTGCGCTCTTCATGGAGCAGATGGACTCGACGGTGATTTCCACGGCGCTGCCGGCGATCGCGACCGACCTCGGCGTCGGCCCGATCACGCTGAAGCTGGCGCTTACCTCCTACATGGTGGCGCTTGCGATCTTCATTCCCGTCAGTGGATGGATGGCGGACCGCTACGGGGCGAAGAAGATTTTCCGCGCGGCCATCCTCGTCTTCATCGCCGGCTCCATTCTCTGCGCGACCTCCCAGTCGCTTATCGCCTTCGTCGGCGCCCGCTTCCTGCAGGGCATGGGCGGCGCGATGATGACGCCCGTCGGACGTCTCGTGCTGCTTCGAACCACCAAGCGTAGCGAACTCGTCTCCGCCATGGCGCTCCTGACCATTCCGGCCCTTGTCGGACCTTTGACGGGGCCACCGATCGGCGGTTTCATCACCACCTATTTCAGCTGGCAGTGGATCTTCCTGATCAATGTGCCGATCGGCTTTGTCGGTGTGTGGCTTTCCACCATCTACCTTCCAGAGGTGCCGCCGACCTCGACCGCGGGCATAGACCTCAAGGGGTTCTTCTACATGGCTCTCGCCACATCGGGTGTGGTGTTCGGCCTTTCGGTCGTCAGCCTGCCGGCGCTGCCGCTGCAGATCGGCTTCGGTGCCGTCGCCATCGGGATCATCAGCGGCATTCTCTACGTGCGCCACGCCAGGCGTCATCCCGCGCCGCTGCTCAATCTCGGGCTCTTCCGCAACAGGGCCTTCCGCGCCTCGATCACCGGCGGCACGATCTTCCGCATCTCGACCGGCGCCGTGCCCTTCCTGATGCCGCTTATGCTGCAGCTCGGTTTCGGCATGACGCCGTTCCAGTCCGGCCTCATCACCTTCATCGGAGCCATCGGTGCGATCACCACCAAGTTCATGGCACGACGCGTCTTTGCCGCCGCCGGTTTCCGCAGCGTGCTGATCATCGCGGCACTCGGCGGCGCCACGATGACGGCGGCCAATTCCTTCTTCTCGCCCGGCACGCCCCATTACGTGATCATGGCCTTCCTGCTCGTCGCAGGCTTCTGCCGCTCGTTCTTCTTCACCGGTGTGAATTCGCTGGGTTATGCCGATATCGAGGACGAGCAGGCCAGCCAGGCAACGTCGATGAGCTCGGTCATGCAGCAGGTCAGCCTTGCGCTGGGCGTCGCAGTTGCCGCCGCGATCCTTGAGGCCAATATCGCGCTTCACGGCCGGGAATTGTCGCTTGCGGACTTCCACCTCGCCTTCGCGGTGGTCGCAGCACTCTCGCTTCTGGCAGTGATACCCTTCATCGGGCTGGCGCGTGATGCTGGCTCCGCCGTATCAGGCCATCGCAGGCCGCCGGACGCCAGCGAGAACATACCCGTAAAGTGAGACTCAGGCCGGATTATTCCGGTCGCTCGCAGACGGCGGAAAGCTTGTTGCCATCGGGATCGCACACATAGGCGGCGTAGAAATGCGCATGAAAAGGCCTGAGACCCGGCGGGCCGTCATCCGTGCCGCCATTGGCTAGGGCTGCCGCATGAAATGCATCGACCGCTGAGCGGGTCATCGCTTCCAGCGCGACCATGGAGCCGTTGCCACGGGTCGCGGGCTTCCGGTCGAAGGGTTTTGTTACCCAGAGACGGCAGCGCACATCGTCATCCGCGCCGTAACCCGCCTCGACCGCATCCGTCCGCTGGCGCTTCAGGCCAAGCGGGGCAAGTGCGGCGTCGTAAAAGGGAATGGCGCGGGCGAGATCATTGGTGCCAATCGTGACGTAGAGCAGCATATCGGCGGCTCATTCCTCGGCTTCGGCTGTCTCGTCTTCCGCATCCTGCGTTTCGGACGCACGGCGGCCCTTGAAGCCCTTGGCCAGCAGGAACATTTCCACCGACTCGGCGCGCGACGACCCCGGCTTCACATGAACGACCTGACGGAAATTCTGCTTCAGCATGGTGAGCAGTTCCTTTTCCGTGCCACCCTGGAAGGTCTTCGCCAGGAAATGACCACCTTCGGCCAGAACCTCGACGGCGAAATGGGCCGCGACCTCGCAGAGATGCATGGTACGCAGATGGTCCGTCTTCTGGTGGCCGGTCGTCGGGGCCGCCATGTCCGAAATGACGAGGTTGGGCGTGCCGCCAACGGCCTCGATCAGCTTCTGCGGCGCATCGGGATCGAGAAAGTCGAGTTGCAGAACCTTGACGCCCGGAAGGGGCGCCATTTCGAGGAAGTCGATCGCAGCGACGCGGATGTCTTCATCGGTCGAGCCGGTAACATTGGCTGCGATCTGCGACCAGCTTCCGGGAGCGGCACCCAGGTCGATAACGCGCCTCGCGCCCTTGAGGATCTGATGCTTCTCGTCGATCTCCAGCAGCTTGAAGGCGGCGCGCGCACGGTAACCCTCGAGCTTTGCCCGCTGCACATAGGGATCGTTGATATGGCGTTCGAGCCAACGGCGGGACGAGGCCTTGAGCTTGCCCTTCTTGACCTTCTGGCCGAGTTTGCGGCCCACAGGCGGTTTGGTCATTGCGTCAGCGCTCCTTGTGGGGCCGGCGCGGACGGCCGCGCCGCCACACCCCGTCATCGGCCATCATGTCTGTCAGCAGTCCTTCCCTCAAGCCCCGGTCGGCAACGCGCATGCGGCTCGATGGCCAGCGACGGCGGATAGCCTCCAGGATGGCGCAGCCGGCCAGCACCAGATCGGCACGGTCCGGGCCGATGCAGGGGTTGGCGGCACGCCCCGCATAGTCCCAGGACAGGAGCTTTGCCTGCATGGCCGAAACCTCGGAATCCGAGAGCCACAGGCCATCCACCTTGCGGCGGTCATAACGGGGAAGATCGAGATGGACGCCCGCAAGCGTCGTCACCGTTCCGGACGTGCCGATCAGGTGAAAACCCTCGTCGCTTGCGTTCGATCCCGACGCCGGCGGGCAGTCGAACCGCTCCAGCATACCCTGCACTTCCTGTATCATCGCTTCGAAGACGACAGGCGTGACATCCTTTCCGCCATGGCGCTCCGACAGGGTAACCACGCCGACGGGCAGCGATGTCCAGTGGGTGATATGATTGGCAAGACGGCTTGAACGGTTCTCGCCGATGCGGATGACCGCGATCTCGGACGAGCCGCCACCGATATCGAAGAGCACGACCGAACGCGCTTCGCGGCCGACCAGCGACGAGCAGCCGGATACGGCAAGACGCGCTTCCGTCTCGCGATTGATGATTTCGAGCTCAAGCCCGGTCTCGACGGTGACGCGCGCCAGGAACTCCTCGCCATTTTCCGCCGCGCGGCAGGCTTCGGTCGCAATCAGCCGCATCCGCCTGATCTGACGGCCAGCAAGCTTTCCGGCGCAGACGCGCAGCGCCTCGACGGCGCGATCCATCGCTTCCGCGGAAAGCCGGCCATGGGCCGCAAGCCCTTCCCCGAGGCGCACAATGCGCGAGAAGGCATCGACCACGCGAAACTGGCCCGGACGTGTGGGCTGGGCGATCAGCAGGCGGCAATTGTTGGTGCCGAGATCGAGAGCGGCATAGAGATCATCCGGCCATTGGTCATGACCCGACGCTCCCCTTCCCCGCTCCGTCTGGTGCTGCGGATTTCGACGGCCGCCATGGTGGTGGTGATCGCTGGAGTGATGCGGACGGGGATGATGATGCGGCTGGGCAGGCGCCGTTTCCGGCGTCGCCTGCCGGGCGGACGCATCCTGTGGCTGCGCACCGGCCGGGGCCAGCGGCCGCACATGCGGACCACGGCGGTTGCGGCTTCGACGACGCTTCTTCCCCGCACGGCCATCGGCGGCGGGTGCATCATGGGTCACGATCTTGTCGGAAGAGGTCTTCTCGACCGCTTGCGCGGCAATCGCCTCGGAGCCCTTATGGCCCGAACGATTTCGCCGACGCTTCTTGCGCTTGCGAACGGGGCCATCGGCCGCGTCGATATCGGAACGTCGCGTAGCAGCCGCCTGATTCGCAGCATGCTCCAAAGCCTGAGAGACAGCACCCGCCTGCGGCGCTGCACCCCTCTTGGCCTTGCCGCGCCGGCGGGAACCCCCACCTTTGCGCTTACCCGTCGACGCCCCGTCGCTTGGCGGCCTCTGGCCGCGATCGGGGTCTGTCACTGTCTTGCCCATCGCGCCGCGCAAAGGCTTCAGCCTTGGCCGAAGTCATGCTGCAGGCGTCTTTTCGATTTTCGTTGGCAAAATGATATCAGCGAGCGGCCTGTTAGCCAAACTGTTTTTACCACTGTTTCGAACACCTTGCCTCCAACACCCCCGGCGATGTCATTTTTTGCAAAGTTTTTTCAAAACGGGTATTTGCAAGCCGCAATCTTTTTGGTTATAAGCCCGCTCACCGACGGACGCCCCACAGCGCTTCGCTCCGTTGGGGAATAGTTCAATGGTAGAACAGCGGACTCTGACTCCGTCGATCTTGGTTCGAATCCAGGTTCCCCAGCCAAAATTCTTCTTCCCCGGTAATTGAAATAGATCGTTCGAGCTACCAACGCCAAGAATTGGCGCCTTACGGGCGATTGACACACATCATTGCCGCCCGCCAGTTAGCGCCGCTCGGGGTATTAGATAGCGGCGTTGCGCGGTTGCCAAGAAGCAATTGAGAGACGGCAGACGCTTCGGCTGCCGAATCGAGTTTGGTGCTGCCATCCATCGGCTCGATTAACGCCTGTTGGAACTTCAGTTCTAATCCGCACACCACCGGCACCCATTAAGAGCAATGCGTTTCAGGCTCACCGCGCCTGATACACACATGCTTGACTCCAATCCGGATCATGTCACCCTATACGGGAAACTGTGATTGAATGGGAACCATGGAGGGAAGAGAAGCTATGGAAGCTTTAATAGCGGAACTGGTCGGTGGACTTGCAGGAGGGGCGGCCGGTGGCAAGCTTGTGAAGGATGCCGACCTTGGCAATATCGGCAACCTGATTGCCGGCGCGATTGGTGGTGTCGGTGGCGGAACGGTGTTGAGTTCCATTCTCGGGCTAGGCGGCGCAGCAGCAGGCGGCGTTGATCTTGCGGCTTTAGCCGGGCAGCTTGTCGGTGGCGGCGTCGCAGGAGCAGTTGTCCAGATTGTTGCCGGCCTTATCATCAACAAAGTGCTGAAGAAGGCCTGATGGCGAAGGAGGCAAGTACTCCACCTGCGCTTGGCAGGTTAGGGTATATTTGAGCTTCTCCAGCTAGCGGCGTTTTCAGACGATGCCCCTACCAAATCGGTGACCTCATTCCTGTCATATCAAAAGGCAGGAAGACTCTTGGACCGTCTCACACAGGGTGATCCCCTGGCGCAGTTGCATATCGCTTTTTCCCGAAATCCGAGACAAAGCGGTAGTAAGTTGTTCTGCTATGGTTTCCCCGAAGAAGCATGGAGCAGTCAGATAGATACCGATCGATCAGCCTGTACATCCCCTACTGTCGCCAACATACGTTCAAGCCGGGGGTCCCAACCAAATTGCGCAAGCCGACTGTCGTCAAGTGAAAGCTCTCCAGGCGGTGAGGACAGGCACTCGTCGATCGCAGCCAACCATTGATCGCGCCCTTCAGCAGTAGCGACCAGATTCGATACGTCGACCAATGCATCTATCGGTGTTGAGATTACGGGCTTGCCTGCAGCAAGGTATTCATAGAACTTCATCGGGAAAACACCCCTCATGTATCCGTCTGTGCGATTGGGCAAAACGGCTATATCGATTGCACGAAGGTAGTCCGGAAGTTCGGAATATGGCCTGTAACCGATGAAATGCATATTTGGCAAAGTCTTCAGCCTTGCGATCGTAGCATTGGCCTGCCGTTCCGGCTCGTCACCGATGAAAATCCAGCTCAGGTCGGGTCTGGCACGACCACACGCCTCGATCAAATCAAGATCGAGTTTGTAGTCCGACAGAACACCGAGGTAGCAAAGCTTCGGCCCCGCTATGGACGCGATATCCTCGGGCAATCGACCCGACTGGCGCGCTGCGGAAAAATGCTCGATATCCGCCACGTTCCTTTCGAACACGCAGTTCTGAGCTCCGAGTTCGAGACAATGCCGGCGCAAATACGGACTAGTCGTAAAAACAACAGCCGCCTGGCGAACGAGTTTGCCTTCCGCCGCTCGAAACGTGGCAGCATCCACTCCTGGAATCGCCGCCAGATCATCGACACAATGGTAAACCAGCGAACCGGTCGACAGACCTTCCGTCACCCCTTCGATGTAGGGGTGGTAAGTCCAGACGATTACGTCGCCCTGGCGATGGCTATCGAGCCAACGACCAACAACAGAGCGCATCAACCACGCATTGAACCGCTTTACCAGCGCGAAGCGGTGGCCAAGCGGAATGGTCAGCGGGGCGAACACCCAGAGGTTGTCGTTGATGGGCTTCGGCGGTGTCCAGGCCCGCTTCAGGCGATTGGCAATTCGCAGGATATCCCGTGCGTTTCCCTGCGGGGGACGGATGCCCGGAGACTCGATGTAAAGCACACGATGGCCCGCCTTGGCCAAGCGGTCAGCAACATGTTGCTTGTTCGTCCAGTATGGAGCGGCCCAATCTGCGGTAGAAAACAGTATAAAGGTGGACGGCGGGAATTTCTCGCTCACCTGGAGTCTTCCCCGGCAAGAATGTCCGCGATGCGCCGAGCTGCTGCCCCATCCCCATAAGGATTGCTACGACCGACAAGCTTCTCTCGCCGCTGCGTCCTGAGCCAGGACTCACCTAGCCGCACGATGGCGTCGTGCTCCAATGCTACCAGGCGGGAGAACCCTGCCCGAATACCCTCCGGCCGCTCCGTCGTACGGCGAAGCACGATGACGGGAACATGGAAAGACGGCGCCTCTTCCTGAAGCCCCCCTGAATCGGTCAGCACCAACTCAGCCTGAGACAGGCAATACAGGATATCCTGATAAGGCACCGGGTCGCTGAGGACGATGTTATTCACGGACGCAAGCCGCGGCATGACCTGTTGCCGCACGTTCGGATTGAGATGCACGGGGAAAAAGAAAACCCTGTCGGGAAAGCGCTCAGCGAGGCTCTTCAGGGCACTGACGATGATTTCCAGATCATTTCCGAAGCTCTCACGACGATGACAGGTCACGAGCACGAAGCGCCCATTGCCGCGGGCAACAGCGGCCCGCACATGGGGGGAGACTATCTCTTCGCGCAAACCTGAAAGCAGGATCTGCAAGGCATCGACAACGGTGTTTCCGGTCACAAAAATGCTTTTTGCCGGAACTCCCTCGCGGCGCAAGCTGCGCGCCGCGCGATCCGTCGGAGCAAAATGGTAGGTCGCAAGCGGCCCCAGCAGCGAGCGATTCATTTCCTCCGGAAAGGGATTGTAGCGATCGTGGGTCCTTAACCCCGCTTCAATGTGGCCGACAGCGATCTTGTTGTAGTAAGCCGCAAGCGACGCCGCCAGCACCGTCGTCGTATCGCCTTGTACAAGCACGACATCTGGACGGATGTCTTTGATCACGGTGTCGCAGGCCATCACAGCCGCACCCGTCAGGCCAGCCAGCGTCTGGTTGGGCTGCATGATGGCAAGGTCGATGTCCACTGTCAGGCCAAAGCTATCCATCGCCTGCTGCAACATTTCACGGTGCTGTCCGGTCGACACCAGCGTGCAACGGAACTGCTCCGGCCGCCGCCGCAGCTCCGCCACCACGGGCGCCATCTTGACCGCTTCCGGACGCGTCCCCGCAACCACCATTACGTGTCGTCGAATGTTCTCAGTCATGCAGGAGCTCGGTCAGGGCTTTTCGAGCACCCTGGAAACGCACGGCAAAGGCATAGTCTTCGACTTCGGCCGCCCCAGCAGTCTGGCTAAAGCCGGAAGGGCTTTTTTCCAGTCGCAAATGCGACTTGGCTGCAATCCAATCCAAAGCCGTGTCCTCGTTCATCCAGGCGACCTTTTTATCCGCCGTTTCCGCAGCAATGAAATCCAGGAAATCGGCATGCCTTGCCACCCGATGCTCTTCCGAGCCCCAACCATAATCGTAACGAGGCGAAAATGGATGGTCGAGATATCCGAACAGCGTCTCCGTCTGGCATGCATTGACAAAAGCCTGTTTGGTGATGGCAATCGGGTCGCCCTCGTTCAGAATGCAATCGCCATGCATCATGCACTGCTGACTATGCGTCACCAAACCGGTATCATCGCCCGGAATGACGCCGCCGCGCGCCAGCAGCATTTCAGGATCGTTGGCGATAATACCACCGACGAACCCTTCAAGACCTGCTTGCTTCAGTCCAGCCGGCACGTAGGCTGGATTCTGGTGAAACGGGGAAACGGCATAGCGGACAGTGAAGCCGGGCAAGCGCTCCTCAAGCCAGTCGGACGAACCACGTGCTTCCAGCCGGCAGGCTTCCTGCGACCCGCCCCAACGGGGGGCGTGGGTCACGGAATGCGACAGGACAGCACCATCGGCCGCGAGGATCTCCTTCAGCAACACGACGTGATCGTCGCGGTCCTCCTGAGCGGTCTTGATCGCCACAGAAAAAGGCAGGTTGCGCTCGCGATAAAGCTCGAACAGCGGTCGAGCCGACGCGATATCCTCATCGCAATCCAGACGCATGGTGATGGCGGTATCGTATCCCCAGGGGATCTCGCTGATAACAGGTACGCAGGGCCTGTCTCCCGGCCGCCAATCCGATAGAAATGCTTCGATGACCGCCCACTCAGCGCTATCGACAGCCCCCGCAGCGCGGTTCCACCAGAGCACCGAAGAGGTCGCGGTTTCGGATAGGGTTACGAAAGACGTTGGTGCGGCGACCTCGTCTCTGGCCGCCCAGGCAAGTACATCCGCCCCGCCCACTTCAGCCTCAACGGCAATGGACCAAAGACCGCCATCGGCCGTTATCCGGCCGAAACCCAAATTATTCCATTCATCCGCATAGTCGAAGCGAAGGAACGGACGCGTGGCAAACGGCGAGGCGCTGGCGAGCGGATGGCCAGACCACCGGACTTCAGCGCTGGACCGGGTCGTTTGATAGATTGGCGTAGGCTCACACGCCGCGGCCTCAACCCAGTTGGTCGACAGCGGTGAAACGGACATCAGGCCACAAAGCGGCGCTATCGTTGGCGGAATGGCGCCGAATATCAGAACCTTTGAACGACCAGCAACCGCCGCAGCTATCAAAGAGGCCTGTGTTTCATCTGGAGAGATGAACACGTAAATGCCATCGGTAATGGCTTTATCTGCGGAAAGTGCCCTGTTCACGAGGCCGGCACTCACAGAACGCTCAAGAGCACTGAAGATAACCTCGGCTGCGAAACCGCTTTCCTGTCCTGCGAAAACGCTAATCATTGAGTTGCGACCTACTCCGGTACGAAATGTCTGAATTTTTGCCGCCGGCCCACGAGCTTGAGATCAGCAAGCGAAATAAACTCCACGATAACGTTATCGGCCCACCAGGAGTGGACACGCTGGCGAATAGCCTCGGGATCGCTTCCCTCCTCCGGAACGAGCCGGAAAACCGGCTTCCCGTCACGCATTTCGATCTGGAACTCGCGAACGCCTCCAACCCGATCCAGAACATCCTGAATGTAGTGCGTCGGTAGCGGCTTGCCGCCGAGCATAATGACGTCGTGAATGCGGCCAACCATACGTGGAATGACGAAACCCTCGGGTCGTTCAGCCAAGATCGCATTGTCACCTGTACGATAGCGAAGAAGCGGCATCAGCGAATTACGAAGCGTAGTGATTACGAGTTCTCCGCCTTTGGCATCAGCTGGAACATCGCCAAGGTCGGCCTCTTCATCCGGTCGAATTTCCGGCCAGACGAAGAATTCAAAAAAGCGCATATCCGTATTTGCAGGATCGATCTGGTAAGCCACGACGCCAGCCTCCGCCAAGCCGTACCGATCGATCACACGACATCGCAGGACACGTTCGATACGTTCACGCTGGCGAGGCTCCAGCAGCTCCCCTGATGACTCGAAGATCTCGAAAGCCTTGTCCTTACCCCTTGTCGTCTCGACATGGGCTGCGATCTGATCGGCCGTCGATGGATGAGCATGGGCAAGATGCGGGCGAATGGATTTCATCTTGCGCCAGATGTCCTCCAACTCTTCCGGTGCAAAGGTCGCAAAGAAGATATTGTCGCGGTTCATCGCGAAACACTTCACATGTTCACGCAGACGATCGCGAAGGGGGAAAACCTCCGGGAACTTCGAGGCAAAGTGCAACTCGCTGCGCCAATGGGTATTTCCCACCCGGCGGCGACTTTCCTGGGTCACGGCCGACGACCAGTCGGCAGCCTCCTGATCGTAATAGATATGCACAGAAGGACCGGTGGACCCGCCTGTTTTGCAGACATGCATGCGCATGCCCGCATGATCGTCGCGCAGAAGGCGCGCGCCCTGCTCGCGAATAATATCCTTGGTCAGATAAGGCAGATCCTGCAGATACGCGATATCCTTCTCCAGTTTGTCCGGCGAAAAGCCGACAGACTGAAACAAGTCGCGATAGTAGGGGACTTTTTCGGCGCAGAACCTTACGACTTCTACAAGCCTCTGCTCGGCGCGCTTTCTGCGCTCGGCCGCGGGCCGATCAATTTCCAAACGTACCCAAGTGGTCTTGCTTCTGATGTCACGCTTCTCGTGACGCTCCGTCAACGGGTAGACCACCGTTGCCGCCAGCGCACCCCGAAGACTGTTGTACATGCTTCTGAGAGTCATTGGCTCACCTTGCACTCATGAGGAAAGGCATATCGCTGTAGGCGACCTCGTTCAACCTTCACGCCCGATACGCCCGTAGAGTTCCATGAGAGTTGGGACGACATTCTGCCAGGTGAAGTTCGCATTCACGCGGTTCCGCAATGCTGATGACTTAGGAGCAGAAGCGGACCGATCAATGGCATTCGCAATCCCCTCTACGTCCGCGCTGTCGACATAGAGCGCGTCATCACCGAAATATTCCCGTGTCGACCCTTCCCCCGTCACCACCAGCTTCGCACCGGCGGCTCCCGCTTCGAGTGCGGCTAGACCGGGTGTTTCAAGCGTGGAGGGCAGGCAAAAAACTTCACAAGCCGAGAACGCAGAGCGCAGAAGAAGACTTTTATGATCAATCGGACCAAGATAGCGTATCCGATCATCCATCTCCGTCATGCACGCCTCACCATAGGCCTTGTCGCGAATATGTCCCATCAGGACGAGTGGTCGGCCTGTCCTCTTCGCCGCGCGGATCAGATTAAGCTGGTTCTTGCGCGGTTCGATGTTGCCCACATTCAAGATGAAAGGCCCATCAACCTCGTATTCTCCGCGAAACAACGCCGGATCGACAGATTCTCCGAACCATGGGTCGCAAGCATTGCGAACCGTATAGAAACGCTCCCGGGGCAGGCCGAGGATCTCTGCGATACGATCACTCTCGACATCCCCGTTGGTGACGATGGCATCTGCGAGGGACAACTGCGCCGCGATTTCGCCCAAGGGATAAAGATGCTTCGTTTCCTCGGTCAGCCAAAGGCTTGCCGATATCACAAGGGGCACGCCCCGCGACTTCACGTAATTGCACAGATGAACCGAGCCGCCCATGCAGGAGAAGAAGTGAAAGACTGATGCCCCACCGATATCATCGCGCCATGGGTCGTGCCGAATGACATCGATCCCCGCCTTGAGGAGATACTCCTCATATTTAAGCAGCTGGATTTCACCGCCTCCCGGCGTTTCGAATGCCCAGGGATAAGTCGCAAACGTCACGCGCATCAGGCAGGAACCCTCTCAAGAGCCTGAAGGATCAACTCGCCGTCAGCAAGGCGCTTCAGTTCCTCGAATCTTGCACGCCGTAGCTCACCATGGCTCGAGGACAGGCCCTTGTCTTGCAGGAACGCTGCGATCACGGAAGCTGCGGCCACCCGGTCCTCTTTCGGAATGACAAGAGCAGCCTCTCCGAGCACTTCAAGTATCGCCGGCACCGCTGTTACAAAGATCGGCTTGTCGAATGCAAGCGCATCAAGGGCTGGAATGCAGAAACCCTCATGCGTTGAATGGGCGATGCAGATGGTCGTATCTTCGTACAGGGCCTTCAGTTCACCATCCGATATTCCGTGCCTTACCATGACTTTTGTGGAAGTCCGTTCCTCCACAGCCCGCGCCTGCTCCTTCAGCGCTTCGACATAGGCTCCTCCGGCGGGACCTCCGACGATATTCAATTCTACAGAGGGAACATGGTTCGAAAGCGCTTCCGCAATTTCCAGAATTTCCTGCACCCCCTTGTGCGGTACCAAACGACCGACAAAGAGCATTTTCACCGATGCCGATGAAGGCACAAGCGCCTCGGCTATCACCTTGCTCCACCGATCCGCTCCCACCAGAGGCGGGCAGACAACGATCCGTCCCCGATGCCTTGCGGCATCGTTTGCGGTCATGCCTTCCAGCAGGCAGTTCGCCGATGCCTCCGAGTTCGCGAGGATGACGTCAAAGCTCCCAAGCACGCCTCGCTCAAGCAATCCCAACCGGCAGTTTTCTACCGTCGCAACGTCTGCCTGCTCGATGAGCTCAGGCGGGGTCACATTGTGGAAATAGCCCACCTTCCGATGAGGCAGTGCCGCAATGCGCTCCAAGACCGGATCATGGATCGAGTGGTTGAAAAATATGACATCGTCCGGCTGCACGGCATCCCAGAAATCTCTGCGATCTTCCACCTTGTGAGGTGCCTCGACATTGGTGTTTTCCGCCCAGAGCCGCACCGGGTGCCCCGCGTCCTGAAGGAGGACAGCCACTTGCCTGCAAAAACTGCCGACAGCATCATGGTGCATGATGTCGCGAGCATGAATATGAATTGTAGCCAATTTGGAACTCTCTTGCCGCAACGGCCGCGCCCGTCGCAATCCGTTGATCAGATAACCTGTTGCGGTGAGACGACCGCGGTGTCCGATTGGATATGCCCCTTCTCAAGCCTGATAATGCGGGTGCAAACCCGCTTGAGCATATCCATGTTATGGGAGGCGATCACCAGAATCTTGGAACGTGACACGAGTTCCTGCATTCTTCGCTCGGCCTTTTGAGAAAAGGTCTCATCCACCACACTCAACCATTCATCGAGAAGGATGATCTCCGGTGAGAAGGCTGTCGAAACGGAAAACAGCACTCTCATCAGCATGCCTGAAGAGAAAGTACGCAGCGGCAGGTGCCGCATCTTCTCTTCCAGCTCCGTGAACGCCCAGATCTCGTCCACCAGTTCCTTCGTCGGCACGATGCCATCAACACGCAGGAGCAGGCGTATGTTGTCCTCGGCCGAAATTTCCATGTTCGCGCCGATCGCAAGTCCCAACAGGGGAGTGACCTGACCGGTGACGCTGATGCTACCGCCGGCGATCGGAAAGATCCCGGCGATCGTACGCAGCAAGGTCGTTTTGCCGGACCCGTTTGGACCGTAAAGACCAATCCGCTCGCCCGAGTTTATTTCCAGATCAAAATCATGAAGCGCGCGGATCACCGGTGCCTTTTGCACAGAACCACCGGCAGCCGACAGGAGGAGCCGCTTCAGCGACTTATCGTGCAAGTCGTAGATAGGATAATCGAGAGTGACTTTTTTCAGAGAAATCAATGCCATCTTCAGACCCAGAATGCTGCGTTCTTGAGCCGCGAAACGGCAAACCATGTCATCAGTGCAAGCACCGCCAAAATAGCGAGTGAAATGCCGAAACTCTGCCAGGGCATGACGCCATTCAGGAGCGGCTCTCGCCATATCGCAAGCAGGTGAACAACCGGGTTGAAATCAAGAAGATATTCTCGGCCTGCAACCAGATGCGGCTTCCACATGATGGGCGACGCCAGGAAAGCAAGATTCATCAGAGACTCTACAAGAGGCTGCACATCTCTGTAGCGCGTGGCCAGCGTACCCGCGACAAGCGAAAGACAGAGTGTGACCAGCATGAAGATCATGATGCCCGGAATCGCGGCCACGACACCGAAGAGGCTTGTTCCACCCAGAAAAACAAAAAGTGCGATGGGCACGACAATGTTGTGCGCAAGGAAAAGCACATGTCGGAAAAAACACTGAACGTAAAAAATGTAAGCCGGAATCCCGCGGTCCTTGATGAAACCACCGGCACCGAGCAGAGTTGTCGTAGCGTTGTTCGTCGCCCCAGCAAGCAGGTTCCACATAACGAAACTGACGGCAAAATAAGGCAGGAAGTCCCGGACGGAAACGTTCGAGATAGCGCTGAAGACGAAGCCTATGCAGCCAACGAAGATCGCCGTCTGCAGGGTTATCCAGAAAGGTCCGATCACCGAGCGCGCGTAACGATGGCGAACATCGTACCACGCAAGGAAGTAAGCCAGCTTGAGATTGTTCAGAAGTCCAGGTGGAGACCTTTTCACGCTGGGGAGCGATGCAGCGCCGGTCCCTGCCGCAACGGTCTCTATGCCATCAGGCCTTTCGGCATACATGGGATACACTTCTCCTTGTCTGGATCATCATCCTGCGATTGCTGGCCAGGCCTCTACCCGCCGATCTTGGACAAATAAAGACAACAAGGCCAGCATCAGTCGACCATCTTCCTCAATTCGTGGAAGACAACCTGTCGAGGCAAGCAGATAGCCCGCGTCGCCAATCGGGCACATCGATTCCCAATACGTCTTGGATCTTATCGCAATTGAAGCGGGAATTCGCTGGCCGGCGCGCAGGCGTAGGGTATTCTGATGTGGAAATCTTGACCACACGTTCAGGAACCTTCCAGCCCCTTTTTGCCGCCTCTGCGAATATCGTCTCAGCAAAACCATACCAAGTTGTATATCCGGCACCGGCAAAATGAAAAATGCCGGCTGTCTTTTCCCTGTTGACCAGCGCTACATCCACGATCCTCAGGCAAGCGGCCGCGATGTCACCGGCATAGGTCGGATTGCCATGCTGATCCCCCACGACACGGAGTTCCGGCCGCTCACTGCCAAGTCGCAGCATAGTCTTCACGAAGTTTCCTCCGTGCTCGTAAAAAACCCATGCCGTCCTGAGAATGGTCGCCTCGGGATAGGTCGCGAGTATTCTGCTTTCACCCTCTGCCTTGCTTCTACCGTAGACACTTAC
The DNA here is from genome assembly GCA_002600635.1 of Rhizobium sp. ACO-34A. NCBI lineage: Bacteria > Pseudomonadati > Pseudomonadota > Alphaproteobacteria > Hyphomicrobiales > Rhizobiaceae > Rhizobium > Rhizobium sp. ACO-34A. The sequence goes on along the minus strand of CP021371.1, from coordinate 1,049,923 downwards.
CGGATCGACTTGATCATCCTCCACATACGGCTCGTCCTTATCTCCAGAGAAGACGTAGTCCGTCGAGATATGCACGAAAGGCACACCCATATCGCGTGCAGCCTCTGCGACGAGAGCGGGAGCATGGGCATTGAGCTGAAACGCCGCCTCCGGTTCGTTTTCGGCCTTGTCAACTGCGGTGTAGGCCGCCGCATTGATAATCGCGTCGGCACCCGAACTCATGATCGCCGGACAGATATCCTCGCTGACCATGAGGTCGAGTTCGTTGCGTCCCCAAACGATAAGGGTGACGCCCCGCTCCTCGGCCAACGCCGCTAACGCACTGGCAACCTGACCTGACTTCCCAAGAACAAGGATCTTCATGGCGTCTTCGTCTTATATAGCGCCTCTGCAGCGTCCTTATGAGGTCTCCACCACCACTCGTTGGCAAGGTACCATTCGATCGTGGCAGCAAGCCCCGTATCAAAATTGAACTGTGCCTTCCAACCAAGCTCCGTCTCGATCTTCGAAGCATCGATGGCATATCGATGGTCGTGCCCAAGTCTGTCCGTCACATAGGTGATCAGGCTTTCGTAACCACCTTGCGGCGCCTTCGGTCCAAGCTTGTCCAACGCCGTGCAGATCGTGCGAACGACATCGACGTTTCGTCGCTCATTGCGGCCGCCGATGTTGTATTTCTCACCCAATCGCCCCTTGTTGACAACGAGCCACAGAGCTGCCGCATGATCATCGACATGCAGCCAGTCTCTCACATTGTCGCCCTTGCCGTAAATCGGTAGCGATCCATGTTCCAATGCCGTCGTGATCATTCTCGGAATGAGCTTCTCCGGGAACTGATAAGGGCCATAGTTGTTGGAACAGTTGGAAATGACGACTGGCAGGCCATATGTGTGATACCAGGCATTTGCCAGGTGATCCGACGCAGCCTTGGAAGCCGAATAAGGGGAATTCGGCGAATAGGGCGTCGTTTCCTGGAACAGCCCATCTTCTCCAAGCGTCCCATAAACTTCGTCCGTCGAGACATGGAGGAAGCGAAACTGCTGCTTTTTCTTTTCCGGCAGAGCCGACCAGTAGCCGCGAACAGACTCCAGCAGGCGGAAAGTTCCAACAATGTTGGTTTCGATAAAAGGCGCCGCGCCGCTGATGGAACGGTCCACATGAGATTCCGCAGCGAGGTGCATGATGAAATCCGGCTGGTGTTCTGCCAGCAAGGCATCGACTGCCTTGAAGTCCCCGATATCGGCCTTCACAAAGGAAAAGCGCGGATCGCTTTCAACTTCCTTGAGAGAGCGCCGGTCCCCGGCGTAGGTGAGTAGATCCAGACAGATTACACGTGCATCGGTTTCCTTGATCAGGAAGCGGCACAATGCCGATCCTATGAAGCCCGCTCCACCTGTTACCAGCACCGTCTTTGACATGAGTTCTCCACAATGGTTGTGCTCGACCGGCTGACCCTATATCTCGTTGCTCAAGCAAATCAAAGCCGCTAAGCAGATTCACAGCCGAGGCCGGGACCTAAACGATGAATTTCCAAGTCACTCCACAATCCATCCCCGAAGTGCTGCTCATTGAACACCGCGAATTCTCCGATGAGCGTGGCTCCTTCACGGAAACGTTCAGAGCATCGGCATTCCAGGAGATCGGGATACCGGAGCTCGTTCAGGACAACCAGTCGCGGTCATCGCGAGGCGTCGTTCGCGGCTTGCATTTTCAGAACAACCCGCATGCACTCGGCAAACTCGTACGCTGCATCCATGGCGCCATATTCGACGTTGCGGTCGATTTGCGCCTCGGGTCGCCAAGCTACGGCAAATGGACGGGCATAGAATTGACCGGTGCTGACAACCGTATGTTCTATGTGCCGGAAGGCTTCGCTCATGGTTTCATGGCACTTGAGGACGACACCATCGTTGCATATCGGCAAACGGGATACTGGGATCAACAGTCCGAGCGCTCCCTGCTGTGGAACGACGCTTCAATCGGCATCGAGTGGCCCAAGCTGGAAGCAAGACTTTCCCCAAAAGACGCGGTCGCGAGCGCTTTTTCGGCGCTGGACCATAACTTCCGCTATTGATCGATCGCCGCGCCTGAGGAGCCCCTCAGCGCGGTATAAGGTTCAGAAGATACTTTCCATATCCGCTTGAAACGAGCGGATGCGCCAGTTGCTCTAACTGCTCGTCGTCAATGAACCCCATGCGCCAGGCAATCTCCTCGATACAGGCAATCTTCTGCCCCTGGCGTTTCTCGATCGTGTGCACGAACTGACTGGATTCAAGCAGGCTGTCGTGCGTTCCCGTGTCAAACCAGGCATTGCCGCGGCCCAGCTTTTCGACGTTCAACTTGCCGGCCTGCAGATAGACATCGTTGACCGTCGTGATTTCAAGCTCGCCACGGGGAGAAGGCTTGATCCCCTTCGAAATCTCGATGACATCGTTGTCATAGAAGTAGAGACCGGTAACAGCGTAGGAACTACGAGGGTTCTTTGGCTTCTCTACGATGGATATGGGTGTCGTCTTATCCTCGGCGAACTCCACGATTCCGTAGCGTTCCGGATCACTGACGCCATACGCAAAAACCGTCGCGCCGACATCCCGTTCGCTTGCCTTACGGACGCTGCTTCCTACACCGGTACCGTAAAAGATGTTGTCGCCCAGCGCGAGTGCAGCACAGGCACTTCCAATGAAACGCTCACCGATGATGAACGCCTCGGCAAGTCCGCGCGCCTCGGCCTGGATTGCATATTCGAACCGCATTCCGAGCTGCTCGCCCGTTCCCAACAACTCCTGGTAAAGCGGCAGGGCGCTCGGCGTCGAGATGATCAACACCTCCGTGATGTTGGCGATCATCAGGGTGCTCAACGGGTAGTAGATCATCGGTTTGTCGTAAACCGGAAGCAACTGCTTGCTCACGGGGATCGTTGCCGGATAGAGCCGTGTGCCCTTCCCACCCGCGAGAATGATACCTTTATATTTTGGCTGAAGCATATCGACCTGGCTACTCTATTGTCTCTGCGGCTTTTGAAAACGCTCGTCTATTTACGAGGTTTGCTGTGTGAACTCTACTACATTTTTTCAAGCCAGGCCGCGGCTCGGTAAACCATTGCAAATTGAGGCCCAATTCCGTTGACGCCATTCGACCCGAGTTCTCGACGAAATTTTGGTTAACGTAAAACGGAATTCGTATAATTACGTCGAGATACTTCTCCGGCAGACGTTGGTCGACCAACCCGAACCACCGATCCAAACAGACTTGCCCAACCCCCCACCGGAGTGTATGCGGACGGGACAGAAAACCATCTGGCAAAGCCTCTAGAAAGGGGATTGCTCACCGATAGGAGCAAGATCGGCGCTGTGCAAGAGATATTGGTCGTAAATCGCAAGTCGAACGTGGCGACATCCTATGTTTCACGATCGATATCAGCTCGCCTTCTTGAACCGCTTCACTACCTGCAAGATCAAGGTCTCCTTAAGTTCAGCGTCGGCTTTCCGTCACAACTGCACGGGCAGCGTGAAGTTGACTGGGCATTCTTCAACAAAGCCATGGACGCGGAATCCCTGTCTTTTGCGAAGGAATTGAAGAGCAAGGGTACAAGGTTGTTATACGATATTGACGACCATATCCTCGCCTACCCTGCCTACAGCGGCGCCAAACCTTCCTCACAAAACCTGGAAATCATCCATGAGTTTTTGCAGCTTTGTGATGTGGTCACTGGTGCTAACGAGCACATTCTGCAACTGTATCGCGAACATTGTCCCCAAATCGGCCTGTTATCGAATGGGATATACATTGAACGGTACCAATGTCCCGGGAAAACTGATTTTTCGATCAATGAGTTACGCATCGGGATGGTCAATGCGGACTTTCTTAAAATCGTGAAATTCAAGTCGGACTGGCTGGAGGCTGTCAAGCTTATTCGAGACCGTTACCCTGACCTGCGGTTCATGTATTACGGAGACTTTCCACCTGATGTACTCGGCCTCGACAATTGGGAATGGTTGGGAAGCGTAAACTTCGACGATTATCGACGTTCGCTATTTTCTCGTGTGTTTGACATAGGTCTTGTTCCTCTCGGCGGCTCCGAAGATGCTGAGAGCTTTCAATTCAATCTGTGCAAGAATCCCTTCAAGTTTATCGAGTTTGGCGCAGCTTCGATACCGAGTGTTTATTCAGATGTGCCCGTTTACCGATCCGTAGTCACAGATGGCGATAGCGGCTTTTTGGCCGACAATAGGATTGAATCGTGGGTGACGAAGGTATCGCTCCTTGTCGAAAATTCGGATCTTCGACATCAGATTGCGCAAGCGGCACAGACTGAAGTTCGTGAAAAATTGCATATCAGGCACGCTGCAGAGGAATTGTTGAATCACATCGAATGACGTTTGCGAATTTACGACCAATCAACAACGAAGCATGAAAAGTGCGGGCTGCAGGCCTTGACTTTCAAGAAAGCTAGAAGCCAGCGCGCACGGCACGGCTCTGACGCCCATCTGATTTGATGCTCAGTTCGACAATGGCGCAGTTCTTAAGCGCGAACAGAGGAAATCTCGACAAGTCAATTTCCAACAAAGTATGGAGCATGACGTTCAGCGGACCCAAATGGGTAAAAACAATCGCGTTGTCAGGACGAATTTCCATCAAGTCGTGCAGGAAAACCTGAACGCGACGCGCCATAGCGGAGTGGCTCTCCCCGCCCGGATACGGCCTGTCCATATCGAGGGGCGAAAAGAAATCAGGAAATGCCGCCTCAAACTCAGCTCTCGGCCGCCCTCCCCAAACACCACCATCTGTCTCCTTAAGTGACGGCAGAGCAACCGGCTCGGCGAAACCGGCAAGAGCTGCGGTATGCAGGGCCCGCGTAGCAGGACTTGAGTAAATTAAATCGAAGGCACCTCTAGTTGAGAGTTGCCGGCCCACCTCCTGAGCCTGCTCTTTCCCCATGCTGGTGAGCGGATCGGCATCCGTTCCCGTGAGTGAACCGATCGCATTCCCTGCGGAATGTCCATGCCTTACAATAGTCAGCTTCATTTCCTGCCAAATTCTCGGGAAATCCCGTGCTTGTACGCGTGACGTAAATCGTTAATAGAAAAGCATCGTTGCCTCAACAAAACAGTCGCGCAGCCTTATGACACCAAAGCTCTCCGTAATCATGCCGGCGTGGAATCGCGCGGATAAGATTCCCCATGCCTTGGCATCCATTCACAATCAGGAATTGTGCGACATAGAGTTGTGCGTCATCGATGACGGCAGCACAGATAATACAGAGGAGGTTGTTCGTCTATTTCGATCGACGACACCAATTCGGTTTGACTTGAAATACAAACGGCTTGAGAAGGTTGGCATCAGCAGAGCCCGGAATGCCGGACTGGAAATGGCGTCCGCACCGCTCATCGCTTATCTGGATACAGACAATATCTGGACTTCCGAATGCGCAAGCACAATCGTCGAAACCTTTGAAAATCAGCCGGATATTGAGAGTGCATATTCGCGCATGCAATTCGTTCACGCCGACGGCTTTGAACAATCCATTCTATTCTGCCCATTTGATCGCGCTGCGCTCCTGTACCAAAATTTCATAGATATGAATGTGTTTGCCCATCGCCGTGAATGCGTTGACAAATATGGCATGTTTGATCTCTCGCTGCGCAGGCTCGTCGATTGGGACCTCGTTATCAGATACACACAAGAGCGGCCGCCATTTGAGATCGCCCATACCTTGTGCAATTATTTGGTCGATGAAACGACCAACAGGATCTCTGTCATTGAAAGCATGCGCCTGGCCATGCGCTCGGTCATTGAAAAACACCTAAAGGAAATAGTGGAAAGAGATATCGACGAGCTAATTCTCAAGGGGCACCCGCAACGGCACGCGACCCTCGTTCAGCCAACCTGGGACCAATACTATCGCGAAATCCTGTCCGAACTGGAGGCGCAACGAAATTCAGTGAGAAAACAGCTCAATCAGTGAGCATCGCCTTCGTCTTAAGTTTCTCGATTAAAGACAGAAATACGTCGGCACGATTGTCGAAGCTGTGATTTTGCCGGACATAGATTGAAGCGGCCAGCCGGCGTTGCGGAGTGTCTCGCTCCTGAGCAATTCGAAGAGCTTCCGAAAGCAAGTTTCCATCACCAAAAAAGGTGCAGAACTCCTCCAATTCCGTGGGCATGACTGGGGGACGGTCGGTGACCAGATTCCCCCACAAGCCAGCACGTCGAAGATCCGATTGGAAATAAACCCCTGCTTCTTCATGGCATCCCAGTGGTCATTCACCACGACTTCAGCGCTGGAATAAAAACCCGGTAGATCAACATTGTCGATCTGCTCGCCCTTTACCCAGTCCATCGGCGCGATTCCGTCCCACATTTCGCCGAAGATATCCAGGGTGACGTCCTGCTCAATAGCCTCGGCTACGGCGGTCCGTTTCACCAAGCGAGAATTGGCTACATAAAGATGGCGAAACGATTCCGCCGCCACTTCTTTTGAGGGCAGGAACCGACATACGTCGCTGCATTGCAAGAGAGCTTCGCACGATATGCCCTCGCTTCTAGCACTTTTCACCCACAACTCGGACGCCGCAAGAACGTAGTCGAAAGACTTCAGTTCCTCCAACGACACCTTATCCGGATGACTGATCAGCCACATCAAGTTAAGTGGGCCGCTATGGCAATCATAGCGACTGATGCCCCGTAGCACCAAGTTTACTATTTGGTCGTCATCTTTGTTCGCATACCAATCACTCAAGAAGTCGATGCGAGCTCTAACTCCCTTGCGGAGAAAAGCCGAGCAAAGAGCCACTGCGAAATGATAATCGCCCCAATGATCCTTGATGGCCCTGTCGGGACAGCCAATCTTGATTGCGATTTGCAGATCTTCCCTCTTGAGCGGAGATGAATTGCTCTCACCCACACCCTCAACAGCCGCCACTATGGGGCGCCAAATTGCATAGCCGTGCTCAACCCATGCAGGATTATCCGGCGCATAGGCCTCCGGCATGAGGTTGTCATCCTCATAATATTGCGTATCGTCCGCGTCAAAGATCCCGTTCCAACGCTGGAAGAAGAGTCGCCGGTTGTTCTCAATCTTGGTTCCGCGACCTGGCGTCTTACCCTCGTGGTGCAACACAACAGCATCGGGCACGAAAGCAAATACCGCTTCGCCTTTTCCAACCCGAAGGCAAAGATCAATATCCTCCTGGCCATTTATAAAGTCCGTATCGAACCCTTCAGCGTTAGCGAAGTCGACAGCTCGAATGGCCATACAAGCCGCGGTCAATGCGCGATATCTCCTCGCTTTCTGCGTTGGCACGTAATCACCCGGCTTGCCTACGTAAATCGGATAGCCAAGCGGCGAATAGGAAGAGAAAACAACACCTGCGCCCTGGATTGTGCCGTCAGGATAAACCAGTTTGGGCTGTGCGCCCTTTACGGAGGGGTCGCGCAACGGGCGAAGAAGCGAACGCAACCACTCCGGAGACACCTCCGTATCATTGTTCAGGAAAACAACTCTAGCGCCACGCGATGCTTCGAAGCCAACATTGGAGCCAAGAGCGAAATTCAGGTTTATCTCACTCCGGAATACTTTCACCTCATCGCGAGACATCGCCCAGCGACGCAGGCATGAGTTCGTCTCTGAGTCGCTCCCGTTATCAACTATAACGACTTCAAAGCGCTCACCGGCCTCATGCTTAAAAAGCGAGGCCAAACACGCTTCAGTCAGCGCCGCCTGACCGTGAACGCACATCACGATTGAGACCAATTCCTGATCACGTGAACCAATAGCGGCTCGCGATTGGGTCCAATCAATCGAGGGATTTAGTTTCACAAAATCGCTATCCAAGGGTGAGTTCCTTGACACCTTAAAACCGCTTGAGCTTCTCGAACGGCAAGGGCATATACAAACTTGTGGGCGCGCTCAATCGTATTGTATTGAGACCGCCGGATGGGAATGTGGCTCTCACAACCAACTTCGTCGTAATGCCACGAGCAAGGGTTCAGGAGAAAAACTTGAAAACGGTTTGCAATCTGTGTGGCAGCGATCACTGGAGGGATATGAACGGCCGCATTGGAGTGCTGTGTCAGAAGTGCGGCTCGCTTGAAAGAACGCGGGCAATCAAACTGGTGCTGGACAAGGTCTGGCAGTTTTCGGGAGATGAGCGCATTTTGCACATCGCTCCGGAAAAGGGTCTTTATGATTTTTTCCGTACGACCGCCGTTAAAGGCTATGAGCCCGTAGACTACGACCCAGAGAGTTATGCCGGTTTGGAACTGGACAAGTTTGATCTTGTTGCCGACGCACCGCGCCTCCCTTATGACTGTTACGATTTGATCATCCACTCTCATGTTCTAGAACATGTTCGATGCAACATTGCGCACGTGTTCTTTCACCTCACCCGAGCACTGAAACCAAACGGCCTGCATATTTTCTGCCTGCCGTTGATGGAAGGCTACTACGAGGAAGATCTTGGGCCCCTTTCGGAGGGCGAAGCGCTGAGGCGTTTTGGCCAATCCGATCACGTCAGACGTTTTGGAATCGAGGATTTGGATCGACACTTAGGTCTGATATTAAAGATCCAGAGCGAATATAGCCTTTACGACTATGCCGATGTGACAGCAATTGCGAGTTCAAACATTCCACCCTCAGAGCGGTCCGGCCTGAACGGGAGCACTGTTTTTGTGACTCGCAAGAGTGACTACCTATTGCAATAGAGCAATCTGGCACTTCACTCATCGATTGATTTCGTCTCACGACTAGAATCTGGTAAAGAGGTACGACGGTGCGCATCTTGTTGACGACATACCATCAGGCTTTCCTGACGCCGGCGGGGGGGGAGACGGAGCTTCACCAATTGGCGGAGTTTCTTTCCGATTGCGGTGCGCGCGCCGATATCTATGGGCCAAATTCAAGGCGCCTGAGTACCTATGACGTGGTCATTCATTTTTCGACCCATGGGGCAGGGGAAGGCCTGCTTTCTGACATAAAGTCGGCAGGCAAGCCCATTGTTTTGCTTCCGAACTTCAACTTCTTCGATCAGCATCATCAATCGAAGAACATCGTTCAGCGTCACCTTGACCTTGCCGACCTGATCGTGCTGCGAACCCAGGTTGAAAAAAGCCTCTGCGAAGCCAATTTCAATGTCGCCGACGGGAAGCTTGTCGTCATTCCTCCTGGGATAGCACCCGCATTTGGCAAGCCTGCAGAAGAAGGCTTGTTTCAAAATGCCTATGGCTTGCAGGACTATGTGCTCTGGGTCGGCCAATTAGCCGAGCACAAGCGGCAGTTGGAAGCCATAGAAGCGCTAGCAGACCTGGAAGTGCCGTTAGTGATGATTGGCGGATACGCCGACAAGAGATATTATGAGCGGTGTAAAGCCGCAGTGGGAGATAATGTACGCTTCCTGCCCAACGTACAGCCCGCCTCCGAGATTCTTCGCTCGGCCATGCAGAGTTGCTCTGCCTATCTGGAATTGGGTGACGACTTTCCTGGCTTTTCGGCGATAGAGGCTGCCTTGGCGGGAAGACCGATGGTTCTGAATGAACACCCGTGGTCTCGGGAGATATTTGGCGACGCACCTGTCTATGTAGCTCCCGGCCGTTTCGAAATGCTGCACGCAGCTATTCTGGATGCGATCAAGGGAGGTGCTTCCCAAAATCTGGCGGAGCAGATAAAGGCACACCATCTCCAACCGAACCCAACGAAACAACTTTTACACTTGATCACAACCAAATTGCAGCGATAACCTTACGACTTTGAAGCGAGCATTGAGTTCTCATGAGGAACCGTATTTCGCTGTCAATATGGGGATCAACGGTACTCTGAAAATTCGAGGCAATTCGATCGACAGGCAGCCGAAGCTCCTCTCCCCTGTTTGGCGCTCAATTACCCTCTGGAAATGACCGCAGCGTTGGCCTAACTCTCGATTCCAACGCTGAGGTGAAAGGATCGCACTTGCTCAACTTTTTCTTTCCCAGGAAAATCAGGCTTCAAGCAACAAATGAATTACGTTTGCTGGAATCGAAAAAAGGGGTCTCTCTCTTCCAGATGACTGGAGGCGATCCCTATTTTATTATGGGATGGCCGGGTAAAGCTCTATCCGACGGGTTATATGAAATGATCATAGACCTCCCAAACGGTGCGGACCAACTCATACAACCGACCCTGTATGTAGATAGCGGTAAAGGCTATAATGAAGATGAAGCCATTCTTCTCAACTTTCAGATGGAAGGAGAGAGGGTTACGACGCAATTCACTCTGAAGAATGGAGCCAAAGCACTTCGCTTCGATCCGAGTTGCCAGTCGGGTACGGTTGCCATAGGCGATATGTATCTGCGCCGCATGTCAACGACTTCGATATTTCTCGGACATCTGGCAAGAGAGTGGAACGAAACTAGAAAAACGGGAGAAATCAGGAAGGGTTTGAAGCGTCTTTCCAGCGCATTGAAAAAACGAGAACTCCCCTTTGATCGGCCTGACAATACCCCTTCGGTGCCATCCGCGGGGGCGTTAGCGGAAGGTCTCCCGAAAGTCGCTCTCAATGAGGGTCGTTATCAGATAACGAAAGGCGGAAGCGACTACGTCTACATTCCGCCGAGAAGACCGGACGACTTGGAAGCACGGCTACACAACCTCACCAAGAAACCGATATTCTCCATTATCGTTCCGTCTTACAACACGCCGGAAGCACTGATGCAGAAGCTGCTCGATTCCGTCATGGATCAGTGGTACCCGCATTGGGAACTGATCATCGTTGACGATGCCAGTCCAGACCCGCAATCGAAAAGCTTGCTCAATCGACTGACAGATCCCCGCCTCAAAATCGAATGGTCCGCCAAAAACCAGGGCATCGCAGGAGCGACGAACACCGGCATCGAACTAGCTTCGGGCGACTACGTCGTCCTTCTTGATCATGACGACGAACTAACGCTCGATTGCCTATTCGAGCTTGCCCTATGTGTTAACGACAACGATCCCGATTACATATATAGTGACGAAGACAAGATTGATCTTGAAGGGCGTTTCAGCATGCCGCACTTCAAGCCGGACTGGTCTCCAGATACCATGATGAGCACCATGTATGTGTGCCATGTATCTTGTATCAGGCGCAACCTACTGATCGAGCTCGGTGGTCTTCGCAGCGAGTATGACGGTTGTCAGGATTGGGATCTGATTCTGCGCTTGACGGAGAAGACCCAAAAAATCTGTCACATCCCGAAAGTCCTGTATCATTGGCGCATCATCCCCGGATCTGTAGCCGGCGCCCTGACAGAGAAGCCATATGTCTTAGATGCAAGTCGCCGCGTGCGGGAAGATGCCCTTCGTCGACGCGGACTGTCGGGTACGGTTGAACCGCTGAAAGAGTTGCCAGGGTATTTTTCCGTTAACTACCACGTAGTAGGCCGACCCCTCGTATCAATTATCATTCCGACACGTGATAATGCTGCGGTGCTGAAGCGATGCCTGAGCTCTCTCATTGAAAATTCGACTTACCAATTTAAAGAAATTATAATCGTCGATAATGGCTCAATAAAAGAGGAAACAATTCAGTATTTTGAATTGCTCCGCAGCGAAAACTTAGCGAAAATCGTTCGGAGCGATATTCCGTTTAATTTCTCCTCTCTATGCAATATTGGGGCACGTGATGCAAACGGCGATATTCTTCTTTTCTTGAATGATGACACCGAAGTCATCACGCATGACTTCCTTGAGCGCATGATTGGCTATGCCCAGCTACCACACGCTGGAGCGATTGGCGCAAAGCTGCTGTATCCAGAAACTGGCCACGTTCAACATGCTGGTGTTATAAATTTAAGCAGCGGCCCGACACACGCCTTCTGGGGTATAGCGGCAAACTTACCCGGCTATTTCGTACGTAATCTGCTGGAGTATAACTGGCTTGCTGTTACCGGTGCATGCCTGATGGTGAAAAAAGAGAAATTTGAACTCGTTGGAGCGTTCGACGAAACATTACCCATTGCTTATAATGACGTTGATTTGTGCTTCAGACTATATGATGCCGGCTTTTTTAACGTCATGTGTCAGAGGGCGTGTCTCTATCATCACGAATCTGTAAGCCGGGGATTGGATCGGGCTGATTCAGAAAAATTGCAACGCCTTATGAGGGACAAAGCGTCCCTCTACATAAAGCATCCGAGGTATTTTCAAGCGGATCCATTCTATAACATCAACCTAGACCCAAATAGCCTTCACTTCGAATACGCCAAATGAAGCAAACTCCTGTAAATTCAAAACATAGCGTTGGCATTAGTTATGCTGAAGACCTCCTAAGGCGCGCTCACGAATCGAACCTGATATCTTTTGATTTCTTTGATACCTTGTTTGTCCGTACGGTTATCGATCCAGAAGATGTCTTTGATCTTGTTGGAAAACGCGTTGGGATTGGTCAATTCAAACAGATCCGGCGCCAAGCACAAACTGATGCGTTTCAGCAGATGCATCAGGACGGGCGCAAAGAAATCACGATGCGCGGAATATACGACAAACTAGACATCCCAAGCTTTAGCTCCGAAACGATAATGCAGATCGAATACGACATCGAACTGCAAGTCGCTCTTCCGAACGAAGAACTCATTCCCATTTTTCGTGAGTTGGTCGCATCAGGGAAGAAGGTGGTCATAACTTCCGACATGTATCTGCCGGAAAGTTATTTCAAGGAAGCACTGAAGGCATTCGATCTTCCCACGGTGGATGTATTCGTTTCGTCAGAAATGAATTGCACCAAGCGGGATTCGGGAGAGCTTTTCGAACTCGTTGCATCAAGATTCGGCTTATCAACAAGTCAAGTTTTGCATATCGGTGACAATCCTGTTTCCGACATCGAGCGAGCATCTGCGAAAGGATTGCAGACTTTTTTCTATCAAAACAGCTGCATTCCGCATGTCGTTTCAACAATAATGTCGCCGGAATACTCTATCGCACGTGGGATATCTAAAAGACATGGCCCGGAGTTTCATGCCGACAGTTATGAAGCCCTTGGCTACCACTATGCCGGACCTGCTGCACTTGCCTATTACGAATGGATCAAGAAAGAAGCCGTCAGTGATGGGGTGGAACATGTGCTTCTCATGGCAAGGGATGGCTACCTTATCGATCGCATAGCACGATTTGATCCCGATCCTATTGATGTGCCGTTCACATACTTCAAGGGCTCCCGGACGGTTTTCACCTTGGCCTCCATGAACGAGCATAATTTCACGGATTATCTCTCCTTTCTAACATCCGGATCGTCAGGATTGTCTCCTACGGAACTGCTGACCCGGATCAATGTCCCCTTGCCGGAGCAGAAGCTGTTTGAAGATGTCGGTCTCGGCGAAGGCAGCACGGTTTCCCCGCAAACCCTTCCCATAATCCGCGACCTCCTTCTCGCTTTGCGTTCTCACATTCTGAAAACGTGTCGCAATAATGCAAGGGGACTTTTCTGCGCGCTCAACGAAATCGGCATTCGTCCCGGGCAGCGAGTCGCGCTTGTCGACGTGGGCTGGAATGGCACAACACAAACGGCATTCGAAACAGCTACTGCCGAGTGCATACCTCTCGATGTGAAAGGCTACTATCTCGCACTTACGAATAGTGAGGCGTGCGTTGCCAGACGAAAGCAGCACTCCATGAAGGCGATATTTATGGAACCACACCTATCGGCGCACGAAATTAAGACCATTTACGACAATCGCGTCGTTGTGGAGTTTCTGTTTTCGGCGCCTCATCATTCCATTATCTCGTTGAGTGTAGGCAACAAGGGCGCGATTGAAGCCCGAGGTGACGCCCGTCGAGCTTCCGACAGCCCGCTGATAGAAGCAACACGCTCCGTTATCGCAGGAGCGGAAAAATTCGCTCAAGATTTTTACAGCGCCGCAGCAGCCATAAAATTGCCTTTTGATGCGGCTTCCTTGCTGGCGCCTCTTCACTCGTTGGTCATGGATACAAAATGGAAGGAGGACCCATTGTTCGATCGTATCGTAGACTTTGACGACTGGGCGATGACCAGGCAAAAGTCCCGAAAACTCACCAGTTATTGAGACCAGCAATTAGGCCAGTGAACGACCGTTCTGCGAAATAGTATCAATAGACTTCTTGGGCACCATCTGGGCATTCCGTCTCTTATGCATCGTGGAGTAGATCTATCGCTACCCGCACGCAATTTTATGCGGATCCTTTTGCCATCCTCATAACTTTCCTGAATTGGCAAAATCAAGTAAAAATAAATTGGAACTCTCGAGAATCTCATGACATCTGCGCAAAAACAAACTCTATCAAGTATATCTGAAGAATATATTTCAGATATATTTTGCAGAAGTTTTCGAGAATTATCCTATGGATACCATGTCCCGGTTGGCGTTATTTCAGCATGGATTTCTTGTGGGCCAATATTTCAGCTTGAGCATAATCTTGATACCGATACGTCTCTGGATGGACTGGTTCACTGGTGGTTTCTTCGCGGACGCCACACCTTCGATGGCTTGTCCGAAGTTATTGATCCTACTTTTATTGAAAACTTGTATTTTTCTCGAATAAACGATTGGAGAACATCCCAGAACTTTCTTCCACCGCTGCTCAAATTGGTTTACCGTCACCGGGTTGACCTTCGACTTCAATATGACATTGAGGAACCAGAAGGGGCAGCTGCAATATGGCATTGGTGGATACATCAAGGCAGCAGGGAATATTTCGGGAACATACCCAATTTTGAATGCAGGCAGATTTATGCGTTGCTGGAAGGCACCTCGACAGAGAGCGCGAAAGAAAATAGCTTCGCCGACAAGGTACGCTATCTGTCCATTGCCGGGCTGAAAACTCTGCTTTCCTCCAGAGTTGACAAAGCAATCACATTATTTGATGCGCTTCACCTCAAACCATTGCGCACTGGCAATATCTTCCTGTCTCCACTTCAATGTTTGATCCACCGCAACCGGCCGGACCTGCAGGCAGCATTCGACCTCGATACCGCGAGTGGCCGTGCCGACTTCTGGGACTGGTGGCAATCCCATGGGCTAACGGAATATATCGGGCAGTATGACTGGCTCAACCGAAAGGAAGCGCTCGCTCTTCTCGCTACGCTCGGATCCACTGCCGACGGTCTGGACCGCATCCGTTACCGGAATCTTCTGCAGCTTCAACAGGCAGCATTCCATGAAAGCTCTCCGGTCGGAGATATCGCGATCGCGGAGGTTTTCGATGCGATCCACTTCAGCCGGATGGACCACAGTTCGGAACAGCCAACACCCCTGATGGCGCTTATCCATCGTAATCGACCAGACCTTCGGGCAGCATTCGACCTCGATACCGCGAGTGGCCGCGCCAACTTCTGGGACTGGTGGCAATCCCATGGGCTGACCGAGTATCCAGTCGTCCCGCCGGAAAATGCACTTCTGTCCGCAAAAATGAGTTGGGCGGACGCCAGCCCATTGGATTTAATCATGCCCTCCTCTCTTGCAGGTGAGGAAAGGCAATCTTCAGGGGCGTTAAACAAGTCATCGGCCAATAATATTTCCCTCATAGGCTATCCCCGAGGCGAATTCGGCCTCGGAGAAGACATCCGGCTGCTGCGCAATTCACTGCAGACCGCCGGTATCGAACCGAATATCATCAAGGCGCCATGGCAGATCATCGCTCGGCAAGCAATCAACGAACAGGCTGACGAAGCAGAAGTCGCTGATTTCAATAGCGACGTCATGGTCTATGTCATGCCCGCATTCGACACTCTGACGCTTCTCAACAAGGTGGGGCCTCGTGCTTTCAGCGCGCGTCACAAGATAGGGTACTGGCAGTGGGAGCTGGAGAAGTTTCCGGAACCCGCAAAAATAGCCTTCGACCTGATCGATGAAGTGTGGTGCCATTCCGAACACTCAGCTAGGGCCTTCCGATCAGCCACCGACAAACCAGTCACGAAGGTTCCGTTGCCCGTTCTGGTTCCCGAGATCCGGAAAGTGCCACGCAGCACCTTTGGCATGGATGACGACAGTTTCATCATCTTCACCAGCTTCGATGGCGCCTCCTCGATCTCCCGAAAAAACCCCATGGGCGTCATACTGGCATTTCAACAAGCCTTCCCGAGGAAGGAATTTCCTCATGCCAGACTGATCGTGAAAGCCATGAACACGATCGACGACGCATTGTGGCGTGACTGTCTGAGAAAGGCCACGATCGATCACCGGATCGAAGTTCTCAACAAGGTACTCGATCGAAGCGAGTATTACGAACTATTGCGTTGCTGCGATGCGGTCCTGTCTCTTCATAGGGCCGAAGGCTTCGGTCGCCTGATGGCCGAGGCCATGGCGATCGGCATTCCAGTCATCGCAACCGCGTATTCGGGTAACCTCGATTTCATGACCGAGGAGAATAGTTGGCTCGTGCCGGGTGAATTGTCGCCGTTGATCCCTGGAGACTATCCTTTCCATCAGGGTCAAGAATGGATGGAACCGGACATTGACAAGGCCGCGGAAGCATTGAGGGACTGCTATGACAATCCCGAAAAGCGAAAACGCCTTGTCGCCAACGCCAAGGTGACAATCGAGCGTTATTCGCCCGCCAATTGCGGAAAGCTGTATGCCGAATTGCTGGCGGCACGCCGGACCTGATTGCACAGCGCGACGTCTTAAAACGGACGCCTACACAATTTCCTTATAGAGATTGGCGTAGTCGGCCGTCATGCTCGCAGCACTCATGACCTTTTGCGCCCTTTCACTCGCCTTTGAACCCGCTGCACGACAGAAGACGTCGTCGCGCAACAAGCGACTCATTGCCGCCGCCAATGCAGCCGGATCCCGCGGTGGAACAACTATTCCGGTCTCTCCATCCTGATTGACGAAGCTGGTCCCCGTCCCGATCTCGCAGCTGATCATCGGCTTGCCGAACATCGCGGCCTCGACAAGCGAGAGACCGTACGCTTCCGACCGCAAGTGGGATGGAAAGACAAAACCGCGACAGATCTCCAACAGCGCAGCCTTGGCTGAATCCTGCAATGCTCCAAGGAAGTGAACGTTCGTTAACGAGGCAGATGCGGCCTTTTCGTGTAACTCCTGCCGTGTGGGACCATCACCGACAATGAGGATATCGGCATCGACGGCGCGCGCCGCATCAAGCAGGATATGAAGTCCCTTATAATAACGCAGGACCCCCACGAACAAGAAGAAAGGCCGTGGAAAACGGCTGCGCCATTGCGCCTTTTCCTCCTCGCTTGCCCGCGGATAGTCAGCCGGATCGAGACCGATCGGAATAACCGACGTCTTCTCCCTATGCCTCTGGAGTACCTCGCTCGTCATGAGATAATTCGGTGACGTAGCCACTATCCTGTCCACATTTGACAGGAAGCGATGCATGAGCGGAGCATAGAGACGCAACAAGGTCTTCTGCTTCACGATGTCCGAATGGTAAGTAACGACGGACGGTTTGCCCGGCGGTGACAGCAGGTGAACGACATCCATGAACGGCCAGGGAAAGTGATAGTGAACCACATCTGCCCTGGCGCTGAGTTCACGGAACCTGAAAAAAGCCTCGCGCGAAAAGCCGGTAGATGCGAACTCGAGATCCAGCTTCGCTTTGTAAGCCATATGACCATCGAACTCGCGAGTGTTTTCGACCGGCGAACGGCTGAGAGACAATACATCGGCTTCGATACCGTGAGCGAGACCTCCTTTTGCCAACGCATGGATCGTTCGCTCAACACCGCCGAAAGTGTCCGGCCAGTAGGTCTTGAAGAAATGTAGCACCTTCACCAGTCACAACCTTCCGACGTCCGCTCAAAATGGGTATCGGGTCCGCCCCGTTCAGGCCCAGCGCGCTTAGGCTGGTGCTACTCGATAGCCAACTTGCAGGCAAGTCGATGCCTTGAACTATTCCGGCAGGTAAATAAGCGGCAAAATAGCATTCCTGATATCAAACAGGCCGGAGCAACCGATCGAGTTGCTCCGGCCTTACTCACCGTCCCCCTTTATTTCCCCCGACGGCAAGCAGAAATGTTTGCCGGTCAGTTGGTCGCCTGGCCCCGGAGCACGCGCCAGTCGGGGCGGCCGAGGTTGAAGGGCCATGCGTGCACATCGCGGTCGTTGAAGTAGACGACTTCCACAAGTGCCGGGAATTCGTCCCGTTTCAGCGTGGCCTCCTGCATCCAGGGCGTGATGTAGCCGTCGCTCCCTTCGTATCCGAATTCGGCGACCCAGACCGGCTTGCCGAGGCCCTCCACCAGATCGTATCCCTGCTTCAGGCTCTGTGGGAAGTTGCGTGGCGCGCCATAGGCCCGCTCGTCATATCCCTCGAGACCGAAGACAGAGAGACCTACCAGATCGACATAGTTGTCTCCCGGATAGTAGGGCGTGAGGTTCGGCAGTCCCTTCGGCGACCACATGCGATCCGCCTTCGGGGCCTCCCGCCGCAGGATATCCATCATCCGCCTGTAGGCGGTGACGTAATCCTGCGGCGCCCACCCGGCCCATGAAAAACGGCCCGAAGTATCTTCCATTTCCTGAGCCCAGCGCACGATGACCGGGCTCTTCATCTGGCCGATCAACGCGGCGATGGTCTGCATGTTGACGTCGTATTCGCCACGCATCACCTTTTCCCGCAATTGACCCGAGGTCAGGCGCCAGCCGACATCCCACGACCAGGGTTCGATGGTGATGAGCAGGTTGCGGTTCCTCTCCAGCGCGTAGGCGTCGGCGAGTTTCAGCGAGTCGAGATCGACGTCTTCCCACGGCAGGAAGAGCCCTTCCGTCGAGACGTTGTGCTGGCTTGCGAAATCCCCGTGCGGATCGTAGGCGCCGAACCTGATGCCGCCATCGTGGACGACGGGCCTCTTGTCGCGGATGGTCTGGGCCGTTGAATTGGCAAGTCCGCCAACACCCTGCGCACGTGTCAGTGGATAGGAACCGGCGACGACCAACGACGTGACCGCCGTCGTCAGCAGGGTTCTTCTCTTTATGTTTTTCATCGCATTCCTCCTTCCTTCTTCAATTTGCCGCCAGGTTTTTCTTGAGATCGAGCGCGCGGCTGCTGATCGTGTCGGCGGCAATCAGCCTGCGGAACTCGTCGCTGGTTCGCTCCGATGCATGGCGGAAGACATACCAGTGACCAAAGGGATGGCGACGCTGGTAGATCGTATCGCCTACCTTGACGTGACCGAAACAGGTTGCCGCCCGGCCAGCGCCATCGCTTGCCGTCCATTTGGCGAAGATGCAGAGCTTGCCGTTGTTATCGACGACCCACCTGCCCTCGCCGAGGGACGGTTTGCCCTTCTCGTCGGTATAGGCAACGAAACGGCGTCCCTTGGCGTCGAAGCGGCCTCCACCCGTGCCCCACACCCAGGTCTTGCCGCTGTAGATCGCAGTCAGCTCGGCTGCGCTCAGCGGCTCGACCTTCTTCTGCGAGGTGGCGCTGGTGGCAAAGGCGGCTGGCGGCAAGAACAGGGCGAGCGCCAGGCATACGATGCCACCGTTCTTTAGGTATTTCTTCATTGTACCCTCCCTTTCTACAAATGCGCACGAGCCTTCGGCCCCGCGCTACGCATTGGGTTCAATTGCATGCGTGCTTTCCGGCTGAGCGGCGCCGAAGCCGTTCCACCGCAGATGGAATTTCACCGTTTTCGTCTTGCCGCCGAAGCCGGCGCCGGCGACGGTGAACTGGGTCTTGGTCACACTGAAAACATTCTGCCCATGGGCCAGAGCCTCAAGCGACCCGACACCATGTTGGCCAAGCTCAGCACCGCTGACGCCGACCACAAGCACGCAACTCGCCAGCACAAGCCCGATGCCCCGGGAGCGGGATACAGCGCGAAAACCGTTCTCGAAGGCGTGTCGCGTAACGATCAGGCCGGCAGCCATCGCATAGACCGCCGCATTGATGCAGACGAAGATGTAAAAGCCGCGCGCAGCACCTTCATCCGGTGCAAACGCCATGGCGGCCGCCGAAAAGCCGGCCAGCACGGCATAAGGCGTGAGAATGCGAACCGGCAGCAGCCGCACTTCCTGCTTGCCCTTGGGCGTGATGCGGAAATCGACAAAGCTGCGGGTGATGCGATCGCGAACGGCGAGCAACATTCCGGCAAGCGACCACGGCCAGCGCAACAGGATGAACACGATGCCTTCCCAGCCGAACAGCTTGGCGTCATGGGGACGATAGGTCCCGCTTCGCCTCCAGAAGATGGCAAGACCGATCAGCACCAGGGAAACCGGTGCGAAATGAACGAGAAAATCCGGATAGCTGACGTTGACGAAGACCTTGCCGGTCAGGAGCGCCATCAGCGGCATCGCAAACATCAGCGCCATGAAGCCGGAAAACAGCGGATACCAGAGCTGCGAGAAGATGAACTGGAACTTCAGCCGCGGCGGCAGCTTGCGGACCAGGGGTGCGGAATACTGCAGCAGGAGCGTCGTGAGGCTGCGCGACCACTGGAATTCCTGAACGCAAAGATCGGCGAAGGTTTCCGGCCCGTCGCCATGGGCGATCGCATCGATCGCATGCACGCCGCGCCAGCCGCCGGCATTCATCATCAGCGTGGTCGAATGGTCCTCGGCTAGTTCCGGGCCAAGGCCACCAATCTCGCGCAGCGCCTTCGTGCGCACCGAATAATGCGAGCCGATGCAGAGCGGCGCCCAGCCATTGTTGTAGCCCACCTGCAAGGCGCCGTGCAGGCTCGCTTCGGCATAGAGCCGTCCGCGCGCAGCCCAGCTCGATGCGGCATTGGCGTCGCAGATGCTCGGTGCGGAAACGTAACCGACCGCCGGATCCGAGAAGGGACGGATCACCTCCCGCAGATAGTCCGGATCGGGCACATGGTCGGCATCGAACTGCGCGACGAAATCATAGCGATCATAGCCGTAGCGATCATAGAAATAGGCGAGATTGCCTTCCTTGCAGCGCGTGCGGCGTGGCCATTCGGCGCGGTGGTATTCGGCAATGCCCTTGCGGGTGGAGATGAATATCCCTCGCTCACCGCACCAGCGTCTGGTTTCGTCGTCGGGATCCTCGTCGGCCAGCCAGATATCGAAGTCGAGGCCCCGTTGCGACAGCATGGCGCAAAGCGTCTTGCGGACGACGTCAAAGGGTTCCGACGGAGCCTTGGTGACGACCATGGCGACGCGACCGCTTGGCAGAGGCACCGAGCGCCGCATGCGCTTCGCATTGAAGAAGATCAGGATGAAATAGGCAGGGGTGAGCGATATCCAGGCCATGACGAGCGTGATCAGGGCAAATGGCAGCCAACCGATGACATGCGACGGATCGAACCACCAGATCCAGAAATTGGCGAGTGCCCCGAACCAGCAGAGCATGCCGAAAAGGTAGACGAGCCGGGAGCGCCCGGCGAATACCGGCTCCATCATCTCGCCCCGGGTTTCCTTTCTGCTGGCAGCCATGCCAATTCTTGGGACCACGCTCATCGAACCACCTCCAGGCCGAAGCTGGGGCTTGCCGTACGGATGATCGTGTCGATATCCGAAAGGCGTGGCACGAAGCCGAGTTTGGTGCGGGCGCTCGCGGTATCCGCAAAAAGTACCGGCGGATCGCCGGGGCGGCGCGGCTTGAAGATAACCGGAACCCGCCGACCGGTAATCCGGTCGATTGCCTGTAGGACCTCGTCGATCGAGGTGCCCTGGCCGGATCCGAGATTGAGGCGCAGCGTGTCGCCGCCATTCGCCAGATGGCGGACGGCGGCCACATGGGCATCGGCCAGATCGCTGACGTGGATATAGTCACGAATGCAGGTGCCGTCGTCGGTCGGATAGTCCTGACCGAAGATCTCCAGCCGGTCGAGCATGCCGGCCGCAGCAAGCAGCGCCCGCGGAATGAGATGCGTCTCCGGCTCATGCCGTTCGCAAAGCTCACCATCGGGATCGGCACCGGCAGCGTTGAAGTAGCGCAGGGCGACGAAGTTCAGGCCATAGGCCTGCGCATAGTCATCGAGCGCCATTTCGAAGATCAGTTTGGTGCGGCCATAGGGATTGACCGGCTCCTGAACGCTGTCCTCGCGGATCGGCAGCTGCTCGGGAATACCGTATGTCGCGCAGCTACTGGAAAAGACGATCCTGCCGATGCCTGCCGCGAGGCAGGCATCGAGCAGGCTGAGGCCCGCCGCCACATTGTTACGGTAGTATTTTTGCGGGTTGGTGACGGATTCCCCGACATAGGCATTGGCTGCGCAGTGGATAACGCAATCCGGCGTGAACCGGTCAAAAGCCGCCCGCAACGCATCGTCATCCGCGATATCGGCCTCGATCAGCGGTCCCCACCGGACCGCATCCGCGTGTCCGGTGGAAAGGTTGTCGTAGGCCACCGGGATGAAACCCGAATGGGAGAGTGCCTTGCAGATATGGCTGCCGATGAAGCCGGCGCCTCCGGTAACGAGAACTGTGCGGGACATCTCACAATGCCTCCGCGGGTTCGCGCCCTTCCGTAGCGGCCTGGCCGATCACGGCATCGAAGTAACGGATGGTCTTTTCCAGCCCGTCCCTCAAGGACACGCGCGGCCGCCAGCCGAGTTCTTCCGCCGCCCGGGAAATATCAGGGCGACGTTGCTTCGGATCGTCGACAGCAGCGGCAAGATGCACGATGCGCGACCGGGAATTGGTCAGATCGCGGATCAGCTCGGCGAGCTGAAGAACCGGGATTTCGACCGGATTGCCGAGATTGATAGGTCCGTTGCAATCGCTGCCGGCACCGGAGAAGCGCATGAAGGCCTCGATCAGGTCATCGACGTAGCAGAGCGAGCGGGTCTGGTGACCATCGCCGTAAATCGTCATGTCCTGGTTCTGCAACGCCTGAACGATGAAGTTCGAGACGACGCGCCCGTCATCCAGGCGCATGCGCGGCCCATAGGTATTGAAGATACGGCCGACCTTGATATCGACGCCGTACTTGCGGTGATAGTCGAAGAACAGCGTCTCGGCGCAACGCTTGCCCTCATCATAGCATCCTCGCGGCCCGATCGGATTGACGTTGCCGCAATAGCTTTCCTGCTGCGGATGCTGGAGCGGATCGCCATAGACCTCGGAGGTCGATGATTGCACCACAATTGCGCTATTGCGCCGGGCAAGATCAAGCGCGTTCAGCGCCCCGAGCACGCCGGTCAGCAACGTGCCG
Source organism: Rhizobium sp. ACO-34A (assembly GCA_002600635.1). Lineage (NCBI taxonomy): Bacteria > Pseudomonadati > Pseudomonadota > Alphaproteobacteria > Hyphomicrobiales > Rhizobiaceae > Rhizobium > Rhizobium sp. ACO-34A. The sequence continues at coordinate 1,026,843 of CP021371.1, read as the reverse complement.
ACCGGGTCGCGCTGGTAGTCCGGCGGCGAGGCCGGCGAGGCGAAGTTGAATATCAGCGAGGCATCGACGTCATAGGGATCACGCACGTCGTGTTCCATGACGCGGAAACCCGGTTTCGACAGAAGGTGCCGGATGTTTTCCCGACGCCCGGTCGAAAAATCATCGCAACAGATGACGCTGTGACCGGCCTCCAGCAGGCGCTCGCAGAGATGCGAACCCAGGAAACCGGCACCGCCATTAACGAGAACCATGCGTGGAAAAGGTACCGAAGTCATATCCAGCGAAGGAGAATCATCGGAGAAGAGCTTACGCATTACACATACCCCCAGCCTCAGGGCTACAAACAAATATCCTGAACTCGACCCAGTGAACACTATACTCCACAAGACTTAGTCTCCACGTACCAAAATAGAACAAATCTATTTTTGATAAAATTTGGAAATTAACCTTGTGTAAATACAAATACGCCCTCTATTTCCATTCCGGTCAACGAATATTTTTGATAAAATCCGATATGATTACACGTAGTACTTTGTGGTCATATATGATTAACCATAAAGCTTGAGACCTCAAACGAGGTGAGTTTTCCCCACCCATTGTCAGGAATTGCTAATACACAGCTGTCAAAGCCCGCTCGAATCGGTCACAGTGCTTTTGGATGTGACCGACGGCGGGGTAACACATGCGGGGATATCTGAAGACGAGCCGCAACGGCTCGAGTGGAATGCTTGCAGTAAGCATGGCAGGCGCGATCGCGCTTGCAGCGACGTCGCTTGCATCCTGCTCTGTTGCTGACGCCGAGCTGGCGGCCAATGAGCCCCAGCCGAGCAGACAGCACGACGAAACGATCCGCAAAACGCGATCGACTACGGAAGCTTACGGCTACAGCAGCTCCGATGAAATGCGGCAGGCGAGCGCCGGCGACAATGCCATCGAGATGCCGCAAGCCCGGGAAACGAAAACCGCCTACCTGGGCTCCGCGCCATATATATGTTCACCGAGCGGCTTCGGTCAGAAGTCGCGCTGCTTCCTGCGCTGAGACAAACCCAAGGCAGGATCAGTTCTGCCGCCTGCTCTGGCCGCTCGTCGACCTGTCATTGTTGAAGAAGCGCGAGGCCGCTTCGGTGCGGTTGCGTACGTGCATCTTCTTGTAGATGTTCCGGATGTGCACCTTCACGGTGTTTTCCGAAAGGTTCAGCCGGTCTGCGATGATCTTGTTCTGCGTCCCTTCGCAGATGAGATCGAGGATCTGGACTTCCCTCGTCGTGAGAGCCGCCATATCCCCGTTCGGCAGAGTCAGGGTATTCGACCTGGCCGCCGTGACCAGACCACTCTCATACGAAACCTCGACGAGGGGCGCATCGCTGCTCAAACGCTGCAGAAGAGCCGAAGGGAAATGCTCCCCACCCTTTGCGAGCAGGTCGACTGCGGCGAGAAATACATCGAGCCGCAGGTTGAGCGGCAAAATCCCATCAATTGTGCGGGCTTCGGCGAGGTTGCGGTAGTAGGCGTCCAACTGTCCTACGCCATCGACGACGATACCGATCGAAGCGCCATCCTTGTCACGTCGCAATCTGTGAAGGACGTCCTGTATATCTGCGGAGGAAAGACGATAAAGCAAGATCAGATTTGCTTCATTTTCTTCGTTTTCACTGACATCCCGCATGGCAGCGCGAACTATAATGTCATGATTTGGGAATTTTCTGGAGAGAACCTCAGCCAAACACTCGGCTAAAAGATCCTGCCTCGCGATCATCAGTATAGAATTGCCCTGAACTACCCCCGGCATATGACGTGCGGGGTCACTTATATGTGACTCAGTCATAAACATACATGCCTCCCCTTGGCGTTAGCTTACTCTTTACATGCAGATCCGCGGGGGAGCCGCTTTTGGCCCCCAATCCCTTTCATTGTTTTAATTATTAGTTAATTATGTTAGTTCGAAAAGCAGGGATTGGAAATGACCATTTTGGGTTATTCCACGTCAAAAAAACCACAAACTCGGTCAAAACGCGACTTTTTTGGGCATACCCGGACATTCTCCACAGATTTTCTCTCATCCATGATTTTCGCCTCCCCCCTTGGTTTTTACTGAAATTTTTGCCCTCTCGCCAAACCCGCAGAAGATGTGTTTTCGGCTAACCCGCGCAACCGAAAGTGATTTCCGGTACTTCTCAGCACTACTGACTAATCCGATTTCGTGGCTAGGAACGACGTGCGTTTTCCTGTTGAGTTCATGTGTCGGAAGAGGACGGGTCTGTCATTAATAGTATTGCATAACAATAGTCAGACCTTTCTAATCGACTGACCAATAATGCCAAAAAGAAAAATTTGGCCCGATCTGCATATGCATTTCGGAGAAGGGAGAGTGCGTCTCGAGGATATTCAAGGATCCCCGGAACGAATGAGCTGCTGCAGATGAGTTCGTACATCGTACGTCTGCGGTCAACAACAATATGGAGCAAGCGCGAAACAGATCCCATTTGAGATGAGAGGGATTTTCGAATGCTGCTCCAATTTTTTTGGAGGAACGGAAATGTCTTATAATTACGATCCCAAGGGCGACGAGACCAATGTTGGTGCCCTGGCTGATGGCTTTGCCAACAGTGCGATCAATTCTACGGAAGTGGATGACGGTTCGACCGGTTATGTCGGTGGCCTCGCCAATGGCGACAACCGTGACAATACCGACAACAGCATCGACGTTGATGTCGACTCCAAGATCGACGTGGATGTCGCAACCGACAACGGTGACAATCGCGACAATGAATACGACTGGAGCTACGACAGCAAGTCCTATTCGAACACCGAAACCGATACCGACATCAAGACCATCACCGACAACGACACCACGACGGTGACGGACAGCTACAATACCTCCGATTACGACTGGAGCTATGACAGCAAGTCCTACACCAACACCGAAACGGATATCGATACCGACATCAAGACGGTGACCGAAACGGACACCGACATCAAGACGACCACCGACAGTTTCAACGTCACCACGAGCGACAGCTTCAACGCGTCCGATAACGATTTCGGCCAGCTCGACAACGTCCACGACTTCGGCAATCTCGGCATCGCCGGTGGCGACCTGACCTTCGAGATCGGTGACGACTTCTCCTTCACGCTCAATGTCGACAACATTCTGAACGACTCGCTCAACGGTGCCGGCAACGACAGCGGCTTCAGCGCTGTTCAGGCAAGCCATCTCGCCGACCAGGATACGGCCTGGGAAGTCCGCATGGAAAATGGCGGCGCCCAGAACTACCTGAACGCCAATGGCGGCGAGGCCGGCAGCAGCGAAGGTGTGCAGCTCGACTCCAAGGGCTGGGATCTCACCGCAGGCGACGACGTCTCCGGCGCGAGCACGGCCGATGCTTCGGCAATCCTTGCCAACTCGGGCTTCCACTTCGAGTTCGTCCAGGGTGCGAACCTGCTGAGCAACACGATCGACAGCAGCGTCATAGGCGGCGACTCCTATGTCACGCATACCGGCGAGGACTCGGGCGCCTGATAGCTTCCCCCCAAGACAAGAAAGGACTGCACCGGCGCGCCCGGTGCAGTCCAGCGGCTTGAGGCTGTGTCAGCGAGGACGGGCGATGCGACGGAAATTTCCGTCATGCATGGCCGTTTGACGCATGGGCAGGGAGGCGGACATGCAGATCGACAGGATTTCCGAAATCATCGCCCACTTCATCGGGCATTTCGACAGCGTCATGGACGAGGCGCGGCTGCGCATCGGCTACACGGGCGGTCAGGTGAGTGACAATACCGCATCACCTCCGGAGGATCTCGAAGCGCTGGATCCCAATTTCGCCTCCGACCTCGCACTGAAAGGCTATATTCCGGGCGTCGAATACCAGGACAATGATTACAGGCTCTTCGATGTCGGGGGACGGGCATACTTTGATCCGATCTCGACACAGGAATTCATGGATCTCGATGAAGGTTTCGCGGGCGGATTCAGGCTGCCACGCATGGGTTTGGACGAACCCCACATTCCTGTCGAAATAGATGAACGTCTTGTCGTCCATCCCGGAGCGGGATCGGCCATTTCGCACATGGCGCAGATCAATCTGCTTTTCGACGACGACTACCTGAACATGACCAGCACCTATCACGAGAAGCTGGATACCGGCTACGTCGTCGAGCGGCTGGCGGAGTTCGCAACCGACGCCGTGCGCTTCACCCCCTTTTCCGATCTCCATCGCACAGACACTTACGAAGGCCTGCAGAAAATCGCGCAGGAGGTTCACGAATACAAAGAGGAACTGGTCGCCAACAACACGACAACGATCGGCGACGATGGCGAGGTGAACTTCGTTCTGGCGGGTGACGAGATCCACGGCACCTATGTCAATGGAGTGCTGACGGAGGAAGTCCCCTCGCTCGATGACCTGATACCCGATCGCGGGCTGGCCAAAGTGGAAGAAGACCCGGAAGAAAGCGAAACGCCGCTCGAACAGCCGGGACCGCAGAACACGCTCGAAATCACTGCCGGTGCCAATGTCGTCGTCAACATCGCCAGCTTCACGACGACGGGCGTGATTACGCCGGTGATGAGCGTGATGGGCAACTACCACCAGATCGATGTGATCACGCAGGCTTATGTCTACAGCGACAACGACACCAACGCCTTTGCCCCGAACGGATGCGGCGGCGAAGGTGGTGACGTCGATAGCAGCCACCTGCCGACCATCGCCCTCAACATCGCCGCATTCGACCGCACGGTCTTCGGGGACACCGGAACGGACAGCCATACGGCTCCGGATCAGGATCCGACCTACCCTTCCGACTGGCGCGTGAGCGTCATCGACGGGGACGTCTGCTTCGTGCAGTGGATCGAACAGTACAATTTCGTTACCGACAACGACCAGATGATCGTCACCACAACCGGTTACGAGACGACCGTGCTGATCGGCGGCAACGCCGCGTTCAACATCACAGCCTATCTCGGGCTGAGCCAGCAATACGACCTGGTAATCGTCGGCGGCAACGTGCTCGACATGAACATCATCAGCCAGCTGGCCGTTCTCTATGACAACGACACGATTACCGGCGAACCGGGATGTGCCGACAACGTCACGACGCAGACCGGCAACAACCTTTTGTGGAACGAGGCCTCGATCCATAACGTCGGCAGCAACGATCGCTTCGAGGCGATGCCTGACTACATGAAGCAGGCACAGCAGAACATTCAGAACGGCGATCCGAACATGCCGGAAACGCTGGGAACCGACGCCAATTTCGTCGGTCACGAATGGCTGAACGTTCTCTACATCACCGGCAATCTCTACGACATCACCTATATCAAGCAGGTGAGCATTCTCGGCGATGCCGACCATGTCACGCAGGCCGCGTCGGATTATCTCGCCAGCAACCAGAACGCCACCGTCACCATCGACACCGGCAGCAATGCGGTCATCAACATCGCCCAGATCGTCGATTACGACAGTTTCGGCGGCTCGACCTATGTGGCGGGCCAGACCTATTCCGACGCCATTCTGATCCAGGGAGGCCTCGTGGAAGATGACCACACCCAGCCGCAACCGGTGAACAACCAGCTTGCCAACGAAGTCATCGCCTTTCTCGACAATGATCCCGTGACCCCCGACACGGACGACATTGTCTTCAATTCGGCGAATGACTTCGGAGCGGCTCACGCAAGTCCTGCGGACGTGATGCAAACAGTGATCGCCTGAAGGACGATCTGGGGGGAAACAGATGAACCACGTATCGAAGGACGAATTGTCGAGAAGCAAGGCCATCGACCTGGATCGCGAGAGCCAGTCTGGGTCGCCGCTGGGAGATGGGGAGGCAGATCCGGCGAATGCCTGCATATCGGCAATCGACAACGTCATCGGCGACCTGAAGAAACTCACCGATTCCGCATCGCAGCTTGTCGAGCAGTCGGGTCTGGCGCGATTGCCTGAAGGCCCTGCCGGGAAGGACGAGGAAAAGGCCGCCGTCATCCTGCCGCCGCAGCCTTCAGGCGCAAGCGATGGCCGGATCGGACCGCCGCTTCAGCCACGGCCTTCGGTGGAACGGTCCCCGGTCGGCAGGATGCCGGGGTTCATCCCCGTATCCGCATTGATGCCCCGGGAACCGAAAGCCGGAACCCCGACAATCGACGACGTGATCGAAAACCTGAGACGCCTCGACAACGCTGCATCGCAATCCGCGATGCGCCGGGGCGTCGCCACAGAGGCCGCAGTCGCACAACCGAACGGTCCCACCTCCAGGGGACCTCAGGCTAACGCTCAAACGGCGCCGCCGAATGTCGCGGCTGCGGCGCCAAACGGGTCCGCCGGACGGGCGGCCGCCCCTGCCCAGAATAATAACAAGAGCGGGGCGGCCGTCGCGTCGGAGGCGGCGGCAGTGAAACCGGCGACGCCTGCCGAACCGGTGGCGCGACGCGAGCAGCCCGTACGGGAAATCGACATCAAGCCCGTTCAGGACAAACCGTTCGGCAAGACCATCGAAAACGACAGGGGGCCGATCCGGGAGAACGAGCGGCGTCCCGCCAATGGTGGCGGCGGTAACGGCAAGGAACCCGACGACAACGGCAATGGCGGCGGCGGCAACGGGGGCCAGGCCGGTTTCCACAAGCGCAGCGGCCCGGTGAATTTCGCGGCCAGCCTTGCAAAGGGTATCGCCGCGGTCCGGCGCAACATGGTGATCGTGATGGTCTTCACCGTCGCCATCAACGTGCTGCTTCTCGCCATCCCGCTCTATCTCTTCCAGATCTCCGACCGCGTCCTGACCAGCCGCTCGATGGACACGCTGATCATGCTGACCATCGCGGTCGTCGGCGCCGTCCTGCTTCAGGCCTTCCTCGATGCCATCAGGCGCTTCATCCTGATGCGCACGGCGGTCGAGCTGGAGGTGCAGCTCGGCGCTCCCATTCTCAGCGCGGCGGCGAGAGCGTCGCTGCACGGTTCGGGCAAGGACTACCAGATCCTGCAGGACCTGCAGCAGCTTCGCGGCTTCCTGACATCGGGCACGCTGATCGCCTTCCTCGACGCACCGCTGATGCCTCTTTTCGTGCTGGTGGTCTATCTCGTCCATCCGCATCTCGGTCTCATCATCCTGACCTGCTGCGCGGTGTTGTTCTTCATCGCCTTCCTGAACCAGCGGTTCACGGCGCGACACTTCGCCGAGGCCAACGGTTTTGCCGGACGCGCGAATTTCCATCTCGAATCCATGTCGCGCAACTCGCAGATCATCAATGCGCTGGCCATGATCCCCGAGGCCGTGCGGATGTGGGGCCAGGAAACCGCTGGTTCCCTCAAGGCGCATGTCGCGGCACAGGACAGGAACATCATGTTCGCCGGTCTTTCCAAGGGCTGCCGCATGATCACGCAAATCGCCCTTCTCGGCTGGGGGGCTCATCTTTCGCTTTCGGGGCAACTGACCGGCGGGATGGTGATCGCTGCATCGATCATCTCCGGTCGCGCTCTTGCCCCGATCGAAGGAGCGATCGAAGGCTGGAACCAGTTCAACAAGTCGGCCTCCGCCTATGGCCGCATCAAGCAGTTGCTGGTGAACTCGCCACTGAACTTTCCGCGCCTGCGCCTGCCCAATCCCGAGGGACGGCTCGATGTGGAGCGCATTCTCTTCGTTCCGCCACCGCAGAAGAAGGTGATCCTCAACGGCATTTCCTTCTCGTTGCGCAAGGGTGAATCGCTCGCCATCATCGGCAATTCCGGTTCCGGCAAGACGACGCTCGGCAAGATGCTGGTGGGCTCCATCCTGCCGACATCGGGCAATGTGCGCCTCGACCTGATGGACCTGCGCAACTGGGACCAGCGGCAGTTCGGCGAAAGCATCGGCTACCTGCCGCAGGACGTGCAGCTCTTCCCCGGCACGATCAAGGCGAATATCAGCCGCATGCGCGACGACGTGGAAGACCGGCAGATCTTCGAGGCGGCAACGCTTGCTGACGTGCATGAACTGATCGCCGGCTTCCCGCAGGGTTACGAAACCGTGGTGGCAGCCGATGGCGCGCCGCTCTCGGGCGGCCAGAAACAGCGCATCGCGCTTGCCCGCGCCTTCTTCGGCGATCCGAAGTTCGTGGTGCTCGACGAGCCGAATTCCAATCTCGACACGCTTGGCGAGGCAGCCCTTGCCCGCGCGCTCATCCATGCGAAGAAGCAGGGCATCACCACGGTGACGATCACCCAGCGCCCTGCCCTTCTGCAGGTGGTCGACAAGATCCTCGTGCTCAAGGACGGATCGGTCGCGATGTTCGGCGAACGTGTCGAAGTCCTCAAGGCATTGAGCAAGAGCGCCGGCGGCGAAGCCCCGCGCCTCGACAACAAGTGAGTGAGTACCATGGCACGCAGCGTTTCAGCGAAAACAGACCCGGGAGCCGTCGAATGGTACAGCGAGGTTCCGCGCTCGATCAGGCGGCACACCACCATCGGGCTGGCGGTCCTGCTCAGCACCTTCGGCGGTTTCGGCTTCTGGGCGGCAACCGCGCCGCTATCGTCTGCGATCATCGCGCAGGGTAGCTTCGTCGCGACCGGCAACAACAAGATCGTGCAGCATCTTGAGGGCGGCATCATCAAGGATATGCAGGTCAGCGAAGGCGACGTGGTCAAGGAAGGCCAGGTGCTGCTGACGCTGGACCCGACAGCGGCGCTCGCCGACGAACGGGCGCTGAAACTACGGCGTCTCAGGCTGGAAGCTGTGGTCGCGCGGCTGAAAGCGGAGGCCGACGGCAGCAAGCAGCTGAAAATTCCCGCCATCGTGATGAAGGAAGCGAGCGATTTCGAGGTCAACGCCATCATCGAGAGCCAGAACGTCATCTTTCACAGCAAGCAGGTGAAGCTGGAGGAACAGCTGAATCTCATCCAGAAGAACATCGTTTCGCTGGAGTTCCGCTTCGCCGGCTATCAGGGCCAGAAGGAATCCTTCGAAAAACAGATCGCTCTTCTGACCGAAGAACGCGATTCCAAGGCGAAGCTCGTCAAGGTCGGCTACCTGCGCAAGATGGACCTGCTCGCCATGGAACGGGCCATTGCAGACGCACTCGGCGACCTCGCCCGGCTCGAAGGCGAGCTCAACGAGAACCGCGCGCAGATCGCCAAGTATCAGCAGGAAGCGGTGATCGCGATCAACTCCAACAAGCAGGCTGCGCTCGACGCGCTGGAAACGGCTGAATCCGATCTCGACAGTGTTCGCGAACAGATGACGGGGGCCGCAGGCGTGCTTGAACGCACGGTCATCCGTTCGCCCGTCACCGGCACTGTCGTGCGCTCCTACTACCACACTGCCGGCGGTGTCATCACCACCGGCAAGCCGATCATGGAAATCCTGCCAGCCGGGGTTCCCCTGATCATCGAGGCGCAGGTATTGCGTACCTCGATCGATCAGCTCCGTGAAGGACAGACCGCGGCGATCAGGCTTTCGGCACTCAACCGCCGCACCACCCCCGTGCTGACGGGCAAGGTGTTCTACGTCTCGGCGGACTCGATCGAGGAAGGCACTGTCGGCGCCCAGAAGGACGTCTATATCGTCCGCGTCGAACTGCCCAAGGAAGAGCTGGCACTGGTGCATGGCTTCCATCCCGTCCCGGGCATGCCGGCCGACGTGCTGATCCAGACATCGGAGCGGACGTTCTTCGAATATCTTTCGAAGCCGATCAGCGACAGCATGTCTCGTGCGTTCAAGGAACAATGACAGGGCAGCCAACGACGCAAAGGACAACGACACAACGGAGCGGGAGGGTCGCATAAGATGGGAAACATGCCGGATGTTTTGTTGGGAGTCGGCCGGCTGAACTACGTCTGGACCAATACGGAAAGCCTGCTCATCTATGTCATCGCCCATCTTCTGGCGATCGACAAGGAAGCGGCGATCATCGTTTTCCTGACGCTCAATACCACCCGCGCCCGCATCGACCTCGTGGAGCGGCTTGCCAAGCGTCGCTCCACCCCGAAGGCCGACCGGGAAGCCGTGCTGTTCGCCATGTCGCGGCTCAAAAAGGAAGCCAAGGTCCGCAACAAATACAATCACAGCATCTATTCGTTCGACGAGAGCGGTGACATCTCCAGCACCCAGCTCATGCGGCTTGTCGAGACCGACAGTGAGATCCGCTACGGCAAGGTCGAGCAGATGGACGAAAAGGAGATGCGGCAGCTCGAAAACTCGATCGCCGAGATCACCGATATCAGCAAATCGCTCTGGGCTTTCATTCACAAGAGCCCGCATCTGGCCAGGGAGATCTGAGACCTCGGTTCCAAGTATCAAGTGCTTAAGGGGGACATGCGGTGCGGATAGACATCATCGATACGGCAGACGCCTTCGCGGCCGTTCGCGGGAACTGGGACGAGGTGTTCATGGCGGACCCGGATGCCCAGCACTTCCTCTCCTGGACATGGCTGAACCGCTATCTCTCCCATCGCCGACGCTGGTTCATCCTGGCTCTCAGGAAGAGCGAACCCGCTTCTCCCTACCTCGCCTTCTTTCCCTTGCGCCTGCAGACGAAGGCCAATGCCGACGGCATATTCACCGACGAGATCATCATGGCCGGCAATTTCGCCGCCGACTACACTGGCTTCATCACCGTCCCGGACTATGAGCAGCAAGCCATCACAGGCTTTGCCGCCTATCTGAGGCAGGAGCGGTGGACACAGATCAAACTCGACTATTTCAACGGTCCTCCCGGACGCCGGGAAGCGTTGATACTTGCACTTCAGGGACCGGAGGTGATGTTCCGCAACAACGTGCCGCATAACGAACAGCAGATCGACAACACTATCTGTCCGGTCATCCACCTGCCCGACAGCTGGGACGGCTATCTGGAACAGCACATGAGCGGCCAGACCCGGCAGAAGCTCAGGCGCTTCCTGCGCAAGGTCGAGGGCAGCGACGAATATCGCATCACCATGGCAACGCCGGAAACGATCGGGCGCGACCTCGATATCCTCTTCGACTTCTGGAGAACGCGGTGGACGCCGATCAAGGGCGAAGAGAACGCCGAAAAAATGATCCGCGCCTCACGTGAGGTGCTGATGGACTGTTTTGCCGACGGCAATCTCGATGTGCCGGTGCTCTGGCATGGCGAACGCCCGCTCGGGGTTCTCGCCAACATCATCGACCGCCAGAAGAAAGCCGTCCTGTTCTACATCACCGGTCGCGACGAGACATGGACCACGCCCTCGCCCGGCCTCGTGCTGCACGGCTATTGCATCCGAAAGGCGATTTTCGAGGGCTTCCGCACCTATGATTTCCTGCGCGGCAACGAGCCCTACAAATACATGTTCGGGGTCAAGGAACGGCAGATCTCCTGCACGCTGTTTCGAACCCGCAACGGCGTCAATCTCGGTGGCCTCATCAACCCGCGCAGCGTGCGTTTCGTCTATGAACGTGCGCTGGACCTCTATCACTCCGGCAAGAAGCCCGAGGCAGAAACGGCCTTCCGCCAGGTTTTGGCCGCTATGCCCGACCATCGCGGCGCCGAGTTCGGCCTTGCCAACCTCATGTTCGAGCGCGGCGAGATGAGCGCGGCCGAGGCCTCATACCGCGCCCTCATTCCCCGGCTTGCCGATCCCGTGCCGGTGTTGCTGAGGCTCGGAGATGTGCATCTCGCGACCCGGCGCTACGGTCGGGCTATCGAAACTTTGCGGGAGCTTTGCCAACGGGCGCCACAACATGTCGAGGGCCGATACAAGCTCGGCGTCGCGCTGCTGGCGGACCAGCGCCCGCGGGAGGCTGCCGTGGTTCTCTCAGAAGCCGGCCGCGTTCATTCCGACGACCGGGCCAAGGAATTCTATGCACAAAAGGCCCGCGATGCGCTGGCGCGTATCGCCTTCGCGCTCGATCCCCGGCCGGATCCCGCCTTCTATCCGGACCTGGCATCCTTCGGTGAAAGCCTGGAACTTCCGCGTCTCCATTGAACGATAGTCGCCTGCGACCGTAGATCGCGGTTGGGAACGGAGGGGTTGACGCAACCGGACGCATCGGGGGATGACTTGTCATGCGGCCATCACCGGCCGCCATCGCAGCGAACGACTGGCTGGATCGCGGGTCTGCGGTGCCCATGCCTGCCAGCCGCTGGATACCGAACCGATGACTTCCGCTCCCATCATCCGCTTCCATGGCGCTTCCGGCACAGTGACCGGCTCCTGCTTCCTCATCGAAAACGGCGGTACGCGCGTGCTCGTCGATTGCGGCATGTTCCAGGGATCGAAGAGCGAGAAGGAACTGAACTATCGGTCGTTTCCATTCGAAACGTCATCCCTCGACGCGGTGATCCTGACCCACGCCCATATCGACCATTCGGGGCTGCTGCCCAAGCTCGCCAAGGCCGGCTATGACGGGCCGATCTTTGCAACCCGCGGCACCATCGATCTTTGCTCGGTGATGCTGCCGGATTCCGCCCATATCCAGGAAGTCGAGGTCGAACAGCTCAACCGCCGCAACGAGCGCCGCGGTCGCAACACGGTGGAACCGATCTATACGGCGGAAGACGCCGCCCGCGCCGTCACCCTGATGCGTGCAGTCGAGCTCGAACGCTGGCAGCAGGCCGCCGAGGGCATCCGCTTCCGGTTCTGGAATGCCGGCCACCTGCTCGGCTCGGCATCCATCGAAATGGAAATCGATACGCCGGCCAAGCGCCTGCACGTGCTGTTTTCGGGCGATATCGGTCCGAGCCACAAGCTTCTGCAATTCGACCCGGAAGCACCTGATGGTTTCGACTACGTCATCTGCGAAAGCACTTATGGCGATACCGACCGCGACGATGTTTCCGACCAGACCCGGCGGGCGGTGCTCAAGGCGGAGGTGAAGGCGGCGGTCAACGTCAACGGCGCGCTGCTGATCCCGTCATTTGCGGTCGAACGCACGCAGGAACTGCTGGCCGATCTCGTCTACCTGATGAAGACCGGCGGGATCCCCACATGCCCGATCGTGATCGACTCACCGCTTGCGACGCGGGCGAGCGAGATCTTCCGTCGCCATGCCCGCGAGCTGGAAAACGGCCAGATGCTGGCGGAGGCCATGGAGGCGCGCAATGTGCGCTTTACGGAATCGGTCGAACAGTCCAAGGCCATCGATCACATGCATGGCTTTCACATCGTGATCGCGGCCAGCGGCATGTGCGACGCGGGACGCATCCGGCACCGGCTGAAGAACTGGCTCTGGCGAGAAGAGGCGACCGTGCTGCTGGTCGGCTATCAGGCGACCGGAACGCTCGGCCGCCTTCTCGAAGACGGCGTGCAGACGGTGCGTATCCAGGGCGACGAAATCACCGTCCGCGCCCGCATTCGCCGTCTCGACATCTATAGCGGCCACGCCGACGGCCCCGAGCTTGCCGCATGGGTCAAGGAGCGTCTGCCGATCAGCTCCGGCGTCTTCCTCGTGCATGGCGAGGAGATGGCGCTTGCCGGGCTCGGCGAACGCCTCTCCGCCTTCCTGCCGCTGGAGCGTATCTTCATCCCGCGTCTCGACAGCGCCTTCGAATTGACGCCCTCCGGTCCGGCCGACATTTCCGAGATCCGCGCGCCGCGCATCGATCCCGCCCGGCCCGGCCACAAGGACTGGCACAACGACCTGCAATCGCTGGTGCTCGACCTTCAGGACGAACTCAGGAACGCAGCCGACGACAAGGCGCGCGGGGTCATCCTCCGGCGGCTTCGGCGCGCGCTCAACGAATAGGGAAAGTGAAGCGCCCGCTCACTTCGAGGGCTGTGGGCGGGACAGGACGAAGATGGCGCAGCTCACGAGAATGGCGCCGACCAGCAGTTTCAGCCAGAACTGCGGCGGGCCGGCGAACCAGACAATGGCATAGCTCGCCGTCATCAGCGAAACGGAAGCGATCTTGGCATTGCGCGAGATCGCACCCTCCCGTCGCCAGTCGGTCAGCGGCTTGCCGTATTTCGGATGTTCGAGCAGCCAGCGCTCGAAACGGGGCGACGACCGGGCGAAAAGCCCGGCGGCGAGGATCATGAAGGGTGTCGTCGGCAGCACCGGCAGGAATACGCCGACGATACCGATCGCCACCATCAGCCATGCAAGTGCCAGTATCAAGATCCGCATCGGCCGAGCTCCCGTCCCTGTTTCCAGAACAAGCCTGTCGCGAGAAGTTATCGAAGGCTTTGCAGTCGCGACATGCGATAAAGCAAGAAATGAAGCGCCGCAGATCAAATCGGAATAGTGCGGCGCACTTTTGCTATTCGTCGAAATGATCGTGCATACCGGCAGCGCCACGGCGCCAGTAGCCGGAGGCGCGCATCCACTTCGGATTGGCGCCCCTGTTGTCGATCAGATAGGTGCGGAGGCTCTTGGCGACCAGACTCTCGCAGGAAATCCAGGCGTGATAATCGCCGCCTGGCCATTCAAGGCCTTCCAGTGCCGCCGTGAAACCGGCCGCTTCACCAGCGGCGCGTTCGCCGCGATGAACCCAGACCACCCGCACATCGGCATCGCTCGCAAGCTCCAGCTCGTTTTCCGCATTCTCGACTTCGGCGATCACCACAGCCCTGCTGCCGGCCGGCAGTTCCTCGAGGCGGCGGGCAATCGCCGGAAGCGCCGTTTCATCGCCGATCAGCAGATGCCAGTCGAAGGCGAAGGGAACGACGAAGGAACCGCGCGGCCCCCCGATCCATGCCCGGTCTCCCGGTTTCGCGTTCGTTGCCCATCGGGTTGCCTGGCCATCCTCATGGATCGCGAAATCGATGTCGAGTTCGTTTGCCACGGGATCGTAGCGGCGCGGAGTATAATCGCGCGCGATCGGCCAGGCCACGCCGTCCGGCATCTCGATACCCTTCGGCCCGACGAAGGGCAGATCCGGAGACGTCTGGCCGGGACCGGGGAAGAACATCTTGACGTGATCGTCGAAGCCGGCACTGGTGAACCCAAGGAGTTCCTCGCCGGTCAGCGTCACGCGTACCATGTTCGGCGCGATCCGACAGACACGGGCGACATCGAGCGAACGCACGCGGATTTCGTGCCGAACCCGCTTCGGCGTGCGGTCGGAAACCGGATTTCCTGATGTCACGTGATGATCCATGCAAGTCTCTCCCGTTTCAAACGTAGAAATCGATCAGCCGGCGCTCGCCGATCTCGTGGACGATGAAGTCCATCTCGAAGATATCCCGCAGCCGCTCCGGTCTCGCGATTTCATCCGGCCGGCCGACGGCCGCCACCCTGCCCTCGTACATGGCAACCAGCGTGTCGGAATAGGTGGCGGCGAAGTTGATGTCGTGCAGAACGACGACGACGGTCTTGCCGAAGTCATCGGCCATGCGCCTCAGCAATTTCATCGTCGAAAGCGCATGGCGCATGTCGAGATTGTTGAGCGGTTCGTCGAACAGCACGTAGTCCGTGTCCTGCGCCAGCACCATGGCAACGAAGGCGCGCTGGCGCTGGCCACCCGACAACTGGTCGAGGTAGCGATCCCTGAAAGCATCCAGAGCGACGAAACCGATGGCGCGGTCGACATGCTCGTGATCTTCCGCGGTCAGGCGACCCTTGGAATAAGGGTAGCGGCCGAAGGCGACGAGGTCGCCGACGGTCAGTCTTGCCGCGATCTGGTTGTCCTGGCGCATGAAAGAGAGGCGCTTTGCCAGCACATCGCCCGCCGTCTTCTGCACGTCCATGCCGTCGACCGTGACAGTGCCGGTATCCGGCGCCATCAGGCGGCTGGCGATGGAGAGAAGCGTCGACTTGCCGGCGCCGTTAGGGCCGATGATCGACGTGACGCCACCCTTCGGGATGGCCAGGTCGACCCGGTCGAGCACGACCGTGCCGTCATAGGACTTGGTGATGTCGCGGATTTCGATCATCGGGCTTTCCCCCGCATGAGCAACAGGATGAAGGTGAGGCCGCCGAAGAATTCGATGACGATGCTGAGTGCCGTCGAAAAGGCGAAGAGACGTTCGAGGATCATCTGCCCGCCGGCGAGCAGAACGATCGACAGGAAGACCGTGACCGGCAACACATGGCGATGGCGGAAGCTCGGCGTCACGAGATAGGCGAGATTGGCGACCAGCAGGCCGAAGAAGGTGACCGGGCCGACGAGCGCGGTCGATACCGAAACAAGGATCGCCACCAGCGCCATGACCAGCGTGACCATGCGGCGATGATCGAGCCCGAGATCGATCGCCGTTTCCCGGCCGAGCGACAGCACGTCGAAACGGGAGAGATTGGCAAGACCGACGAAGGCCGTCACCAGAACCGCAACCGTGGAGAAGCCGAGCAACTGCACGTCGATCGTGTTGAAATTGGCGAACAGCCGGTCCTGCAACACGACGAACTCGTTCGGATCGATGATGCGCTGGATGAAGCCGGCAAGACTTCTGAACAGGCCACCGCAGAGAATGCCGACGAGCAGCAGCAGATGCAGGCTGCGTGTTCCCCCGGAAAACAGCGTCCGGAACAGCAGGCCGGAGAGCATCACCATGACACCCACTTCCAGCACGAAAAGCCAGCGCTGGTCGAGCGTGGCGACGCCAAGGCCGCCGAGGAAGAAGACGAGAACGGTCTGCAGCAGCACGTAGAGGGAATCGAAGCCCATGACGGCCGGGGTCAGGATGCGATTGCCCGTCACCGTCTGGAACAGGACGGTGGAAACGGAAACGGCGAAGGCAACCAGCACGAGGGCGGCAAGCTTGGTGCCGCGGAAGGCAAGCACGAAGTCCCAGTCCCCCTTCACCCCGACGGTCATGAAAAGAAGACAGACGACGAGAGCCGCCACGCCCGTCAGCGCGACAACAAGGGTCGGCGATGCAAGAAGGCCCTTACGCTGCATAGGCGCGCCGCCCGAGAAGCAGGTAGAGGAAGAACGCCGAACCGATGACGCCCATCGTCAGGCCGATCGGGATCTCGTAGGGGAAGATGATCAGGCGACCAAGAAGATCGCAGAACATCACCAGCGCGGCACCGCTGAAGGCGACCCAGGGCAGCGTGCGGCGCAGATTATCGCCCGCCATGAGGCTGACGACGTTCGGGATCACCAGACCGAGGAAGGGAATCATGCCCACAGTAACAACCACGGATGCGGTGACCAGCGAAACGATCACCAGACCGAGCGTAACGACGGCGCGGTAGTCCAGCCCGACATTGCGCGCCACCGCTTCGCCGAGACCGGCGATGGTGAAGCGGGCCGCGGTGAAATAGGCGACAATGGTCAGCCCCGCGGCGATCCAGAGAAGCTCGTAGCGACCGCTGAGAACCATGGAAAAATCGCCGTTGGACCACGCGCCGAGCGACTGCATCAGGTCATAGCGATAGGCGAGAAAGGTGGCGACGGCGCTGATGACGCCGCCGAGCATGATGCCGACCAGCGGCACCAGAAGAGCCGACCGCAAGGGGATGCGTTCCAGCACGGCGAGGAAGAGCGCCGTGCCGCCTAGCGCGAAAGCGGCGGCCACCAGCATCTTGGCGAAAACCGGCAGACCGGGCGCCAGAAGCATGACGAGCAGCATGCCGAGGCTTGCCGAATCCGCCGTACCGGCGGTCGATGGCTCGACAAAGCGGTTGCGGGCCAGCATCTGCATGATCGACCCGGAAACAGCGAGGCCCGCACCTGCCAGCAGCAGCGCCAGCGTGCGCGGGATGCGGCTTGCGGCGATCACAACGGCCGTATTGCCCTCGAAATCGCCACGCAGCAGCGCGCCCACGGAGACCGGACTGACACCGGTTAGCAGGCTCGCGATGATCATCGCGGCAAGGAGCGTGAAGGCGAGGAGAACGGCTTTCATGGGCGGGATCGAGGCGTGAAAAAGGGAACCGGCAGGACCGGTCGGTTCGGCCATCCATAATGCCGCCTGCCATGATCGGCAATTAAAACCTGTCACAATCAGACAAGTTTGTTTGATCGCAAGAGTTCACGCCCGGCAGTATTTGGGCGGGATGCCGTAAGCCTTCTTGAAGGCCGTGGTGAAGTTGGTCGGATTGGCGTAACCGGCGAGATAGGCTGCCTGCGCGATGGTCAGGCCGTCGCGTTCCAGCGCATCGCGCGCCTTTTCCAGCCGCTTGCGGCGGATGAAATCGAAGACCGTGCTGCCGAAGTGTTCCTTGAAATGACGCTGGACGGAGCTCGCGCTTGCACCCGTGTCCCGGGCGATGCGTTCGATGGTCAGCGTCTCGTCGAGATGCTCGAGCAGGTAGTCACGGACCTTCTCGCTTTGCCGCAACGTGCTCATCGTCGGCCTCGCCACCGCCGAACGATCACGGTCGACCAGTGCGGCGCAGGCTAGGCACATGAGTTCGAGCGCCTTCGCCTTGCAGTAGAGATCGCGGATCTCCCCATGCAGCGCGACCGGCGGGGTCACGATCTCCTCGGCGAGCTGGACCGCATGGCGATGCGGCCACCAGACGAAATGGTTCATGTGGCCCGAGATGAAATCGGAAAGTTCCGGCGATCGCTGGTCACGGTCGAGCTGCAGATCCTCGGCCCAGCTCACCGGGGCGGAGATCATCACCTTGCGCAGCAACTGGCCCGGCTGCTGCACATGCCGCAGCCCCGATCTCTGGACGCGATTCATGACGAGCGCGATCGGTCGCCCCTCCTCGCCCTCCCCAGCGTTCATGTCGAAGAAGACGTCGTCGATATAAAATTTCTGCTGACCGCTCAGAAATATGAACAGCTGGAACTTGGGAGAAAGAGAAATCAGCGGCTGGTTCTGGTGATGCGGCCCCCTACCATCGAAGACGCCCACCTGTATCTGCCCGGGGAACTGGGTCTTTTCGACCGGCTGCTTGTCCATCAATCCCATGGTCTCTCGTCCGCGTTTCCCGCGAAACCGTCACTGCCCGGGGTCAGTGACGTTCGCGCATAGCTTTTTGCCGCTCAGGGCATGGCCTCATCCGTCGACACACGACACCCCTTAATCATATAGGTGACTTATATAGTCAAGTTTAAGCCGCAATTCCTGCGGTTGGCCGTGCATGGGGACAATGAAATGATCAAAAAGGGCAAAGATACAATCCGGCGAAACGCCACGCGCCGGTCGCGCAACCTGTCAGGGCTCGCGCTGATCGCCACGACGAGCCTGATCGCCATCGGCGCCGCGCAGGCGCAGGACGCGGACGATGGCAGCACGCAGCTGGAGACGATCGTCGTTCAGGGCGCCGGCAGCGAGAAGGGGGACGGCCCCGTCAAGGGCTATGTCGCCAAGCAGAGCCGCGCCGGCACCAAGACCGACACGCCGCTTTCCAAGACCCCCCAGTCGGTCACCGTCGTTCCCGCCGAACAGATCGCCGACCAGGACGCAAAGTCGGTTGCCGAGGCGATGCGGTATTCCGCCGGCGTCTTTGCCGAGTATCGCGGCCCCTCCAACCTGCACGACGAGATGTTCATCCGCGGCTATTACTACGTGCCGCGTTTCGTCAACGGTCTTCTCTACGGCACCAACTCGCTCGGCCAGATCGATCCGTGGCTGCTGGAGCGCGTCGAAGTGGTGCGCGGCCCTTCCTCCATCCTGTATGGTCAGGCCAATCCGGGCGGCATCGTCAACCTCGTGACCAAGCGTCCGACCGACGATCCCTTGCATGAAGTGGAGGCCAGCTTCGGCACCGGCGACCGCGCCTCGGTGAGCTTCGACTTCTCCGACGCCATGCCCGGTAACGAGGAACTTCGCTATCGCCTCGCCGGCACGGTATGGCGCGCCGACACGCAGGAAGATTTCCTCGAGCAGAAGCGCGTCAGCCTCGCTCCGTCCGTCACATGGTCACCCGACGACCAGACATCCCTCACCATCGAGGCCTTTTACCAGAACGACCCGGAAGCCGGTTTCCGCAACTTCCTCGAGGCCGCCGGCACAGTGGATGAGACGGCTTACGGCTATGTGCCGACCGACTTCCTCGTCAGCGATCCGGACTATCAGGAATCGACGCGCAAGCAGGCCTATATCGGCTACGCCTTCGAGCACGAGTTCGAAAACGACATCACCTTCCGGCAGAACATGCGTTACAGCATGATCGACCAGACCTACAACACGCTGACCTGGAACAGCCTGCAGGCCGACGAAAAAACCGTCAGCCGCACGGCAAGCGACCAGACCCAGTTGCAGCACCAGTTCGTCATCGACAACCAGGTCCAGGCCAAGGTCGATACCGGACCGCTCAGCCACACCCTGCTCGGCGGCGTCGACTATCGCTTCACCACCGAGGACAATCTGGTTTCCCGCGGGACGGCCAATTCCATCGACTGGACCAATCCGTCCTATGGCAACGTGACGGTCACCGGCCGCCGCACCACCACCGATGCGACGACGGACGCCTCACAGGTCGGCGTCTACCTGCAGGACCAGATCGAATTCGGCAAGCTGAACGTCATGGCCGGCCTGCGTTACGACTGGGCGAACACCGACGTCGACGACAAGACATCCTCCGATTCGGACGCATCCTACGACGACCAGGAGTTCACCTGGCGCGCCGGTGCCATCTACGACCTCGGCTACGGCATATCGCCCTATGCGAGCTACAGCACCTCGTTCGAACCGGTCACCCAGTCGCCGGGCGCGGGCCAGGACCCGTTCGATGCGACGACGGCGCAGCAGTATGAAGTCGGCGTGAAGTTCGCGCCTGAAGGCGAGAACTATCAGGTCACCGCTTCCTATTACGACCTGACCCAGCAGAACGTCCTGTTCTACGACAACTCGACCTCGCTCTACTACCAGACCGGCGAGATCGTCAGCAAAGGCTTCGAAATCGAGGCCCATGCAGAGGTCACCGACAATCTGAAGCTCGTCGCCAGCTACAGCCACATCAACCAGGAAGTCACCGAGACCGTCAGGTCCTCCGAACTCGGCAAGATGCCGGCACGCGTGCCGATCGATCAGGCATCGCTGTGGGCCAAGTACGAATTCCTCGACGGTCCGCTCGCCGGTCTCGGCATCGGCGGCGGCGTCCGCTTCCTCGGCGAAAGCTGGGGCAATGCGACGAACACCTTCAAGGTGGATGCAACCACTCTCTTCGACGCCTCGCTCTCCTATGATTTCGCCGCCAAGTTCCCGGACATGAAGGGCTTGAAACTGCAGGTGAATGCATCGAACCTTGCGGACGAAAAGTATGTGGCCTCGTGCGCCAGCGCCTATGCCTGCTTCTATGGCTCCCGGCGCAGCGTAACCGCCTCGCTGAAATACAGCTGGTAATCTGACCATGAAACTACGTTTCAGAAACCTGATGATGGGGCTGGCGGCAATCGCCGGCTCCTTTTCGTCAGCAGCAGCCGATGACGGGGCGATTGCGCTTGCCGTCGGCAAGGCTCATCCGGGTGTGGCCCTTTCCAACGGCCAGACTGCCCTCTTCACCACCGAAGCCGTGGGTGGCGACTATCTCAAGGGAACGCTGGAGAGCGGATCCGGTCGGTTCGACCTCGACCTCGTGACGCAAAACGGCGAACATCTCCGCCGTCTTCTCAACAACACCTCCGGCACCGCCGATTTCCAGTTCGTCGTCGAAAGCGACCCCGTGCTGATGAGGCTGACTGCCCGAAGCGACGTTACGGGCTATACGTTGACCCTGACCAACAAGGTGACGCCCGAGCAGCAAAAGCCGCCGGAACGGGTCTATCTCAGCTCCGCCATGGAAAAGATGGCAGCGGAAGTCGCCGCCGGCGGTTCGACGGATACGTTCTGGAAGAAGGTCGCCGAACAGGGAACCCCGCTCGTCGAGACGAAGGAGGACGGCACCGTCATCGCCACCTTCCTCTGGCGCGGTGCGACGAAGAACGTCCGCCTCTTCGGCTCGCCATCCGGCGATCACGAAAATCTCGAGCGGATCGGCTCGTCCGACATCTGGTTCAAGAGCTTTGCCGTTCCAGCCGATACCCGCCTCTCCTACCAGCTCGCACCCGACGTGCCGGATGTTCCGGGCACGGCGCGGGAGCGGCGCGTCGCGATCCTCTCGACCGCGCAGGAAGACCCGTTCAACCACCACCCGTGGCCCGCCGACGGCATCGACCGTTTCGACCGGGATTCCGTCTTCGAACTGCCGGGCGCGCCGCCGCAGCCCTATCTCGCGGAACGGGGCAATCCGAAGGGATCGCTGCAGAAGATCATGGTAAAGAGCGAAACGCTCGGCAACGAGCGGGAGGTCACCATCTATCGCCCCGCCGGTTTCGATCCGGCCAATCGCGAAAACCTGCTGCTCTTCATGTTCGATGCAGCGGAATCCCTGACCAAGATCCCGACACCGACCGTACTCGACAACATGATCGCCGAAGGTAAGATCCCGCCGACGGTTGCCGTGTTCATCGCCAATCCCGGGCCTGACGCCCGCGCTCGCGAACTGCCGGCCAATCCCGCCTTTGCCGACTTCATGGCGGAACAGCTTCTGCCGCTGGTGATCAGCGAAACCGGAATCACCCATGATCCATCCCGCACCGTGCTGGCCGGCATGAGCTATGGTGGCCTTGCCTCGATGACGGTCGCGCTCCGCCATCCCGAACTGTTCGGCAATGTACTGTCGATGTCGGGTTCCTACTGGTGGTCGCCGCCGGGAACACCCGCTGACCGCCAGGAATATGTGGCAAGCCTGATCGCCGAAAAGCCGGTACCGCCGATCCGGGTTTTTCTCAGCGCCGGCCTGTTCGAAACCGGTGCCAGCCGCGGCGTGGCGAGCATCATCGATACCAATCGTCACCTCCGCAACATGTTACTTGCCAAAAATACTCAAGTTATCTATCGCGAATATGCCGGCGGCCACGACTACCTGATCTGGCGGGGCACGATTTCCGATGGGCTGATAGCGCTTTTCGGCAACTGACCGGTCAAAGAACAGCAAGAGGATAACGACATGAGCTTCAGAACGAAAATCCTGGCAGCGGCCACCGCATGCATGGTCGGCGTCGGCGGCATGATCGCGGGCCCGGCAGCGGCCGCGGATGTCAGCGTCGAGACGGCCCGCGGCGCCGTGACCGTCGCGGCCAATCCGGCGAAGGTTGTCGTCTTCGACCTCGGCGTGCTCGACACGCTGACCGCGCTGGACGTGGCGGTTGCAGGCGTTCCGGGCTCCAACCTTCCGGCATCGCTCGAAAAGTACAAGGCCGACAGCTACGCCAAGGTCGGTTCGCTGTTCGAACCGGACTACGAAGCGATCAATGCTCTCAAGCCCGACCTGATCATCATCGGCGGCCGCTCGGCTGCCAAGTATGACGATCTCGCGAAGATCGCGCCGGTGATCGACCTGACCACCGATCCGAAGAACTTCGGCGGCAGCGTGGAGCGCAATGCCACGACGCTCGGCCAGATCTTCGGCAAGGAAGCCGAAGTGAAGGAACGCATCGCCAAGCTGCAGAGCTCGACCGCCGAACTGAAGGCGAAGACCGCAAGCATCGGCAAGGGCCTCGTCGTCCTGACCACCGGCGGCAAGATCAGCGCTTACGGCCCGGGCTCGCGCTTCGGCGAAATCCACGGCCGCTTCGGTGTTGCCGCGGCGGATCCGGACCTCAAGGTCGCGACCCACGGCCAGGTCGTTTCCTACGAATACATCCTCGAAAAGAACCCCGACTGGCTGTTCGTCATCGACCGCGACGCCGCCATCGGCCAGAAGAACGGCCAGTCCGCGCAGCAGCTTCTGGACAACGCGCTGGTGCACAACACCAACGCCTGGAAGAACAACCACGTCGTCTATCTGGATCCGGTCAAGATGTACCTGACCAGCGCCGGCCTTGCCACGGAACAGGGCATTGTCGACGAAATCGCCGCAGCGATCGAGCCGAAGTCCTGAGGATTTCGACTTGGCGATACCATGCAGAAAGGCGTCCGCTTTGCGGGCGCCTTTTTTCTTTTGGCCACCCACGTTCCAGATTTGCAACGGTTCGGTCGATTTCACGAAATGTGACAACTTTTCGTTTGCGCCGCACCAAAGGGGGTAGCATCTTCCCGTTTCGTCATCATCGAAACGGAATTCAGGTAACATGTCTGCAGATACCATCGTGCTCGGCGCCGGCATTGTCGGCGTTTCCACCGCCATTCATCTGGCGCGTCGCGGAAGGTCGGTGGTGCTGGTGGACCGCCGTGGCGCCGGTGAGGAAACCTCATTCGGCAATGCCGGCCTGATCCAGCGCGAAGGTGTCGTGCCCTATGGCTTTCCGCAGGAGGTCGCCACGCTGGTGCGCTACGGCCTCAACAACCGTATCGACGCGCATTACCACATGCGCGCCATGCCGAAGCTCGTGCCTTTCCTGTCACGCTACTGGTGGCATTCGAACAAGGTGCGCCATGACGCCATCGCGCGCGCCTATGCGCCCCTCATCGAAAACTCGATTACCGAACATAATGACCTGATCGAGGCTGCCGGCGCGGAGCATCTGATCCGCAAGAACGGCTGGATGGAAATCTTCCGCACCAGCGCCAAGCGGGATACGGAATATGCCGAGGCGGAGCGGCTTGGCCGCGAATACGGCGTGAAGTTCGAGGAACTCTCCGCCGCCGATCTGGCGAAGGAGGAGCCCGACCTCAGGGGCGAATTCACCGGTGCGCTGAAGTGGTCCGATCCCTGGTCGGTTCTCGATCTGCACGGGCTGACCATGGCCTATCTCCAATATTTCGAAAGCCTTGGCGGGCGTTTCGTCAAGGGCGACGCCACGACGCTTGCCCGGAAGTCCGGGGGCAAGGGCTGGCAGGTAAAAACCGACGACGGTCTCGTCGAAGGCGGCGAAGTCGTGCTGGCGCTCGGCCCATGGTCCGAGGACGTGACGCGGAAGCTCGGCTACGCCTTCCTTGTCGGCGTCAAGCGCGGCTACCACATGCATTACGCTCCGGCCGGCAAGGCGAAGCTCAACAACTGGACGATGGACAACGAGCGCGGCTATTTCCTAGCCCCGATGAACAAGGGCATCCGTCTCACCACCGGCGCCGAGTTCGCCTTCCGCGACGCGCCGAAATCGCCAGTGCAGATCGAACGCGCCGAAAAGATCGCCCGTTCGATCTTCCCGCTGGCAGAGCGGCTCGATCCGGAACCGTGGATGGGCGCACGTCCCTGCACGCCGGACATGATGCCGATCATCGGCAAGGCTCCGCGCCATGACGGCCTGTGGTTCGCCTTCGGCCATGCCCATCACGGCCTGACACTCGGGCCGGTGACCGGCCGCCTGATCGCCGAAGCGATGACCGGTGAGAAGCCGTTCATCGACATCAGCGCATGGCGGCCCGAACGCTTCAACCCTTGAGAATTATGCACGTTTTTTCGGCGGCGCACAAAAGTGCCGCCGAAATCGCCCTCATGGGCTGGAAATCTATCTTTTTCGATGCTAGGGTATTTTCGGTCAATTGACCAAAAAGCTGCAGTCGTTGCGGCAGATCGGATAAAAACAGGCGAAATCAACCGCCAACCGGTCGAGGGGCACTGAAGTACCGGCAGGAAAATGGCACGTTTCTTGATCTATAATGCGAAGACCGCTCACAGTTAGCGCTGCATCTTCAACCGCGCGTGCGTTTTGCATGCCGACAGATCTCAGAAGTGTTTTTCATTTTTCCGGTGGCCCATGGACATTGATAGCTACGCAAGAGCCTTTTTTGCAGAAAACCCCGATATCGAAGTGCTGGAAGCCTTCGTAATCGACGTCAACGGCGTTCCCCGGGGAAAGTGGATCCCCCGCGAGCGGGCGCTCGACGTGTTGACCAAGGGCATGGCGATCCCGCGCTCGGTCTATGCGCTGGACGTCTGGGGCCGCGACGTCAACTCCGCCGGTCTTGCCGAAGGAACAGGCGATCCGGACGGCATCTGCTTCCCCGTGCCCGGCACGCTGTCGCGCGTCACCTGGCTATCGCGCCCGACGGCACAGGTTCTCCTGCAGATGAAGAATCCCGATGGCACCGGCTTCTTCGCCGATCCCCGGCAGGTGCTCGCCAATGTGCTGGAGCGCTACGCCAAGCTGAAGCTCACCCCCGTGGTGGCGACCGAACTCGAATTCTACCTGATCGACCCTGTCCGCTCGGCGCTCGACCCGGTCCGGCCGCCGAACACCCGCGACGGCCGCTGGCACACCGGCCAGACGCAGGTTCTGTCGATCTCCGAACTGCAGGATTTTGAGGAAGTCTTCCACGGCATATCGTCGGCCGCCCGCGCTCAAGGCGTGCCGGCCGATACGACGCTGCGCGAAAACGGCCCCGGCCAGTACGAAATCAACCTCAACCATGTGCCGGATGCGCTTGCCGCCGCCGATTATGCGTTACTCCTGAAGCGCATCGTCAAGGGCGTGGCCCGCGCCAACGATCTCGACGCCACTTTCATGGCCAAGCCCTACGGCATGCAGGCCGGCAGCGGCATGCATGTCCACTTCTCCGTGCTCGATGAGAATGGCAACAACATCTATGTCGGCGAGGACGGCCCCTCCGACGCATTGATGCATTCGGTCGGCGGCCTTCTGGAAAACATGGGCGAGAGCATGGCCGTGTTTGCGCCCCACCAGAACTCCTATCGCCGCCTGCGCCCCTCCGAACATGCGCCGACCTATGCCTCCTGGGGCTTCGACAACCGTTCCGCCGCAGTGCGCGTCATTACCGCTCCTAAGCCCGCGACCCGCATCGAGCAGCGCGTCGCGGGCGCCGACACCAATCCCTATCTGGTGCTGGCGATGATCCTTTCGGCGGCTCTTGCCGGCATGAAGGAAAAGACCGCTCCCGGCGGCGCGATCAGCGGCGACGACCACGCTATCAATCATGAGCCCCTGCCGACCAACTGGGACCTCGCCCTGCAGCGTTTCGCCAAGTCCAGCTTCGCCTATGCGGCGGTCGGCCAGAAGTATCGCAGCCTCTATACGGCCTGCAAGCAACAGGAACTCTCCGAATTCTCCCTGCGCGTCACCGATGTCGAATATGACGCCTACATCCGCACGGTGTGACCCATGACCAGCACGAACCAGACCTCCGCCACCAATCCCGGCCACGCCCCCTCCTGGTATGCCCATAGCGCCAATGACAAGCGGGTACGCGACAGCCTGAAGGGCGAGCACACTGCCGATGTCTGCGTGATCGGCGCCGGCTTTACCGGCATCTCGGCAGCACTGCAGCTTGCGGAAAACGGCTTCAAGGTGATCGTCGTCGAGGGCGAACGCATCGGCTTCGGCGCGTCCGGTCGCAATGGTGGCCAGATCGTCAACGGCTACAGCCGCGACCTTGAGGTCATCGCCCGCCGTTACGGGCCGGACAAGGCGGCAAAGCTCGGCGCCATGTCGCTCGAGGGCGGCAACATCATTCGCGAACGCACGGCGAAATACGGCATCCAGTGCGATCTCGTCGATGGCGGCTTCTTCGCCGCCTTTACCGACAAGCAGGTGCGCGAGATGGCTCATGTGAAAGCCAACTGGGAAAAGCACGGCCATACCGGGCTTGAGATGGTCTCCAAGGCCGATGTCGGCAAATACGTGAAGGCCGACCGCTATGTCGGCGGCATGATCGACCGCTTCGGCGGCCATATCCATCCGCTCAACCTCGTGCTCGGAGAGGCTGCGGCCTTCGAGAGCCTGGGCGGGCAGGTCTTCGAAAAATCGCGCGTCACCGGCCTCGACTTGGGCGCCAACCCGGTCGTCCGCACGGCAGAAGGCTCGGTCAGGGCGAAATATGTCCTCGTCTGCGGCAATGCCTATCTCGGCACCATGCTGCCGAAGATCACCGACAAGATGATGCCCGTCTCCAGCCAGGTCATGGCGACCGAACAGCTCGATCCTGACATGATCGAGGAACTGCTGCCGGCCAATTACTGTGTCGAAGATGCCAACTATGTGCTCGACTACTACCGCCGCACGGCCGACAACCGGCTGCTCTATGGCGGCGGCATCGGCTATGGCGGCCAGGATCCGGCAAACCTCACCGGCGTCATTCGCCCGAACATGCTGAAGACCTTCCCGCAGCTCGCCAATGCGAAGATCGAATTCGCCTGGAGCGGCAATTTCGCGCTGACGCTCACGCGTATTCCGCATATCGGCAAGCTCGCAGACAACGTCTACTTCTCCCATGGCGACAGCGGCCACGGCGTGACGACCACGCATCTGCTGGGCAAGATCCTCGGCGAGGCCGTCGCCGGTCATGCGGAGCGTTTCGACGTCTGGGCCTCGTTGCCGGCCTTCCCCTTCCCCGGCGGCAAGACCTTCCGCGTGCCGCTTACCGTTCTCGGCGCATGGTGGTACGGCCTGCGCGACAAGCTCGGCGTCTAAGGAGAAAGCCACATGGCACACGTTACCGTCGCCGCCACCCAGATGGCCTGCAGCTGGGATCTCAAGGGCAATATCGAGCGGGCAGAGACACTGATCCGCAAGGCTGCCGCCGATGGCGCGCAGATCATCCTGATCCAGGAGCTTTTCGAGGCTCCCTATTTCTGCCAGGACCAGATCGCCGAATTCTTCGACATGGCGAAGCCCTTCGAGGGCAATCCGCTGATTGCGCATTTCTCGAAGCTTGCGGCAGAGCTGAATGTGGTTCTGCCCGTCAGCTTCTTCGAAAAGGCCGGGCAGACCTATTTCAACAGCGTCGCCATCGTCGATGCGGATGGCACGGTGCTCGGCCTCTATCGCAAGAGCCATATTCCCGACGGTCCGGGCTATACGGAGAAGTATTACTTCTCTCCCGGCGATACCGGTTTCCGCGTCTGGCAGACGCGTCACGCGAAGATCGGCGTCGGCATCTGCTGGGACCAGTGGTTCCCGGAAGCTGCCCGCGCCATGGCCCTTCAGGGCGCCGAACTGCTGTTCTATCCGACCGCAATCGGCTCAGAACCGCAGGACCCGACGATCGACAGCGCCGCTCACTGGCAACGCGTGATGCAGGGCCACGCCGCTGCAAACGTCGTGCCGGTCATCGCTTCCAACCGGATCGGGAAAGAGCCGGGCCGCAAGGGCACCGAACTTACCTTCTACGGCTCGTCCTTCATCGCCGACCAGACCGGAGCCAAGATCGCCGAGGCAGACCGGACCAGCGAAACAGTGCTCACCGCCACCTTCGATCTCGAGGGCATTGCAAAGCAGCGTTCCGCCTGGGGCCTCTTCCGCGACCGCCGGCCGGAACTCTATCGTCCGCTCATGACACTGGATGGCCGCGCCTGAGTGACGCGGCCTTGAAGCGCGTCGCGATCTTTCGGATTCGCTCCATACGCTTCAAGGCCTTATTTCATCGCATATCGTTGCCGCAAAACCGCTGCACGCTTTTGCGCGACATGCTTTGGCAGGAGCAAACGAACGTTAACCTTCAGCACATGCTGTTCAATGAAATACGCATGTAAGCGGTCTCGTTTAACACCTCGACAACCTTTCGCCCGATAATTGCTTTCAGGCGGGGGGCACGTCCCATGGGCGAAGCGCATTTACGACACAGGGACGGACGGCCGCTCAGCCGATAACCGTCAATCCCTTGAGCGCACAGTCCACGATGGCATCGACACTGCCATCGATGTTCACCGTGATGACGCCCTGCTCTCCCGTCGGCACCTCCAGCGTCCGCAACTGGCTCTCCAGCAGAGTAACAGGCATGAAGTGGCCGGTGCGCGCGCCCATGCGGGACAGCAGCAATTCCGGCGTACCATCCAGAAAGACAAAAGCCAGCCGATCAGACGTCGCCTGTCGCAGCCGGTCACGGTAGATACGTTTCAGCGCCGAGCACGAAACGACGATCCCCTCGCCGCGATTCAGCGCCTCGGCCATCAGCCTACCGATCGTCTCCAGCCACGGCCAGCGATCCTCATCCGTCAACGCTATTCCCTGCGCCATCTTTGCGACGTTTCCGGCCGGATGCAGGCTGTCCCCCTCGACGAAGGCAAGGCCCAGCCGCTCAGCCAGCAAGGCGCCAACCGACGACTTGCCGCAACCGCTGACCCCCATGGCAATGATCGCCCGCGGCGCTATCGGTTTCGTCTCAGCCAAGCCGTCCTCCTCCCTGCAACATGGATATCGCCGGGGAAACTAGAGCATTTCCGACGACAACGGAATCGCTTCCAATGCCCTATCTCTTTGGTTTCACGCAATTCCGGACGCAAAACCGGTTCCCACTTTTACTGGAATTGCTCCGGGCACGCCGGATGGAAAACCCAGGCCATCTTCCAACACCCAAGGAAACTTCAGGCCGCGAGAATGGAGGCCGCGATCTTCTCCGCCATCATGATGACAGGCGCATTGGTATTGCCACCGATCAGGGTCGGCATGATGGAAGCGTCCACCACCCGCAGTCCCTCGACGCCGCGCACCCGCAATTGCGGATCCACGACGGAATCTTCGTCTGCCCCCATCCGGCAAGTTCCGGCCGGATGATAGATGGTGTCGGCGCGGGCACGGATCGCGGATGCGATTTCGCTGTCGGTATTGCCGGCAGGATTGAGCTCGCGGCGGCGGTAGCGATCGAGGGGTGCGGCCTCCATCACCTCCCGCGTCACCTTCGTTCCGGCAATCATGCCGGCCATGTCCCTGCTATCCGAGAGATAGGCGGGATCGATCAGCGGCGCGGCGAGAGGATCGGCACTCTTGAGGCCTACGCGCCCGCGCGAATGGGGCCGCAGCAGGCAGACATGGCAGGAATAACCGTAGCCCAGGTGCAGCCTGCGGGCATGATCGTCGACCATGGCGATGACGAAATGCAGCTGGATATCAGGCCGCTCAAGGCTCGGGTCGGTTTTCAGGAAGGCTCCCGATTCCGCAAAGGTCGAACGCAGCAGGCCCGTTCCCTCGCGCCGCCATTCACCCGCAGCACATACCATGTCCCGCATGCCCGTCAGTCCGATGCCCATCATATCGGGATCACCGGAACGATAGACGAGCGTGTAGTCGAGATGATCCTGCAGGTTAGCCCCGACCTCCCGGCGATCCGCCACCACGGAAATGCCGAACCGCCGCAGCTCATCCGCAGGCCCGATCCCCGACAGCATCAGGAGTTGCGGCGATTGCAGGGCTCCGCTTGAGACGAGCACCTCTCGCGCCGCCCAAACCTTGGCCTCCTTCCGTCCCTGCCGATAGACGACGCCGCCCGCCCGGCCGTTCTCGATCAGGATTCGCGTCGCCCGCGCATGGGGGATGATCGTGAGGTTTGTCCGCTCCTCCAGATGGTCGTGCAGATAGGCAGCGGAAGCAGAACAGCGCTCCCCCTTCTTCGGCCCCTGCCAGAACTGGGTTGCCTGATAGAGACCGAAACCTTCCTGATCCGGCCCGTTGAAATCGTCGTTCGTCCTGAAGCCGCGCAGTTCCCCTGCCTCGATGAAAGCCCGGTTGATCGGCCTTGCCCAATCGGGATCGCTCACCTGAAGCGGGCCGCTTGCGCCATGCAGCGCATTTGCGCCGCGAATATTGTTTTCCGATTTCAGGAAATAGGGCAGCACATCGGCATAAGACCAGCCGGAGCAACCGGCCTCCGCCCAGCCGTCATAATCCGAGGCGTGGCCGCGGACATAGAGCATGGCGTTGATCAGGCTCGATCCGCCGAGCCCCCTGCCCCGCGGCTGAAAGCCGCACCTGCCGTTCAACCCCGGCTGCGGCTCCGTCTCGAAGCACCAGTTCGGGCCTTTCACCCGTCCCGGCACGATGGCGACGGCCCCTGAAGGGACCCGCAGCAGAAGATCCCGCCCAAGCCCTCCCGCTTCGATGAGACACACTTTCACGTCCGGGTTTTCGCTCAGGCGCGATGCCAGAACGGATCCCGCCGACCCACCGCCGGCGATGACATAATCATACATTGAAGGCGCTCCTCCCAAAGCTCCCTACGGCCGGATGACCGGCCGCCCGCGGCAGCGACCTCCATCGCTTCCGTTTACGTAAAGGTATTTTGAAGATCCGCGCCGCTCAAGGGGATCGGACTGAATCCGGCGACTTTTTCTGTTCAATCGAGGCTATCGTCGAAGGACAAACGAAAACCCCGCCGGCCTGTTAGCGCAACGGGGTTCGAAAGGGTAACCGCGAATTGCCGATCAGGCAGCCGGGGCGGAAATAGCGGCTTTCGGCTCGAAATCATTGATGCCGAGCAGGAAATTGATCTGCGGTCGTGCCTTGACCAGATCGTCGATGGTGTACTGGCTGAGCACTTCGAAGAAGGCGCCGAGCGCCTTGCGCAGCGCGGAGTTCAAACCGCAGCTGTCGATCAGCGGACAATCGACGTCACCATCATCCTCGAAGCATTCCGCCATGGCGAAGCTGTCTTCCGTGACCTTCACCACATCGAACAGGGTGATCTTGTCGGCCGGACGACCAAGGCGCACACCACCGTTGCGGCCACGGACGGTTTCCACCAATCCGGCCTTGTTCAGTGGCTGAAGAATCTTGAACAGGAACAGTTCGGAGACGCCATAAGCCTTGGCGATTTCCGGGATCCGGCTCAAATGCTCTTTATTAGCAGCGCAGTACATGAGCATGCGAACTGCGTAATTTGTCTGTTTTGTCAAACGCATGCCTGACTCCCTGACTCGTTTTCAGCCTTGTATAACGTCTTTTGTAGTTTTGAACAATTCCAAAATACTCAACTTCCGGATTCCCTTGAACGTGGACGGACCCTAGTCCGATTGACAGCTTTCCGCAATTCATGATTAGAACGGTCAACTAATATCTAATATGGGATGTATCAAAGGAGGTTTCCATGCTTTCGGCGAAAACAATGCGCGTGGCGCTTCTTGCCACGGTGTCCTTCGGCGCCATGGCGGGTTCCGCGCTTGCTGACGGCGAAGTCAATATCTACTCCTATCGCCAGCCGGAGCTGATCCAGCCGCTGCTCGACGAATTCACCAAGGAAACCGGCATCGAAACCAATGTCCTCTTTCTCGACAAGGGACTGGTCGAGCGTATCGCCGCCGAGGGCGCCAACTCTCCCGCGGACGTCATCCTGACCGTCGATATCGGCCGCCTGATCGAAGCCAAGGATGGCGGCGTCACCCAGCCGGTGCAGAACGACATCATCAACAAGGACATTCCGGAACAGTATCGCGATCCGGCAGGCGACTGGTTCGGCCTGACCACCCGCGGCCGCGTGGTCTATGCCTCGAAGGAGCGCGTTCCGGAAACGGCAATCACCTACGAGGAACTGTCCGATCCGAAGTGGAAGAACCGCATCTGCATACGCGACGGCCAGCACTCCTACAACATCGGCCTGTTCGCCTCGATGATCGCCCACCACGGCGCGGAATATACGGAAAAGTGGCTGACGGGCCTGAAGAACAACCTCGTCCGCAAGCCCGACGGCAACGACCGTAGCCAGGCCAAGTCGATCATGTCCGGCGAATGCGATATCGCGCTGGGCAACACCTATTACGTCGGCCTGATGCTGACCAACGACAAGGACCCGGAAGAAAAGGAATGGGCGGCAGCCATCAAGGTGCTGTTCCCGAATGCCGCCGACCGGGGCACCCATGTCAACATTTCCGGCATGGCGCTGGCCAAGAACGCGCCCAACAAGGACAATGCCATCAAGCTGATGGAATTCCTGTCCTCCGGCAAGGCACAGGAAATCTATTCGGAGCAGGTCTTCGAATATCCGGTTCTGCCGGGCGCGAAGGTCTCCGAGGTCGTCGCCTCCTTCGGCCCGATCAAGCCCGATCCGCTGCCGCTGACCGACATCGCCGCAAACCGCAAGCAGGCTTCCGAACTGGTCGACAAGGTCGGCTTCAACGACGGCCCGACGCAGTAAACAGCGCGCGGCCGCTATTCACCATCAAAAGAAAGGGCGGCATTTCTGCCGCCCTTTCTCATTGTCATCCGTCAGCCGATCCGCTCAGGCTGCCCTTGCCTGAGAGACATAGGCCGGAGCCTCGCCCACGAGGCGGAACTGCGCCAGCAGGCCGGCAAGACCGGAGGCTTCGTGCGCCAGGCTGTGAGCGGTCGCGGTCGACTCCTCGACCATGGCTGCGTTCTGCTGGGTGTTCTGGTCCATGCTGTTGACCGCGTTGTTGATCTCCTGCAGGCCGAGCGACTGCTCGCGATAGGCCTCGGCGATCGCCTGTACGTGGTCGGAAATGTGCTGGACCTGGGACACGATCGATTCCAGCGCGCGCCCGGTATTGCCAACGAGGGTCACGCCGCTTTCGACCTGCGAGCTCGAGGTGGTGATGAGCGCCTTGATTTCCTTGGCGGCATTCGCGGAACGCTGGGCAAGCTCGCGCACTTCCTGTGCGACAACCGCGAAGCCCTTGCCGGCTTCCCCGGCACGGGCCGCTTCGACACCGGCGTTCAGCGCCAGAAGGTTGGTCTGGAAGGCGATGTCGTCGATCACGCCGATGATGTTCGAGATTTCCACCGAGGACTTCTCGATTTCATGCATCGCGGTCACGGCAGCATTGACCACGGCGCCCGATCCCTTGGCATCCTCGCCGGTGGCGATGACCAGCCGGCGGGCTTCGTCGGCGCGCTTTGCGGCATCGCGGACGGTCGTGGTGATTTCCTCCAGCGCGGCGGCGGTTTCCTCGACGGCTGCCGCCTGCTGCTCGGTGCGGCGGGCGAGGTCGTCGCTCGACGAGCGGATTTCGCTCGCACCGGCATTGATAGCGCCAGCGTTGTCGCCGACGACGCGCATGGCATCATGCAGCTTCTGCACGGAATTGTTGAAGTTGATGCGCAGGCTGTCGAGATGGCTCACGAACGGCGTATTGAGCCGGTGCGACAGGTCACCATCGGCAAGAGCACTCAGGCCGCCAGCGAGAGACTGCATGGCGTGCTGCAGGTCGGCCTGTTCTTTCAGCTTCTGGGCTTCGTTTGCGGCGCGTTCCGCATCGCTGCGGCTGCGGGTTGCTTCGGCGGCATCTTCCAGACGAACACGTTCGAGGGCGTTGTCCCTGAAGACCTCGACCGCCTTTGCCATGGCGCCGATTTCGTCGCCGCGGTCCACGCCGTCGATCGAGGCAGAGGTGTTGCCGGCGGCAAGCGAAGCCATGCGGGAACGCAGCACTTCCATCGGGCCCGTAATGCCCCTGGTGGCAACAAAGAAGGCGAGGCCGACGATCGCAAGGACACTGATTGCCAGCGCTGTCATCGTCATCGTGATGCTGCTGCTGGTTTCTTCCGACAGTGCGATGCCGCCAGCGGTGATCATTTCCGCCATGGCCTGGTTGTTGGCGCCGGCCTTTGCAGAGATGTCGCCGAAGAGTGCGTCCATCCGCTTGGCAGCCGCCAAGGCTTCGTCCGTCTTGCCTTCCAGCTTGAGCGCAAGGATCTCGTCGAAGATCGTCTTGAACTGGCTCATCGTGGCCAGGATATCGTCCGATGCCGGCTTGCGCGAGGGCACAAGCTGCGCCAGCGTCGTCATGCGTTCGACGGCGCCTGCATAATTGGTCGTGTAGCTCTTGCGCATGGCTTCGAATTCAGACGAGTGGGCGTCGAGCGCCGCCATGCGGGAAACGGCAGTGACGGTGGTCCAGAAGCCTGCTGCCGAACGGGCCGCAAGAATTGCAGCCTGGGCCTCCTTCTGGACAAAGCCGGAATAGCTGGCGTTGACACTGGCAAAGCGGGACGCGAGGACGGACATCCCTGTCAGGGAGATGACGCCCAGCAACAGGATCATCAAGACGATCTTCGTCTTGATCGAAAAACGGCTCAACATAATGGCATGACTTTCACGGAAAGGGGTCCGCACGAACGGCGACCACCTGGGTATTTCGGGGCAGGGATTTCGGCCGGAGCATCATGCTTTCGTCGGACAATCGGCTCGACGGGCCTCAGTCCGAGACTGGGGGAAAGTGGTTAAACCAAAGTATAAAAGCGCTTTGATTTCTAATATTCCCGACTTCGACAATACCGACATGGCGGCGTGAAGCCGGCCATCGCCGGTCGCCCGCAGCCCCCATTCCGGTAGTGTCATACGTGGCGCAGGCTAGTGCTGACCAAGGGTTTTCGTCCATTCCTCGATCTGCTGCCGGCGCTCGGGCGTGCCGGGATGGGTGGCCAGAATGGAGGTCTCTCCGCTGTCGCCGAGTTTTTTCTCGATCAGCTCGAAGAAGCGTCCGATTGCCGCCGGATCATGACCGGCCCTGGACATCAGCTCGACGGAAACATGGTCCGCCTCGCTCTCGGCGGAGCGGGAATAGGATAATGACACCAGCGCTGCGCCATTGGTCAGGATATCCTCGCCGGCGGAACCGATATCGCCGGCAATCAGCATGATGAGACCTGCCGTACCGGCCGCGCGATAAAGCTGGCGCAGTGAATGGGTCTTCTCCACATGGCCGATCTCGTGTGCCAGAACGCCGAGAATCATTTCGCTGTCGCCAGCCGCAAGGTCGATCAGTTCGTCGGTGATCACCAGCGTGCCATCCGGCAATGCGAATGCGTTCGGGCCGATAACGCCACCTTTTCGGAAATTGAGATTGTAACCCTCGCTGCCCCGCGCCGAATGCTCGGCCAGCGCCTCGAACTTTGCCGTCAGTTCATCTTGCTGCGCTTCGGGCAGTTCGCTCTTCGAAAACACGGCCTGATCGAGCGAGGCGAGCGTTCCTGAAGACATCAGCTTCGGAACCACAGGCGGCGTGACGGCAACAGCGACTTCGACCAGCGCCGGCAGGGCGAAACGATAGACGAGACCTCCCAGCAGGAAGACCCCGAGGGCGAAGGCGATCAGCCGGGGATGGAATCTCTCCAGTTCATGGACGAAACCATGGTGCCGGGAGCGGGTTTTCCTCAGCCATCCATCGATGGCGTCGTTGTCAGCGGTCTCGAAAGTCGATCCGTCGACGAAACCGATACGGCGGGGAATATTGCCGACACGATCGGAGATCGTCACCCGGCGAGCGTCGTTGAACGCGGCGGGATCGCCCGCCTCGCCGTCTATGCGGACAAGAAGAGTGGTATCGCTGGCGAGAAGCGTCGCCGCCTGCGCCTTGCTGGAACGTGGCGGATGCCAGTGTCCCCGGGCGATGATCCGCGCCTCGCTGCTCGTCGCGTCAGAAGCCAAAGTCGAAGCCTTCCATATCGATATATTCGGCCGTCACCGCCGAGCCCGTGTCTTCGATGGAGGCAATGATTTCACCGATATCGCCATCGAAGGCAATGCCGGAATGTTCGACCGTGTAGCGCCGCTCGCGGATCGCCGCCCAGGGGCGCATCAGTCCGAAGGACATGACGGACACCACAAGGTTCGAGACCACGATCCAGAAATAACGAAACCGCGACAGATCGCTGTAAAGCCTGTGACGTCCGTCAAGCAATGTCGCCTGCATGACGACATTGCGCACGCCAACCCGATAGAAAATGGCAGCGACGGCATAAAGCACCAGCAGCGGAACCACCGTTCCATAGATGGCGCCCACAATCTGGATGGTCCGCTCCTCCTCGGTGAGGAAATCCATGTTGGACGCGCTTGCAGCATAGAACAGGAAGCCCAGTCCCGCCGCGATGACGAAGCCCACAAGCGAAATCAGCGCTGAGACCCACCAGACGCCATAGAGCTTGCCGATACGGGGATCCGTCGCAAAGGCACGATCGCCGTAACGCAGGTTGTTGAAAACATAGCGGTAGAGCCAACGGCTGGCGAAAGGCGCCAGAATGCCGAGCGATATGATCGAGACGAGGCCGCCGAGGATGATCGCGACGAAAGCGCCCCAGGTTTTGCCGAGGAAATCGAAACGGATATTGCGATAGCTGGTCACGCGCGCATTGAAGCGCAGGCTGCGCGAGACGATCCACGGCAATAGGAGCAGCATGCCGACCGCCAGTACCGCGCCGGCCAGCGGCATGAACATCAGAACGATGTTGTAGACGATCAGATAGGCAAAGACGATCAAGCGGCCGATGAAGATCTGCTTGCCGCGGGCATGATAGTCGAAGGAGTGACCATCGACGAAGGTATTGCCGTAGAAATAACGGTTGCGCCGCACCTTGGCCCAGGCGGAATAGATGCCGACGGTGACGATCGTCAGCAGGATGTTGACGATCCAGATGCCGAAATACTCGCCGGCGCGCCCGCGAAACTCGCCGCGCGTTACCGCCGACGCCGGAATTAACCCTGCTGCTGCCATTTTCGCCCCACTTGCCATGTCTGCTCTACAGATTCGGCCCCCGACCGCATCCGCAGATAGACCTGCCACGACCACAGCCTTGTCGCAAGTTGTGCGCAACGAAAAAACGGGCCTCGTTCGAGACCCGTTTTCAAAGTTCTTCAAAGTATTTGCGCGCCTCTCACTGGTGGAGAAATCAAGAGCATAGCTTCATCGGCAGCATGACGAATTCAGCACCGTCCTTGATGCCCGCCCGCGCGACCGCAGCAAACGCAGTGTCGCGAGGACGCGCAAGACGGAAGCGCCGGAGGGCATCACTTCATCGTCGGCATGACGAACTCGGCGCCATCCTTGATGCCCGACGGCCAACGGCTGGTGACCGTCTTGGTGCGGGTCCAGAACTTGATCGAGTCCGTGCCGTGCTGGTTGAGATCGCCGAAGGAAGAGGACTTCCAGCCGCCGAAGGAGTGGTAGGCAAGCGGAACCGGGATCGGAACGTTGACGCCGACCATGCCGATATTGATGCGGGAAGCGAAGTCGCGGGCCGCATCGCCGTCGCGGGTGTAGATCGCGACGCCATTGCCGTATTCATGCTTCATCGGAAGGGCGAGCGCATCCTCGTAGTTCTTGGCGCGAACGACCGAGAGAACCGGTCCGAAGATTTCCGTCTTGTAGATGTCCATGTCCGGGGTAACGTTGTCGAACAGGCAACCGCCGACGAAATAGCCGTTCTCATAGCCCTGAAGCTTGAAATCGCGGCCGTCGACGATGAGGTCGGCGCCCTGGGCGACACCGCTGTCGATCAGCGACTTGATACGGGCCTGGGCTTCCTTGGTGACGACCGGGCCAAGATCGGCCTTCTCATCGGTGTAGGGGCCGATGCGAAGCGCTTCCACCATCGGCGTCAGCTTTTCGATCAGGCGGTTGGCGGTTTCCTCGCCGACCGGAACGGCAACCGAGATCGCCATGCAGCGCTCGCCGGCGGAGCCGTAGCCAGCGCCCATCAGGGCGTTTGCGGCCTGGTCCAGATCGGCATCCGGCATGATGATCATGTGGTTCTTGGCGCCGCCGAAGCACTGGGCGCGCTTGCCGTTCATGGCAGCGGTGCCATAGACGTAGCGAGCGATCGGGGTGGAGCCGACGAAGGAGACGGCGCCGATTTCCGGATGGGTGAGGATCGCATCGACTGCACCCTTGTCACCGTTGACGACGTTCAGGATACCGGCGGGCAGACCGGCTTCGATCATCAGTTCGGCAAGGCGGATCGGAACGGACGGATCGCGCTCGGAAGGCTTCAGGATAAAGGCGTTGCCGCAGGCGATTGCGGGCGCGAACATCCACATCGGGATCATGCCCGGGAAGTTGAACGGAGTGATGCCCGCGCCGATGCCGACCGGCTGGCGGATCGAATACATGTCGATGTTCGGGCCGGCGCCTTCGGTGAATTCGCTCTTGGAAAGGTGCGGAATGCCGATGACGAATTCGCAGACTTCAAGACCGCGAATGATGTCACCCTTGGAATCCTCGACCGTCTTGCCATGCTCCTTGGAGAGCAGCTCGGCCAGTTCATTCATGTTCTTGTTCAGGAGTTCCACGAACTTCATGAACACGCGGGCGCGGCGCTGCGGATTGGTCGCGGCCCAGCCGGGCTGCGCGGCCTTGGCGTTCTGCACGGCGGCATCGAGCTCGGCATCGGTCGCAAGCGCTACCTGCCCCTGGATCTCGCCGGTTGCCGGGTTGTAGACGGGCGACGTGCGTCCGCTGGTGCCGGGGACATGCTTGCCGCCGATGAAATGACCGATCTCATACATGGATGAACCTCCTCAGGGGTCTTTTTGTGATGGCGCAGCTTCCCACTTCGATTTGCGCAAGGCAATGATCTGGATTACAGAACCGTTGTGCATTTTTCGACACAAGGTATGCGAAATGAACTGGGACGATGTGCGCATGTTCCTTGCGGTTGCCCGCTCCGGCCAGATCCTTTCGGCATCGCGGCGGCTCGGGGTCAACCACGCGACGCTGTCGCGCCGGATCACGGCACTTGAGGAAGCGTTGCAGACCCGCCTCCTCGTGCGCCGCACCAATGGCTGTGAGCTGACGCCCGAGGGTGAGGTCTTCAGCCGTGCCGCAGAGCGCATGGAAACGGAGATGCTGGCGGCGCAATCGGATATCGGCCGCGTCGACAGCGCGGTTGCGGGTACCGTGCGCATCGGCGCGCCGGATGGTTTCGGCGTCGCCTTTCTCGCTTCCCGTCTCGGAGAGCTGACCCGGCGTTATCCTGCCCTCAAGATCCAGCTCGTGCCGGTGACGCGCGCCTTCTCGCTTTCCCAGCGCGAGGCCGATATCGCCATCACCATCGAGCGGCCGGAACAGGGACGGCTCATCTCCTCGAAACTCACCGACTACACGCTCGGCCTCTATGCTTCGCGAAACTACCTCGAAGAAGCCGGCATGCCGGAGACCGTCGAGGCGCTGAGGGAACACCGGCTGATCGGCCATGTGGACGATCTCGTTTATTCGGCGTCGCTTGCCTATACCGGCGAGGTGATGCGCGGCTGGGATTCCGGCTTCGAGATCTCGTCAGCCATCGGCCAGACCGAAGCCGTGCGCGCCGGCTTCGGCATCGGCATCCTGCACGACTACATCGCCCGGCAGCATGGGGAACTTGTGCGGGTGCTGCCCGATGTCATCATCCGGCGCTCCTACTGGACCACCTATCACGAAAGCGCCCGCGAACTCGTGCGCGTGCGCACCGTGGTCTCCTTCCTGCAGGAACTCGTCGACGAGAACCGGCAGATCTTCGTCTGAGATCAGCGGCAGGTCAGGGTGATCGCCTGCGGTACGACCAGTC
The DNA here is from genome assembly GCA_002600635.1 of Rhizobium sp. ACO-34A. Taxonomy (NCBI): domain Bacteria; kingdom Pseudomonadati; phylum Pseudomonadota; class Alphaproteobacteria; order Hyphomicrobiales; family Rhizobiaceae; genus Rhizobium; species Rhizobium sp. ACO-34A. The sequence goes on along the minus strand of CP021371.1, from coordinate 986,150 downwards.
CGCCGAAATAGGCCCGATCCGGCCGGTCGGTGACCGTGTAGGCGCAATGCCCCTCACCGCCCCGGATCAGCACCGGCCTGTCCTCGGCCAGCCGGAAGGCCACCGTATAATCCCGGTCCCGATGCATGAGGGTCAGGCTTTGCCCCGCCCCGATTGCCACAGGGGCCTCCAGCCGGAAGCCGAAGGTGATCGATACGCTGCCGGCCTGGGCGGTCGCATGGAAGGCATCGGGTTCTCCCAGATCCAGCGGCTGTTCTCCGAGAGCCAGTTCGGTCAGGAAGTCCCTGTCGCCGAGATCGGCGGTCAGGGCCTGACGCAACTCGTCGACCTCGCCGTCATCGAACATGCCGTTGCCATCGTGATCGAAACGGGAGCGCAGCCGGTCACTGTATTTTTCGTCGAAGGCAAAGCTTTCGGCAACGGACACCAGCCGCCTGTCCCTGATATCGAACAGGACACGCGCGGTGATCGCGATATCGGGATGGGCAATTGCGGAGGAAGCGGACGCCAACACAATCAGGCAGGCGACGGCGAAAGGATGATGACGGGAAGGAAGGCTCATCTTGCCTCTCCCGCGCGGCCCAGCTGCTCCAGCACGGTCTCGAAGCCGGCGAACTCCCCCGTCTCTACCGCCGCCGGGAACGGCGGCGGAACAAGGCCGTTCTGTTTTGCGGCGAGATGCGCACCGCCGTAGAGAAAGCCGATGGCGATCAGCCAGCTTGCAAAGATGCGCGCTCCGATCATCGCCCATGTCCGTCGAAAGGCGGCGGCAAGAAACGCCATTCCTGCGACGATCCAGATCTCTGCGAAACATGCAGAAGGCAGGTAGCTTCGGGCATGCAGGGTCACGTCTCCGAGCAATCCGGCAATCGCCAGAACGGCTCCGGACGGAACCAGCAGGGGCAGGGCCAGCCATGACCGGATGCCACGCGGCAGAACCAGCGAAAAGCCTATCAGCAGGCAGGCCATGGGGCCGGCAAGAAACATGTTGGCCGCGGCACCTGGCACCGGCGCCATCAGTTCGTAGAATTTCTCGCGGAAGACAAAGCCAAGAGCGATGCCGGCAAGAAGGAGAAGGACTGCCGGAGCCAATGCCTTGCGCGGCAACTGCCCGATCAGGATGCCAAGCCCCAGAAGCGGCAGCAGGCGCTCGGCAGTCAGAACCGAGGCAAGCGGCCAGTCGACATAATCGCCCGGAGATTTCAGAAGGAAAGACAGGAGGATGACGGCCCCTCCCCCGACGGCCAGCACAAGGCCCGGCCAGAGCGGGAGAGAACCACCGGATGGCGACGCGATGCGCACGGGCTCAGGCGACGAGGAAATAGACGCCGCCGAGGCCGATCAGTCCACCCACGGCGCGGGAGAGTTCCCCACCCCGGAATCGCTGGAAGGCAAGACCGACGGAAATGCCGAGAAGGTGGATCAGGCCGGTTGCGACGACGAAGCCGATCGCATAATCGGCCGGATCGGTGGCCGTCGGCAATTCCGCACCGTGAGCGTAGCCATGGAAGATCGCAAAGACGCCGATCACCAACACGGCCAGCCATTCCGGCGGACGCCAGACGAAGGCGATCGCCGCACCCAGCACGATGATAGAAAGCGCAATGCCGCTTTCCACTGCCGGCAGCGGCACTCCGGCAATGCCCAGAATGCCGCCGATGACCATGATCAGCGGAAAGGCGATCGGCAGGCTCCAGACGGAGCGCCCGCCCATCTGCGCGCCCCAGAGGCCAACGCAGAACATCGCGAGCAAATGGTCGGCGCCGGAGAGCGGATGCTCGAAACCATGAAGAAAGCCACCTGCCTCGCCCTGCAGGATATGCGCCTCGGCAACAGCCGGAAGCACGAGCGAAGCGGCAAGCCCGAGAAGGGCCGGAACGACGAAGGCTCGCGGCGTCTTCGAAATCAGCATCGTCAAATCTCCAAAATCGCTCGCCACTCTTGCGGTGAATATCATCACCCGGACTTGCCATCCGACAGCAGCGCGAGCGGACTATATCCGAATCGCCGATGATTGTAGATGGATCTGTGTCGCAGTCGTGGCGGGTTATGCTGCGCGCGTCGCCTCCGGAGAAATTTCATGACCCGTTTCCTGCAGCCGCTCCGCCGTATGTTCGCACCAGGGTCTGCTTTGTCCCGAATCTTCGCGTCCGCGGCCCGCAGGGGTGGCCTCGCGTCACTCATCGCAAGTGCGCTTCCTTCGATAGCTGCGGCGCATGATCTCGGCGGCCCCATGGGCGGCTTCGGCAGCGGTTTCGGTCACCCGCTTGCGGGTTTCGATCACTTCCTCGCCATGCTGGCGGTCGGTCTCTGGGGCGCGCAGATGGGCGGCAGATCGGTGTGGACGCTGCCCGCCACCTTTCCGCTCATCATGTGCATCGGCGGCATCATCGGCATGTTCGACGTGCTTTCAGCCGAAACGATCACCATCGCCATCGCCGTCTCATTGATGGTGCTCGGCGGCGTCATCGCCGCCGGCTGGCGCGCGCCTGAATGGGCCGCACTGGTGATCGTCGCGCTCTTCGCCATCTTTCACGGCTATCCGCATGGTCAGGCCACGCTCCGGGCCGCCGATCCCGCCGCGTTTACCGTGGGCTTCGTGGTTTCGACCGGCGCCATCCACATCCTCGGCATCGGCGTCGGCTATGGTCTAAAAGGTATCTGGAACGGCAATCTGGTGCGCGCCCTCGGCGGCGTGATTGCCGTTTGCGGGGTGTATTTCCTGTTCAAGTAGAAGGAACGCCCTCGGCACCGGATTCCGACAAGAGGCGCAGACGCCTCCTTTTCGTCATGCTCGGGCCTGTCCCGAGCATCTACGGCGTGGGAATTCTTGCAACTCTTCCAATGGGTCGCCAGCGCTTGGCAGAGCAAGGCAGATCCTCGGGACAAGCCCGAGGATGACGTCGCTTATGCCGAGAGGCTTGGGGCAGACTGAAGCGCCGGCTCCAACCAGCCGAATGATTGTTCAACGCAGGTTGGCGCAGGCCTCGGCGATGCGCTTCAGAGCCTCCACGAGTTCGCTTTCCGCGCTCGCATAGGAAATGCGGAAGAAGGGCGAGAGGCCGAAGGCGGAGCCCGGAACCACGGCGACATTGGCATCTTCCAGCAGATAGGCGCAGAAGTCGGCGTCGGTCGCGATCGGCTTGCCGCCCGGCGTGGTCTTGCCGAGAACGCCGGCACAGCCGGAGAAGGTGTAGAAAGCGCCTTCCGGCACCCGGCAATCCAGCCCTTCGATGGCGTTCAGGCCGGCGACCACGAGGTCGCGGCGGCGCTGGAAGCTTGCCTTGCGCTCGGCCAGGAAATCCTGAGGACCGTTCAGGGCCGCAACGCTCGCCGCCTGGCTGACTGAGGACGGGCAGGACGTCGCCTGGCTCTGCACCACGGCCATGGCCTTGATCAGATCGCGCGGACCGCCGGCATAGCCGATGCGCCAGCCGGTCATGGCATAGGCCTTCGAGACGCCGTTGACAGTGAGGATGCGGCTCTTCAGTCGCGGCTCGATGGCCGCCGGGGTGACGAAGCGGAAACCGTCATAGACGATATGTTCGTACATGTCGTCGACCAGCAGCCAGACATGCGGATGGCGCAGCAGGACGTCGAGGAGCGGCCGGTAATCTTCCTCGCGGTAGGCCGCACCCGATGGGTTCGACGGCGAGTTCAGGAGCAGCCAGCGGGTCTTCGGCGTGATCGCGGCCTCAAGCTCTTCGGCCTGCAGGCGGAAACCGGCATCGGCATCGCAGGCGATCAGCACCGGCTTGCCCTCGGCAATCTGCACGATATCGGAATAGGATGTCCAGTAAGGCGTCGGGATGACGACTTCGTCGCCCGGGTTCAGCGTCGCCATCAGCGCGTTGAAGAGGATCTGCTTGGCGCCGGTCGCGACCGTGATCTCGTCCAATGCGTAATCGACACTGTTCTCACGGCTGAACTTGTCGCGGATCGCGGCCTTCAGTTCCGGCGTGCCATCAAGGGCGGTGTACTTGGTCTGGCCGGCCTGCAGCGCCTTCCAGGCGGCTTCCTTGATATGATCGGGCGTATCGAAGTCCGGCTCGCCGGCACCGAGGATGATGACCGGGCGACCCTCGCGCTTCAGCGCCTGCGCCTTCGCGCCGAGCTTGACGATTTCAGAAACGCCGATGGACGAAATACGCGAGGCGGGCTGGAATGCAGCCTCCTCGACCCTGGTATTGATGCTCATTGCGCAGTCCTCGTTAGCTGGTAACACCCTCAAGGGCGTGAATTGGTCGTATGGGCTAACCAAAACGGACGGCGCCAAGGCTGCCCGGCGATGTCAGGGCTTTCAGCCCGGCCGCCAGTTCCTTGATCTTTCCGTCCGTATAGAGATCGTAATAGCTCTGGTTCTTGCGGCCGATGGCGTGTTCGGCGCTGAAGCTTCCAGCGAAATCGCCAACCGCGATGGTGAAGACCCAGTCGCGCAACCGCGTCTCGAATTCCCTGTCGGTCGCGGCGGAACTGTCCTTCGGCACGACGAGATTGAAGTGCACGCCGCCATCGCCGATATGGCCGAAATCGCAGATCGTCACTTCCGGGAACGCAGAAGACATTTCGGCCTTCATCCGGTCGCAGAACGCCATGATGTCGCCGCGGCGGAAGGACAGGTCGAAGGCGATCAGCTTGCCGGAATGCTTGACGCCTTCCGAAAGGGCATGGCGCAGCGCCCACATTTCATGGGCCGGGCCGACGAAAGCGTCAGCTAGCGGCGCATCGTCGCTTTCCCAGATTTCCGCGAGAACCGCTTCGAGAACGGCATCGAGCGACTGCTCGCCCTCGCGCGGCTCCCAGGTGCGGGATATCTCGCAGAGGATCACATAGTCCGGGATGACACCACCCTGGAATGGATTGCGCAGCGACGGCACATGATCGAGAGCGGCGGCGACGGCATTCCTCGACATGCCCTCGAAAGCCGAGAGATAAGCGCCGAGCCGCTGTTCCATGGCCCGAAGCAGCGGCATGACATGCGCCCCGCTCGCCGGCACGAGATAGGCGGTCGCGACCTGTTTCGGCAGCGCCTCGAGGTTCAGCACGCATTCGGTGATGACGCCGAACGCACCGGCTGTGCCAATGAACACCTGCTTCCAGTCGACGCCGGTATTATTCTTGCGCAGATCGCAGTTGAGGTCGAGTACCGTGCCAGCCTCATCGGCCAGCACAACCTTTACGCCGAGCGTGTTGCGCCTGACATCGCCGTATTTCAGGAAGCGGGAACCGCCGGTGTTGGTCGACAGCATGCCGCCGATACGCGGATCGGCTCCGAGATCGATCGGGAAGAATAGGCCATGCGGCTCAAGCCGCTGGTTGACATCCGAAAGCCGGAAGCCGGCATCCAGCGTCAGCGAGCGGTTGTCGAGGTCGAGATCGAACCGCTGCACCATCCGATCGAGGCTGAGAACAGCCTGTGTGCCCGATCCATCCGGTGTCGATCCCGAGACGAGGCCGGTATTGCCGGATTGCGGGATCAGCGCGATGCCGTTCTTCACGCAATAGGCGACGACCGCCGAGACATCTTCCGTGCTTGCCGGCCGGAGCACCAGAGCGGCGACGCCCTCGTCATACCGGGCGCCGGTCTGGTAGGCCACCATGGCGGCGGGATCGCTGACGACACCCTTCTCGCCAAGGATCTTTTCAAGCGCCGAAACATGCTCCCGGTCGATCATCGTCTTGCTTTTACTCCGCTGCCTGCAGGGCCGAGAGCAGACGGCGACAATCGTCGATCGATGCCTGCTCGATGCCCGCGTAATGGTCGAATTCGTTCAGCACCCTGGCGCCGAGATCGGTTTCGAAACGCTGCTGGTTCGGGCTGGCCACGAAGTCCTGGGTTGCGTCGTCACCGAGGTTCGACTGGAAGATACCGGCTGCGCTGACCGGCAGGAAGTCTTCGTAGACGATCGGGTCGAACTGCACGAGACCGTCCGCAATCAGGCTGTCGAGGGTTGCGGATGCATCCGCCCTGGTCTTGCGGCCCTTTTCCGTCAGCGAATAGGCGAAATAGCCGAGCCCTTCGGCGCGAATCGCTTCCCAGGTATCGGGGAACGGCACGAAGGCTTCGGCAAGCGCCTTTTCGTATTCGGCGGCGTTCGAGCCATCGGCAGCCGGGCGGACGATCTTGCGGGAGGCGTTCAACAGGTCGTCGTAGAGCGCACGGCCCTTCGGGGTCAGCGCAATGCCGCGCTGCTCGATCTCGCCGAAGCGGGCGGTGTGCGAGCCTTCCTTCCACTCGCCGCCCTCGCCTTCGAACAGAACCGGTTCGTTGAGGGCCTTGAACGAGGTCTGGCGCAGCAGGATCGCGCATTTGCGGGTCGGCGGTCCTTCGACGACAGCCTTCGGCGCGATGCCGTATTCCGGCATGCGGGCCTGCACGAGGTCGATATCGAGCGTGCGCGGCGTCAGGTGGTTGATGTGCGGGCCCTTGAAGGAGACAACGTCGGCAATCAGGCGATGGGCGGAATGCAGCCGGTCGTACATTTCGGCGCTGACGCGCGCCTTGTCGTGCCAGCGGAAGGTTTCGAGCGCTTCCGAAACGAAACGCTCGGCGTCGGCCTGGGTCAGCCCACCCTGCTTTTCGGCCTTTTCCGTAAGTTCGACGGCGCCGGGCGTGAAGATCTGCCGGGTCGCAAGCGTTGCTTCAGACTCGGCGCGAAGCTTTTCGTCGGCGATCAGGTCGAGCCGCAGAAGCGAGGTGAAGACGCGGAAGGGGTTCTTCTTCAGGCTTGCGTCACCGACCGGGCGAAACGCAGTCGAATGGACGGGAACGCCGGCCGTCGACAGGTCGTAATAACCGACCGGATACATTCCCATGACGGCGAAGACGCGGCGCATCATGGCGAGTTCCGCCGGCGTGCCGAGACGGATCGCGCCGTGGCGTTCCTCGGAAATGCGGTCGAGGCTATCGGTCTCCTCGAGACGTTCCTTCAGCTTCGGATCGGCGGCGAGCGTCTCGTCGTTGACCTTGGCCACCAGCTCCATCAGCGTGCCATAGGCCGGCACCTCGTTGCGGTACATGGCGGACATGGCGGCGGAAAACATCGAGCGGATTTCATCGCTCGATACGAAAGCGGGCTGGGTCATCTGGGCTGCTCCACGAAATACGGCTGGATCATTCGTAAAATGGCTTATACCCTTACAGAAATCCAAATGATGCTGACGAATGTCAATGACTTGATGCGAAAACCGAATGACTCTGAGCCGCCGTACCATTCCCGACGCCACCACGCTGCAGGCCTTCGAATGCGTTGCCCGCCATGGCAGCGTGACCCAGGCCGCCAATGAACTGAACCTGACCCAGAGCGCGGTGAGCCGCCAGGTCAAGGATCTCGAAACACAGCTCGGGCTTCTGCTGTTCGACCGGGTGCGCCAGCGCGTGGTGCTTTCCAGCGACGGCCAGCGCCTGCTGCCGCAGGTGCGCAAGATCCTGCAGCAGACCGAGGAAATGATGCTGAGGGCGATGGCGTCGGCGCAATCGGAGCATCAGCTTTCCATCGCCACACTTCCGACCTTCGGCAGCCGCTGGCTCATTCCCCGGCTCTCGGATTTTGCAAGGCGCTACCCCGGCAAGAGCCTGAACATCGAATCCCGATCTTCTCCCTTCGATTTCGAGGAGGAGGATTTCGATATCGCCATTCATTACGGCCAGCCGGTCTGGGCGCGGGCCACCTGCCATTTCCTGTGCAGCGAATGGATCGTTCCGGTGGCAAGCCCCGCAGCGCTGAACGGAATCGGGGATGATGACCTCAGGCACCTTCGCCACCGGCCGCTGCTGCACCTCGCCACCCGGCCGAAACTCTGGGCGGAATGGTCGCTTGCCAATGACATCGAGCTGGAAAGTCCCTATCGCGGCAACCGCTTCGACCAGTTCGCCATGATCATCGAGGCCGCCGTCGCGGGTCTCGGCTATGCGCTGGTGCCGCGCTACCTGATCGAGCAGGAGCTTGCCGACGGACGCCTCAGGATCATCATCGACCGTCCCATGAAGACCGACAACGCCTATTTCCTCGTGCTGCCGGAGGGACGGATGAAGAAGCCGGCAAGCCTCGACTTCTGCAACTGGATGCTGGGTCAGGTGGACGATCTCGACCGGGCCGCATCAGGCAAGCTCGGCCTGAGCTGATCAGCGGTCGGACGTCGAGTTCGAGTCTTCAGGTTTTGCCGCCGGCTTCCAGATCGAGGGGCCGGCATAAGGGTCGGCCAGCGCCGCATCCGGCCGGCTGACCGGATACTTGATGCCCGAAATGCTGGCCGCCATCTTGTTTGCGCCGTTCTTCTTCAGAAGCGCGCGAAAGCTCGGATGCATGCCGCCATCCACGTAAGCCGAGACGACCGACGATTTCCCCGACGCCATGGCGCTCTCGACCTTCCTGTTCTCAGCTTCCAGCTTCGCCACAAGACCGGCATCGGCAGCCGGCATGGCAGCCGGGCAAGCCGCCAGCGGATCGGCCGGCTCGCCGCCTTCGAATTCGGTATTGAAGACATAGCGGCGGCCGCAGACGGACACCTTGGGCTGGCGACGCGTAAATTCGAAGACGTCATAGCCCTGCTTCAACGTGCGCCAGAACGGCAGGTTTGGATCGTCCTTGTGGAACGCCATGTTATCGGCGGTCATGCGGAAGGGATAGGCCTGAACCTGGAAACGCTCCTGCCCGCCGGCCAGCGCTTTCTGCACGATGGCGTAGATCTCGCCCACGCCCTGGTCGGTCATGGCATAGCAGCCGGAAGAAGAACATGCTCCATGCACCATCAGCGCATCGCCGGTATAGCCGAGCGCCGATTCAAGCCGGTTGGGATAGCCGAGGTTGAAGGACACGTAATACTGGGAGTTCGGGTTCAGCATGCCGGCGGAGACATGGTAGAAACCCTCCGGCGCCTGACGGTCGCCATTGGTCATCTTCGGGCCGAGTTTTCCCGACCAGCGGCACATCGGATAGGCCTTGAACAAGGCATACTGGCCGCTGGCATCGACCTTCCAGACTTCCAGCTCACTTTCCTGCTTGAAGATGCGCACCAGCACCGGGCTGGTCGGCGACATCTTTTTCTTCTTCATTTCGGCAATCGTCTTGCTCGAAAGCTGGGGGGCCGACTTCGACAGATCATCGAGACCATCGGCCACGCAACCCGACAGAAGCACCGCAACCGCGGCCGCGATAACCGATTTTGCGGCGACCCTTTTCAGGGTTGCGACCGGAAGACGAAATGAGGCAGTCGATAACATCATCACTATCCAATGAAAGCCGTTTGCGGCATCGGACCGATCGAATATCGGACGACCGCGATACGGATGTCACTCCGGACAGGGTCGTACAGTTGGATTAATTGCCCGTTAACCAGCGACATCGCCCGCCCGACATGCGTGAGCAGGATCTAAAACCCGCCGCCGCGACATCCGCAAGCCCTTGTAACTGCAGGCATGGCCGGAGCCGATCACATATACGTCAGATCGGCCCCCAAGCTCTTTGCAAGGCACTCCCTGCCCTACCGGACGGGTCGCAACAGACGCAGAGCGTTCATCGTCACCAGCACCGTCGCCCCGGTATCGGCCAGGATCGCCGGCCACAATCCCGTTATACCGAGGATCGTCGTCACGAGAAAGACCACCTTCAGGCCGAGCGAGATGGCGATGTTCTGGACGATATTGCGCATCGTCCGCTTCGACAGCTCCACCATCTTCGCGACGTCGCCGACACGGCCGTGCAGGATCGCCGCGTCCGCGGTTTCCAGCGCGACATCGGTGCCACCGCCCATGGCGATGCCGACATTGGCGGCGGCGAGCGCCGGGGCGTCGTTGATGCCGTCGCCGACCTTGCCGACCACAAGGCCTTCCCTCTGCAACTCTCCGACGATGCGCTGCTTGTCCTCGGGCATCAGTTCGGCGCGAACCTCGATCCCGAGTTCGGCACCGATGGCTTCCGCCGTGCGCCGGTTGTCGCCGGTCAGCATGATGGTCTTGATACCCGCATCCGAAAGTGCCTTCAGCCCCTCGACCGCATCTGCCCGCGGTTCGTCGCGCATGGCGATGAGGCCGACGAGTTCGCCGCCGTTGACAAGCGCCGAGACGGTCTTGCCATCGTCGTTGAGGGCCGCGATTGCCTGCAACTGCTCCTCGGAGATAGCCGCCATTTCCGCGGCTGCCTTCGGCGAGCCGAAGAAGATCTCGACGCCCTCGACCGTGGCGGAAACACCCTTGCCGCCATGGGCCCTGGCATTCGAGGCCGGAGGAATGTCGACACCGTCAGCCGTCGCCCTTTCCAGCACGGCGAGCGCCAGAGGATGGCTGGAGCCCACTTCGAGTGCTGCAGCCAGCCGGATCACCTCGGCGGCGGACCTGCCGGCGGGCACGACGTCAGTCACCTTCGGCTTGCCCTCGGTGAGCGTGCCGGTCTTGTCCAGAGCCACGGCCGTCAACCGGCCGAGACCTTCCAGAACCGTTCCGCCCTTCATCAGCAAGCCGCGACGAGCACCGGAGGAAAGCGATGCAGCGATAGCGGCGGGCGTGGAAATCACCAGCGCACAGGGGCAGCCGATCAGCAGGATGGCGAGCCCCTTGTAGATCCATTCGCCCCAATCGGCACCGGCCACGAGCGGCGGCAGGATAGCGACCAGCGCCGCGACCACCACGACACCCGGGGTGTAGTAGCGCGAGAAGCGGTCGATGAAGCGCTCGGTCGGAGCCTTGGACTCCTGGGCTTCCTCGACCAGCTTGACCACGCGGGCGATGGTGTTGTCGGCAGCAGCCGCAGTCACGCGGACCCTCAGCGCCGCATCGCCATTGACCGTGCCGGCGAAAACGCTGTCGTCGAGCCCCTTGCGCACCGGCGTGCTTTCGCCCGTTACCGGAGCTTCGTCGATTGCGCTTTCGCCCGATACGATCACGCCATCGGCGGAAATCCGGTCGCCGGGGCGAACGAGAATAACCGAGCCGACTCCGAGCGATTCGGCGGGAACTTCGCGGGTCTTGCCGTTTTCTTCCAGCAACGCGGTCTTCGGCACCAGTTCGGTCAGCGCATTGATGCTGGCGCGCGCCTTGCCGGCGGCAACGCCTTCCAGCAGCTCGCCGACGAGGAAAAGGAAGACGACGGCGGCCGCTTCCTCGGTGGCATTGATGATCAATGCGCCGACGGCGGCAATGGTCATCAGCATCTCGATCGAGAATGGCGTTCCGGCAAGTGCCGCCATCATGGCACGGCGGGCAATCGGCACGAGGCCGACCAGCATCGCGACCACGAAGGCGTAGGTCTGGATTTCAGGAAAGACGAGGCCGACCGCATAGGCCGCAACCAGCGCGAGGCCGGCGAAGATCGTCAGCCGACCCTTTTTGCTCCGCCACCACGGGCCATCGGAAGGTCCATGATCGTGTCCATGCAGACCTTCGATGCTACCTGCCGCCGGGGCAGCGCTGGCCGCGTGGTCATGTCCATGGCCGCCGGTCTTTCCGTGGTCATGGTCATGTTCCTCATGGCCGTGGTCATCGTGGTCATGACGATGCCCATGATCGTGGCCGCAGCAGGCATGGTCGGAATGATCGTGACCCTCACCATGAGCACGGTCGGGATCGTGAGAGCAGGACGGGCCGTGTTCATGTTCGACGGGCTTTTCTTCCGCAGCGGGAAGCGGCGTTGCGGGATAACCCAGCCCCTTCACCTTCCGGCCGATGGCCTCGATATCGCTGGTCGCATCATGGCTGACCGTCATCGTCGCCCGCGTCACCGAGACGGAGACATCGGAGACACCCGGCATGCGGCGCACGGCCGTATCGATCTTGGAAGCGCAGGAGGCGCAATCCATGCCTTCCACCCTGAAACGGGTCTGCTTTGCATCGCTCATCATCGTACCTCATTCCTATGAGGGACGTTCTAGGACCTCTAGTCACTAGAGGTGCAAGAGGCATTCGCGAGATATTTTTGAAAGAATGCTGACGGCTTTAAACAGCGAGACGGAGATAATCCGGCATCGGCATCAGGAAAATCATTATGATTTGGAGAAAATGGTACGGTTGGGGGGTCTCGAACCTCCGACCTCAGGTGCCACAAACCTGCGCTCTAACCAACTGAGCTACAACCGCACATCTGACGTTTTGAACGTCGTGAGGCGTCACATACGGGTAGTCGCTTTCTTTTTCAAGCTCTTTCTGCAGCAAATGCAAAAGGGGTCGGACTTGGCCCGACCCCTTGGCGTTTTCAGACAGGAATTTCGGGAGATCAGGCAGCCTTGAAGCTGGATACGACCTTCTCGACGGCTTCCTTGCCCGGCTTGGCGACGGTTTCGGCAATCTTCTTGGCGGCTTCCTGCATGGCCTTGGCCTGCTCGACCGTGACTTCAGCCTGTTTGCGGATGAAGGAGGTCTGCAGCTCGACGAGTTCTGCGACCGACTTCACGCCAAGCAGCGCTTCCATATGAGAGAGCGACATGTCCGCATTGGTGCGGAGTGCGTCGATGGCCTTGAGGCCGAGTTCGACGGAACCGGCCTGCGCCGACTGCACGGTGGTCTCGACAGTCTTCGACGCTTCTTCGGCGGCGCTCTTCATCTTGGCGAAGGCCTCCTTGGACTGAGCGGCGCCCTTTTCAGCGAAGTCGCGGAAGCTTTCCGAGAACTTGGAAGGGTCGAAGGCGGAGAAGGAAAAGACGTCCTTGGGATTTGCAGCTGCCATTTGAGTGATCCTCGGTTGTGAGGCCCGTTTGCGGGCTCGAATGCATTTAATAATCTCTATATATCACCCTTCATTGTGCATTGCAATATATTTGTGCATTGCAGCATTCACTTTTTCCGCGTAGCAATTCGAGCGCGCCGGGATTAACCTTGTTCCCCGAAACCATGGGACGCTCGCTGGACCCTGGACCCGCGCATAGGTATTAAAAATCTGTTAATTTGCAGCGCATGCCGGCAATTGCTAAGACAGGTCCCACGATGCCCGCTCAGTATCCGTTCATCGATGTCGCAGTCCACGAGAGTGTTCGCGCCCGCTTCGCCCGGGGCGAGGCCCTGGTGGTGTTCGCGCCTGCGCTGGACAAGGTCTTGTGGGCCAATGGCGTCGGCGCGCGCTTCTTCGGCAATGCCTCCATCTATGACTTCATCGAGGACGGCCCGAACCGCAATGACGTGACCTTCCGGCAACTGGAGGGTGTCGCCCGACAGCTTTCCAAGGTCGGCGACGTCAGGCCGCTTTTGATGCGTGTCGCCTCCGGTTTCCAGCGGGTTCCGGTTACGGCCTCGGTCGAAATGGTAGAACTGCGCAAGGGTGAGCCGGTCGTGCTGCTGGCGGTGCCGCTTGCGGCAAAGACTGCCACGACAGCCGAGCGCGCCGCAGACATGCTCGCCGGCTTCGACGATCCGGATACCCATATGGCCGTGCTTGACGGCGAAGGCGTTGTGGTCGCGGCATCCGCGAATTTCACCGATCTCGGTGTCACGCCGCATACGGCCCGCATGCTGGTCAATCTCGTCGGCGCCGACGCCCACCACCTCATCAAGCGGCCGACACCCACGGGACGCGGCTACCTGCCGGCGGCGATCGGCAAGCTTTCCGACGATCCGGCCCTTCATCTGCTTTTTGTGGTCGAGACCATTCTCGGCACCATGGACCCGACGGATGATTTCGAGGACGATGAGGCCGAACCCGAAACTGTCGACGAAACGCCGGAAGCGCCCCTGCCCGTCAGCGAGCCCGTGCCAGAGGTCGTGCCCGAGGCTGAACCGGTCGCTGAAGAGATCCGGACGTCCGCTGACATCCAGCCATCCGCCGGCGAATTTGCCGAGGTGGTCGAGGCTCTCGGCGACATCGAGGAAATCGAGGAGAGCGCCGAGGAACTGGCGGAAGAGACCATCGACGCCTCCGGCGACTTCGAGACCGAGGCTGCGGCTGAGGAACAGGTAGAGACCGACGACAGCAAGCCTGTCGACGAGGCGCCGGACGTTTCTGCATCCGTCGTGGAGACTGTCGAGCCCGAGAACACGGCAACGCCTGAAGTGGCAGAGCCGGAATCGATTGCCGAACCGGTTATCTCCACCGCATCCGCGGATACGGTCACACCCGCGGAAGCCGTCGCCGCCGAACCGGTGGCTGCGCCGGCGCAATCAGGATTCGTCTTTTCGCCCTCGCGGCGGGCGGTGCGCTTCGTCTGGAAGATCGATGCCGACGGCCGCTTCTGCGACGTATCGGACGAGTTTGCCCAGGCGGTCGGTCCGCGGGCTGCCGACATCAACGGCGTCGCCTTCAACGATCTGGCAGCCCTGTTCAATCTCGACCCGGACCGCAAGATCGCCGAACTCCTGAAGAAGCGCGACACCTGGTCCGGCAAGACGATCCACTGGCCGATCGAGGGCACGACCCTGATGGTGCCGGTCGATCTGGCCGCGCTGCCGACCTATACCCGCAGCCGCGATTTCGACGGCTTTCGTGGCTTCGGTATCGTCCGCTTTGCCGATGCGATCGAAGATCCGAACCGCACCGGCCTGACCTTCGTCGAGCAGGGCAAGGCGGTCGAAGCGGAGGTGGAGGCTGAAACGGAAGTCGGCGCTCCCGCCGCGCTGGCCGCCGAAGACAGCCCGGTCGATGTTGCGGAAGACATACCGGTCGAAACCGAAGTTCTGACGCGGGATGACGAGCCTGCCGTTTCAACCATCGAGGAGACCGCTGCGGAAACGACGGAAATCGAATCGGAACTGGCGGCGCCGGTAACCGAGGATGTTTCTGCCGAGCCAGTCGATGAAACCGCCGAAACCGCGCCCGAGCTTCCCGCTCAGGAAGTACCCGTCTTCCGGACGCCCGCCTATGAGCCGCCGGCGCTGCAGATCGCGGAAAACCCGAGCCGTCGCCATTCCGACAAGGTGGTCCAGCTTGAGGAACGCCGTGCCCGCGAACGCGACGGCCTGACGATCGGCGAGAAGGCCGCCTTCGAAGAAATCGCCCGCAAGCTCGATCCGCTCGGCCTCAGGCTCCGCAGGGATGACGCCCCGGCGACGCCTCCGGAAGAAACCGGGACGACCAAGGCCGATGCTCAGGTCGAGCCACAGGCAGTCACCTCATCGTCTGCTGACGTGGAGCCGGCTCCGGCCGACGAACCCGAAGCCCCCGCACGCGTGGCCGAACTGTCGGCCGATGCGCCGCAGCCGGTTTCGACCGAAGCCTCAGTCATAAGATTGAAGCGCGATAGCAACCTTACGGCGGATATCGTCGATCTCATGCCGGTCGCGCTGCTCGTCCATGTCGGCGATCGGCTGATCCATGCCAATACGGAGTTTCTGACCCTCACCGGCTATGCCTCACTCGACGAGTTGCAGGAAATAGGCGGTCTCGATGCGCTGCTGCAGCGACAGGATCTTGCACAGTCTGGCGGCGAAGCCGGCCAGATTGTGTTGGTGCGGGCCGACGACACGCTCGTTCCGGTGACGGCACGTCTGCAATCGGTGAAGTACGACGACGCCTCCGCGTTGATGCTGGCCCTCGTTCCGGTATCCGAAGGGGAGCCAGGGAGCCGGCCGAACCGGCGACCGTCGTGGAGCCGCAAGGCCAGCAGGCAGCCGCAGAGCACCTTGCCCACCTGCAGGTCGAAGTCGATGAACTCCGCTCGATCCTCGAAACCGCGACCGATGGCGTCGTCATTCTCGGAGCTGACGGTGACATCCGCTCGATGAACCGCGCGGCAAGCGCCCTCTTCAACTTCGACGAGGAAGAGACCCGCGGCAAACCCTTCGTCATGCTCTTTGCCCATGAGAGCCAGAAGTCGATCCTCGACTATCTCGGCGGACTTTCCGGCCATGGGGTGGCAAGCGTGCTGAACGATGGCCGCGAGGTCATCGGCCGCGAGGCATCCGGCGGCTTCCTGCCGCTGTTCATGACCATCGGCCGGCTGACAAGCTCCAACGGCTACTGCGCCGTGATCCGCGACATCACCCAGTGGAAACGGACGGAAGAGGACCTGCGCAGCGCCAAGCGCGCCGCCGAAACGGCCAGCGCCCACAAGACAGACTTCCTGGCCCGCGTCAGCCACGAGATCCGCACGCCGCTCAACGCGATCATCGGCTTTGCCGACATGATGGCCAACGAGCATTTCGGACCCGTAGGCCACCCTCGCTATAATGAATATGCCAACGACATCGTCCGCTCCGGCCGCCACGTACTCGATATCGTCAACGACCTTCTCGACATTTCCAAAATCGAGGCGGGCGAGATGGATCTCGACTTCACCGCCGTCGGCCTGAACGAAACGATTTCGGCGGCCGTCGCAATCGTTCAGCCGCAGGCCAACAGCCAGCGGGTAATCATCCGCACGGCGCTGTCGCAATCGGTTCCGAACGTGGTCGCCGACCTGCGCTCGATCAAGCAGATCGTGCTCAACATTCTGGCGAACGCGATCCGCTTCACCCCATCCGGCGGACAGATCATCGTATCGACGGCCTATGAGGCAAACGGCAGCGTGGCGCTCAGGATCCGCGACACCGGCATCGGCATGACCCGTTCGGAGCTCGAACAGGCCATGAAGCCCTTCCGGCAGGTTTCGGCTGGCGCGCGCAATCGTGGCGACGGCACCGGTCTCGGCCTGCCGCTCACCAAGGCGATGGTCGATGCCAACCGGGCGAACTTCTCGATTTCCTCGGCACCGAACGAGGGCACGCTGGTCGAGATCACCTTCCCCTCGCCACGGGTTCTCGCCGACTGAGAAGCGTCGTTCCCCGATGCGCGGCATTCTGCGATCGGGAATACGCCGCCAGCGATTTCCGATTTTTTTAGAAGGGATGTGGAGCGGCGGGCACCGCCCGAGCCGGGAGGAAGCCCGCGCCCGCCGCTCCACTCTCGCCGTCCTACGGGTGAATAGCGTGGGTTACGCCGCTATCTTATCCCCACCACCTCCGCAGACGGCTTGAACCTGTTGCGATCTGTTACGCCGGCCGGTTCACCCCGTTTCGGGACCGGCAGTCGCGGAAGGTCCGTAGCAATCCCGCTCCAGCGCCTGCCGTTCCTTCGCCTGCTGGCTTTGGGCGATCATGCCGCCCGCCGTGGACGCCACCTGCGAGGCGATGGCCCCGCCACGTCCGCCGAACCCAACGAGACCGCCGGCCATGCCAAGCATGTTGCCCGCCATCGCGGAATTCATCTCGCGTTTCAGCGCAGCCTCGCAATCAGCCTCGCGTCCGGTCGCAGGATCGCCAACCCGGGCTATCTGTTTCAGAGCAACTGGTATTTCCTGAGGTTTGACTTTGGCCTGTTTGACAGGCTGTCCAGTGGACTGACTGACAGCAGGCTTCGTCGAAGCCGGATCGCTGCCAGCGGATTGCGTCTGGCTGCAGCCAGTGACGCAGGCGAGGAGAAGAACCACCGCGCAGCCTCTCAAGATCGCCTCCGGATACGCGACCGGCGCGTGTTGCGAAACTCCAGGCAGCGCAGCAGCATGGCAAGAATGAATGCAGGCATGTCTTTCCTCCTTCATGAGACAGAATTCTGCAAAACTGAAAAACCGGCGTCGGGCCGGAAGCGCCAAGGGAAGCACTCCCGGCCCGCCCGGGGCGGGGCATCAGAACAGGACCTGAAAGCGGGCAGCCCCGAAATCTGCGCGTCCATGCCTTCCGTCGCCGCGTGGCCCGAAAGCGAAATCACCGCGTTCTCGGTCACCTTCAGGTCGATGTCGGCACCGGCGCGCACCCATGTTTCGGCAAAGGAGCCCCCGCCGAGATCGAAGCCATAGAGACCGACGACCTGACCTCTGGCCCGGGGCACGTCTCCGGTTGAGTGCACCAGTTCCATCGAGCCCTTGAGAGTGATTGCCGGTGTCAGCTCCGTGAAGGAAGCTGTATTGGTTATCGGCGTTATCCGCCTCGAAACCCTCGCCGACGATGAACCTGCCGTTGCCGCTCACGCCATTGGCCTGATACCAGAGCGTATCCGGCGTCGCATTTCCGAGGTTGCGAAACTCGGCATGAACAGGCGACGGCGTCATCAGGGCCGTCGATCCCATGAGGGCGATCAGCACAAGCCGGAACCTGTCCGCCCTGCCATGTCCCTTCACGACTTTCCGCTTTACCGTCATGCTCCAGTCTCCGAACGCTTTGTGATGACCTTTCGGCCTTGCGTCCTATTGCCTGCGGGCAATGGAGAGGATCAACGCGACGGACACGACTGCATAACCAATTACAGCGGCGCATAACTTTTTGTCCGGCTGGTAAAGATACGCAAGGAACAGAAAAACCGCCCCTGCGATACAGGGGCGGCTCCAGACTGTTCTGGATCAATACTTCGAACCTTAGCTTACATCGCTTTCGCGGCGATGCTGCCCCGGAGGAACGCCAAATCGACGACGATAGGCACTGATGAAATTCGACAGCTGATTGTAGCCGACCATCCACGCCAGATGCTTGAGCGGGATATCCCGTTTCTCGCAGATCATCTTGTGGGCCGTCTTCATGCGGGCATCCAGAAGCGCCTCGAAAACCGTCATGCCGTAGACATGCCGGAACCCCTGATTGAGCCGTCGGGGTGCGAGGCGCACCAGCCCGGCAAGCTCATCGAGGTTCGGTGGGGTACGGAGATCCGCCATCACAAGATCATGCGCCTCCCTGACGCGGGCAAGATCGCGCGGCGTGATAGGCGGCGGTGATGCCGGGCTTTCGGCGAGATGGTCGAACTGATGGGTCAGCAATTCCAGCACCTTGCTCTCACGCCAGAGCATGGCCATGTTGCCCCGGTATGGCGGTTGCAAGAGGTCATGGGCGGCGCGCATCACGGCGCGGTTGAGTTCGAACATATGCAGGATGGGCAATTGGCCATCGTCCAGCGCGGCACGAACCAATGGTGGCAATCCGTTCTGTTCCGCCAGAGCATCCAGCGCCGCCGGCTCCAGCATCAGGGTCACGGCCCGCCACTGCTTGCCGGCCTCGATATGGTAGGTGATCTCGCGCTCGGCGAGACTGAGCACGAAAGAACGGCCACCGCCCTTCCAGTTCTGCCGCGCATTGCCTTTGGCCTCGATCGCGCCGGCGCCGTCCAGCATGGCGCCGAACACCACATTGCCGGCGGGCGCATCACCCTGCGCGGTGAGTTTCCAGGCATGGGACGACATGCCCTCAACACGATAGAGCGCAATGCCCGGCCGCACCGGCACACGCTCGATGAAGCCGGAAAACGGCCCGTCATCGAACGCGATGCGTCCGTCGGAATCGAAATTCTGCGCCCTGCTCGCAACAGCAGTTTCGGCAACCCAAGCCATCTCATCCATGCGGCCATCTCTCAATGATCCGGAAACCAACATTAATATGCATGACGCATATATATTTTACGAGCAGAACGAGACTGTCAACTACCCCCACAAGTTTTCCCGGCGACAGCCTTCCCGCAAAGCCCCCCGCATCCTGACAGCGACCCGTTCCCTTCCGGGACGGTTTCCGGTAGACCATCGGCAAGGACCTTCGCCTATCCGCCGTCCGACAGCTTCAACCAGACCGGAGACGCCCGACTTGTCCACGGATGCGCCCGCAATACCGCATGCAAAGCTCTCCCCCGTGCACAGGAGGCTGAGCGCCATTGCGTTCGCCTCAATCGTCGTATCGATGCTGGTGGCGATGCCGATCGTCGCCATATTCGTGATCGGGTTTACCGGCGATGGCGGCAACTGGGAGCACATGCTGACGAACGTCGTGCCACGGGCGGGCCTGCGCACGCTCTGGCTGCTCGCCGCGACAGGTGTCGTCACGGCAGTTTTCGGCATCACCAGCGCGTGGCTGGTGGCGACATGCGAGTTTCCGTTCCGTCGCGTCCTCTCCTCCGCCCTCGTGCTGCCGCTCGCCATGCCGTCTTATCTCGCGGCCTATGCCTTCGGTGAATTCCTCGATTTCACCGGGCCCGTGCAGAGCGCCTATCGCGCACTTTTCGGCTTTCATTCAGCCCGCGACTACAGCTTTCCCGACATTCGCTCGCTTGGCGGCGGCGTCCTTGTGATGTCCGCCGTCCTCTACCCTTACGTGTATCTCTCCTGCCGCTCGATGTTCATGATGCAGGGGCGCACGGCGGCCGATGTCGCCCGTACCCTGGGTGCCAGCCCGTTCCGGGTTTTCGCGAAGGTCCAGATCCCGATGGCGCGGCCGGCGATCATGGTCGGGCTGACTCTGGTGATGATGGAAACGCTGAACGACATCGGCGCGGTCGAGTATCTCGGCGTCAATACGCTGACCTTCTCGATCTACGATACCTGGCTCAATCGCGGCAGCCTTTCGGGCGCGGCACAGATCGCCTGCATCATGCTGGTCTTCGTCGTCGGCCTGCTGGCGCTCGAACGCTGGGCGCGGCGCCAGCAGCGTTTTTCCACGCATAAAACGACTTCCGTCGTTTCCGATGCCGTGCGGCTGAAGCTCAAGGGTTTCCGCAAATGGGGGGCGACGCTCTTCTGCCTTCTGCCCGTTCTGGTGGGCTTTGCCATTCCCTTTGCCGTGCTTGCGGGCTTTGCCCTGCGCCGGCCGGAAAACTTCGCGCAACCACGCCTTCTGAAGGCACTCGGTCACTCGGTGATGATCTCGTCCTCTGCGGCGATCGCGACCGTCCTGCTCGCCTTCGTGCTTGCCTATGCCGCCCGCGCGCATCGCTCGCCCGCAACCGCTGTTGCAAGCCGTGTGGCCTCGCTCGGCTACGGCATTCCGGGCACGGTGCTCGGCATCGGCGTGCTCATGCCCTTGGCGGGGCTCGATAATCTGGTCGACGGCGCGATGCGCACCCATTTCGGGATCTCGACCGGGCTTCTTCTCACCGGTACGGGCTTTGCCATCGTCTATGCCGCGACCGTGCGCTTCCTCACCATGGCGGAAGGCAACATCGATGCCGGCTTCCAGAAGCTCTCGCCCCATCTCGACATGGCGTCGCGCACGCTTGGGAGAAACGGCTTCCAGACCTTCCGCGAAGTGCTCTTGCCAAACATGCGGCCGGCGGTGCTGACCGCGGCGCTGCTGGTGTTCATCGAGTCGCTGAAGGAATTGTCGGCGACGATCCTGCTGCGCCCCTTCAACTTCAATACGCTCGCCACCCTCGTCTACGAGGACGCCTCGCGCTCCAAGGTGCAGGACTCCTCGGTTGCGGCAATCATCATCATTGTCGCGGGTCTCATCCCGGTCATCATGGTTTCGCGCTCGCTCAACAAGCGCCGCTGACCGCCATCATCAGACATCCGGACAAGAAAAAAGGGCGGCTGAGGCCGCCCCGAAGCTATGCTGTTCAACTGGAGTCGAGTCGATCACAACATCATGTCTTATCGGAACCGGAGGTTCGCCATCACACGCTCATCGTGTGCACCCAAGTTGCCCCTAGCTATGACAAACGCCAATTAACAAGTCGTTACCACGGCGCTGAAGCGCCATCCCGAAAAATGGGGAGGGTCGCACCGACCCTCCGCCAAGACACAACCTAGGACTGCAGATCGGCAAGGCCGGCAAACAGCTCCAGCGCTTCCGGATTAGCGAGCGCTTCCTTGTTTTTCACCGGCCGGCCATGCACCACCTCGCGCACGGCCAGTTCGACGATCTTGCCGGATTTGGTGCGCGGAATATCCGTGACGGCAATCACCTTTGCCGGCACATGCCGTGGCGATGCTCCGACGCGGATGCGCGTCTTGATCGCCTTTTCCAGGGCCTCGTCGAGGCTTCGGCCGGCAGCGAGACGGACGAAAAGCACCACGCGCACGTCGTCATCCCATTCCTGCCCGATGCAAAGCGCTTCCAGCACTTCTTCCATCTGCTCGACCTGATTGTAGATCTCGGCCGTGCCGATACGCACCCCGCCCGGATTGAGCGTCGCATCCGAGCGTCCGTGAATGATCAGGCCGCCATGAGCAGTCCATTCCGCGAAATCGCCGTGACACCAGATGTTGTCGAAGCGCTCGAAATAGGCGGCGCGGTATTTCGCGCCGTCCGGGTCGTTCCAGAACATCACCGGCATCGACGGGAAAGCCTTCGTGCAGATCAGTTCGCCCTTCTCTTCGCGTACGGGATGGCCCTCGTCATCCCAGACATCGACGGCAAGGCCGAGACCCGGTCCCTGGATTTCTCCACGCCAGACCGGCTTCACGGGATTGCCGAGCACGAAGCAGGAGACGATATCCGTTCCGCCGGAGATCGAGGCGAGATGAACATCTTCCTTGATGCCTTCATAAACGAAGGTGAAGCCTTCCGGCGACAGCGGCGATCCGGTCGAGGTGATGAGGCGCAGGCTGGAAAGGTCATGCGTCGTCTTCGGCGTCAGTCCACCCTTGCGGACTGCGTCGATGAACTTCGCCGACGTTCCGAAGATCGCGAACTGCTCCTCCTCGGCATAGTTGAACAGGATATTGCCGTCCGGATGGAAGGGCGAACCGTCATAGAGGCAGAGCGTGGCGCCGGATGCGAGGCCCGAGACCAGCCAGTTCCACATCATCCAGCCGCAGGTGGTGAAATAGAAAAGCCTTTCGCCTTCCTGCAGGCCGCAATGGAAGCGATGTTCCTTGAGGTGCTGCAACAGCGTGCCGCCTGCCGAATGGACGATGCATTTCGGCACGCCGGTCGTGCCCGATGAAAACAGGATATACAGCGGATGCGAGAAGGGTAGCGGCACGAATTCGATGGCCTTCGCCTCGTAAGGCGCGACCAGATTGGCGAGCGTGCTGGCGCCCGGCACGGCCGCCGCAAGCGCCTCGGCGTCACCGGCATAGGTCACGACCACCAGCGGCGACCCGAGTTTAGCCGAGACGGCCTTCACCTTTTCGGCAACATCCTGCTTCTTGCCGTTGTACCAGTAACCATCGACGGCGATGAAGAGCTTGGGCTCGATCTGTCCGAAGCGGTCGAGAACGCCCTGCTCGCCGAAATCAGGCGAACAGGAAGACCAGATTGCGCCGAGCGAGGCGGCCGCCAGCATCAGCGCCACCGTTTCGGGCATGTTCGGCATCATCGCGGCGATGCGGTCGCCCTCGCCGATACCACGCGCCTTGAAAGCCTGCTGCAGGCGCGATACCGCGTTCGTGAGGCGATCCCAGGACCAGCGGTCCTCCGCCTTGTCCTCGCCGCGAAAGACGATGGCGTCGCCATCCCCGGACCCCGCAAGCAGGTTTTCGGCAAAATTCAGTTTCGCCTTGGGAAAGAAGCGAGCGTCCAGCATGACATCGCCGTTCTCCAGGACGACATCTCCCTTGTCGCCCTTCACACCGCAATAATCCCAGACGGCGGACCAGAAGCCCGTGCGATCCTCGATCGACCAGGCATGGAAATCATCGTAGTCGGCAAATTCACGGCCGATCCTTCCGGCGCTCCATTGCATGAAGCGGTACATCGGCGTCTGTCTGATGAAGGCGTCCGAGGGCGCCCAGAGCGGCTTGTCTTCTTGCATGCGTTCCTCCTCACAAGACCCCGATGGTATAGCAGTTTGCAGCGCAATATAAAGTGTTGGAAAACGGCCTGCATTTGCAAGAGAGCGGCAATTCCTATATCCGGCGTCAAGGACATGGGAGACAATGCCGGCTAACGTTCCAGGGCCGGAAAAATCACAGGCAGGGGTGACATGGCGATGACCACCGATCCGGAAAAGCCCGTCTCGCGGTGGCTGCCGTCGCGTCGAGCGTTGCGGATCGCTCTGGTGCTCCTGAGCACCGCCCTCCTCGTCTTCGTCATCTCGCGTGCCGCCGCCCCTTATCTCATTTCGAGCGGTCTCGTGCGCTCCGCCATGGAACGGGCAGTTGCCCAGTGGACCGGACACCGTGTGTCCATCGAAGGCACGCCGGAAATCGTCTTCTGGCCCGAGCCTCGCGTGACCCTCAATGCCGTCACCATCAGCAAGCGAACGGATGGCGGGCAGAAGGTGCTCGGCCGGGTGGAAAAGCTTTCGGCGTCCTTCGGCCTCTATTCCGCGATCAAGGGCAGCCCTCGCTTCAGCTCCTTCCAGTTCGTCAAACCGGAGGTCTTCGTCGATCGCGACAAGGACGGCCGCCTCGACTGGGCGAGCGAAGGGCTTCTTTCCGCCGCTGTCCGTCAGGTCGCCAGCCAGACCGACAGCGGACAGGCGTTGAGCCGGGACTTCGACACGCCGATCGGATCGGTCGAGGTGGAAAACGGCAGCGTTCGACTGACGGATGCGGCTTCCGGGCGAGATTACACGCTGAGCGGCATTACAGCCGATATCTCCTGGCCGCGTCTTTCCGGCGCCCTCACCTCGGAAGCGTCGCTTTCCTTCGCCAACCGGCAGTTCAAGCTCGATTTTTCATCCGCCCAGCCCTTGTTACTCTTCGGCGGCAAGGAAGCCGCCATGTCGTTTTCGCTGGACGGGGCCTCGTTCTCGTCCTCCTTCGACGGCGTTGCCAGCATCGGGCGGGGCAATGTGGTTTCAGGTGACATGGCACTCAATCTCAAGGATGTGCCTTCATTGCTGGATTGGGGCGGCATCCGGATCGCCGGCCTCGACAAGCTCAAGACCGCGGTGCTTCGCGCCAAGCTCTCGACCGTCGATAACGAACTGCGCTTCGAGGGCCTGCAATTCGGTCTGGACGATACCCATGGCAGCGGCATTCTCGGTCTTTCCCGGCCAAAGGACGGCAAACCGCTACTCAGTGGCACACTTGCGTTCGACCAGTTCGACATCACCGATCTGCTCAGTTCCTTCTCACTGGACCTGCCGAGCGAACAGGAAAACAACGAGGCCCGCCAGCCGCGCCTTACCCAATGGCTGGATTTCGACCTGTCGCTTTCCGCGAACCGGGCGGCACTGCCACCCTTCGATCTCGGCGACGTTGCCGCGAGCATCCTGCTGACCGGCAAGACGGCCAAGTTCGACATCGCGGACGCCGCTTTCGAAGGCGGGGACCTGACGGCGAGCTATACCGGAGCAGAAGGCGATTTCTCCGGTGGCGGCAGCCTGACACTTGCGGTTCGCAACGCCGATTTCGGCGCGGTCATCGACCGCATGCAGCTCAAGGGACCGCTGCCCCGCGGGCGCGGTTCCGTTGACATGTCGA
This sequence comes from Rhizobium sp. ACO-34A, assembly GCA_002600635.1. Classification (NCBI taxonomy): domain Bacteria; kingdom Pseudomonadati; phylum Pseudomonadota; class Alphaproteobacteria; order Hyphomicrobiales; family Rhizobiaceae; genus Rhizobium; species Rhizobium sp. ACO-34A. Next base: position 961,193 of record CP021371.1, on the reverse strand, counting down.
TGAAGACGGAAGACCCGCTCTGGGCGACCGATCTTTCCGAGATCTCGGGAAAGCTGTCCTTCACCACTGAAAACGGCGTCCTGCAGGCCGTCGATAGCCGGAGGTTTCGCGAACTTGCCGCAACCAAGGCCTATTACCAGCTCAGCGCCGCCGGCGGCGAAGCAGGCCTGCCCTATGACAGGGTGGAATTCTCCGCCAGCTTCGCCGACGGCTCGGCCGAAATCGAAAAGGCACGCCTGACCGGACCGAACGAGACGCTGACCCTTTCCGGCCTCATTCCCTATCAGGACCGGGCGTTGGCCGTCTCCGGCGATCTCACGGCTTCCGACCCTACCCGGGACGGAGAATTCCCGCCCGTCCGCTTCTTCGTCGGCGGCTCGTGGCCGGATCCGGTGATCTCGCCGGTCTCCCTGCCAAGGGAAGCCCCCCGGCCGGAGGTGGTACCGGCCACCCCCACGCCATAACCGGAAGCCTTCAGCCCATCACGCCCCCTGCGCGGCCTGATGCTCGTCGCGCTGGCGCTGCAGTTCCTGCTTCTTGGTCATGATCGAGGCGAAGATGACACCTGTGGTCACGAGACCGATCAGGATGGAGCAGACCGCGTTGATTTCCGGCGTCACCCCGAGACGCACCTGACTGTAGATCTTGATCGGCAGGGTCGTTGCCCCCGGGCCGGTGGTGAAGCTTGCGATCACAAGGTCGTCCAGCGACAGGGTGAAGGCCAGCATCCAGCCCGAGACGACCGCCGGCATGATGAGCGGCAGGGTGATCTTGAAGAAGGTCTTGACCGGCGGGCAACCGAGATCCAGCGCCGCTTCCTCGAGGCTCATGTCGAAGGTCAGGAGGCGGGACTGCACGACGATCGCGACATAGCACATGGTGAAGGTCGTGTGCGCGATCGTCACCGTCATCAGGCTGCGGTCGATGTTCATCGCCACGAAAAGCAACAACAGCGACAGGCCGGTGATGACCTCCGGCATGACCAGCGGCGCATAGACCATGCCGGAAAACAGCATCCGTCCGGGAAACCGGCCGAACCGCACCAGCGTCAATGCGGCGAGCGTGCCGAGGATCGTGCCGAACGTCGCGCTCATGATACCAACGCGCAAGGTCACCCAGGCGGCATCGAGCAGCCCCTGGTTCGACCAGAGCGAGGAGTACCACTTGAGGGAAAACCCGCCCCACACGGTCACCAGCTTGGAATCGTTGAAGGAGTAGACGACCAGGATCAGGATCGGCAGATAGAGAAACGCAAATCCCAGCGTCAGGACGGTCGAATCGAGCTTACCAGGCTTCATCGTTCCACCTCACGCCTTCTGTTGCTGGTTCTGGAAGATCATGATCGGCACCACGAGCAGGAGAAGCAGCACCACCGCCACGGCGGACGCGAGCGGCCAGTCGCGGTTTCCGAAGAATTCCGTCCAGAGCGTCTTGCCGATCATCAGCGTGTTCGGACCGCCGAGCAGGTCGGGGATGACGAATTCGCCGGTAATCGGAATGAAGCAGATCATTGCGCCTGCGATCACGCCCGGAATGGAGAGCGGGAAGGTGATGCGCCAGAAGGATTTCCATGGCGGGCAACCGAGGTCGTTTGCCGCCTCCAGCAATGTTCCGTCGAGCTTTTCGAGCGCCGAATAGAGCGGCAGCACCATGAAGGGCAGATAGGAATAGACGATGCCGATGAAGACCGCGGTCTCCGTGCGGAAGATCTGAACCTGATCATCCGGCCCGAAGATGCCGACCGTCTGGAGCAGCAGCGTCAGCAGGCCTTCCGGCTTCAGGATACCGATCCAGGCGTAGACGCGGATCAGGAACGAGGTCCAGAATGGCAGGATGACCATCATCAGCAGCGTCGGGCGGATCGCCAGCGGCGCACGCGCCATGGCAAGCGCCATTGGGTAGCCGATGATCAGCAGCAGCACGGTCGAGATGAAGGCGATCCTGAGCGACGAGAGATAGGCGCTGTAATATAGCGGGTCTTCCGTCAGGAAGAGGTAATTCTCGAAGTCGAGCTGCGAGAAGAAATCTCCGATCTTGTCGAACCCCTGAAACAAGGGAACGTAAGGCGGCATGGCGATCGCCGTGTCGGACAGCGAGATCTTCACGATGATCGCGAAGGGCGCCACGAAGAACAGCGCCATCCAGGCATAGGGGATGAGCACCACCAGCCAGCGGGCCGGGGCGGAATGGGTCGTCGGGGCTGCGGTCGCGTCGCTCATCGGCCCCTCCTCAACGCGTCAGTACGAGGCCGGCTTCCGCGGGCCAGGTCAGCCATACCTTGTCGTCGATGGTGATCGGGCGGTCCACCAGACGCGAAACGTTTGCCTGCGCTGCACGGAACGTCGACCCGTCGGCGAGCTTGACGATGAAGACCGAGAAGTCGCCGAGATAGCCGATATCCCAGACCTCGCCCTGAAGCGCGTTGACCGTCGTATCGGAAGGCGCATCCGTCGAGATGCGAACCTTTTCCGGGCGAACCGCGAAGGCCACGGATGTACCGGGATCGGCCGCGCAGGAAGCCTGATCCACCGTCACGCGGAAGCCGCCCTCGCAGATAACCGTCGCCCTCTCGCTTTCACCACGCTTTTCAACGCCCTCGAGCTTGCCCTCAACGATATTGATGTCACCGATGAAGTCGGCGACATACCGGCTGTTCGGCGCCTCGTAGATTTCCGCCGGCGTTGCCACCTGCATGATGATGCCCTTGTCCATGACGGCGATGCGGTCGGAAACCGTCATCGCCTCTTCCTGGTCGTGGGTCACGATCAGGAAGGTCAGGCCGAGCGTCTGCTGGATGTCCATCAGTTCGAACTGCGTTTCCTCGCGAAGCTTCTTGTCGAGCGCTCCGAGCGGCTCGTCGAGCAACAGCACTTTCGGCCGCTTGGCCAGCGAACGGGCGAGCGCGACGCGCTGGCGCTGGCCGCCGGAGAGCTGGCTCGGCTTGCGCTTGGCGAACTGTTCCAGCTTGACGAGCTTCAGCATTTCCTGAACGCGCGCCTCGATATCGCCCTTCGGCAGATTGTCCTGTTCCAGGCCGAAGGCGATGTTCTTCTCCACGCTCATATGCGGGAAGAGCGCATAGGACTGGAACATCATGTTGGTCGGCCGCTTGTAGGGCGGCGTGCCGGAAATGTCCCTGCCCTGCAGGATGATATGTCCTTCGGTCGGATCCTCGAAGCCCGCAAGCATGCGCATCAGCGTGGTCTTGCCACAGCCGGACGGTCCAAGCAGCGAGAAGAACTCGCGCTCGTAGATATCGAGGGTCAGGTTGCTGACGGCGGTGAAATCGCCGAAGCGCTTCGTGACATTCTCGAACCGGATGAACGGCTTTGCCTGCGGGTCGTTCCAAGGAGAAAATTTGCGTTTGACCGGTCCAAGAGATTTCGCCATCGCGTGACCCAATGTTGAGAAAGTGAAAATAGGGCTGAAACAAAGCCGGGCGGAAATTCCGCCCGGTAAAGTGTCTTTTCTGATCAGCTGCCCGTCTTGATCTGCGTCCAGACCCGGTTCAGCACGCGCTGCTCCTTGGGCCCGTAGGGCGAGATGGTGAAGAGTTTCTTGGTCGTCTCCTCATCCGGATAGACGGCCGGGTTCTTGAAGACGGACTCGTCGATGAACTGCTGCGAAGCGAGGTTGCCGTTGGCGTACTGAACGTAGTTCGAGGCCTTGGCGATGACCTCCGGCTTCATCAGGTAGTTGATGAACGCATGGGCTTCCTCGACATTCTTGGCATCCGCCGGGATCGCCAGGTTGTCGAACCACATATACGTGCCTTCCTTCGGGATCACGTAGTCGATCTTCACGCCGTTATTGGCTTCCTCGGCGCGGGCCTTGGCCTGCAGGACGTCGCCCGACCAGCCGAGCGTGATGCAGATGTCGCCGTTTGCGAGGTCGTCGATGTAGGACGAGGAGTTGAAGGTCTTCACGGACGGACGGATCTTCATGTAGACGTCGCCGCCGGCTTCGAGGTCGGCCGCATCCTTGCTGTCCGGATCCTTGCCGATGTAGTTCATCGAAATCGCGAAGGTCTCGTCGGAAGCGTCGAGGATGTTGACGCCGCAAGCCTTGAGCTTTTCGGCGTTTTCCGGCTTGAACAGAATGTCCCAGCTGTCGATCTTCACGTCGCCGAGCGCGGCCTTCACCTTGTCGACATTATAGCCGATGCCGGTCGTGCCCCACATGTAGTTGACGGCATATTCGTTGCCGGGGTCATACTTGGCCAGACGCTCCATGACCGCCGGCCACATGTTCGAAAGGTTCGGAAGCTTGGACTTGTCGAGCTTCTGGAAAACACCTGCCTGGATCTGTCGGGCAAGGAACGGGCCGGTCGGAACCACGACGTCGTAGCCGGAACCGCCAGCCAGGAGCTTGGTCTCGAGAATCTCGTTGGAATCGAAGACGTCATAGACAACCTTGATGCCGGTTTCCTTGGTGAAATCCTCAAGGATGGATTCGTCGATATAATCCGACCAGTTGTAGACATGGACCACGCGATCCTCGGCCTTTGCCGCGCCGGCAAAAACAATAGCTGCCACGGCCACGGAAGCCCAGCGAATGAAATCGGCTTTCATTTTTTCTCCTGTTCCTGATTCAGGCGGGCAGAACGCCCATCGCCATTCCCATTGTTTTTTTTGACAGACTAAGAAGGAATTGGTCGGGCGACAAGTTAAATTATGCGCGGCGCAACATCTTCCGCGATCATTGGAAATCGAAGGCCGAAAGCCCCGTCACCATCTCGTCCAGGCCAAGCGGGCGGGTGACCGGCGGCTCCGCCCGGGCAAGACAGCCCTGCCGTTCGCACAACCTGCAGGCAGTACCCACGGCGACCGGCGGCGTCGCGGCGATCGTCTGACCGTAGACGATTTCCTCACGGTGAGCGACATCGCAACCGACCAGCAAGGCAGTACGCCTGACCCGCTCGGAGAAGCCGGCCTGTGGCCCCTCAAGCGTACGCGAGATCGTCAGGAACCCCGCACCATCCGGCATCTCTACCGCATCGACCAGAACCTGCCCCGGCTGCGCGAAGGCGGCATGCACATTGAGCTTGGGACAGCCGCCGCCGAACTTCGCCTGCGGATAACCCTGCGCCCCGGCCCGGCGGAACCGGTGACCGGCCGTGTCCACTTCCAGCATGAAGAAGGGCACGCCTGCCGCGCCCGGCCGCTGCAGCATGGTCAGCCGGTTCGCCGCCTGCTCGTAGGAAACGTTGAAGCGCGAGCGCAGGATATCGATGTCGTAACGCGCCCTCTGCGCCGCCGAGAGAAAGGCGCCGTAAGGCATGGTCACGGCATGAGCCGCATAACGAGCCAGTTCGAAACGGCCGAGCCGCTTCGCCTCGCCGGTGGAAAAGGCAAGCGCCTCCAGTTCCGCAGCGATCTCATCGCCCAGCGCCAGCAGGCTTGCCTCCATGGCCACCTCCCTCAACTGATCGAAGGGCGACAGGCGCTCGGACAGGAAGAGCCGCATGGAATGCCGGTCATAGCGCCGCCTGAGGTTCGGCATGGTGTGGATCGGCAATGTCCTGACGACGATACCATGTTGAGTCCTGAGCCAGGCCTTCAGCGCCGCGCCGAGATCGTCCCCCGGCGACAGGCCGAGAGAGGCATGAAAGGCCTCCGCCGCGCCCTCGATGCGGGCATAGAAATTCGCCCGACGCTCCAGCTTCTCCCGCACCTCGTCGACCGGAAGCCGGGTGCCCGAGATCGAGGTTTCGTGACCCTCCCGCGCCAGAAGCTCGGCAAGATCCGTGAGCCGCGCCGCCTGTTCGCGATAGGCGCGGTAAAGCTTGACGATGCCGGCGGCGGCATTGGGCGCGGCCTCCGCCACCTCGATCAGTTCCTGATCCCCCGGCACCTCGCCCGACAGCAGTGGATCGGCAAAAACCTCGCGCAACTGGCCGGCCGTACCGCCCGCCTCGCCCTGCAACTCGTCGAGATCGACCTTATAGACGGTCGCAAGCTTCAGCAGCAGCTGCACGGTGAGCGGCCGCTGGTTGCGCTCGATCAGGTTGAGATAGGACGGCGAGATGTCGAGCGCCTCCGCCATCGCCGTCTGGGTCAGCCCCAGACCGTTGCGGATGCGGCGCACGCGCGGGCCGGCAAAAATCTTGTTTTCCGCCATTCTCCACCCCTTTTACAAAATCCAGACAACTCGCCGTCTTCTGCTGATTTACAGTTTTTACAAATTTACATCACCGAATTGTCAAACACAAGACAGCCTAACCTCTTTTATCTCTTTGTTTTCTCGTTTTTTCTGGTGGTTTTGTGCAGCGCTCTGTAAATCTAGTCACATCAAAGGCGAGCCAATCGAGATGGAAAAAACCGAGTAGCGCGCATACCAGAGCAAAAGGGAGTGACTTATGACTGATTTTTACAATCTTGTTCCGACAGCGTCGAAGGACCGTTTCGACGGCATCGAGCGTCCGTACAGCGCGGCAGACGTCAAGCGCCTGCGCGGTTCCGTAGAGATCAAGTATTCGCTCGCCGAAATGGGCGCGAACCGCCTCTGGAAGCTGATCAACGAAGAGCCCTTCATCAATGCCCTCGGCGCGCTTTCGGGCAACCAGGCCATGCAGATGGTCCGCGCCGGCCTGAAGGCCATCTATCTCTCCGGCTGGCAGGTCGCCGCCGACGCCAACACCGCGTCCGCCATGTATCCGGACCAGTCGCTCTATCCGGCGAACGCCGCTCCTGAACTGGCCAAGCGCATCAACAAGACGCTGCAGCGCGCCGACCAGATCGAGACATCGGAAGGCAAGGGCCTTTCGGTCGACACCTGGTTCGCCCCGATCGTCGCCGATGCCGAAGCCGGTTTCGGCGGTCCGCTCAACGCCTTCGAGATCATGAAGGCCTTCATCGAGGCGGGTGCGGCCGGCGTTCACTTCGAGGACCAGCTGGCATCGGAAAAGAAGTGCGGCCATCTCGGCGGCAAGGTTCTGATCCCGACCGCCGCCCATATCCGCAACCTGACCGCTGCCCGTCTGGCCGCCGACATCATGGGCGTTCCGACGCTGATCGTCGCCCGTACCGATGCGGAAGCCGCCAAGCTTCTCACCTCGGATATCGACGAGCGCGACCAGCCCTTCGTCGACTATGACGCGGGCCGCACGGCGGAAGGCTTCTATCAGGTCAAGAACGGCATCGAGCCCTGCATTGCCCGTGCAATCGCCTACGCTCCCTACTGCGACCTGATCTGGATGGAAACCGGCAAGCCGGACCTCGCGCAGGCCCGCAAGTTCGCGGAAGCCGTGCACAAGGCGCATCCGGGCAAGAAGCTCGCTTACAACTGCTCGCCGTCGTTCAACTGGAAGAAGAACCTCGACGACGCGACGATCGCCAAGTTCCAGCGGGAGCTGGGTGCGATGGGCTACAAGTTCCAGTTCATCACGCTCGCCGGCTTCCACCAGCTGAACTACGGCATGTTCGAGCTTGCCCGCGGCTACAAGGATCGCCAGATGGCTGCCTATTCGGAGCTGCAGGAAGCGGAATTCGCCGCAGAGGTCAACGGCTACACGGCGACCAAGCACCAGCGCGAAGTCGGCACCGGTTACTTCGATGCCGTCTCGCTCGCCATCACCGCCGGCCAGTCCTCGACCACGGCGATGAAGGAATCGACCGAGACCGAACAGTTCAAGCCGGCCGCCGAGTAAGGGGCTCGCCCCTCATCCGGCTGCCGCCACCTTCTCCCCGCAGGCAGGGAGAAGGACGATGGGGCCGCCGTCCTGCCTCCTTCTCTCCCGCTTGCGGGGAGAAGGTCCCGGCAGGGGGATGAGGGGCAACAGCCGACCCGCACAGACAGCAGATCAACACTTCAAGAACCCCGAATAGAGAGGAGAAATACCATGACCCCGCAGACCCGAGTCAAGGAACGCGCCGAAGAACAGGCATCGGCAATGACCGCCGACCAGCAGGCAATGATCCGCATGGTCGCCAACGACCTGCACCGCCTCAACCAGTCGGTCATGAAGGCCGTCGATGCGGGCGTCTCGGTCGAACTCGTCCGCTCCGCCCGCCATCACGGCGGCGAAGGAAACTGGGGCGATCTTCTGATCCCCGTCATCGTCACCCAGGGCAGGAACGCTGCCTGAGGAAAATCCATCCGGCACCCTGCCCGGATCGGTTCCCGCGCAATGATCGTCACGCTTCGGGGGGAGCTGGGTCGATCGTTGCGCGGGTTTTGCCGTCGGCGAATAGCGGAACAAAATCCAGCCGCCGCAATACAAAATGGCGCGCAATGTAAAGTCGCCAACCTGTCAAATGCCCTCATAGCGTGTTAGCTTTCTCCCCTTTTCAGAGGGGGCTCGGAATGGAACTGACACAGCAGGACATCAAAGACATCGCCGAACTGTTACCGTCCGCCGACGAGGGCAATAGACAGATTTCCCAAATCACCCGGAACGCGGATCTCAACTGGCCGCGCAACAGGCTGTTCGCCACCGCCGCCAATCTCCAGTTGCTGACGGAAGGTATCGTTCCCGGCATCGAACAGACGGGCGCGCCGGCAATCGGACCCAGCGCCCTGCCTGCCAGAATGTTCAGCGTCAGCTATGGCTTCATCTCTCTCAAGGAAGGATTGGCCAAGGAAATCGAATGGCCGATCTCGCGAAGCGGTAACTTCACCTTCGGGATATCGATCCTCGCTACGGCGCCCGCGGGCAAGGTTCATCAAGAGCTCCTTGAAACTTCAGTCCATTTTGCAAGGCGGGAATTTCCGGTGGTGGTCACCTATACGGGCTTCAAGCCACATGGCATCCCACCTCATCCCGATCATCCCAGCACGGTCGGCAGCAGCGCATGCTGGGTCAAGCCGGCAATGAAAAACCCACCCTTCGACCATGGCATACTGACTGCCCGGCATGTCATCGAGCACCTGTCGCTTGGAAGAGCGATAGATCTGGACCCCTCGACAGACCACAGCACACCGAACCGGGGATATCTGGCAGACAGCGGCCATTGCGCGGTGGACGCCGCAGTGATCGAGATCGACGCCGCCGACTGGCCGACTGGCCTCAGCCGGCTTTCCCTGCTCGGCCCGTTCCCGAACCCGTCACGCGTCGTTTCACCCAGCGATGCCGTCACGCTTGACGGACGCGTCACGGCCGCAGGACGCCGCTCGGTTCTCTCGCACCATCCGCTGCCCGGCTATTGGGGCTCGATGATGGGCCAGCGGCTCGTGCTCGATGCGCAGGCCCAGGGCGGCGACAGCGGTGCGCTGGCCACCCACAATCATACCGGTGCCGGAGTTGGCATCTACATGGGCGAAATAGACGATGGCAAAGGCGGAAAAAACGGCCTCTGCCAGGATCTCTATCAGGCCGTCAAATATCTCGAAGTCGATCCTTATCTCTAAAAACGGGCCTTATCTTTAAAAACGGGCCTTATCTCTAAAAAGGGAGAACGACATGACCAAACTGACCATCATCGTGCCTGCGGCCGCGGCCGCCGTTCCCGAGAGAATACGCGAGGCAGACAAGGGCGGTGAGCAGCACGGCATGAGAGAAGCTGCCGCCCGCCTTGTGGGTTACGTGCCGAAGGACACCGAACAACTCGACAAGAAACTGGCCGAAACCATCGCGCAGTTGCAGGAAGTCATCGGCAAGATCGAGAAATCGCCTGTCGGCTCGATGCATTTGAAGAGCGTCGAGGTCGGCCTCGCCATCAGCGCGGAAGGCAGTATCGGCATCGTAACGGCCGGCGTGGAAACAAGCATCACGCTCTCTTTCGAACGCAGCTAAAAGAGGGATCGGTCGAACAATCTACATGCTTGCGGACGAACTGCCGCCACGAGCTTTGCCAAAAGCACCAATGAAGGAAGATTGCGATGGTTCTGTCCGATCATCCCGGAAAGCTTGCCGATGGCGAGGATCGGTTTGGTACGCCGATGCAGTTCCTCAACGGCCGCTTCGACATCAAGGTCTCCGCGGCCGATACCGGCGGAGCACTTTGCATCATCGACACCCTGCGAGACCATGTGGGCGGTCCGCCGCTCCATTATCATGAACATCAGGACGAGTGGTTTCTGGTTCGCGAGGGCAGTTTCCTGTTCCGGATCGGCGACAAGTTCCATCGCGCCGGGCCCGGAGATTCCATCTTCGGGCCACGCCGCATGCCGCACACCTTTCGCTACCTGACGGCACCGGTCCGCCTGTTGCCGGTGTCCCAGCCGGCATTGCGGATCGAGGAATTCTTCGCCGCCGGCACAAGGCTTGAGCAAGCGGAGACGGCAGCCTTCCGTGCACTGAGCCTTGCCCATGGGATCGTCAATATCGGTCCAACGCTCCGCAGTGACGAAACCGTCGAAGGATAGCCTCCATCATCCTTCGCTGCTCGGTCGCCTGCCCGCGAAGAGATCGGAATGCGCCCGCATCAATCGCGTCATCCGGTCCACGACGACGCGGATTTCCGGGCGATGGCGGTCGTCGTTGTTCATCACGATCCATTGACGATGACGCAGCACCTCGATCTCGCCACCGACACGTTCAAGCCTCGCCTCCAGATCGCCGACGATGCAGGGCAGCACGGCGACGCCTGCGCCGGCAATGGCAAGATCCCGCAGGGCGTGCGGCCGGTTGACGGTGACGATGATGCTTTCGGGCCGGTTTTCATGGGGCCAGCGCAGGTAGGACGAGATGGCGTTTTCCGGATCGACCGCCAGCCAGCGTGCTTCGGCTTCAACACTGTTTCGCGCCTTGTAGGCGGCATAGGCGACCTCGCCGAGCAGCACCTTCGCCAGGTTCTGCTCCTCCGGTTCGAAAGCCCGGATGCCGATGTCCGCTTCCCGATGGGCAAGGCTTGCGCGCTGTTCGGCGATGAAGAGATCGATACGGAAATCGTCGCGCGCGGTGCAGATCGCGGAAAAGTTCTGGCTGACAAGGCGGGCGACCCATGTACCCGCCGCAATCCGCACCAGCGCCCGCGCCGCCGCGCCCTGCCTCCAGGTCTCGACCCTGCGGATCGCTGCCTCCATCTCGCCGAGATGGGTCAGAAGCTCGCGGCCGTCATCGGTCAGGCGATAGCCCGTCTGGCTGCGCAGGAAGAGTTCGCGACCAAGCTGACGCTCCAGCTCGACCATGCGCCGGCCTATGGTCGCGGGGCTCAGGCCGCTCGCCGTGGAAGCCCCCGTCAGCCCTCCCCGCCGGGCGACCTCGATGAAAAGCTGATAGGCATCCCAAGCGATATTTTTCATGAATGAAAGACATCGCATGATTTACGACGTTTATCCATCTGAAATGACTGTATAGATCGGAAGACGGATTTTGAACCTTCAAGGAGATCCGTCATGCACAGCGCTCTGGCGACACTTCTCGCACTGACCGGCCCGCAGCGACCACCTGCAAGAACAGTCGAAGCCGAACAGGCCTATTACGAAACCCATACCGGACCATTCGGCGGCCGGCTATCGCTGCGGTTCCGGTGGATCGGGGCGAATTTCAGACGGTTGATGGCGCGAACGGGGCTATCGAAGCGCTCAGCGGAAAAGAGCCGTTCGTCTTGAGGAAACATCCGCGGATCGCGGCGTCCGTGCGGCAAGCGCTCGCGGGACGCGAGCGGATATCATGCCGAAAATGTCGATGCTTCAGCCGGCGAGGCCGAAAGCGAGCGCGGCGATGGCCGCAGCCGCGCCGAAGCAGAGAATTGCGAGGTTGCGAAGACGCGCCATTTCGGCGTCACGCGTTCTGGCAATGGCGATGGCACGGGGCTTGCGATCTTGTCTGTTCATCGGCTCTATCCTGGAGATTGCCGTTCAGGGAAAATCAATGCCGTTTCTGCGCGGCAATCCGGTCCGACCTCATGTCCCATTCCGCGACGCCACTTGCACCGCTGAATTCCGGCTCAGGTCGAGAATGAGCTAGCCACGTTAACAAGAACTAAATTATGGCATTAAGCTTGCGCAGAACACCATGTTTGCGGAAATTTTGTTGCTCCGCACGCGAGATGCCGCCCTTGTGACAATTCTGTCACATATTTTCACCCGCAGCGCGACCTGAAGCCCAGGCCCACTGGAAATTATAGCCGCCCAGCCAGCCGGTGACATCCACGCATTCGCCGATGAAATAGAGTCCGGGCACGGATTTTGCCATCATCGTCCGCGAGTCGAGGCCTACGGTGTCGATGCCCCCGAGTGTTACCTCGGCTGTTCTGTAACCTTCCGAGCCTGCGGGCTTGATCGGCCAACGCCTGACGAATGAACCGACCGCGTCCAGAACCTTGTCGGAAAGGTCGGCAAGCGGCCGTTCGATGCGGTGCCGCTCGGTCACATATTGCGCAAGTCTTTTCGGCAGATGCTGCGCCAGCACCGTCTGCACTGCCTGTCTTCCGTTCTCCTTCTTCGCAGCCTTCAGCCGGGCGGAGAAATCGAGATCCGGTTCCAGCGACAACGTGATTTCATCGCCCTCCCGCCAGTAGCTGGAAATCTGCAGGATGGAAGGGCCGGAAAGTCCCCGATGGGTGAAGAGCAGCGCCTCGCGAAACGCCGTCTTGCCGTGGCGCGCCTCGGCATCCACCGCGACACCGGCAAGCGGCGAAAGCTCGGCCAGCAGATTGGGCTCCAGCGTCAGCGGCACGAGACCGGGCCGGGTCTCGGTGATCGCCAGACCGAACTCCTCGGCGATGCGATAGGCGAAGCCGGTCGCGCCCATTTTCGGGATAGACTTGCCGCCGGCCGCCATCACCAGCGCCCGGGCCTCGACGGGGCCGTCACTGGTGGCGATGCGGAAATTGTCTGCGCCCTTCTCGACGGCACCGATTTCGGTTCCAAGCCGCAGTTCGACGCCGCCGGCGCGCATCTCGTCCAGCAGCATGCGGATGATGTCCCTGGCGCTGTCATCGCAAAAAAGCTGGCCCAGCGTTTTTTCATGCCAGGCAATCCCGTGCTTCTCGACCATGGCGATGAAATCAGAAGGCGTGAAGCGGGCGAGCGCCGACTTGGCGAAATGCGGATTGGCGGAGAGGAAGTTCTTCGGTCCGGCATGGATATTGGTGAAATTGCACCGTCCGCCCCCGGAAATGCGGATCTTTTCGCCCGGCGCCCGGGCATGATCGAGCACAGCGACCGAGCGGCCGCGCTGCCCCGCCGTCAGCGCACACATCATGCCGGCAGCACCGGCGCCTATCACAGCAACATCAAATATACGCGCCAATTTCCGGCTCCTGCGGCAAAGAATATCTGTCTTTTCGATCGCTTCCCCAAAGTCAATGTGCTTTCCCCCCTCGCCAATTCGAGAAGTCCGGGTATGATGACGTCATCAACAACCCCAACCGGTGAGACATGCCTCCGAAGAAAAATATGCTCAGACCCCAAGGCGCAGCGTCCAAAAAGGTGAGCATACCTCCGGATCCCGGGTCCAAGCGTGGGGTTAAGACGTGGAAGGAAGCCACCGCCTGGCTTCGCGCCCGTGGCATCGAGGACATCGAATGCATCACGCCGGACCTCGCCGGCGTTCCGCGCGGCAAGATGATGCCGTCGTCCAAGTTCACCTCGAACACCTCGCTCGCCCTGCCGTCGGCGCTCTACCGCCACACGATCTCCGGCGAATATCCGGAAGAGACAGGCAATTTCCGCTACGAGCCGCGCGACAGCGACCTGAAGCTGGTACCCGACCTCTCGACGCTCTCGGTCGTTCCGTGGGAAACCGACCCGACGGCGCAGGTGATCTGCGATATCGTCAATTCGGACGGCGAGAACGTTTCCTACACGCCGCGCAACGTCTTGAAGAACGTCCTCAAGCTTTATGAGGACAAGGGCTGGCGGCCCGTGGTCGCGCCGGAAATCGAGTTCTACCTCGTCGCCATGAACGACGACCCGGACTATCCGCTGCATCCGCCGAAGGGCCGTTCTGGCCGCTCGATTCTCGGCGGTCAGGGCTATTCCATCGCCGGCATCAACGAGTTCGACGAACTGATCGACGACATCTACCACTTCTCGGAAAAGCAGGGCCTCGAGATCGATACCCTGATCCATGAGGAAGGCCCGGCCCAGCTTGAAATCAACCTGCGCCACGGCAATCCGATCGAGCTTGCCGACCAGGTGTTCCTGTTCAAGCGCACGATCCGCGAGGCGGCGCTGAAGCACGGCATCTACGCCACCTTCATGGCCAAGCCGATGCAGGGCCAGCCGGGCTCGGCGATGCACATCCACCAGTCGGTCATCGATGTGGAGACAGGCAAGAACATCTTCTCCAATCCCGACGGCTCCGCATCGAAGGAATTCTTCCACTTCATCGGCGGCATGCAGCTCTTCGTGCCGAAGACGCTGTCGATGATGGCGCCCTACGTGAATTCCTATCGCCGTCTGACGCCCGATATGTCGGCGCCGGTGAACAATGCCTGGGGCTACGACAACCGCACCACGGCCTTCCGCGTGCCGGTGTCGGATGCGGCCGCGCGCCGCGTCGAAAACCGCCTGCCAAGCTCGGATGCCAATCCATATCTCGCGCTCGCGGCCTCGCTTGCCTGCGGCTATCTCGGCATCATCAAGGAAATCGAACCCACGGCTGCCGCCGAAGGCACCGCGAACGAGGGCTCGGTCGAGCTGCCGCGCGGTCTGCTCGAAGCGGTATCGCTGCTCGAATCCGATCCCGCTCTTTCCGAAGTCATGAGCGAGGAGTTCATTGGTCTTTATGCCGGCGTGAAGAGGGGGGAATTCGAAACCTTCATGCAGGTGATCAGCCCGTGGGAACGCGAATTCCTGCTGCTGAACGTCTGAGCGCGAAGGAGTTCCCCCATGTCATGGCAAAGTCCGATAGCACCGGGTATCTCCTGGTATCAGGAAACCGTTGCCGAGCGGCCGGAATATCCGGCCCTCGACGGTTCCAGACAGACCTCCGTCGCCATCATCGGCGGCGGTTTCACCGGCCTGCAGGCGGCCTATCATCTGGCGAAATCCGGTGTTTCCGTCATCTTGATCGAAGGTTGCCGGATCGGTGACGGCGCATCCGGCCGCAATGGCGGCCAGCTCGGCACCGGCCAACGCTCCTATCCCGACGAAATCGAGGAAGAACTCGGGTTCGAACGCTCCAAGGCGTTGTTCGACCTTGCCGAGAACGCCAAGAAATACCTGTTCGATTTCGCGGACGAGCACGGCATCGACATGGACTACCTGCCGGGCCAGCTCAATGTTTCCCACAAGGCGAGCTACGAGCGCGAATACCGGCAGTCCGTCGAGGCAATCGTCACCCGCTACGGCTATCCGCACATGTCCTTCATGGACAGCCGGGAAACGGCGGAACGGGCCGGCTCAAAGCGCTTCTTCTGCGGAACGCGAGACACCGGCACCGGCCACATCCATCCGTTGAAGCTCCTGATCGGGCTTGCGAAGGCGGCGAAGAATGCCGGCGCCGGGATCTTCGAAATGACCCCGGCGAAGTCGATCCGTCAATCCGCCGGCAAGACGCTGATCGAAACGCCGACCGGCACGATCACCGCCGACCGGGTGCTGATCGCCACCAATGCCTATATCGCCAACCTCGAGCCGGTCACCGCCGCGCACGTCATGCCGATCCACTCCTTCATCGGCGCGACCGTACCGCTCGACAGGTTTCCGGAGGTCATTCCGGGCTCGGAAGCGCTTGCGGATTCCCGCTTCGTGGTGCGCTACTGGCGCAAGACCCGCGACGGACGGCTGCTGTTCGGCGGGCGCGAAGCCTATACGGCGGACGCCCCGCGCGACATTTCCTCCCACATCAGGCGCCAGATCGCGGAGATCTATCCGCAACTGGGTGACATCGAGATCACGCATGCCTGGGGCGGGTGCGTCGGCATCACCATGCCGCGCAAGCCCTTCGTCCGCGAGGTGATGCCCGGCGTCATGTCCATCGGCGGCTATTCCGGCCACGGCGTCATGCTGTCAAATTACTGTGGCAAGCTTTATGCAGATTCGATCACAGGAAAGACCGGCGAACTCGACCTTCTGAAAGACCTGAAAGTCCCACCCTTCCCCGGTGGCGCGAAGTTCCGCAGCCCGCTGCTGTTCCTCGCCCTCACCTGGTTTGCACTGCGGGATAAATTCTGATTTTTTCGCACTTGCGCGCTTTTCAGGCTCGGGACCACTGGCTTTTTTAAATCGATTAGATTAGAAACGAAACCGACAGTGCCGAGAAAGAGAAGCCCACATGAGCAGCCAGATCATTCCCGTGGAACCCTTCGACTACGTCGTCTTCGGCGGCACCGGTGACCTTGCCGAACGCAAGCTCCTGCCGGCGTTGTACCACCGGCAGCTCGCCGGCCAGCTGACTGAGCCGACGCGCATCATCGGCGCGTCGCGCACGCCCATGACGGACGAAGAGTACCGGAAGTTCGCACAGAATGCGCTGAAGGAACACCTGAGGCCCGAGGAATACGACGAAGCGTCGGTCGCCAATTTCTGCTCCCGCATTTTTTACGTCTCGGTCGACGCTAAGTCGAATGAAGGCTGGGACAAGCTGAAGGCGCTGCTCGACAGCGGCAAGGAACTTGTCCGCGCCTTCTACCTCGCCGTTTCGCCCGCGATCTTCGGCGATATCGCCGACAGGATCCGTGATTTCAAGCTCATCACCAAGTCGACGCGCATCGTCGTGGAAAAGCCGATCGGTCGCGATCTGGCGTCCGCCGAGGCGCTGAACGACACCATCGGCCGGGTGTTCAAGGAAGAGCAGATCTTCCGCATCGATCACTATCTCGGCAAGGAGACGGTGCAGAACCTGATGGCGCTGCGCTTTGCCAACGCGCTTTACGAGCCGCTGTGGAATTCCGCCCATATCGATCACGTGCAGATCACGGTAGCAGAATCCGTTGGTCTCGAGGGACGCGTGACCTATTACGACAAGGCTGGCGCGCTGCGTGACATGGTGCAGAACCATATCCTCCAGCTTCTCTGCCTCGTGGCGATGGAAGCGCCCCACTCGATGGACGCGGAAGCCGTTCGCGACGAGAAGCTGAAGGTCCTGCGCTCGCTGAAGCCGATCACGTCTGCCAATGTCGAAAAGTTCACCGTGCGCGGCCAGTACAAGGCCGGCGCTTCGGCCGGCGGCCCGGTCAAGGGCTATACCGAAGAGCTGGAAGCCCCTTCCGACACGGAAACCTTCGTCGCCATCAAGACGGAAATCGATAACTGGCGCTGGGCGGGCGTGCCCTTCTACCTGCGCACCGGCAAACGTCTGGCGACCCGCGTTTCGGAAATCGTCATCGCGTTCAAGCCGATCCCCCACTCTATCTTCGATGACGCCGCCGGGCGTATCGAGGCCAACAAGCTGGTCATCCGCCTGCAGCCGGATGAAGGCGTCAAGCAGTGGCTGATGATCAAGGACCCCGGTCCGGGCGGCATGCGTCTTCGCCACGTCTCGCTCGACATGAGCTTCGCCCAGGCCTTCGACGCGCGCAACGCCGATGCCTACGAGCGCCTGCTGATGGACGTCATCCGCTCCAACCAGACACTGTTCATGCGCCGCGACGAGGTCGAGGCCGCGTGGAAGTGGGTCGATCCGATCCTCAAGGGCTGGGAAGACATCGGCCAGCGCGCCCAGGGCTACACCGCCGGCACCTGGGGCCCGAGCCAGGCGATCGCTCTGATCGAGCGGGACGGCCGGACATGGCACGAGAATGACTAGGAACGGGCAGATGGCATATCGCATGCACGCTTTCGAAAGCCGTCCGGCGCTGGCCGAAGGGCTGGCGAACCGGGTGGTCAAGGCGCTCGACGCGGCGATCGAACTCAAGGGTTCGGCCACCATCGCCGTATCGGGGGGCTCCACGCCCAAGGCTTTCTTCGAGGTCCTGTCCGGCAAGCCGGTCGAATGGGACAAGGTGACGATCACGCTCGTCGACGAACGTTTCGTGCCGGCCGACAATGCGCGTTCCAATCATCTGCTGCTTTCCACCCACCTGCTCAAGGGGCCGGCGGCTGCAGCGCGCGTGCTGCCGCTCTATCATGAAGCCGCTTCCATCGAGGATGCGGCGACCATAGCCAGCGGCGAGGCAAAGGCGCTCGGCGCACCGTTCGATGCCGTGATCCTCGGCATGGGCAATGACGGGCACACCGCCTCCTTCTTCCCCGGCGGGGACCATCTGGCCGAAGCGCTCGATCTTTCTCTGCCGCGCCGGGTCATGACCATGGAAGCCGAAGGTGCCGGCGAACCCCGCCTCACCTTCTCCTTCTCCGCTCTTCACGATGCCCGCTTTCTCGCGCTTCATATCGAGGGGACGGAAAAGAAGGCCGTGCTGGACAAGGCCCTTGCCGGCAGCGACGAAAACGAGATGCCGATCCGTGCCGTACTTGGCCGGGCTGCGACGAAACCCGATATCTATTGGGCTCCCTGACGCGTCAGGACAGCCTGGAGCGTTTCCGCTTTTCTCCGAATCGCGAAAACCCTCGACCCCTTTGTTTTACGCATTTCCGTACGCAAAACCGCGACACACTTTTGCTGGAAATGCTCGAATGCCGTCCGTAAGCGGACGTTGACCAATCTGACCCGGAGAGCCGGGCCTTGCGTGGCTGAAAGCGCCCGATTGAGCGCCGCCGCGCGTCACGACAGGAGGATTGTCCGATGAGTGCCGACAACCGTATCGAAGCCATTACCCGCCGCATCGTCGAGCGTTCGAAGCCGACCCGCGAGGCCTATCTCGACCGTGTGCGCAGCCAGATCTCCAAGGGCGTTCATCGCACGGTTCTGTCCTGCGGCAACCTCGCCCATGGCTTCGCCGTCTGTTCCCCCGGGGACAAGGCCGCCCTGTCGGGCGATCAGGTTCCCAATCTCGGCATGATCACCGCCTATAACGACATGCTTTCGGCCCACCAGCCGTTCGAGACCTACCCTGCCCTGATCCGCAAGGCGGCCCATGAGGCCGGCGGCGTGGCGCAGGTCGCGGGCGGCGTGCCGGCCATGTGCGACGGCGTTACCCAGGGCCAGCCGGGCATGGAACTCTCGCTTTTCTCGCGCGACGTGATCGCGATGGCGGCCGGCATCGGCCTCAGCCATAACATGTTCGACGCTGCCGTCTTCCTCGGCGTCTGCGACAAGATCGTGCCCGGCCTTGTGATCGCGGCGCTGACCTTCGGCCATCTGCCCTCCATCTTCATTCCCGCGGGACCGATGACCTCTGGTCTTCCGAACGACGAGAAGTCCCGCATCCGCCAGCTCTATGCCGAAGGCAAGGTCGGCCGTGCCGAGCTTCTGGAAGCGGAATCGAAGTCCTATCACGGTCCCGGCACCTGTACTTTCTACGGCACGGCGAACTCCAACCAGATGCTGATGGAGATCATGGGCTTCCACATGCCCGGCTCCTCCTTCATCAACCCCAACACGCCGCTGCGCGACGCGCTGACCCGCGAGGCCGCCAAGCGTGCGCTGGCGATTACCGCGCTCGGCAACGAGTTCACGCCCGCCGGCGAAATGATCGACGAACGCTCGATCGTCAACGGCGTGGTCGGCCTGCACGCCACCGGCGGCTCGACCAACCACACACTCCATCTCGTCGCCATGGCCCGCGCCGCCGGCATCCAGCTCACTTGGCAGGACATTTCCGACCTGTCGGACATTATCCCGCTGCTCGCCCGCGTCTATCCGAACGGCCTTGCCGACGTGAACCATTTCCACGCGGCCGGCGGCATGGGCTTCCTGATCAAGCAGCTGCTCAAGGCCGGCTACCTGCATGACGATGTGCGCACCGTCTTCGGTCAGGGACTGGCCGCCTACACCATAGATCCCAAGCTCGGCGAGGACGGCACCGTCATCCGCCAGCCGTCGCCGGAGGAAAGCGCCGATCCGAAAGTGCTCGCCCGTATCGAAGCCCCGTTCCAGCCGAATGGCGGCCTGAAGATGCTGACCGGCAATCTCGGCAAGGCGGTCATCAAGATCTCGGCGGTCAAGCCGGAACGCCACGTCGTCGAGGCCCCGGCCATCGTCTTCCATGACCAGCAGGAGCTGCAGGACGCCTTCAAGGCCGGCAAGCTCGACCGCGATTTCATTGCCGTCGTTCGCTTCCAGGGACCAAAGTCGAACGGCATGCCGGAACTGCATCGCCTCACGCCGCCGCTCGGTGTGCTGCAGGACCGCGGCTACAAGGTGGCCCTCGTCACCGACGGCCGCATGTCCGGCGCGTCCGGCAAGGTGCCGGCCGCCATCCATGTCACGCCCGAGGCCGTCGATGGCGGCGCCATCGCGAAGATCAAGGATGGCGATATCGTCCGTCTCGATGCCATCGCCGGCACGCTGGAAGTGCTTGTCGATGCCGCCGAGTTCGTGGCACGCACACCGGCGGCGCCTGATCTCTCCCACAACGAATTCGGTCTCGGACGCGAACTCTTCGCACCGCTCCGCCGCGTTGCCGGCGCTGCCGACATGGGCGCCAGCGTTCTCTACTGATCGTCCCGATCCTTTCAAGGATTGCACTCATGATGCCCCGGAAACGAGATATCGCTTCCGGGGTTCATTGTATCTGCATCCCACGATAGAGCGCGATATTCACCATCTATCGGAGGCAGTGCTCGCTAAGCCCGCGTTTAGCATTCTTCAATCCAGCGGCACCCCGGAGCGGTCTTTCCCTCAAATTTTAGGCTTTCAAATCCGGGAAAATTGACGGCTCCCGGTCAAATCTGTCGGCACCACCCGCCCAGCGCTGCCCGGCTCCAATCTTCTCTGCCGGGTGCTTCATCCAACAGTTGCCGCAGACGAGTAGAGCCATGCAAACCGCCCCAGTCCAGCAGTCCCACTATTACAAATCCGCCATCGCAGAAGTCTATGGCGACGAGATCGCCTTCCTGCTCGGTGGCAACCTGCATCGCGAACCGCGGCGGAAGTGGCAGGGCAAGGTGCCGGCGGAACTCGGCGCTCTTATCGAAGTGGAAGCCTCGGTCGATGGCAATATCCTTGCGATTCACCCGGTCGGCGGTGCCGTACAGGTACAGCAGGCAGACGATAGCGTGCGTTATCCCGCCTACGAGGAAAAGACGGTGATGGTGAATGGCAAGGCTGTTCGCTGCATTCGCCGCTCAGGCTATGTCGTGTCCTCGAACCGCACCCAGCACACCAACATCCATACCAGCTACGACCATGACGGCCGCGGCCACGTGCAATCGACCCAGTGGCAGACGAGCGACCTGCGCCTGCGTTTCGCCGACGGCCAGGAAGATCACTTCAATCTCTCCTTCCTTGCCACCGTCAATCCCGGCGACTTCGTCAGCGTCGTCAGCTTCTATCACGAGAAGAAGGACGTCGGTTATACCATCGCCGCGCAGAACCACACGATCGGCAAGTACTTCTCGACCAAACTCGACGGCGGAATGATGGCGAGGCTCGGCATTTCCCGGTTCATCGCCACACTGATCTCGGGATGGACACCTGTGACCCTGATCCTCTTCATCCTGTACCAGCTGACCAGCGCCTTCGGCTTTTCCATCGTCGGTGTCTTCGGCGCGGCCATTCTGGGAGGCCTTCTCTGGGGCGGAAGCCTGATCGTTTTCGGCACCGCCTACATGATCTTCTTCGGACGCGGCATCAATCGCCGCGTGGACGATATCCTCGCCGACTTCTCGCCCTGGTGAGATTGCCGACAAACAGCCATTCGAATTGTCTTTTGTGACGACAGTGCCATATCCACTGTCGTCATTCCGGCCTTGAGCCGGAATCCAGCGCGATCAAGTCCTTGATCGCAAAAGACTCTTTTGCGCGATAGACATCGTGCAGCTGGATGCCGGAACACGTCCGGCATGACGGAAAAGGATGCGTCAGCGATCAATACGGGACCTTGCCAGTAACCCGGAACGCGCCTTTCCTGTCATACGGGTTTGTTCAGCCGAAGGCCGAACAAACGATATAGGTCACCCAGGAAATGGCGGCAGCAGCCGGAAGCGTCACCACCCAGGCGATCACGATGTTGCCGGCAATGCC
This sequence comes from Rhizobium sp. ACO-34A, assembly GCA_002600635.1. Classification (NCBI taxonomy): domain Bacteria; kingdom Pseudomonadati; phylum Pseudomonadota; class Alphaproteobacteria; order Hyphomicrobiales; family Rhizobiaceae; genus Rhizobium; species Rhizobium sp. ACO-34A. The sequence continues at coordinate 939,334 of CP021371.1, read as the reverse complement.
CCAGCGTACCGCCGAGACACGACGGGCGGCCCCGACGCCGACGATGGCGCCGGTGATGGTGTGGGTGGTCGAAACAGGAATGCCGAGCCATGTCGCTCCGAAAAGCGTCAGCGCGCCGCCTGTTTCCGCGCAGAAGCCCTGCATCGGATTGAGCCGGGTGATCTTCGAACCCATGGTATGAACGATGCGCCAGCCGCCGAAGAGCGTGCCGAGCGCCATGGCCGTCTGGCAGGAAATCACCACCCAGAAGGGCACATAGAAGGTGTCGCCGAGATAGCCCTGCGAGAACAGGAGCACGGCGATGATGCCCATTGTCTTCTGCGCGTCGTTGCCGCCATGGCCGAGCGAATAGAGCGAGGCCGAGACGAACTGCAGCACGCGGAAGGAACGGTCGACGGCAAAGGGCGTCTGGCGCACGCATATCCATGCGACGATCAACACCAGCAGCAGTGCCAGAAAGAAGCCGATCATCGGGGACAGGAAGATCGCGGCCACCGTCTTGGCGAGACCGTAGAAGACAATCGAGGCGCTGCCGATCTTGGCTATACCTGCCCCGACCATGCCCCCCACCAGCGCGTGAGACGAACTGGACGGAATGCCGAAGACCCAGGTGACGATGTTCCACACGATCGCGCCGACGAGGGCTGCAAAGATCACCTGCGGGCTGACGATCGCAGGGTCGATGATCCCGGTGCCCAGCGTTTCCGCCACATGCAGGCCGAAGAACATGAAGGCGATGAAATTGAAGAAGGCGGCCCAGCCGACGGCGAACTGGGGGCTCAGCACCCGCGTCGAGACAATCGTGGCGATCGAGTTCGCGGCATCGTGCAGGCCGTTCAGGAAATCGAAGAAGAGCGCCACGCCGACGAGGGCGATCAGCAGAGGCAGGGCAAGCGTGGCGTCCATCAGACGTTCTCGATCACGATGCCGCTGATCTCATTGGCGACGTCCTCGAAGCGGTCGACCACCTTTTCCAGCTCGCCATAGATCTCGCTGCCGATCAGGTAGGCCATGGGATCGCTGGAGCCGTAACGCTTGAACAGTTCCTTGAGACCCTTCTCGTAGAACTCGTCGGAACGGCCCTCGACACGCATGACTTCCTCGGCGATTTCGCTCAAGCGATGAGCGTTGGCGCCGATCTTGTTGAGCAGCGGAACGGCCTCGGAAATCAGCCGGGCGCATTCCGCGATCATGATGCCGATCTCGCGCATGCCCGGCTCGAAGCTCGTCTGCTCGTAGAGCCGGATGGTCTTGACCGTCTTGTGCATCATGTCGATCGTGTCATCCATCGACTGGATCAGATCCTTGATGTCGCCCCGGTCGAAGGGGGTGATGAAGCTGCGGCGCACCGCCAACAGGACTTCGCGGGTGATGTCGTCGGCCTCGTCCTCGAGGTCGATGATCTTCTGGCCGTGCGCCTCGATGTCCCCCTCGCCGGCGAGCAGGTCCTTCAGTGCATTGGCCGCTCCCACCACCGTGCGCGTGTGGCGCTCGAAGAGAATGAAAAATCCGTCTTCGCGGGGAAGAAGCTTCTTGAACAGGCTAATCATGCATTCATATCCAGTCGATCATGTCCCTTTGCATGCCCCTTGGCATATCCCGTGGAGGGACTGTCATAAAACTGTCATAAATGAAAGAAGAGTGCTGCAAAAGCTGGAAATCCAAGATAATCGTGGACTGTCATAATCTACTTTCCACGCGCTTGCAGCCTTCCTCCCGAGATCCCGTTGGCCAAGAAAAAGACGTTCCTGATGAAGCTCGCCGATACGGGCGGCACGCTGTTTGCCGCCGACTGGCTGGAGCAATACGCAGCGATCTGCTTTCGTCGCGCCGCTGGAGGAAACGGGTTTGAGGTTCTGCTGATCACGACGCGGGGATCGGGCCGGTGGGTCATCCCCAAGGGGAGCCCGATGAAGGGCAAGACACCGCGAGAAGTCGCAGCTGTCGAGGCCTTCGAGGAGGCCGGCATCAAGGGAAAGGTCGGCAAGAAGCCGCTCGGGCGCTACAGCTATGTCAAGCGGCTGGACAATGGTAGGGATGTTCCCTGCATCGTCGAGGTCTTCACGGTCGAGACGACCTCCATCGCCGCGACCTTCAAGGAACAGGGACAGCGCCAGACCCTGTGGGTACGCCCGACAGAAGCGGGCGGCTATGTCGAGGAGCCGGAATTGCGCGGCCTGTTTGCCAAGCTCGACGCGCGCCTTCGCGAAAACCCGCCGGATATCGCCTGAGCCTCCTCCCCGCGCATATCCGGCCCCGCATATCTGGCGAAGAGGGCGCGGCATTGCGCACCCTCCGGTCGTCAGGAACCTGCCGTATCAGGCCTGTCCGCCATTGCGGCGGGCGTCGACGCTGATCGGCCCCGGGCCGGCCGCCACCAGATAGAGGAAGATGAAACAGAACAGGATGGCTGCCACGCCACCGTTCTGGGAGGGGAAGAAGTTCTGCGGGAAATGCGCGATGAAATAGGCGAAGGCCATTAGGCCGGACAGGATGAAGGCCGCGGCGCGGCTCATGAAACCGATGAGCAGCAGGAAGCCGAGGGTGAGTTCCAGCAGGCCGGCGATCCACGGCATCGACATCACCGGCGGCACGCGCTCGGCCACGGGGAAATGCAGGATTTTCTGCGTTCCGTAGCTGAACAGAACGAGAGCGGAAACGATGCGCAGCAGGCTGAGGAGGTAGGGGCTGGCCTGGTTTAGTCTTTGCTTCACGGGGAAGGCTCCTTGGAGGTTGATCGCGGAGGGGAGGATTTCCGGGATGGGAGAACCTTCCGATAGCGCATCCGGCGTGCCGCTCAACACACGTTAACCCACCGTTTATCACGTTCCGGTGAGACCTCCTGGAGCCGTCGGTCGGTCGCCGCCCCGGAAGACGGCGACGCTCTTTCAGGCGGCGGCGGGCTCCGGTCGCAGCTTTACACCGAGCAGAATGCCGATTGCCGCGATCACCAGGACCAGGCTGCTGGCGGTAAAGACGCCGGACGCTCCATTGGCATCGAAGATGATGCCCCCGACCGCTGCCCCCATGGCGATGGCGAACTGGATCGCCGCAACCATCAGGCCGCCGGCGCTTTCCGCCTCATCCGGAACATTGCGCGCAAGCCAGGTGGACCAGGCAACCGGTACGCCCCCGAAGACCAGACCCCAGACGGAGACGATGACCGCATTGACGGCGAATGGCGCGTCGCTGGCGACCAGCACGAAGCCCATGACCGCCAGCAACAGCGGCATCAGCGTCAGGGTGAGGCGCAGGCTATAGGCGATCAGCGGGCCGGCAAGCAGCGTGCCGAGGAAATTGGCGAGCCCGAAGCCGAGCAGCACGGACGACACCACCTCTATGCCGGCCGAAGCATCCGTTTCGAGGAAGGGACGCAGATAGGTGAAGAAGGCGAAGTGTCCGGCAAAGACCAGTGTCGCCGCGACAATCCCCAGCGCGATGCCGGGACGGGCGAGAACCTCGACGAGCGTGCGCAGCCTTGCGGTGCCGGTGGGCTTGAGCTTCGGCAGCGAGATGAACTGCATGACGAGAGCGACAAGCCCCAGCCCCGCGGTCATCACGAACACCGCGCGCCAGCCAACGAGTGCACCCAGATAGCTGCCGAGGGGGGCGGCAACGATGGTTGCCGCGGAGACGCCGCTGAAGATCATCGACAGCGCCCGCGGCACCAGAACAGGCGGCACCAGCCGCATGGTCACCGCCGTCGCCATCGCCCAGAAGCCGCCCAGTGCCGCGCCGAGCAGCACGCGTCCGATCAGAAGCAGCGTCATGCCGGGAGCAAACGCCACCATAAGATTGGAGAGGATCAGCAGGAAGGAGAAGAACATCATCAGGTGCCGCCGGTCGATGCTGCGGGCGGCGGGCGTGATGAGAAGGCTGGCGACCATGCCGACCACCGCCGTCGCGGTTACCGCCTGACCGGCCGACCCTTCGGTGATGTTCAATTCGGCCGCAATCGGTGTCAAAAGGCTTGCCGGCAGGAACTCGGCCGTCACCAGCGAGAAGACGCCGAGCGCCATGGAAACGACCGCCCCCCAGGCCGGCTTGTCGGCGCCGGTTCCGGCAGCGGCGCCGGATGGATCGAATGTGGGATTCATAGGCTTGTCCTCGAAATGCGCAATTCCGGCGGAAACTCCAGAGGGCTCCGCCTGCCGCGAATTGCAGAAGCAGGAAAGAGAGCATCCCGGCCGTCGGGAGCCGGCCGGGAATGCTCCGGTGAATGGTACGTTCCAAGGTTAGGCTGGACTCGCCGGACGATCCATGTCACAAACTCCGCGATGCTTGATCGAAAGTCCGAAAATCCGGCAATGTCAGCCGGCATGTCCCCAGATCCGGATCTCGTGAGCGAATTGCTCATGGGCATGCGGCTGGTCGGCCTCGACTATCAGCGGATCGAAGCCACCCCGCCCTTCGGGCTCTCGTTCGGCGAAGTGGAGGGACGCGCCCAGTTCCATTTCATCGCCCGTGGTCCGGTTCACCTGCGCACGCCGGGCGGCCTGTTTCACACCATGGATACCGGTTCCGCCGTGCTCCTGCCGCGCGGCGGCAGCCATGCGCTCGTGTCATCTTCCGAGATCAAGTGCCAGGATGTGCGGGCGCTCGTGACGAAGCCGATCTGCGCCTCGGTCAGCGCGGTCGATGCCTGCAACGGCGAGACCTGCGCCGAAGACGGTCGCGCCCTCGTCTTCAGCGGCTGCATGGAATTCGATCTCGGCGGCCTGCATCCGCTTGTTTCGATGATGCCGGAGGTCATGCTGGTCGGCACGCTTTCCGACCGCTATCCGGAAATACTGCCGATGCTGGAGGCTATGGAGCGCGAGGCGAAAACCGCCCGTGCGGGCTTCGCCGGCATTCTCGCGCGCCTTGCCGATGTGGTCGCCGCCTTCATCGTCCGCGCCTGGGTCGAATGCGGCTGCGGCGATGCCACCGGCTGGATCGCGGCCCTGCGCGACCCGCGGCTCGGACGGGTGCTCGTCGCCCTTCACAATGCGCCGGGCCACGACTGGACCGTCGCCGAACTGGCCGACAGGATGGGCGCCTCACGCTCCGTCTTCGCCGAACGCTTTCTCGATGTCACCGGCATGACGCCTGTCCGCTATCTCACCGAGCTTCGCATGCGGCTCGCATCCCAGTGGATCGCCAAGGACCGCATGCCGATCGAAACGGCGGCACTTCGCCTCGGATATGGTTCTCAGGCCGCCTTCAGCCGCGCCTTCAAGCGCGTCATGGGCCATCCGCCCGGCGCGGCCTCCTCCGCGGCAAGGGCCGGCGGCTGATCCAATCCTGCCTGAGCCAGACCGCGTCAGACTTGCCATTTGTCATTAAGGTAATAGACACCATCCTTATATAAGATTCGCCTCATGTGATGCGGGCGGGGGCCATCGCTTCCATGAGGGTTCCCGACTGCGCGTCACTGGCTGGGCGCAAGGCGGCTGCGGCGCGGCAACCGGTCATCGACAACGTTGCTGCTTGGGGACTGCAAGACATGTTCGGAATGACCAATGGCGGGTTGCGCGCCCGTATCGACGCGCTCGAAACGATATCGGCCAACATCATGCTCGCCGATGCAAAGCTCAATATCGTCTACATGAACGGCGCCGTGCGTGACCTGTTGCGGGATGCGGAAAGCGACCTGAAGAAGGAATTGCCCCGCTTCGAGTTCGCAAAGCTGATCGGCAGCAATATCGACATCTTCCACAAGAACCCCTCCCACCAGCGCAACATGCTGGCCAACCTGCAGAAGCAGCACAAGGCGACCATCTGGGTGGGCGCTCACGCCTTCGATCTCATCGTGACGCCGCTGAAACGCGGCAACAAGCTCGACGGTTTTGCCGTGGAATGGGCCAATGCAAAGGAACGCCTGCAAAACCTCGACTACCAGAACCAGATCGAGGCCATCAGCCGCGTCCAGGCGATCATCGAATTCTCCCCCGATGGCACGGTGATCAGGGCGAACGACAATTTCCTCAAGACGCTCGGCTATTCGATGGACGAGATCCGGGGCAAGCACCACAGCATGTTCGTCGAACCTTCCTATGCCCGCAGCCCGGAATATCAGGAATTCTGGCAGGCGCTGCGCAGTGGCCGGTTCCAGGCCGACGAATTCCTGCGCATCGGCAAGAACGGCAAGAGGGTCGTGATCAATGCCTCCTACAATCCGATCCGCGATGCGAAGGGCAATGTCAGCAAGGTGGTGAAGTTCGCGATGGACGTCACCGAGCGTGTCCATGCCGTCACCACCATCGGCGAGGGCCTCAACAAGCTCGCCTCCGGCAATCTCGCCTTCCGGCTCGATCAGCCTTTCGGCGCGGATTTCGAAAGCCTGCGCGGCAATTTCAACGACGCCGTATCCGGGCTTGCCGAAGCTCTTGGATCGGTTGCGACATCCGCCGGCCAGATCGACGCCGGCTCGCGCGAGATCAGCCAGAGCGCGCAGGATCTTTCAAAACGCACCGAACAGCAGGCGGCATCGCTGGAGGAAACAGCCGCCGCACTCGATGAAATCACGGTCAATGTCCGCAACGCGTCTGCCCGGGCGGAAGAGGCCCGCCAGGCTGCGGAAACAGCCAATGCAAGCGCCGTTCACTCCGGCTCTGTCGTCGCCGATGCGGTCGGTGCAATGGCGCGCATCGAACAGTCGTCGGGCCAGATTTCCAACATCATCGGCGTGATCGACGAGATCGCCTTCCAGACCAATCTGCTGGCGCTGAACGCCGGTGTCGAGGCGGCTCGCGCCGGCGAGGCCGGCAAGGGTTTCGCGGTCGTCGCTCAGGAAGTGCGCGAGCTTGCCCAGCGCTCGGCACAGGCCGCCAAGGAAATCAAGGAACTGATCCGCAACTCCTCCGAGGAGGTGAAAGGCGGCGTGAGGCTCGTCAGTGAGACAGGAGAAGCGCTGCGGACCATTCAGGACAATATTCTCTCGGTCAACCAGCACATGGAAGCGATCGCCACAGCCTCCCGCGAACAGGCAACCGGTCTTTCCGAGGTCAATACCGCCGTCAACCAGATGGACCAGATGACCCAGCAGAACGCCGCCATGGTCGAGGAAAGCACGGCTTCCGGAGTCGCTCTCAGCCAGGAAACCGAACGTTTGCGGCAGCTCGTCTCCCGTTTCGACCTCGGCGGCTCGTTCAGTCATTCAGGGGTGGCTCCCGCATATCATGCTGCAGCGCCCGTGCACGACGCGGCTCCGGCCCGTCGCCCCGCGCCCCGTCCGGTTTCCGCCGTCGCCGGCAACACCGCCCTGAAGACCGACGACTGGCAGGAGTTCTGAACGGCTCTTCCCTCCCTTCGCCGGCAAGGCCTTCCATGAGCCGCTGGCGAAAAAGCCCCTCACCCTGACCCTCTCCCCGCAAGCGGGGAGAGGGAACGGAAGCGTCGCGGCTCGTCCCGCGTCTTGCTCTGCGCCGTGCCCCAGCCCCCTTCTCCCCGCTTGCGGGGAGAAGGGGGCTGGGGGATGAGGGGCAGGCTTCACCGCGTTTCGCAGTGTCCCCCCTTTTCTTCCCCGTTTTCCCACAAAATCCCCGCCCTCCATCTCCACGCCTAGAATGACTCCGTCCCGTCGCGGTTACACCGGCTTGCGTTGCCGGCGAGGCGGGGCCGGTGACCCGGTGGCCTGTTCGAAACGCGGTGCAGATCCCGGGGGCTGGATGAGAATGGTCTCCCTCTCGCCTGAAACAGGGCGGGGCGTGCCTGCAGGGCACACATGATTGGACCGGCGACTGGCTGCTCACACGGCCTTTCGTGGCGCCACGGACGGGAATGTTCGCGAGCGCAACCCTGGGAAAGGTGCCGTCATCCGCGCAGAGAGACCGAGTTCGTCCGGAAAAACACACCGAACGGGGCATGATCGGGTGTCATGTTTTTACTATTGTCTCGGCACGCGATCGTGCCCCGGCCGATCCTCCGCAAGGAGGATATCGAAAATCCAGCACGACACGGGGCCTCCGGCTCGCGTGAAGGAGAAACCATGCGCGACGACGATAACCAGAGCAAGAAGGGCCAGAACGACAGGAGCGATGACGATGCAGGCATCGTCCGGCAAACCCATGAGCTCTGGCGGGCAGACCTGCATGAGCGGGAACTCCGCCTGGCCGCGACGCTTGCCGTGGCTACCCATCACTGCCGCATACGGAAATGCCGGCGGGATGAAGGCTGCAGCGGACCGATGGTGCCGAGCACATATCAGGCCGTCGCCGTCGAAGCGCAGCGCATGCTCGGCTTTTCCGGAGACGCCGTCTCCCGCCTGCCGCTTTGCCTGGCAGAGATCGACGAGACCAGCCTTCGGCGCTGCATGACTCAGTCTTCGTATCTCCGGCAACGACTGGGGCTGACCAAGCTGCCCCGTTACGAAAGGCGCCTGCGCGGGCGCCCCTGGTCCCGATACGAGAAAATCTCCGATGACCCGGACAGGTCATGACGATGCGGCGGGCGCCTGCCCGAGCTCACATCATCGCGACGTATTTCGGCAGTTCCGTCATGCGCGGCACGACGATCAGCGTCTTGACCTCGCCGCGCTTGAAGGCGTTCAGGAAGCGGTTGTAATCCTCGAACACCACGCAACCCGAGGAATCGCCGCGCGTGCGCAGCAGATAGGTGTGGGTGAGGAAACCGTCGCGGCCATACATCTTCGCATCGCCGACAGGGGTCATGCGGATTGCCTCGATGCCGTGGAAACGGGCTTCGCGCATGCGCAGGCTGTAGACGTTCGGCGGCGTCGGGCCACGGTTCTTCATATGCACGAAGCGCGGATCGTCGCGCATCTGGGCGCGGCCGGAATGAGCCTCGAGCTTTTCACCATTCGGCATGTGAACAATGCCCGCCGAGATGTCGTAGACGGCGACGCCACGACCCGGAAGCTTCGGCTTGCGCGAGAAGAGCGACGGACGATCTTCCTCGTCATCCATGACGAGCGGGTTTCCGGGCTTTGCGTAAGCGAGCTCAACGGTTGCGGGTTTCAGCCTGCGGCCAGCCGGCTTGGCGGGAGACACGGCCGGCTTGCCGGGCTTTGCCGTCGGCATCGGGCCGCCGTCAGGCAGCTCCTCGTGATCGTTGATCGCGGGTTCGGACAGGAGTTCGACGAAGGGCTGTTCGCGAGGATCCACGCCCATCGGCACCACTTCCTTCGCCGGCATGGCAGCCGCATAGGCGAGTGCGGGGTCAGTCGCAGCGGTGGCGGAAACGGGCGCGATCGAGGCGGTCATGACCGGATCGGTACCCTGTGCCGTCTTTTGCTTCTCCGCTTCGGCAGCGGCGGCGAGCTGAAGTGCCATGCGCTCCGCGACAGCGGCCGCCAGATCCCGCCTCAAGCCATCAAGCGCCTGAGGGTTGCTGGCATAGTTGAAGCCGATCAGATCCAGCCGGTCCGATTTGTCGACCGATGCCAGTTCCATGGAGGCAGGCAGCATCAGGAGGCCGACATCGTCGGTATCCTCGATTGCTGCGGCGAGCCTTGCCCGCGCTTCTTCCATGGCGGCGAAATTGATGGCGTTCGCCTCGACCGTTGCCTGCCGGCCCGACTTGCGGTCCGTCCGCGCCACGGGAACTGGAGCGATCCGGGCGCTCTCAAGGCGAATGGTGGATGTCGATGAGGGGCCGGAGGTGAACATGTGCACGGTTGCAATCGCCGCAGTGGCCCAGAGGCCGAGAGCGGCACCGACGCCGATGATCGTCGGCCTGGACCAGGACTTTCGACCCGGCGACGTGCGGCTCGATGCACGGGGAGCGCTGCTGCGCGGCGCAATGCCACGCGTGTCTGACTTGCCAGAGGACGCCATACTCTTACTCGCTACCAAAAGCCTCTCATCGCCGGCGGTCGTCATGGCACGCGCGGCGTTACACGTCCCGGATGGGGAGCCCCGTTTTCCTGCGGCCGCCCCGATCCCTGCCGGACATGCTAAACAATGAAGAAACTTGGTAACCAAGAGGTTTACGGCGCGCGAAATCCTGATGCATGCCGCAAAAGGCAACAAGAAGGCGGCGGCAGGGTGCCGTCGCCTCGCGTCAATGGGCCGCAGGTGAGCGTATCCTCACACCGCCCGCGTCAGGCCGCCATCGACGCGGATGTTCTGGCCGGTGATGTAACCCGCTCCCTCGGAAGCCAGGAAGGCAACTGTCGCGGCGATCTCCTCAGACTTGCCATAGCGCTGCATCGGCACGCTTTCGCGACGCTCCTCGGTGCCCGGCAGGCTGTCGATCCAGCCCGGCAGAACATTGTTCATGCGGATGTTCTCGGGCGCGTAGGTATCGGCAAAGATCTTGGTGAAAGCCGCAAGCCCTGCCCGCGCCACGGCGGAGGTCGGGAACATCGCGCTCGGCTCGAAGGCCCAGGCGGTCGAGATATTGATGATGACGCCCGATTTCTGCTTCTGCATCACCGGCGTCACCAGCCGGGTCGGGCGGATGACGTTGAGCAGATAGGTGTCGATGCCCTTGTGCCAGTCCTCGTCGGTGATTTCGAGGATCTGGGCGCGCGGGCCATGGCCGGCGCTGTTGACGAGCACGTCGATACGACCGAAGTGGGAGAGTGTTTCATCGACAAGCCGCTTCAGGTCGTCATTCGACTGGTTGGAACCGGTGACGCCGAGGCCGCCAAGCTCATTGGCCAGCGCCTCGCCCTTGCCGGACGACGACAGGATGGCGACCTTGAAGCCATCGGCGGCGAGCCTTTTGGCGGCGGCGGCGCCCATGCCGCTTCCGCCAGCGGTGATGATTGCGACTTTATCCGACATGGCGATCTCCTTGCATCTGTCCGAGCGGGAGAATTCCGGGCTTTGTTCCGAAAGTCGAGTCAGAAAAGGCGAAGAACCGTCAAGAAAAGCGAAAGGCCGGCGGGGCTTTCACCCGACCGGCCTTTCGCGAATAATGTCAGCGGCCACTTACCAGGAACGGACGTCCATCACCTTGTCCTTGTGCGCCGGATGGGTCGAGAAGACGAAGATCCTGTCGAGTTCCTTCTGGTTCAGGAGACGCAGGAAGCGGACCTCGGCGGTGTTGTTGGCGAAGACCTTCATCAGCAGGCAGCCGATTTTGGTGATACGGGCGTCGGGAATGTCGAGATAGAACTGCTGCGGCAGATTGTACTGGGTCAGGAGGCCGATGACGGCGCCGGAGACGGAGATCTTGATGATATCGCAGCGGCGCGCTGCCAGGTGCATCACACCCTTTTCGGTGTATTCGATCCGCGCCGCATTCATGGTGTCTTCCATCGGGAACCGCGCTTCGCGGTCATACATGAAAGACTCTTCACGCTTGAGGTAGTTGGCACGCATTTCCGTCCCGCCTGTCTTTTCAGTTCTTGTTTGGAAGAAACTAGCAGCCGGAATTTAACAGATGGTATTGAGAAAGCTTTGCAGTTGATCCCAAAAAGGGTTCCGTCGCTGACAAGGCAAACGGAACCTTATCTTTTTCCGGATCATTTTCGATAAGTATGACCATCCGCGTTAAACAGATGCAGCTTGGTTCGATCGGCCGCGAAACGCAGGCGATCACCCTTGCGGATCTCCACCGTGCCCGGCAGCTTGACCGTGATCGGCTCGTCCTCGACAGGGCCGTCGACATAGATCAGCGTGACTTCGCCGAGCTGTTCGACGATGGAAACCGTGCCCTCGAAGAGATAATCGTCGCCCGTGACGATGGCGATGTCTTCCGGGCGCACGCCGAAGCTCGCCTTCTTGCCGGCATCGGCCTCGGGCGTTGCGATATCGACGGCAAGCGACGTGCCGTCGAGCAGCTTGATCGTCGTCTGGCTGCCGCCGGTCGCAATCGTTGCCGGCATGATGTTCATCGCCGGAGAGCCGATGAAGCGGGCAACGAAGAGATTGGCCGGACGATCATAGAGTTCGAGCGGCGCGCCCACCTGTTCGATACGACCGGCCGACAGCACGACGATGCGGTCGGCAAGCGTCATCGCCTCCACCTGGTCGTGGGTGACGTAGATCATCGTGGTGTCGGGCATCGACTCGTTGAGCTTGGCGATCTCGAGCCGGGTCGCGACGCGAAGGGCAGCGTCGAGGTTCGACAGCGGCTCGTCGAAGAGGAAGACCTTCGGATTGCGGCAGATCGCGCGGCCGATGGCCACGCGCTGGCGCTGGCCGCCGGAAAGCGCCTTCGGCAGGCGGTCGAGATAGGGCGTAAGCTGCAGGATCTCCGCAGCGTTCTTGACGCGGCGTTCGATCTCTTCGCGGCTTTCGCCGGCAATCCGCATGCCGAAGGCCATGTTGTCGTAGACGGTCATATGCGGATAGAGCGCATAGGACTGGAAGACCATGGCGATGCCGCGCCGGGAGGGCGGCACGTCGTTGACGACCTGTCCGTCGATGGTCATCTCGCCGCCGGTGATATCTTCCAGCCCGGCAATCATGCGCAGCAATGTGGACTTGCCGCAGCCCGAAGGACCGACGAAGACGACGAATTCGCCTTCGGCAATCTCCAGATCGATACCGTGCAGGACTTTCACCTGCCCGTAAGTCTTGCGGATGTCCTTCAGAACGAGGCCCGTCATTGTCTTCCTCCCCAATCAGGCCAGACGCGCGAAATATGCGCCCCAGGCCGGAAGCTCTACCTTGTTGTCTGCGATCGTGCTCGTAAACCCATGCCCCTCCAGAGCCTGCCAGGCACCGGACGGAAGCACGGTCGTGGCCGGCTCCGCGCCCATATTGAAGACGCACAGAACGGTCTCGTTGCCCAGCGTGCGGCTGTAAAGGAGAACATTGCCGTCTACCGGATAGAAGGCGATGTCACCCTTGGCGAAGGCCGGGTGCTGACGGCGGAAAGCGAGGAAGCGGCGATATTGCTCGAGGACGGAATCGTCCCTGCCCTGCTGCGTATCGACGGCCTTGACGACATGCTCGACCGGGATCGGAAGCCAGGGCTTCTCGGCGGTCGAAAAGCCTGCCTTCGCAGCATGGCTGTCCCACACCATGGGGGTGCGGCAACCGTCACGGCCCTTGAATTCCGGCCAGAACTGGATGCCATAGGGATCCTGCAGGTCCTCGAAGGCGATATCGGCTTCGGTCAGGCCCAGTTCCTCGCCTTCATAGATGCAGGCCGAGCCGCGCTGCGTCAGCAGGATGGCGGCGAGCTGCTTTGCAAACGCATCATGATCGGCCACGTTGGCACCCCAGCGGGTGACGTGACGCACGACATCGTGGTTGGAAAAGGCCCAGCAGGCCCAGCCTTCCGGCGCCGCCTTGGCGAAGTCCTGCTGCACCTCGGCGACGCGCGCCGGCGTCAGCGCATCGGGGGCCAGGAATTCGAAGGCATAGCACATCTGCATCTTGTCGTTGCCGGATGTGTATTCGCCGACGATCTCCAGACCGCGCTGGCTGTCGCCGACTTCGCCGACAGCCGCAATCGCCGGGAACTCTTCGAGCACGGCGCGAAAGCGCTTCAGGAATTCGAGGTTCTCAGGACGGTTCTTGTCGTAGAGATGTTCCTGAAAGTTGTAGGGATTGACCGCCGGCGCCGTCGAGGCGTTGCGACGTTCCGGGGCAAGCGCGGGGTTGTCACGCAAGAGTTTATCGTGGAAGTAGAAGTTGATGGTGTCGAGACGGAAACCATCGACGCCCCGCTTCAGCCAGAAGCGTACCGCATCCAGAACCGCATCCTGAACCTCGGGATTATGCAGGTTGAGATCCGGCTGGGAGGTCAGGAAATTGTGCATGTAGTACTGCATGCGGGTCGGATCCCACTGCCATGCGGAACCGCCGAAGATCGACAGCCAGTTGGTCGGAGGCGTGCCGTCCGGCTTCGGATCGACCCAGACATACCAGTCCGAACGTGGATTGCTCTTGCTCGACCGGCTTTCGACGAACCAGGGATGCTGGTCGGAGGTGTGGGAAATCACGAGATCGATCATCACCCGGATACCCAGGCGATGAGCCTCCGAGATCAGGCCGTCGAAATCGGCAAGCGTGCCGAACATCGGATCGACATCGACGTAATTGGAGACGTCGTAGCCGAAATCCTTCATCGGCGAGGTGAAGAAAGGCGAGATCCAGATCGCGTCGGCACCGAGTTCGGCGATATGCGGCAGGCGGGCGGTGATGCCCTTCAGGTCGCCGATGCCGTCACCGTTGGAATCCTGATAGGAGCGCGGGTAGATCTGGTAGATCACGGCACCGCGCCACCAATCCTTGTCGGGCGAAAGGGGCGATTGCACTACAGCGGTCATGCTCTTTCCTTATGCAAAAAACGAAGTGGTCGGGTTCTCAAAACTGCCGCGTCAACCGCCCTTGACCGAACCGGCCAGCAGGCCGCGGACGAGGTAGCGCTGGAGCGCGAAGAAGACGAGCAACGGTACGATGATGGTAATGAAGGCCGAGGCGGTGAGGATTTCCCACTTGCCGCCGCGCGAGCCGAGAAGGTTGACGAGACGGCCCGTCAGGACCAGTTCGTCATTGCCGGTCCCAAGAAAGACCATGGCGACCAGCAGGTCGTTCCAGGTCCACAGGAACTGAAAGATGGCGAAGGACGCGAGCGCCGGATAGGACAGCGGCAGCACGATCCTGGTGAAGATAGTAAAATCCGAAGCACCGTCGACGCGGGCGGATTCCATGATTTCCCGCGGCAGGCCGGCGATGTAGTTGCGCAGGAGATAGATCGCGAGTGGCAGGCCGAAGCCCATATGGGCGAGCCAGATGCCGAGATAGGTCTTGGATGGCACCCCGAAGAACGCACCGATGCCGTTATACATCTTCAGAAGCGGGATGAGCGACATCTGCAGCGGCACGACCAGCAGACCGACGATGACGGCGAGGATGAGCGACCGGCCGGGGAACGGCATCCATGCCAGCGCATAGGCCGCGAATGCTGCAACGAGGATCGGGATGATCGTTGCCGGGATCGCGACCGTCAGCGAGTTGATGAAGGACTGGCCGATGCCTTCCGCCATCAATACGTTGCGATAGTTTTCCAGCGTGAAGCGCGGCGGAATGGCGGCCGTGTAGAAGATGCGCTGACCACGCGTCCCTTCGAAAGCCTTGGGCGAGGTCAGCCGGAAATCGCCGTTCGCCTCGACCGTCAGCTTGACGTCATCCTTCAGGTCGGCGGTGGCTCCGGCCTCGAAGGCTGCCGGATCCTGGCTCGAATTGCCGAAAGCGCCGACGGTTCCCTGACCACCCTCGAAGACATTGCCTGAGATGACGAAGGTGCCGTTTTCCTCGACCTGCTTGTCGGGACCCGGAGCGCGATAGATGGCATTCTGGGTCGATGTCGAAAGCGCGGTCCACCAGCCGGAAGCAACGATCTGGTCCTTGTCGCGAATGGCCGAAATGAACAGGCCGGCCGTCGGCAGGGTCCAGAGGATCACTAGGAAAAGAACGGAAAGATGGACAAACCACGTCAGTGGCGAGCGAACACTGCCTTTATGCATCTCAGCGTCCTTCCATTTCCCGGCGGGCGTTGCGGATGTTCCAGATCATGATCGGCACGACCATGACCATGATGACGACGGCAATCGAGGCACCGCGACCGAAATCGCCACCGCCGCGGAACATCCAGTCGAACATCAGGTTCGCAAGCACCTGCGTCTGCCACTGGCCATTGGTCATGGCCAGCACGATATCAAAGACCTTGAGGACGAGAATGGTAATGGTCGTCCAGACGACGGCGATCGTGCCCCAGATCTGCGGCACCTTGATCTTCAGGAAGATCTGCCAGGGATTGGCGCCATCGATGACGGCAGCCTCGATGGTTTCCTCCGGAATACCGCGAAGCGCCGCCGACAGGAGCACCATGGCAAAGCCGGTCTGGATCCAGATAAGGATGACCATCAGGAAGAAATTATTCCAGAAGGGCAGCGTGATCCAGATCTGCGGCTCACCGCCGAACGCCACGACGATGGCGTTCAGGATGCCGATCTGCTCCGAACCGGAGTCGCGGTAGTCATAGACGAACTTCCAGATGACGGACGCGCCGACGAAGGAAATCGCCATCGGCATGAAGATCAGGGATTTGGCGATATTGCCCCACCAGATGCGGTCGGTGAGCGCAGCGATGATCAGTCCGAACAGCGTGGAAGCCGCCGGCACGACGATCAGCCACAGCATGTTGTTGAAAATCGACTGGCGGAATTCGACGTCGTGGAGCATCCAGCGATAATTCGCGAGACCGACGAATGTGGTGCCCGCCCGATCGAACAGCGAGTAGGCCACCGACGAAAACACCGGATAGACCAGATATATCGACAGCGACACGATGGCCGGGCCGAGGAACAGCCAGGGACGAACGAGGTTCGCACGGCGGATGTTTCGCGAGGCCTGCGCCGTATCGGCAAGCCGCGACGGAAAGATCAGATCGAGCAGCAGGTTCGAGCCATAGAAATAGCCGATCGCTCCGGCAATCCCGATCACAATCGTCAGCAGCGCATAGAGTAACTGTTGCAAAGACTTCCCCTCCCGGCGACAGCAAGGCCGGCGATGCCACCCGTTGAAGTGGGCGGCATCGTCGCAGCTTGTTTGACGGTTACTTCAGGCCGTCCCAGGCCTTCTGGATACCGGCGGCGACATCGGCAGCGGACTTGCCGCCGGTGTAGTCGACCATGCCCGTCCAGAAAGCGCCGGCACCGATCTTGCCGGGCATCAGGTCGGAACCATCGAAGCGGAAGGTGGTGGCGCCGAGCAGGATGTCGCCCTGCTTGCGCATCGGCGCATTGGCATAAGCGTCCATGTTCACCGACTTGTACGGCGTGAGGAAGCTGGACTGCGCCATCCAGAGTTCATGCGCGATCGGCGTCTTCAGGAAGTCGATGAAGGCGCGGGCAGCCGGCGTATCTTTGGTGATCATGGCAAGCGTGCCGGCACCGAGAACCGGATTGCCGAGTTCCTTCTTGCTCTCATACGGAGGCATGTAGAAGAAATCGGCATCCTGACCGACAACCGTGCCTTCCGGGAAGAAGGACGGAATGAAGGACGCCTGGTGATGCAGGTAGCACTTCGGCGGCGAGGTGAAGAGGCCCTTCGGGCTGTCGCGGAAGTCGGTGGACGCGACCCCGGCCGCACCACCGTCGACAAACTTGTCGTTCTTGGCGAACCAGCCGAATTCCTCGATTGCGCCGACAACGGCCGGATCGTCGAACTTGATCTCGTTCGATACCCACTTGTCGTAGACGTCGGCGGACTGGGTGCGCAGCATCATGTCCTCGACCCAGTCGGTCGCCGGCCAGCCGGTCGCACCGCCAGAGCCGAGACCGATGCACCAGGGCGTGCCGCCATCGGCGACGATCTTCTCGGTCAGGGCCTTGAGTTCCTCCATGGTCTTGGGAACTTCATAACCGGCATCCTCGAAGTTTTCCGGCACATACCAGATCAGCGACTTCACATCGATCTTGTAGGGGAAGGCATAGATGGCGGCCTTGCCGTCCTTGCCCTTGTAGGTGGAGAGGTCCACCCAGGACTCGCCGGCGGCATAGTTCTGCAGCAGCCAATCCTTGTTCTCCTCGCCGAGCGGCACAAGGTAACCCTTGGTGGCGAGATCGGCGATGAGGCCCGGCTGCGGCAGGATCGCGACATCCGGCGGGCTACCGGCCTGGGTGTCGATAACGATCTGCTGCTCATAGTTTTCGGAGGAGGAATACTTCACGTTGATGCCGGTAGCATCCTGAAAATAGGCCAAAACACTTTCGAAAAGGGCCTGGTCCTCGCCGCGCCAGGGCCCAAAAATCGTCACCGACTGGCCCGCCATGGCATGCGACTTCTTGAATTCCTCAAGGCTTGCCCAGTTGAATTTCGAATCCTCACCGGGCTTGAATTTCAGCTCCGCAGCGCCTGCAGCTCCTGCAAAGAGCGCGACCGCCGCGACAGTCATCAAAAATGTTTTCTTCATGTGAATACCTCCCTCCACACAACCGGCGAACAAGGTCGCCTTATTAGCCGCAGCTTTCTTTCAAAGCGCTTTGGCGTTGAAGTCATCCCACTGACAGCGAAGGGGAGTCAAGCATATTTCGACCTATGCCGCAAATCGCCGCAACGTCTGCGAGCAAAATGTTCGCATGCGTTCCAATTCGGTATTTTCCTGTTTCGGCGCATTGCCGGTGCTGCTAGAAAATGGTGCGCTTTGGTTTGCAGGTGGAGGAAACGCCCGGCAGGACAAGGCGGCAGGGAGGGACTGCATATCGTGAATCTGAAACAACTGTCCGAGCTTCTCGGCCTGTCGCAAACGACGATCAGCCGGGCGATAAACGGCTATCCCGAGGTCAACGAGGAAACGCGCCAGCGTGTGCTGAAGGCCGCGCAGGAAACCGGCTACAGGCCGAATCGCGCGGCGCAGCGCCTCGCCACCGGCAAGACCGGCTCGATCGGACTGGTGCTGCCGACAGCACCCGGGCATTATTCCGACGTGCACTTCGGCGAATTCCAGAGCGGGCTTGCGGAAGAAGCCCTTCGTCACGATTTCCATTTCGTCATCATGCCATCGCATCCGCGCGACGAGGAGCAGGCAATCCGCTGGCTGGTGGCAAGCGGCAGCGTCGACGGCTATTACCTCGCCTACATGCGCGAGAACGACCCGCGCATCGCCATGGCGAAATCGCTCGCGGTGCCCTTCATCGTGCATGGCCGGTCCCACGGCCTGCCGCTCGACTATCCCTATCTCGATGTCGATAATGAAGGCGCGTTCCGCGATGCGGCCGAGCACCTGCTGCAGCTCGGGCATCGTCGTTTCGCCCTGCTCAACGGTCCCGAAGATCTGGATTTCGCCCTCAGGCGCAAGCTCGGAGCGATGGCAGCGCTACGGGAAAAGGGGCTGGATCTCGCTCCTTCCCATATGCGCCATACGGTGATGACGGACGAATTCGGCTATCGCGGCATGGCCGAACTGCTGGAACTGCCGGATCGGCCGACCGCGGTGCTCTGTGGCAGTACGGTTCTCGCTCTCGGCGCGATCAGGGCAATCCACATGGCGGGCCTGAAACTCGGCGAGGACATCTCGCTGATCGCGCATGACGACGTGTTGCCGCTGCTGAAGCCGGAAAACTTTACCGTGCCACTGACGACGACGCGATCCTCACTCAGGGCAGCCGGCATCCGGATCGCCCAGCGACTGATTTCCACGATCAACCGGACGCAGCCGCAGCCGCCGGAACACGAACTCTGGAAAACCGATCTGGTGATCCGCGCCTCGACCGGACCGGCGCCGCAATAACGCGCCGGGCTTGAGGGCCTGCGGATATCAGGCAGGCCCCCAAGCGGCCGACAGCGTCAGAACTTCGGAGCCTGACGGCCCGCCGCGCGATAGGCGGCAATCACGGTATTGGCCATCAGCATGGCGATGGTCATCGGGCCGACACCGCCCGGAACCGGCGAAATGGCGGCAGCAACCGGCGCGCACTGGGCAAAATCGACGTCACCGACCAGTTTGTTCTTGCCCTCGCCCTTTTCCGGGGCGGGAACGCGGTTGATGCCGACATCGATGACAGTCGCACCCGGCTTTACCCAGTCAGCCTTGACCATTTCGGCGCGGCCGACGGCGGCGACCAGAATATCGGCGCTCCGGGCGATGCCGGCGAGATCGCGGCTGCGGGAATGGGCGATGGTAACGGTGGCGTTAGCGTTGAGCAGCAACTGCGCCATCGGCTTGCCGAACAGGTTGGATCGGCCGATCACCAGCGCATTGAGGCCGGAGAGATCGCTGCCGTGGATCTGGCGCACGAGGATCATCGCACCTGCCGGCGTGCAGGAGACAAGGCCGGTTTCCATATCGCCGGTGGCGAGCTTGCCGGCATTGACCACATGCAGGCCATCGACATCCTTTTCCGGCAGGATCGACTGGATCACCGCATCGGAATTCAGATGCTTCGGCAGGGGCAGCTGAACGAGAATACCGTCGATTTCCGGATCGGCATTGAGTTCGGCGACCAGCGCCATCAGCGTTTCCTGGCTGGTCTCTTCGGGAAGGGTGTGCTGCACGGACTTGAAGCCGCACTGCTTTGCCATCTTGCCCTTGGAGTTCACATAGGCATGGCTTGCCGGATCATCCCCGACGATCACCACAGCCAGACCCGGCTTGCGGCCCGCTTCGGTCTCAAGTTTCCCGGCAGCGGCCTTCACCGCTGCGACAACCGATGCGGCTGCCTGCTTGCCATCAATCACCGTCGTCACGATAGCATCCTCTTGCTTGCGTTCCGGCCAATCTAGGCAAAGCATATCGCCCGGATTTGCCTGTCCCCGCCCTATGCTGTCAAAATACGGCAATTTGCAAGGGGGCAAGAGAGCACCAGCGACACTAAGCCTTGCCGCCACGCGCCGGATGCTGGGGACGCGTAGACTTGCCGGTGGCGTCCTTGCGCTCGGTAAGCTTGTAGCGAAGCACATTATAGAGGAAGGCAGGAATGCCGAGGATGTACCGGCGCCACAGGCGTTCCGGTTCAAGCCAGAGACGATAGGCCCATTCCACACGCAAACTGCGCAGCACGGAAGGTGCACGCGGAACGCGTCCCGAAGCGAAGTCGAAAAGCGCACCGACGCTCATCACGACCCGGGCATGCCTGGTCTGGATATTGCGATCCACCCACTTTTCCTGAAGCGGCGTGCCCATGCCGACGAGCAGAATGTCCAGCTTCTCCGCATCCAGCGTGGCCAGAACTTCGGAACTGTCTTCCTTGTCGAAGAAACCATCGGAGATCGGGACGAACCTGTGCCAGGGGGCGTGACGCTGGAAACCGGCCGTCGCCGCTTCAAGCACCTCCGGCGAGCCGCCGATCAGGCCGATGCGCCGGGGAGTGACCATATAGGTCAACAGCGCCGGAACGAAGTCCGTACCGTTGAGGTTGGCCGCGAACTTTTCGCCGTTCAGCATATGGGAAGCGATATCGAGGCCGACACCATCCGGCAGCACGACCGAGCGTCCCAGCACATCACGGAAGCTCCGGTCGGAGAGCATGATGTTGGCGTTGTTGGCGTTCAGAAAGGTGATGTGGGTCTGCCCCATTGGCAGGCTTGCCAGCTCATTGACGAATGACAGGGCCCCATCCCAGGTAAGGTCGTAGACCGGGCAGCCGAAGATCGGCAGGCGAGGCGCCAGAAGGGAAAAAGTCGGCGACGGATTCATTCCATCCTCCTTCCTGTAATGGCGCAGGAAGTACCCTCCTCCAAACAGGCAGCCGGAAGCGGAGCAAAGCCCGGCAAAGATCGGATGAACATTAGGGACCCCATGACGCCACGCGATACGAGAAACGATGGGGCAGTCTTAACAGGCGGGACTGAAAGTCAGTTTAAACTTACCATTAAGATTCGGGAGGCCGGATTAACCATTCATTGAGGACGCGCGTCGCGGGCCTATCGGCAGCCCGTCGGAAGCAATGCCGCAGCCTCCGTGCGTCCCCTCGGCCGCCGACGCAAGCGTCAGCCCACCGGCCAAGCAGCCGCGTGATCGCCAATCTTGTTGCGACGGGATACGGGAAGTGGACGCCGGCTGCGTCGTCGTTCTGCCGGAATGCGCAACCCTGAGACGAATTGACCGCCCTCATCCCCGCGATCCGATGATTCCGGCAGGAATGGGGCCATCGACACCGATCAATATCTCATTTGCCTCATTTAATGTTTTCCCCAGGGAAAATTGTGCCACAGTTAACCATAACCCACTAAATCTAGTGCAAATCGGGACACTATGGTTAATCAATTATTAATTAATCCCCGCAACTTTCCACCATTGTCTCCGATTCCCCCGATTCGTACTCCTTGTGCAATCGAGGCACTACACTGATTCGGAGGCGGACGAATGATCGTAGTAGTTGACGAGCGAGAGCTCGTGACGGAGGGATACACCTCCCTGTTCGGAAGAGAAGGCATTCCATCGACCGGGTTCGACCCTGTCGAATTCGGCGAATGGGTCAATACGGCGGCCGACGCCGACATCGCGGCCATCGAGGCTTTCCTCATCGGCCAGAGCGACGACAGCTTCGCCCTGCCGAGAGCCATCCGCGATCGTTCGCGCGCTCCCGTGATTGCGGTCTCCGACCAGCCTTCGCTGGAAACCACGCTCGCCCTCTTCGACAGCGGCGTCGACGATGTCGTCCGGAAGCCGGTTCATCCCCGCGAGATCCTGGCGCGTGCCGCGGCCATCCGCCGGCGTCTCACCGCCATCTCCTCCTTCACCGACATCGGACCGATCCGCGTCTTTTCCGACGGCCGCGATCCCGAGATCCAGGGCGAGGTCTTCGCGCTTCCCCGCCGTGAGCGCCGCATTCTCGAATACCTGATTGCAAACCGCGGTCGCCGCGTGTCCAAGTCCCAGATCTTCTCCGCCATCTACGGCATCTTCGACGAGGACGTCGAAGAAAACGTCGTCGAAAGCCACATTTCCAAGCTCAGAAAGAAACTGCGCAAGAAGCTCGGTTTCGATCCCGTCGATTCCAAGCGCTTCCTCGGATACTGCATCGACTGGAAGTGACATCACTTCCCGCGGGTGGATGATCCGCCCGCTCCGACCGGCCAGGGTCGAAAAAACATCAGCGTTTCAGTTCTGTAAAGCGAAGTTCCGGGTCCCGATCGGGGCCCGGATCGCATGTGGAATCCGGTCATGATGCGGCTGACCGATCCAAGCTTTTTCAACCCTGTATTTCAGACAGCTTCACGCAAGGAACGATACCTAACGTGAGGCAATCACTAAAGCGAGGATTCGAAATGAGCCTTTTTGGAACCATGAAGACGGCAGTGTCCGGCATGAACGCGCAAGCGAATCGCCTGGGCACGGTCGGCGACAACATCGCGAATTCCAGCACCACGGCATACAAGAAGGCCTCCACGTCCTTTTCATCGCTGGTTCTGCCCTCGACCTCGGGCAACTACAACTCCGGCGGCGTCGAGACAAACGTCTCCTATTCCGTATCCGAGCAGGGCGCGCTGGAATACACCACCTCTGGCACAGACCTCGCCATCCAGGGCGACGGCTTCTTTATCGTGCAGGACACCGCCGGCAACATCTTCCTGACGCGCGCCGGCTCCTTCACGCTCAATGAAGATGGCCAGCTCGTCAACGACGCCGGCTACCTCCTCCTCGGCTATTCGGCCAGCGGCGGCACGCCGACCACGGTCGTCAACTCCTATGACGGCCTGACGCCGATCACAGTCTCCAATACCGGCCTGACGGCGGTCGCCACCACCACCGGCTCCCTGACCGGCAACCTCAACTATTCCGCCGACATCGTGGCTGTGGGCTCCTACGCGAGCGACAACAACTCCGCCATCGTGGTTGACTCCGACAGCATCCTGAAGACCTCGGTCACCACCTATGATGCCGTCGGTGCGTCGATCACCTACGATTTCTACTATACCAAGACGCTCGACGGCACCTGGGAAGTCGCGGTGTACAATGCCGCGGATGCCAACACCTCCGGCGGCGGTAGCTTCCCCTATTCCTCCGGTCCGATCACGACCGCCGATCTGACGTTCGACTCGAAGGGCAAACTGGCCACGGTTTCCCCCAGCACGACCGGCAGCGCCACCGACTTCACCATCGACGTGAATGGCATCACCTTCGACATGGCGGGCATGACCCAGCTTGCGGCGGATTCGGCCATCGACGATGGCAGCGCCAACGGCAGCGCGGCGGAGGCCATGCTCGGCATCGAAGTGGATTCGGACGGCACGGTCTACGCCACCTATGCCAAGAGCGATCCGAAGGCTCTCTACCAGATCGCCCTGGCGACCGTGGAAAGCCCCGATAACCTGACGCTCTATTCCGGCAACGTCTACCGCACCAGCGCAACCTCGGGCGTCGTCACCGTCGGCTTCGCCGGTTCGCCCGGCTTTGGCGAAATCATCGCTGGCGCGCTCGAAACCTCGAACGTCGACCTTGCTTCGGAATTGACCGAAATGATCGAGGCGCAGCGCAGCTACACTGCAAACTCCAAGGTATTCCAGACCGGTTCCGACCTGATGGACGTTCTCATCAATCTGGTCCGGTAATCCTTTCGGGAGATCGTGAATGTCACTCGCTTCTGCGTTGAATACAACAAAGTCAATTTTCAGCAATACATCGACCCAGACCTCGGTCGTGTCGACGAATATTTCTAGTGCTACGACAAGCGACTATAATCGACGCACTGCGGTGACCACCACGAATGCCTATTCGGGTGCCACAACGGTCAAGGTGGAACGCACGGAAGATGCAGCACTGCTGAAGCAGGTGCTGCAATCCATCTCCGACGACGCCGGCCAGCAAAGCCTGCTGGCCGGACTCGAAACCCTGAACTCGGTCATGGGCGGCAACGAGTATTCGGCTACCCCGTCCGAATCTCTCTCCGCCTTGCGTGAGGCCTTGCAGACCTACGCGGCCTCGCCGAGCGATTCCACGCTGGCCGCTGCCGCTGTCGCGGCCGCCAATGACGTGGCCACCTCGCTGAACCAGCAGACCGGGTCTGTCCAGGAATTGCGTGCCGATACTGACGGCGAGATTGCGACCACGGTCGACAAGCTCAATCAGCTGTTGACCGACTTCGAGAAGGTCAACAACGAGGTCAAGACGGCGACGGCCAGTGGCACCGACGCAAACAATGCTCTTGACACCCGCGAGAGCCTGCTCAAGCAGATCTCGCAGATCATCGGCATCTCGACGACGGTGCGTGAAAACAACGACATTGCGATCTACACCACAACCGGTGTGACCCTGTTTGAAACCGTCCCCCGGAAGGTATCCTTTGAGGCGACGACGGCCTATGATGCCAACACGGTCGGCAATGCCGTCTATATTGATGGCGTCGCGCTTCCTGCGGGCCAGGGCAGCAGCACCTCCGCCATGGGATCGCTCCAGGCGTTGGTACAGTTGCGTGACGAAGTCTATCCCGGCTACCAGAACCAGCTCGATGAAATCGCTCGCAGCACGATACTGCTCTTTTCCGAGGTGGACACGGGCAACGCCGCTGTTGCAGGCCTCTTCACCACCGTCGATGCCTCGGTGGTCGATTTCGAGACCGCTGATGTCATCCCTGGCTTGGCCGGCCTGATCACGGTTTCTTCGACGGCCCAGTCCGATCCGAGCTCGCTACGTGACGGCGATATCGCCGGCGTCGATCAGAACACGGAAAGCGCTGCCGGCTTCTCGGATCTGCTCTACAAATATGTCGCCGGTTTCGAAACGCAGATGACGTTCGATGCCGATGCCAACATTTCGACCAAGGCAACGCTGCTGGATTACGCCACCGACTCCGTCGGCTGGGTCGAGGAATATCGCAGCGACGCAACGACGGCAGCGGAAAACACCTCGGCCATGCTGAACCGGTCCGAGGAAGCCTATTCCAATACCACCGGCGTCAATCTCGACGAAGAACTCATCCTGCTGCTCGATATCGAACAGTCCTACAAGGCGGCTTCCAAGCTGCTTTCGACGATCGATGAGATGCTGGCTAGCCTGATGGAGGCCGCGAGCTAACCATGAAGACGACAAACATTTCCTCGCTGGCCATCAGCAAGGCCATGCAGCTCACCGTCTCCAATTCGATGGCGGAAGTCTCCAAGCTCGAAGTGGAATCGGTGACCGGCACTTACGCCGATGTCGGGATCGAACTCGGCACGCGCACCTCGACGAGCCTCGACTATTCCCGCGAAAGCAGCCGTCTGCAGTCGATCATCAACGCAAACGCGCTGGCCGAACAGCGTATGGAATCCTCGCAGCTTGCTCTGTCCAACATGTCGGACAGTTCGCAGTCCCTGCTGGACTCCATCATCGCACTCAGCGGCAACTCCGACTCGAGCAGTCTCCAGGTCGCTGTGGATACCGCGATGGCAACGCTGGAGAACTTTGTCAGCTACACGAACTCGGCCGTGAACGGCGAATACCTGTTCTCCGGTATCAGCACGGACGTTCAAACGCTGGACGACAGCTTTGTCACCGACGTGACGGCGGATTTCAACGCGGCGTTCGCAACCTTCAAGACGGCGAACGGCATCACGTCGAACGCCGATATCACTGAAACGCAGATGCAGCAGTTTCTGTCGGACTACGAAACCGGCTTCAATTGGTCGTCCTGGACTAACGCATCCGACACCACGATGTCGACGCGTATTAGCACATCGGAAACTGTATCGACATCGACAAGCGCCAATACAAACGGTTTCAAGAGCCTTGTGCTTGCAGCGGTGGTATCGTCGCAGCTCGTGAATTCGGGCCTGAACGCCAGTGCCCTGAGTGTCGTGAATGCGCAGGCTACCAATTATGCCGGCTCCGCGATCACCGGGCTGGACGGCCAGCGGTCCCTGCTCGGTCTTTCGCAGGAACGCGTGGAGAAGGCCAATACTTACATGGGTGATCAGAAGTCGATCATCGATACCCAGCTTACCGGGTTGATCGGCGTGGATACCGAGGAAGCATCGGTGCGGCTGACGACACTGCTGACACAGATCGAAACCTCTTACACGATTACTTCCAAGATACTGAACCTCAGTCTTGTAAACTATCTCTGACTGCATCGACGTTGATGAGCGACGGAATGTAAAACCATGAAGGAAAAGTAGATGTTCCAGTTTTCATATGCGGAGATCATGGAAGATGATCTTACCCTCGCCAGAGAAAGGGAACGCCAGGTTTTAACGCGGTCGATCGAATATCTCACAGCGGCGAAGGAAACTGAACGGTACGGTAAGGAAGCAATCGAGGCAGTCTATTACACGCGACGTGTATGGTTGCGGTTCATAGAGGATCTTAAACAGCCCGAGAACGAACTCAGCGTTGAACTAAGAGCAAACTTAATCTCGATAGCAATCTGGATTCTCAAAGAGTGCGAGCAGATACGCAAGCGCAAGTCGCAGAATTACCAGGCCATCATTGACGTGACAACCATCATCCGGGATGGATTAAAATGAAAAGCACTCTCCGCCTCTCTCTGAAATCGGGCGAAAAGATCTTCGTAAACGGTGCCGTCCTGCGGGTTGATCGCAAGGTATCCATTGAATTTCTGAACGACGTCACGTTCCTCCTGGAGAACCATGTTCTTCAGCCCGAGGATACGACGACGCCCCTGCGCCAGCTATACTTCATCGCGCAAATGATCCTCATCAATCCGGAAGGCAAGGAACAGTCGCTTGCGTTGTTCCGCAAGTCGATCACGATGCTGCTGTCATGCTTCCGCAATGAGGAGATCCGTGCCGAACTGAAGCGCGTCGACGCCCAGGTGTCGTCGGGCCGCACTTTCGATGCGCTGAAGGCCATTCGCGGGCTTTACCCCGCCGAGGAAGCCATTCTCAACAGCAATGAAATCACCCCCGCAGTCGTCAAGGAACTTCGAAGGGAAATTGCACCATGGTGACCGCAGTCAGTTCCACCACTTCCACGACATCGACCACGTCGACGTCGTCTTCCACTGCAGCAAGCGACGCAGCCTCTGCCTCGCTCGATTACGATAGCTTCCTGCAGCTGCTGATCGCGCAGATGCAGAACCAGGATCCGACGGACCCGATGGACGCGAGCGAGCAGATCGCACAGCTCGCGACCTTCTCGCAGGTCGAGCAGTCGATCAAGACGAACACCAATCTCGAGACCATTATCGGCCAGAGCAATCTGTCCAACGCCGCTTCCTATGTCGGCAAGGCTCTCGAAAGTGCGGATGGCAAGACCACGGGTGTTGTCGCCTATGTGTCCGTCACGTCCGACGGCATGGTTGCGACAACCACCGACGGCGACGAGATCACCATCGAAAATGGTATCATCGTCGGCGAACCGGCCTCTTAATCCGGCCGCAAGAATCGGTTATGGTAATTTCGAAAGATCGGCGGTCCGTGCTGCCGGTCTTTCTTGCTTTAGCGCACAAAGAAGTACGTCATGAACGAAGCTGACGCCCTCGACATCCTGCGGAACGCGATCTGGACGGTTCTTATCGCGTCCGGTCCGGCGGTTCTCGCTGCCATGGTGGTTGGTGTCACGATCGCGCTTATCCAGGCACTCACCCAGGTGCAGGAAATGACGCTCACCTTCGTCCCCAAGATCATCGCAGTGATGGTCGCCATTGCGCTCTCCGCTCCCTTCGTCGGGGCACAGATCTCGCTTTTTACCAATCTCGTCTTCTCCCGCGTGCAATCGGGTTTTTGAACCCGATTCCCAGTGCAGCGGAGATATCCGCAGACCTTCTGAAGGTTGAAGCAATCAAGGTTGGCGCAAGCTGCTTTGGTATAGTCTGAACTCGGATACACGGGGTCTGTATCGGTCGTTGCAGTCCGCGCGATAGGGCAGATTTCCCGGAAATCCTCTCATATGCGGACGGCCAGGCGCGACGGTTTCGAAAGCCGAACGGCCGCGAGCGAAACAAGATAGCCGGAAAACGAGCGAGATCATCGATCATGAACATGACGCAGCCGAGCCCCCAGGTCGATGAAATCCTGCAGAACCTGACCGAAGCTCCACCTATTTCCGCCGATCTCCTTGAAGGCACTTTCTGGCGGTTTTTCAACCTGAACGGTCAGGTGCTTACCCGGTTCATGGTTCTTGCACCGCAGGGGCTCATCGGCAATTTCATATCTCCCTCGATCGATTCCTGGCAGATCGTCAACGGGCGGCTATGCCTCGTCGCAGATAACGGGCTGCCATCCGTGGTCTTCAACGTTGCCCGAGTCGCGGGGGGCAAGATTGTCACGCTCGCCGGACGCGGCTTGGTAGATGGCCGTGAGGCCATTTATATTCTCCAGTCGGTCGAGCATCCAGCTCATCCGATGTTTGCGACGCCGGCGAGCCAGGACCGCAAGGCAAGGTTTCTGGTGGAGCCTCAGACCGGTGCGCGACGACCGAACCTCGTGGTTGTTCCCGCCGGCGCCAAATCGCTTCACCCGCATTGGCTGGAAGGTGTTACCGGCCTCACGCGGAACTGGGACCTGTGCATCGGCTACTATGGCGCCGAACAGCCGCAGATCGCCACGCCGCACGAGTATCTCGCGCATATTCCGCAAACGAAGAAGTTCCGGCTGCTCTACAACCTCTTCTACGAAGGCAGCCCGCTCTGGCAATACGACGCCATCTGGCTCCCCGACGACGATCTTCTGACCAGCGGACAGGACATCAACAGGATGTTCCATATCTTCCACAAGTTCGGGCTGGATCTCGCCCAGCCATCGCTCAAGGACGGGCCGGGTAGCCACCCGAATCATCCGCTGACGATCCAGCGCGCCGGTAGCGATGTTCGCTACGAGACCTTCGTCGAGATCATGTGTCCGATCTTCTCGCTACGGGCGCTCAGGATCTGCATGGGTTCGATGCGCGACGTCGATTCCGGCTATGGGCTCGATCACCTGTGGCCTGCCCTCCTGGGTTATCCGCGTTCGCGTATCGGTATCATCGATGCGGCCGCCGTGGTTCACACGCGACCGATCGGCGCCACCTATGACATTCGCGGCGCTATTTACGAGCAAGCCGAAGTACACCGCGTCTATGGCCATACGATGCGGCAGATTGTCGGTGTGAAGTAAGCGGTCATCCGGCGTCATTTCCCGCGACGCATCCTCGGTGATACGTCGCTTCACAATCTTTATGACAACGCCCGGGAACGGTTTTTCGGAAAGAGCCCGACGATATTGTCTGGCGTTCAACACGAAGAGCGGACCGCAAGTGAGCTTCCTGCCGGTCCGGTATCTCCGCAATATTCCTACCGCAGGGCTATGGCCTCAAACCCGGTACGCTGGTCGCGCTGTGTCATCGTCAGATGGCTGAGCAGCTTTGCGATCTCGGTAAACATTTCGAGCTGCAGCCTCTGTTGTTCCGCAAGAACCTGCAGGCTGGCGGAGATCGCCGCCAGCTCTTCGTTTCCACGCGAAATATCGGTTCCACCGTTCATTGTCTGCTCCTTGCCGAGTGGTTGCCGGTTATCGGATTGAATCGAACACGAAATCGGGTGCGAATTTCAGGTAGAGCGAAGTCAGTGCGCATTCGCGTTCGATGGAGTGGGCGGAGAAGTAGTCTGCCTCGGTAAAAGTCTGGAAGCTTTCGCCGACCAGATCGCGAAACTCCCCACGTAGCTCGGGGGAAAGCCGCGGATAGATCCAGCCGAAGATGTCGACCTTGAAGGCCAGGAACCAGACATAATGTTGCCGATACGACGCCGGCAGGGAGGAAAACAGATTTTCGACCGCGTCCACGGCCTTGAAGATGTCGAACCTCTGACGCGAGAAAAGATTGCTGAGCTGGTTGCTTTCCGGCGTGGTCACATGATCGATCAGCTCAAGATTGAGCAGGCCGATCGTTCTGGCCTTCAGATAGATGTGCCAATGGGCATAGACGTCATTATGCACCCGCGTCTCCGAGAACGACAGGCCGGACGCATCGCAGAAGTCCCTCCTGATGATCTTGTTCCAGGGAAAATTCACGGTGAAGAGGAGACGGGCCCCTTCGTTCAAGGTGACGACGCGGCGCCTTTCGTTGCCGCATATCGCCGCCCACGCCTTCTGGTCTATGGGTATCATCGGCGCCGCGATACCGTGGCCTTTCGTCACCTGACGGTACTTGAAGACCATCACGTCGCAACCGGTTTCCTCAAGGCTTGCCGTCACTGCGTCGATCGCGCCGGGAAGAAGCCTGTCGTCGGCATCGAGGAAATAGAGATAGCGGCCGGAAGCTACCCTCATGCCGGCATTGCGCGCCCGCCCGGCCCCGCCATTGCCCGGCATCGAGACAAGCCTGACCTTGCCGTTGCGCTCTGCCCAGCCCGCAGCCATCTGTGCCGTATTGTCGGTCGAGCAATCATCGACAATGATGACCTCGTGGACCAGCGTGTTTGCGAGGATGTTTGGCAGAAGGCTCCCGAGGTCGGATGCCACATTGTAGGCGGGTATGATCACGCTCGTCAGCGGCATCGAGTTTCCTTGCACGGTTCACCGGATATTCCGGCGCAGACTAGCCGGATATCCTTGCGTAGAACTGTCGGGTTGCCGAAGACAGGCCTGCGCAAGCGCCGGTTTCTATGATCTGACACAGCGGCATCCTGTCCGATGCCGACCTGATCCGCAGGCACCGAACCGATTGGTGGAAACATGCAACAGACTACGGAAATGCTGACACATGCCCATAATGTCGGGCCGTCGATCACAGAGATAGGCTCGCTGCTGGCTGTTGTGACGCAGCAACAGGAACTGCTCACGGAGTTCCAGGTCGAGATCGTAAAGATGTTGCAGCATTTGCATCAGGAACAGCAGCGGATGAGCGCGCTCATCGAGGCGATGGAGCGGAAAAGCGGCGATGCATCGCAATTGATTTCTCCGGAAACCCCGCGCCCCGCCGTGGCGGACCCCTTGAGCGCCGAAGCAGCCGTCTTGTGCATAGGTCTTTCCGAAGCGGATGGGCGCTTCGGGGCGCTGCGCGACGCCTCGGCCACGGGGACAGCCGTCAAGATCTGCGGCCTGGACGAGGCGCTGACCATTGCCAGGGCCCGCATGGGCAAGGGTTCCACGACGATAGAGTTCTTCGATCTCGCCCGGATCATTCAGAACACGGACGACATGAAGATGGCGGCTGCCCTGTCGGACGGCCTGTTTCACGGTATCCGCATCGCCGACAAACTGGGAGCGGTGGTCGCCTGGAACATCAACGATCTGCCGACGCCTTCGGGTACCAACGCTCAGGCGGCGCAGGAGTTCTTCAGACAGATCGCGAATGCACCGGTGCGCATCAGTGTGGCGTCGGACGATGTCATGCAGGCGTTGCGCATCCAGTATCCCGCTCTTGCGAAAAAGGCCGGTTCATTCCGGCAGCCGGGTTTCACCAGACTATAGTGCGGGACGTCAGGAACGAAAAACGGGGGCTTTTGGCCCCCGTTTTTCGTTTGTCGGTCACCGTTCTTGTCAGGCCCTTAGTTCGGCCCCTTCGAGCACGTCCATGAACGCCACGTTGTCCATGTCGTCGCGGCCATAGATGGCAAAGTCCGCTTCGGTCTGAAGCTTGAACTTGAAGGGGTTCTCCAGATATTTCAGCAGCGTCCACTGGGGATAGCGCTGCTCGACGAAATCGACGAACTTGCGATGACGGGCATGGAGCGCGCCATCGCCGCCCGGAGCGTCGAAGTTCGGGGCGTAGATGATCACATAGCGGCTGGAGAGGCTGAAAAGGCGGTCCATGTAGTCGGTGAAGATCTCGTCGTCGGTCAGGTGCTGGAGTATATCGAGCGACAGCGCGCACTCGTATTCCTGTTCGTGCACTTCCCAGTCGAGCTCCGGCTCTCCGCTCCAGATGAACCTGAAGTTCGGATTTGCCGCATACATCGCCTTCGTCCTGGCGACGGCCGCCTGGGAAACGTCGAAGCCGGTATATTGCTCGAAATCGAAGTAAGGCAAATGGCTGCCATCGCCGGAGCCGAGTTCGACGAAGGATCTCAGATTCTTCTGCTGTGCAAACAGATTGACGACGAGGCCCTTGTAGCGGGTGAGCGGATCGTTGGAATTGTCGCCGGTCTGCTGGGCGCTGGCCCCGAAGCCCGACCTGTCGAGCGCTGGAACCTGGCCCGGCTTGCCGAGAGGAAGGCCGACGATCGGCGGCGGGACGAAGGCGGAGGCAGTGGGAGCAAAGGCAGGGGGTTGAACGGCTGCCGGTTGCGGTTGCGCCGACGATACTGCCGGGCGGGAAGCGTCCGGCTGCCCGAAAGGCCATGCGATCGTGCGCAACGCGGCTGCTGCTGCCGCGCGGGCATCGTGTTGCGCGGCCGATGGCTGCGGCTGCGATGTGGCCTGACCGGAGGCCACCGGCTGTCCGAAGGGGGATGCGATTGTGCGCAATGCGGCCGCCGCCGCGTTGCGGGCATCGTTTTGAACAGGCGACGGCTGTGCAGGCCATGCGCCCGCGCCCGGGGCAGCAGGCTGACTGAACGGCGATGCGATCGTCTGCAGGGCTGCCGCCACATTGCCGGCTAGCTGGATGGGCGCCGGGCCGTTCAGGACGACATCGATTTCGCGCAACTGTTTCGACAGCGGGAATTTCTCGCCGACATAATGGGTCCACTGATGCGTCTTGCCCTCGATAATGAGGTTCACGGCCTGCTCGATGGAGGAGAAGCGGATTTCGTCGGGCCAGAATTCTTCCGCGCCGGGATAGTCGTGCACGATCGGCAATGCTCCGACCGACATGGCCTCGGCAATGTTGTAGCCGAAGCTTTCATGGATCGAGGTGGAGAGAATGACGCCCTTGTCGGACAGGAAGGCGGGCATGTTGTTCTGCCAGCCGTAGAAGATGACGTTCTGCGTCAGGCCCAGTTTCTCGGCCGTCCTCTTGAGATAGGGAAGCGTCACGAACTCTTCCATGCCGCCGGCGACATGCAGCGTGTAGGATGGATCACGCTTCACCAGTTCGTACATGATCTGCATGAACAAAGGTTGGTTCTTGCGCAGGAAGGGTTTTGCCACCCAGGCGATCTTCTTCCTGTCCAGCGTGGAGAGCGGCTTGAACTTGTCGATGTTCACGCCGTTCCAGACAACATGCGTGCGGGTCTTGGCATCGAGAGCGGGAACGCGTTGTCTCAATACCCGCAGCATATCGTGCGACACCAGAATGAGGTCGTCGATGCACTCGAAACGCATGCGTTGCGGAAAATTCGATTCCACGATCTCGAAGCGGTGCCAGCGGACGATGACGCGCTTGCCCTTCGCCTTGATGTTCTGGTTGATTGCGTGCAGGAAAAGTTCGTTGCAGAATTCGAACCAGACGACGTCCGCCCACTCCACGACCTTTTCGATGTCCTGCAGATTGCGGGGCTTTATGGCCACGATCTCGTAGGTCTGAGACAGGTGTTCACGGATGTCGCCAATAAAGCTGTCGACCTCGATGAGAATCCCCAGTCGTTTTTTCTGCACCATGTTTCCTTGTCCTGGACGTTCGTAACGGCCCGCCATCTGATGCAACCGCGACCTCGCCGCCGCACGGAAGATGGCCCAATCTATCTCATTTTCTACGTGCCAGAGCTTTCGCGAGGCTGACATGCCACCGGAGCCTTCGGGCCTGTCAAACCTCGATCAGGTCGCGTTTCCGGAAGCCGCCGGCCATCCGCTGGACTTACGGTTCCACACAAAAGGCCGGCATGGCCTTGCCACCCTCGCTCACGCTCGCCAGATAGGTGGAAGCCGTATCAAGCGCTTCCCGGATCGTGACATCCATGTCGAGGTAGCGATAGGTGCCGAGACGGCCGACGAAGGTGACACCGGTTTGCCTTCGGGCACGATCGACATACTGCGCAATCAGCGCCTTCTCCTCGGAAAGCCGGATCGGATAATAGGGGATGTCATCCGGTCCGCAGGCGCGCGAATATTCCCGGTAGCAGATGCTCTTCTCGTGCTTTTCCCAGGGCGAGAAATGCTTGTGCTCGGTGATACGGGTATAGGGAACATCGACATCGCCGTAGTTCATGACGGCGCAGCCCTGATAGTCGCCATCGTAACGGAACGGCTCGAAATCGAGCGTGCGATAGCCGAGGCGACCATATTCATAGCCGAAATAACTGTCGATCGGTCCCGAATAGAAGACGTGGTCGAAGCCTTCGGCTTTCGCCCTGTCGAAGCGCCGGCCGAGATTCACCTCGATCCGCTCGTGATCGAGGATCTTGCCGATCATGGCCGTATAGCCGTTTTCCGGCATGCCCTGGAACCGATGGAAGAAATAGTTGTCATCGTAATTGAAGCGCACCGGCAACCGCTTCAGGATGCTGGCAGGAAGTTCGTCCGGCTGGCATCCCCATTGCTTGACGGTGTATCCCTTGAGGAAGGCCTCGTAGAGGTCGCGTCCCACGAACTTGAGCGCCTGCTCCTCGAAGGTCTTTGGCTCGCCGATGCTTTCATCCGCCAATGACTGGATGAAGGCCTTCGCCTCGTCCGGGCGCAGCGTCTTTCCGAAAAACTGGTTGATCGTGTGCAGGTTGATCGGCAGCAGGTAGACGTGGCCGCCGCTCGTCGTCTTCACCCTGTTCACATAGGGCATGAAGCGCTCGAAGCTGTTGACGTAGTGCCAGACT
This sequence comes from Rhizobium sp. ACO-34A, assembly GCA_002600635.1. NCBI lineage: Bacteria > Pseudomonadati > Pseudomonadota > Alphaproteobacteria > Hyphomicrobiales > Rhizobiaceae > Rhizobium > Rhizobium sp. ACO-34A. The sequence goes on along the minus strand of CP021371.1, from coordinate 904,437 downwards.
TCCTCATCGTCGGTATGGAAGATATGCGGACCGTAGACATGAACCATGACGCCGGTCTCGGCATCGCGATCGGTATGGCAATTGCCGGCGATGTGGTCCCGCTGATCGATGATCGTCACGGCATGGCCCGCTTCTGCCAGCCGGCGACCGATCACCGCCCCCGAAAGGCCGGCCCCCACGATCAATATCCGTTTCGTCATGCCTGTCTCCCGTCTCTGTCTTTCAATTCCCTCCGGGAGGACAGACACTGTCCCTCGACATGATCCTCCGATGGACAGGAACGGTCCCCATTCGGGGACCATGATGGATCACATCAGATGAATTGCTCGATATAGCTGCTGATATCGAATGCGGCGTCCTGGCGCTTCATCGGTTCGCCGAAACGGGGGTCGAGCCGCAGCCAGGCGCGTGCTTCGCCGTCGTCTTCCGCCGGAACGTCCCGGGTCAGCCGCTCTTTTACCTTTTCGGGAAGGAGATCGACGATATCGCTGGTGACCATCGGGTCCACGACGATGGGAAGGTTGCTGAACCCCGCGGCTTCCGTCGCGGCCAGGCTCGCGCCGGCGAGCTTCTGGATGAGGTCGATCGAGGCCCCCTGCAGCGTAGCGGAACTGTATGCGGACATGCGGTGGTAGAGAACATAGGCCTCCACCCAGTTCTTCGCCTGAATATGCAGTCGCAGGGCAACTGTCTGGCGGTGCTGCATGAACTGGATGATCTGCTGGGTAAGATCGAAGCGATCCTGTGTGGTCGGGAACTTGTCTTTCCACATCTGCGAGGCCAGGTATTCCAGCCCGCCGCGGTAGGTGTCCCATTGGAACATGCACTCGTTATTGCCCTGCTGCAGGCGCGGGTCGTCGGAGACGGCCGTCACCCGCGCGAAGGGTTCCGGCATGAACAGGATGTCCGTCTTGTCGAGCGCGCGTGTGGTGAACAGGAACGCCCAGAAAATGAAGGGCGTCGCGCCCGAAATCGTCTTCTGCAGCACGTCGCGCCGGATGATCAGGAATTCGGGGAAGACATGATGGCCGAGGATGAAGCGCAGGAGGCCCTTGAAATCGCCCTTGGCGAAGCGGGTCGGTCCCGGAACCTGATAGAAAGGCCCCATGTCGCCGCGACCGGGCCGCGCGTCAACGAGCATCCACGGCGCCTGAACCATTCCGATAGCCGGATCGGCTTCCATGATCCTGATATATTCGACCACTTTTTCCGGAATCAGCAGGTCGTCGTCGCCGAGGAATACGGCATAGCGACCACGGGCACGGCGCATCGCGAAGGCGTAGTTGCTGACGAAGCCGGAGTTCCTGATGCGGCGGTAATGGCTGAGTTCGGGCGTGCCTGCCAGCGACTGGAGATAATCGTTGGTATTGTCGGTCGAGCAGTCGTCGACGATAACGATTTCGAACGGAATGCCGAGGCGTCGGAAGTTATCGAGATGGAAATTGATATTCCTCTCGAGCATGAACTGCCTGTTATAGGTAGGAACGCATATGGACAGCAGGATTTCGGAGTTTTGCATCATGGAGCCTGGGACTGCCGTTGATCTGGACGCGGAGAAACCGCTTGTAGCCTGCTAGCAGGCGGGGCTTTCGCGAGGCTGTAGGTGGACTGCTTCGGTGAGTTCGATGGCGGCGGCGGCCGGAACGCTGGGACCGGACGTTGTCGGTCGGAGAACGGCCTCGAACCTCCACCGGCGCGCCGCCGTGCCCTGGAACACGTTGCGGCGATGCCGGATCATCAATGCGAAGCGCCTTCGGCCTTGGCCGACGCCGGCGGTTTTTCACCCTCGGCGATCTTGATGGTCGAGGATCTGCGCTTGGGGTCGCCCGAGTTCAGATCCGCCTTCGAGAGGAAATCGAGTTGCTCGACGATAACGCCGGTCACGAGTTCCTCGCCGATCTGGCCGTTGATCCCGTCCTTGACCTTGGCCTTGAGGCCGGCAACGTCGAAGCTGCCCGCGGTCGGAAGGTCGATGAGCTTGTCGCCTACCAGCAGGCCGAAGAGCTGGTCGGTGATGTAGGGGGCGATCGGCAGGTGAACCTTCTTCGCCTTTTCGCTGTCGACGGTCACCGAGACGCGGGCCAGGAAATAGCCCGTCACCGCATTGTCCGTGACGACGGGCAGGCTCAGGATTTCGCCGGCGACGTATTCGGTCGGGGCTTCGGCCTTGGCTCCGGCATTTTCACCCGGTTTGCCGCTGAACGACACGGCGGCATAGACGCCGCCAAGTGTCAGAGCGCAAACCCACAGGCCGACGAGAAGGATCTTGATCATTTCCGCTCACGAACGAGGAATTGTTCCTGCGAATAGGTGCCGTCGTCATCGGCGTTCTGCGCCGCATTCTTCAACAGTTCGGTCACCGCGCGCACGGCGCGCATGTGGGCTTCCACCCGGCGGGCGTTGAGGTCCAGCTTGGCTTTCAGGCCATGAAGCTGTTCGAGATAGGTCGCCGCGATCTCGCGGGTGTCGGTATCGCGAAACAGCATGGTGAGTTCGTAGAGGCAACGGCTCTTGTGTGCATTCGAGAGCTTGAAGTCGAAATCCGGATCCGTGCCGATGCGCTGGTTCTCGTTGTCGATGATGACTTCGAGCCGGCCGAGCACCGTCTTGATACGGTATTCGTGATTGACTACTTCCATTTTATATCACCCCTTGGCGTGCTGTATTCAGCTTGTTTTGTTGTCAGTCGCAGTGCTGGTGTCGCTTTCGGGAGAAAGCAGCGTCTTGCGCTGGAAATCCGTGATCATGCTGAGCGCCATGCCACGGTCGGACTCATCCGTCGTGTTGTTGGGAGCCTGGGCCCGCTGGCGCTGCAGTGACTGGGAATAGACCTGTTCCGCAATGCCGATGCCGCCGGTCTTGGAAACCTCGTTGGCGATCTGTTCGGCCATCATGCTCTTCCAGAATTCGCCGGCGGAGCCCTTGCCGTAGACCTCTTCGCTCTCCTTCGGCATCATCTCCTGGATGAAGGTCGACAGGATGCTGGCCTCGAACTTGCGATAGGTTTCCGGCACCTTGCCGTCGATCTGCGCCGTGGGAACATTGCCGAGACCGGCCTTGGCCGCAGCGCTCTGGGCGGTGCCGAGCATCGAAGCGAAACCCGCATTGCTGGCGGTCAGAACCGAAGCCTCGTTGGCCGCGCTGGTCGCTCGCATCTTTTCCCTTGCCGCCATCAGCTCACCGGGGTCGGCTGCCTTGACCACGTCGAGAACGAGATCGCTGGGAGGAGAAATAGCCACGTCGTCTTCCTTTTGTGTTGGAGCATGATCCGACCGGAGTGAAACGAGGACCGATGGGATCATGCTTCAAAAAGAGAGTCTTGGAGCGCCGATCCGGTTCAATCGGATCGAGACGCGCTCCAGGTTCGAAGACAATCGCACTCTAACCTTGCTGGAGGCTGGTGTCTTTCAGCGCAAGGGTCATTTCGATGAGGTCGTAGACGGCATTGTCGTCGGCGACGCGGGTTTCCGCCACGCGGGCTTCCTTCATCTTTTCCTCCAGCTTGTCTCCTTTCTTCCGTTCCTTGGCGAGGCGCGTTTCCTGGGTTCGCTGGAGATTGCCGAGCTGCTTGTCCCTGCTGGTAAGCTTGGCGAAGCGTTCGAGGTAATTACGGGAAAGGGGGCGGTGCAGCGGATCGAGCGAAGTCATGACGTTGACCGTGCGGGCCGTGGCCTCCGCGACCTCCGCCCGTTCGCGGATGACCATGGAAAGCTCGTTCTCGGTCATTTTCTCGACATGGCGCTGGACTGCCACGAGCCGCTTCAGCTTCTTCGATTTTTCGACCTCGGCCACGTCCGTTCCCTAGAGACTGTTGAAAATGGGCGCGAATGCCTGGGCGAACTGGTCCAGCAGCGCGGCGATGCCGAAGTAGAGAAGCAGCAATCCGCCGAAGAGGGCATAGGGCGTGGAGATGAAGTAGAGCGGGATCTGAGGCGCCAGCTTGTTGATGAGGCCGATGACCACGTTGAACAGCAGGCCGAACAGCAGGAACGGGCTTGCCAGCCGCAGCATGATCATCAGCGTGGCGCTCATGGTATCCGTCAGGCTGATCAGCATCTGTTGCGGGTCGATCAACCGGCCGATGGGAAGGGCCTCATAGGAATCGGCGAGCGCCTTGATGATGATGTGATGGAAATCCGTCGCGAAGAGAACCAGCAGCGCCCCGAAGGTCAGGATGGTGGTGAGCTGGTTTTCGGAGGTATCTTCCAGCGGATCCGATGTCGGCTGCGAATTGAAGGCGATCGACATGCCGATGACGGTGCCGGCGAACTGCATTCCCATCGTGTAGAGATGGGCGATCAGGCCGAACATCACGCCCGTCAGGGTCTCGGAAAAGATCAGCGTGACATAAACGACCATATCCCCGGTCGCCCGGGGATAGAGTGTGTCCCAAAAGAGAGGCAGGAGGGCGATCGACATCGACAGCGACAGGAACAGCCTGATCTGCATGGGCATGCGCGCTGAAGAGAAGGTCGGCATGGTCATCATGCAACCGCCGATCCGGCAGAATGCCAGAAACAGCGCCATGACAGTCCCCTGCGGATCTGAAATCATGAAATGGAACCGAGTATCTTGATTTCCGTGCCCTTGGCCAATTCCACGTGCGAGAGTACCGGCAGCGTGCTGAAGAGGCGTTCGGTGATCATGCGGACATAGGAGCGCGTTTCCGGCAACGTGACAAGTACGAAGGGCAGTCCTTCGTCCATGAATTCACGGATAACCTTGCTGGCCTCCGCGCTGAATTCCTCGACATGACGCGGATCGATGTCGAATTCGACCACATCGCCCTTGGCGTCGCGCTTGATCGCCTGCTGGAAGATCACGTCCCACTTGGTGCCCAGACGGACAACGCGCAGGATGCCGTTGTCGGAGAGGTCGCCGCAGATCTGCTGGGCCATACGGATGCGGACGTGCTCGACGATCTGCTCGGTCTTGCGCAGATGCGGTGCGAGTTCCGCGACTGCTTCGAGGATCAGATGCAGGTTGCGGATCGATACGCGTTCGGCAAGCAGCAGCTTCAGGATCGCCTGCAGGCCGGAATAGGACATGTGCGAGGAGCAGATTTCGTCGGCAAGCTTCTTGTATTCCGGATCGAGCCGCTCGATCAGCATCTTCACGTCCTTGAACGAGAGCAACATCGGCAGGTTGTTGCGGATGACTTCGCTCACATGGGTCAGAAGCGTCGAGATGTTGTCGATCGGATGGAAGCCCTCGCGCTTGAGGTCTTCCACGAAGTTTTCCAATACGGAGACCGCCGGCATGCCGAAGGCGGGATCCCGCACCTCGTCGCCCGGAACGGTCGGCTTGCGGCCCTTGCCGGTGATGACCAGAACTTCGCCGACGCGCAGCGTGTTGGCGGCGACCGTCGTGCCGTGAATACGGATCTGGTAGGACTTGTCCGGAATGGTGATGTCGTCGGTGACCTTGATTTCCGGAACCACGAAACCATACTGCGCGGCGAACTTCTTGCGCATCTTGCCGACGCGGAACGCAAGTTCCTGATGGGCGCCGAGAAGGCGCGGCGAGATGTGCTTGCCGAGCGCCAGTTCGATTTCCGTGGTGCGCAGGACGTTCTTGACCGTGTCGCGCTCGGCTTCCTGATTGTGGACTGCCTTCTTCTCTTCCTGTTCGCGAAGCACCTTGTTCTCGGCCTCGATCTGGCGCGGAATGATCCACGCGCCGAAGGCAAGACCGCCGCTGAGCACGATGAAGGGAAGGAATGGCAGACCCGGCATGAGCGCCAGCACGGCCATCAGGACGGCAGCGACGGACATCGCCTTCGGGTAGCTGCTGAGCTGTCCGATAACTGCCTGGTCGGTGGAGCCGAGCGTGCCGCCGCGAGTGACGAGCAGGCCGGCGGCGAGCGAAACGATAAGGGCCGGAATCTGCGAAACGATACCGTCACCGACGGAAAGCTTGACGAAGACATCGGCGGCTTCGCCGATCTCCATGCCGTGGCGGAAGTAACCGATGATGATCCCGCCGAACACGTTGATGGCGGTGATGATCAGGCCGGCGACGGCGTCACCGCGTACGAACTTCGACGCACCGTCCATGGCGCCGAAGAAGGAGCTTTCTTCTTCCAGTTCCTTGCGCCGGCGCTGGGCTTCCTTCTCGTCGATGATACCGGCCGAGAGGTCGGCGTCGATCGACATCTGCTTGCCGGGGATCGCATCGAGAGTAAAGCGGGCGCCGACTTCCGCGATACGGGTGGCGCCCTTGGTGATGACGATGAAGTTCACCGTGATCAGGATGAGGAAGACGATCAGACCGATGACGAAGTCGCCGGACATCACCAGATTGGCGAAACCCGCGATGACGCCGCCCGCCGCTCCGTGACCTTCATGGCCATGGGAAAGGATGACGCGCGTCGTGGCGATGTTGAGCGACAGGCGCACCATCGTCGAAATCAGAAGAATCGTCGGGAAGGACGAGAAATCGAGCGGCCGCTGGATCCACAACGCCACCATCAGGATCAGAACCGAGAAGGCGATCGAGAAGGCCAGCCCCATGTCGATCATAAACGGGGGGATCGGCAGGAAGAGGATGCACAGGATCACCACGATGCCGAGGGCAAAGCCCACATCGCGTCCGCGCGGCGAAACTTTCGGGATAGTCAAAACGCTAGGGGGAGTGGCCATTCCTGCTCCGTCTCGTCATGAGATCAGCAAAGACTTCGATTTCACGTTCATGTGAAACTGGCACCCGACGCGCGTTTTCGTTCGCAGGGCAAACCAGTCCAACCCGGAGCCTAGAGACTGAAGCTTGCGCGAGAGTGGCGCAGAACCGCCTTGTGGCTCCCGATCGTTAAGCCCGAAAGCGGTCCGTTAACGAATTGTTAACATTTGTGGCGTAAGCGGTTACATGGATGATTGCGCGATGTGGGCGCCTTGGGCAGGCCATGATATGGCCGTTTCTATACGAAAGGGCTCCCGGTGACATCGACGACAACGCTTTCGACCTATACGAGCTATCTCCTGGTCAACAGGGATATGAAGACCTCGTTGACCCGGGTCGCGAACGAATCGACCGTTTCCCGCGATACCGCCTACTACGAAGAAAACATCGGCAACATCACGACCGTCGACGAGTTCGTCAACGACTACAGGCTCTTCTCGTATGCGATGAAGGCTTATGGTCTCGAGGACATGACCTACGCCAAGGCCTTCATGAAGAAGATCCTCGAAAGCGACCTGACGGACGATTCGAGCTTCGCCAACAGCCTGACCGATACGCGCTATCAGGACTTCGCCGCCGCCTTCAATTTCGCCGGCGAGACGACGAAGGCCCAGACCTCCGTTCAGACGGATACTCTCCTCACCGCCTATCAGGATTCCTTCACGGCTGAAGAAGACGCGATCCAGACTGAGGTCGATTATTACGAGAAGAAGATCAGCAGCATCACCAGTGTCGATCAGCTGATCGGCGACAGCCGGCTTCGCAGCTACGTGCTGGAATCCTTCGGCCTCGATGCGACCTACACCTCGAAGAGCTATCTCAAGCAGGTCCTGACCAGCGATCTCACCGACCCGGACAGCGTGGCCAACAAGGCCAGCAGCGACGCCTGGCGTGAACTGGCTGCGTCGTTCAGTTTCAATACCGATGGTTCCGTCAACGGCACCACCGTCCAGACCACCGACGAGATCGAGAACCGCCGTCTCGACTACATCTACAACGCCTCGACCTATCCCTCCGACCTGCTTTACGAAGCAAACCAGGCCTATTGGGAAAAGAACGCGGCGTCCGCCACGACCGCTACCGAACTGGTCTCCGATGAGCGGCTGCTGTCCTACGTGAAGACGGCATTCGGCCTGCGCGACACCATCATGGCATCGAGCGTCGCAAGCCTGATGTCCAGCGAAAGCTTTGCTTCAGTTTATGGCAACACCGAGCTTCTGGATTATTTCAATTTCGAGACCGACGGAACCGTCACCTCGGGCGAAAGCGCACTGAGCACCGACCAGATCTCGTCGCTGGCGAGCCGTTACAAGACCGCCTTCCAGGAAGAGCAGAAGGCTGCAGTGGAAGACGCGGTATCCAATTTCGAGACCCGTATTGCCGCGGTTACCAATATCGACGATTTCCTGACGACCAACAGCGACTATTACGAGGCCGACGACGACGCCAATAACGACGACACCTATGACGATGTGACGGAGATCTGGAACGTTGCATTGCGCGCCTATGGCATCGATCCCACCGAGGTGACCAAGTCGGAGTTGCGCAAGATCCTGTCCAGCGATGTTGACGACAAGAACAGCTACGTCAACTCGCTGAAGGACGACCGTTTTGTCAGTCTGGTGAAGGCCTTCAACTTCAATTCCGACGGTGACACGGAAGTTCCGCTTCTTATCCAGTCCGAGAACGTCATCAACGACTATGCTAGCGCCTATACCGACCAGAAGACCCGCTTCCTGACCGGCACGGAACTCTCCGATGCCAAGGAAGATGCGGAAGCGGAGATCGAATATTACAAGACGCAGATGGAGAAGATCACTACGCTTGACGAGTTCCTCGCGGATAGCCGTCTCACGAACTTCGTGCTCGAAGCCAAGGGGATCGATCCGGAGAGCCTCGATGATGAGGAACTGGATCTGCGCAAGATGTTCGAATCCGACCTGACGGATCCGAAGAGCTATGTGAATTCGCTTTCCGACAACACCTTCGCGGAAATCGTGGCTTCGTTCAATTTCGACCTTGAAGGCAATCTCTCGAGCGATCCGGTCGGAACCATCCAGCAGCGCGGCGACACGCTCGAAACCGTCAACCGGTATCTTCGCCAGACCCTTGAAGAAGAACAGGGCGATTCGAGCGAAGGCGTTCGTCTGGCTCTCTACTTCCAGCGCATGGCCCCGTCGATCACCAGCGCCTACGATATTCTCGGTGACACCGCGCTTCTGGAATTCTTCACCACCGCCTACAGCATGTCCGACTACTTCTCGAGCCAGGACGTGGAGAAGCAAGCAGCCACCGTCAAGAATTTCATCGATCTCGAACAGCTTCAGGATCCCGATTACGTCGAGAAGCTGGTGAAGCGATACACGGCTCTCTACGATACCGAAAACGGCACCACCGACTCTGCCGCGCTGTCGATCCTGTCCGGTGTGAACTCGATCAGCGCCGATACGCTCCTCGCCGTTGCACAGCTTTCCGCCAAGTGACGGAGCGACCGGAACCCTTCACGGGGTTCCGGAAGACGTCGGCCGTGTGAACCGCCCTGTTAGCGCAAACAAAAACCGCAGCGTTTGGTCGCCGCGGTTTTTCTGTTTTGCAGGATGCCGTTCGGAGGGGAATGCTCTGGCTGCCCTTGCTCGCATGGCTTTGGGCTTGCCGAAACCTGTTTACTTCCAGTCGATGCAGTATCCGAGGAAACGTTTGGAATCGACGGGATCGAAACCGAGCTTTTTGCGCAGTTTCTTTCTGAGCTTGGAAATGTGGCTTTCGACGACGTTTTCTTCGACGTCCTCGTCGAAGATGCCGTAGATGGCGGAGAAGATCTGGGACTTGGAGACGCGGCGCCCGCGGTTGGCAATCAGGTATTCGAGAATGCGGCGCTCGCGGCGGGGAAGCGCGAAGACCTCGCCCTGGATCTCGGGATCGCGGCCGTCTGAGAAGACGCGGATCGGTCCGATGTCGGTGAAGGAGGAGATGGCGGTGAGACGCCGGCGGATGGCCGCGGCACGCGCCAGGATCTCGCGGGGATGAACCGGCTTCCTGACGACATCGTCGACGCCGCTGTCGAAGAGGGCGAGCGTGGTTTCCAGGGAAGGCTGGTCGGAGACCGCAATCACGGGAGCGCGCGAACGATCGCGGATGGCTCTCGGCAGGGCGAAGCTGTCGTCGCTCTGGCCGATGAGGAAAGCCTCGATGGCCGCGATGTCGGCGTCGGCGGCCGTATTGACCCACTCGCCGAATTCGACGGGGTCGAACCCGGTCGATGGAATGCCTTCTCTTCCGAACAGGGAGGTGTATCCCTCCGTCACGAGCTCTCGCTCGTCAACTACTACGATCATTCGTCCGCCTCCGAATCAGTGTAGTGCCTCGATTGCACAAGGAGTACGAATCGGAGGAATCGGAGACAATGGTGGAAAGTTGCGGGGATTAATTAATAATTGATTAACCATAGTCAGCCGATTTGCACTAGATTTAGTGGGTTATGGTTAACTGTGGCACAATTTTCCTTGGGGAAAACGTTAAATGAGGCAAATGAGATATTGATCGGTGTCGACGGCCCCATTCCTGCCGGAATCATCGGATCGCGGGGATGAGGGAGGTCAATTCGTCTCAGGGTTGCGCATTCCGGCAGAACGACGACGCAGCCGGCGTCCACTTCCCGTATCCCGTCGCAACAAGATTGGCGATCACGCGGCAGACATATTTCTGCTGCGCCGGATCGTTGTTCGGGCCTGCGTGATAGCGGGCGACCGCCATGGTCCAGGTTTCGTGCCTGTCGTGGAGACGCTTCAGGAACAGGGCCGCATAGGCGACGTTCTGTGCCGGGTCGAACATCTGTTCCACCGATCCGAATTCGGAACTGTGGTAGTAGTGGTTGATCTGCATGCAGCCGATATCGATCAGCTTCGCACCACGCCGCTTGGCGTCCGCGAACTGGTTATAGGCATCCTGCAGCGAGGCCGGAAAATATGCCTTGCCTTCGATGTTCAGGGCATAGGGGCTGAGCGAGCCTTTACGGCCTGTCTCCGTCAGACCGACGGAATAGAGAATACCTTCAGGGACCCCATAGCGAGCGGCCGCGCTCTCGATCTGCCGCTCGCAGGTGCGCGCGGCAGCCTCGCTCTTCTCAGAGGTAGACGTGCTCAGGGCGAGCAGAGCCAGCGCCGGAAGCAACAGCGCCTTCGACCACACCTGCATCATTGCCTCCTGCCGTTCCCGAACCAGATGACATCCTGTCGAACTGGTCAGCCTGTCGTGCATCGCCGCCGCTCTGCCGGTTACCCTGCTGCTGCTGGGACTGACCCATGTCGGAAGCCTGGCGTCCGCCGGCCGGGTTGTCGCCCGACTTGTCGGACGAGGACGACATGCTGACCGAAATCTGGTCGACGCTGAAACCCTGAGCCTTCAGCGCGTCCATGATGGAATTGCTGTCGTTCGTCAGTTCACGATAGGCACTGCTGCTATGCACGGTGAGATGAATGCTGAGGTCCTCGCCCACGAGCCGCATCGTCGCCGTGACGTTACCAAGTTCAACCGGGTTCATCTGGATCTTCAGCGTGTGCACAACGTTACCGGTGCTGGCGAAGAGTGCCGAATTGGCGAGTTTCGAGGCCGGATCCAGGGCGCCGGCCCACTGAGGATCGTTGGCGATCGTCGATGCCACGGACAGGGCATTCGAATTCGGAGCGAGTCCGAGATAGCGTCTTGAATCGACCACCTGCACGACGGGTGCATCCTTGGCCGTCGATGCGGATACATCCACGTCGACGCTGCCATCGGTGCCCGGAGCGACATACATATCGACGCTTGCGGCAGAGTCACTCTTCTGGAACCTGAAGACCGCACCGGTTTCCGTCGGGGAGGCATCATCGCCCGAGGCAGCATCCTGTCCGGCCTGTTCCGGCAGAACCTTCGTACCGGTCGTGTGTCCCTCGATACCAGCGATCGCGCCCTGCTGGGCCGCGTTGAACTCACTGGCGGCCGCCGTCGTCTGCTCGGCCTGGCTACCCGCCAGAGGAAGCGACAACAGCGACAGCATGTCATCGAGTGCGGTCGTATCCGTCGAAGCCGCATCGGCGGTTTCGTCAGCGACATCCGTGGAAAGGTCGGAGCCCGATTTGGCGCTATCCGCGAGCTTCTTGAGTGCAGCGGCCAGTGCCTTGGTGTCCGTTACTCCACCATCGGTGGTGGACATCGCCAGAGCGGCGGCAATTTCCGCCAGCTTCTGCGAATTCGCGCCGGGCTTCTCGGAGACCGTGCTGGTCGTCTTTGCCCCGGTGGCATCCGGCTGCTGCGCCTGTTGTCCGGTGGTCATCTGCTCGCTCAGCGAGGCGAGATCGGTCTCGGATGATGCAGGAACTTCGCGCGGGGGCGTGACCTGAACCTTGGCTTCCCCGGAAACGTCGGAAACATCGCCTTCGGCCGCCTGGGGAGTGCCCTTCGCATCGCCCTCACCCGAATAGCCCGCCGGCTTTTCGCCGTCGAAAGCATTCAGGGTTTTGGAGAATGCATCTCCGTCAGACGCCTGGGACGTTTTACCGCCCGCGCCCGTCATCGAAACCATTTCCGAGGTTGCCTTGGCGGCAGTGTTCACGACGTTCATCATTTGATGTTGCCTTCCTGTTCAAGAAGCGCGTCAATCTCTCCCAACCGGCCCCGACTTTGCTTCACAAAATCGAGAACTGGTCCGCCCTCGCCCGCTACCGCATCTGCGGCACCCGACTGGGCATCTGCATTCGCCACAACCGGCGCCGGTTCGGGCGCAGAGGGGGCGGAAACCGATTGCTGCTCGTCTTCCATTTGCACCGGGCTTCGCGGCCGCGGGGCGACGAGAGCCTGACCGGCTGCACCGGCACGAGGTTCTTCAACCTTGATCGGCTCATCAAGCACCGGGGGCTGCAAGATCTGTTCTGCAATGCTGCGCGCAGCATTGCGCAGCGCCCTGTCCCGCTCGGACAGGGTTTCGTCCGAAACGGCGGACAACCTATCAATTGCCGAAACGACATCGGACGAGGAAACGCTCGCCACGCTTTCATAGAGATTGGGCAGAACCGGCTGCCCATTGCCATCCACCAGGCCGGCCAGGCGCTGGGCTTCAGTCGCCGAAAGCCTTGCGAGTTCCTGATTGCCGCGGAGCGTGGCCGCACGTGCAATTCGCAGGTAGATCTCCTGCCGACGCGCGGTATCCATCGGCTCGAGAACATCGGCGATATCGTTTTGGGTAATAACCCCGTAATGCTTCACCACCAGTTCCACGAAGAGATCGGCGAACTGGTTGGAATAGGGAGAATGCACGAACCGGCGAGCATAGTGCCGGGAATAGGACAGTGCCTTTTCCACTTCGGAGACGCCCATGCTCGCAACGATGGAACGGCGAAGCGCGGCTTCCTCAATGATCGTGCCCGGCGCAGAAAAGCGGGCTTCGTCGAAGAAGCCAAGCGCGGTCCTTGCATCGGTCGGGAAGGTGATGTTGCCGGCAATCAGCGCCAGATAGGGACCGAGCGCGGTGTGGCGATATTCCGGAACCAGATCACCGATCGTTTTCGCCACCTGCATGCCACGGCCATCGAAATACTTCTGCAGGACATTGACGACGCGAGCGTCGAAATTGCCGTCGACATCACGAGCCACCAGATAGCTAAGCGTCGCCGGATTGCCACCACTCATGGCATAGACGAGCGCGGCATCGGCATTACGCGGTTCGCTGAAGATCTCCGCGTCAGCCGAACGCAAGCGACTGTCGATCGTCTCCAGCATGAAACGCTGCATGTCGCCGGCGGAGTGATCGCCGAGAACCACAGAGTCCTGCATGAACTGCAGGGATCGGAGCATCTTGTAAGGAGACAGGCTGCTATCCTCCGCCCAGGCGGCGGCAGGCCATGCGGCAATCACCGCGGCCGACAGCGCGAAGCGTAAAAGGCTGCCTTTGGGTGATCGTGTCATCGCCGCGCCTTTAGCCATCGCTGAGCAGGATCTCGATGCGCCGGTTGGCGCCGTTCAGGGGATCGTCAGGCAGCTGCAGGCGACGGTCTGCGAAGCCGGACATCTGCTTGACGCGATCTTCCTGGAGGCCGCCGCGCACCAGCATGTAATAAGCCGCATGCGCGCGATCCATCGACAGGCTCCAGTTGTCGCCCTTGCCGCCGCGATAGGGCCTGACGTCGGTATGGCCGCGGATGATGATCGAACCCGGCTTGTCCTTGAGGATCGCGCCGATCTTCTCCATTGCCAGCACCAGTTCCTTCTGCGGTACGGCCGAACCGACATCGAACATCGGAGACGTCGCCTGATCGGAAATGGTGAGAAGCGTGCCGCCTTCCGAAGGCGTCACGACGATGCCCTCGGCGAGCTTGCCCGGAACGCCGTTCAGCGAGCGGGAAAGCTCCTCGCGCAGTTCCTCGGCTTCCTTCTTCTGCTCGGGCGTGGCAAGCAATTCTGCCGCCATGTCATCTTCGGCCGGAGCGGACTGGCTTTCGTCGGCGGTCTTCGGCTGAGTGGCATCCGGCGAGACAAGAGCCACCTCGTTCTCGTTCGGCGCCTCGGTCTTTCCATTCTCGGGCTTCATTTCCTTGCCCGGAGCAAGCATCGCCTGCTCGGTCTGCTGAACCGGGGTTTCAGGCAGCTTGCTGTCCTGGATTTCGGGCATGGTGTTCTGGGCGGGACCGCCTGCCACCTGTTTGCTCCAGAAGTCGGGATCGAAAGGATCGCGATAGGCCTCACCGCCGGACGCGCCGGTCGACGGACCGGAATTGGCGGCACCGCCCTCGCCCTTGACGCTGACATTCGCCTGCTGACCGACTTCCTGGGCGATCTCCGCCAGAACCGCATAGGGATTTTCGAAGAAATCGGCTTCCGAATAATGGGTATTTTCGCCCGACGACGCCGTCAGGTCATCGCCCGATGCGGCTGCGGCCGCATCTTCCGGCTTCTCGGCCTTGATGTCCGATTTCTGCGCGGTCTGTTCGCCTTCAGCTTCCTTCGCTGGCTCCTTGACACCCTTCTGGCTGGGCGTTTCGTCGGTCAGCTTGATCGGATTGAAATAGCTGGAGATCGAGGCCTTGGTTTCCTCGTTCGCGGCATTGACGAGCCACATCACGAGAAAGAAGGCCATCATAGCGGTCATGAAGTCGGCATAAGCGATCTTCCAGGCACCGCCGTGAGCACCATCGTGGTCACCCTTGTGACGCTTGACGATGATGATCTCGTTCTTGCCTCGATGATGGTTTTCGCCCTCACTCATCCATAAGCCCTTCCATGGCTTCGACTACGCCAGCCAGCCGCGTCACGAGAACGGAATCGCCCATCTGGAACGACAGTTCGATTTCGGACGTCTCCCGGAAGTCGACGGATGCGTCGATTGCGGCAAGGCGGGTCCTTACGGTTTCGAGGAGACGCTCCGGCCCGGCAACCTGCAGCCTTCCCGTTTCCCCGTCTGTGATTTCCCCGGCAACCTTCGATGCGAAAGCCGTCGCCGTCTGCATGGCGATCTTCTCCTCAACCAGAGGAGACAGGACACGAACAACCGCAGCTTCAACCGCTCCAGCAACCGCTGTCGTCATCTGTTGAAAGGCCTGTCCGATATGCTCGGCGACTTCGCCTTCGTATTTCTGCCTGAGCGCGGCCAGCTCTTCGCGGTGTGCTGCCTCCATGGCGTCGAGAGCCTGGCGGTGTTTTTCCGCGAGTTCCCGCTCAGCCGTCTCGTGGCCTTCGGCATAGGCCTCGTTCCTGACGGCCTCGACATCAACAGGCTCTTCCACCGGAGCGGCCAGTAGATCGGGCTGGGCGAAATCGTCAGCGATATCCGATAGGAAATCGCTTGGCGGCGGCGTGACCGCCGCACTGAAATCCTTGAGCCGGGACAGCAGAACACTCATGCCGATACCCCGCAGCAACCGTCAATGTGATCCAACCGCCCGAAATCTCTCATCGATCCGTACAAGCAAGCAATTTCGGCCACGGCGTTCCTCATCAACGGTGTTCACGCGAAGCACCCGAACGGAATCAGGCAATCATCTACGCTTGGGAGGAACTACGACTCCAAACTTGTGCGAGGATGGACCAGGCCCGCCACCGATCAGCTGAAGAGAACCTGAAGCGACTGCTGGTGGCTGTTGAGCAGCGACAGCACCTGCATTGCCACCTGCTGCTGGGTCTTGAAGGCCGCAAGCTTGGCGGACTCCTCTTCCATGTCGGTATCGACCAGACGGCTGATGCTTTCATCGAAGGAATCGTTGAGTGCCGCGGCGTAAGTCACCTGCTGCTCGATCCGGTTCGACATGGAGCCGAGAGAACTGCCGAGACGATTCAACTGGTCCGTCATGTTGCTGACGACGGCGATCATGTCATCAAGATCGCTGGTGGTGGTCGCGTCGGAGATGTTGATTTCCGTGCCGGTTGACGGCGTCGCCGACCCCACATCGAGAAGATAGTAATTGCGCGGCGTGCCGGTCGGGTTGTCCGGATCCACGAGCGTATCGGCATCGATCGCACCTGTGAACAGACCACGGCTTGCATCCTGCGTGTCGATAAGGGTCGACTGGCTGCTGCTGATGCTGATGAAGTTCAGGGTGACCGAACCGGAGACCGAACGCTGAAACGAAGCAGGGACGGTATAGTTATCGATCATGCTGGCATCGGTATTGTAAAGCCAATTGTCGCCAGAGAACGTCGCCGCCTGGGTGACAGACTGCAGATTGCCCTTCAATTCCCTCAGCGAAGTATTGAGCGTCGTGCGATCGGTACCCGCTTCGTAAGCGGTCTCGAGCAGGGCAGTGATCTGATCGAGGATATCGATAGCCGAATTGACGGCTTCATAGGACGTATCGACCTTGGACGCACCGAGGTTCAACGCATCCGCGATACTGCTGACGATGCTCTTGTCGGATCTCATGCCCGTGGCAACAGACCAATAGCCGGCATTATCCGCAGCAGTGGCGATCTTCAGACCGGAATCGCTTCTGGACTGTGTCTTCTCAAGGGAATCACTGGCAAAGAGAAGCGTCTGGAGAGCGCTTTGAGTGTAGCTCGTCATGATGACGTTGGACATGTTCCACCTACCCGACGTTGCAACAAGGGGACATGCCGAGCAAGAAACGGCAGCGACGTTTGGGCTTCATGCCACCCGAATCGAGAACGGGCACGTCGTGCTGAATGGTTCGAAGTTAATTATGGTTAACCAAAGATTGAAACAGTGACAAGACGAAATCTCGAGAACGTCGACAAATAATCAACCGATCGGTATTTTTCCGTTACTCTTTCAAACAACAATAAAAACAGACAAAAAGATCGCGCCATTTCTGGCGCGATCCTGAAGTACTTCATGTATCTCAGTCCAGATATTACTGCTGGAAGAGGGTAAGGATGTTCGACGAAGAGGAGTTCGCGATCGACAGAGACTGGATTGCGAGCTGCTGCTGGGTCTGCAGGGCAGAGAGCTTGGCAGATTCTTCTTCCATGTCGGCGTCGACGAGGCGCGAAACACCCGATTCGATGGCGTCGGAGAGCTTGGCGGCGAAGTCGTCCTGCAGCTCGATACGGGTGATCATCGCGCCGAGAGCGGCACCTGCGATGGTCATTTCGGCGAGTGCGCTTTCAACCTGGTCGAGGTAAGCCGAGATTTCGCCGGTGGTGGACGAGCTGGTCAGCTTGACGGACATGACCGAGCCGAGGATGCCGCCGGTGCCGACGCCGCTGTCGATCGAGTCGAAGAGTGCGTAGGAAGCAACTGCGTATTCAGCCGTCGTGACCTTGACCGTGCCGTCGTTGTTACGGATGAAGCCGTCGACGACAACAGTGTTGGAGGCGGCAGCCGAAGCAACCATCCAGTTTTCGCCGGAGAAGGATGCAGCCTGGGCGATTGCGGTCAGCTGCTCCTGCAGCTTGTCGATTTCGAGCTGGATCTGGTCCTTGTCGGTCGAGGCTTCCGTTGCGGTTACCAGCTTGGCCTTGATTTCATCGACAACGTCGATGGCGCTTTCCATGGCGGCGTAAGCGGTATCGACCTTGGCGGCGCCGACACCGAGAGCGTCCGAAGCAGCGTTCAGAGCCTTGTTGTCGGAGTTCATCGTCGTGGAGATCGACCAATAAGCAACGTTATCGGCAGCTTCACCAACCCGGTAGCCGGAGGAAACTCGGTCCTGCGTGTCGGCAAGGCTGGTGTTGATGGCGCGCAGCGTCTGGAGGGCAGACATGGCGGAAGTGTTGGTCAGGATACTGGTCATCTGAGATCGCCCCTTTGGCAATGAATTGAGGAAGGGACATTCCGGCGTGAACCGGTAACGGCGTTCAGCTTCATGCCTGCCGACCCCTTTTTCTCTTCGGATCGGCTCGC
This sequence comes from Rhizobium sp. ACO-34A, assembly GCA_002600635.1. Classification (NCBI taxonomy): domain Bacteria; kingdom Pseudomonadati; phylum Pseudomonadota; class Alphaproteobacteria; order Hyphomicrobiales; family Rhizobiaceae; genus Rhizobium; species Rhizobium sp. ACO-34A. Next base: position 886,433 of record CP021371.1, on the reverse strand, counting down.
TGTTTCGATGGTCCTAGAAAACAGCATCGTGGTTAACAATTGGTAAATGCAGGTGCGAGAAAATTAACAAAAATAAATAGGAAGCTAACGTGCGATCGCGGCACAGATATTTTGTTAATACATTGAAAAAATGGATTATTTTCCAAAGTTCCCAAACGCAAAAAAGGCCGCGCGTGAGCGCGGCCTTCCGATTAAGAGTAAGATAAATCTTACTGGAAGAGGGTGAGAATGTTCTGCGAAGAAGAGTTCGCGATCGACAGAGACTGGATGGCGAGCTGCTGCTGGGTCTGCAGGGCAGAGAGCTTGGCAGATTCTTCTTCCATGTCGGCGTCGACGAGGCGCGAAACACCCGATTCGAGCGAGTCTGAGAGCTTGTTGGCGAAGTCATCCTGCAGTTCGATGCGGGTCGACAGGGCGCCCAGAGCGGCACCTGCAATGGTCATTTCGGACAGAGCGGTTTCGACCTGGTCGAGGTAGGAGGAGATATCGCCGGCGGTGGAAGCGCTGGAGAGCGAGATCGCCATGACCGAGCCGAGGATACCGCCGGTGCCGACGCCGCTCGAGTCGATTTCTTCGAACAGGGCGTAGGAAGCAACTGCGTATTCAGCGGTCGTGACCTTGACCGTGCCGTCGTCGTTACGAACGAAGCCGTCAACAACCGTGGTGTTCGAAGCAGAAGCCGAAGCAACCATCCAGTTTTCGCCGGAGAAGGAAGCAGCCTGGCCGATCGACGAAAGCTGTTCCTGCAGCTTGCTGATTTCGAGCTGGATCTGATCCTTGTCGGTAGAAGTTTCAGTCGCCGTTACCAGCTTGGCCTTGATTTCGTTGACGACGTCGATCGCGCTTTCCATAGCAGCGTAAGCGGTGTCAACCTTGGCGGCGCCAACACCGAGAGCGTCCGAAGCAGCGTTCAGAGCCTTGTTGTCGGAGTTCATCGTCGTGGAGATCGACCAATAAGCAACGTTATCGGCAGCTTCACCAACCCGGTAGCCCGACGAAACGCGATCCTGCGTCTCAGCGAGGGAGCTATTGATCGTACGCAGAGTCTGGAGTGCAGACATAGCGGAAGTATTGGTCAGGATACTGGTCATCTAGAATCGCCCCTTTGGCAATAAATAAGGAAGGGACACTCGGGTTTTACCCGGAAACATTGGTCAGCATCATGCTTGCCGAGTGTTTTATAGTTAACTTCGGCCCGCTGTTTCGATGACCTGATTAGACACGATTAAGGTTAACGACTTCCAAATGCGAAAAGAAAAATGCAAAATATTTGAGCGCGCTGTTTGGCACTGATGCTCGAATATTGGAGAAACCCGCAAAACCGGGCTTTACGAGCCATGGACCATCGGGGAGACGGCCGCGAACTCGGGGGCCGGATCAATGATCCGTGCTGGATAATGACAGGTTCAGCCATCAAGAAAGATGAGTACGAGGTACATCGAGCCTTAACGAGAAAAGCCAACTCTCCCTACCCGCAAAAACAAGAAAACCGCGCCCAAGGGCGCGGTTCCCGATTTCTCTTTTCTGCAGCTTCGATCTTAGCCGAAGAGAGACAGAATGTTCTGCGAAGAGGAGTTCGCGATCGACAGAGACTGGATGGCGAGCTGCTGCTGGGTCTGCAGGGCAGAAAGCTTGGCAGATTCTTCTTCCATGTCGGCGTCGACGAGGCGCGAAACACCCGAGTCGATGGCGTCGGAGAGCTTCGAAGCGAAGTCGTCCTGCAGGTCGATACGGGTCGACAGAGCGCCGAGAGCGGCTGCGCCCTTGGTCATTTCGGACAGAGCGGTTTCGACCTGGTCGAGGTAGGAGGAGATATCGCCGGCGGTGGAAGCGCTGGAGAGCGAGATCGCCATGACCGAACCCAGCAGACCACCGGTGCCAACACCGTCGGTAACCGATTCGAAGATCGCATAAGAGGCGACCTTGTATTCAGCGGTCGTGATCTTGACGGTGCCGTCATCGTTACGGACGAAGCCGTCGACAACCGTGGTGTTCGAAGCCGAAGCCGAAGCGACAACCCAGTTTGCACCGTTGAACGAAGCAGCCTGACCGATAGCGGAGAGCTGTTCCTGCAGCTTGCCGATTTCGAGCTGGATCTGGTCCTTGTCGGTCGAATCTTCGCTAGCCGTTACCAGCTTGGCCTTGATTTCGTTGACGACGTCGATGGCGCTGTCCATGGCAGCGTAAGCGGTGTCAACCTTGGCGGCGCCAACACCGAGAGCGTCCTGAGCGGCGTTCAGTGCCTTGTTGTCCGAACGCATGGTGGTTGCGATCGACCAGTAAGCAGCGCCGTCAGAAGCGGAACCAACCTTGTAGCCAGTCGAGACGCGATCCTGCGTCTTGGAGAGGCTGTTGTTGATGTCACGCAGCGTGGAGAGAGCAGCGGTAGCGTTCTTGTTGAAGTTGATGCTAGACATGAAGTGTCCCCTTAAGACTCAAAACAAACAACGAGGACATGCCGGGTCTGAAATTTTCCGGCCGTGACGGACCGACATCATGCCACTCGGTTCCATTTTTCTTTCAAGGACACCAAACCCGTCACACGAACGAAATTCGCAGCCAACCCTTGCCAACTTCTTAATTTCGGGGATTTACGCCGGGTAGCCTCCCGCCGTGGTTAACAGACCGCAAAAACACGATTCGACCGGGTAAGAAATCGTCTCGCGCCGGAGACGGGACGGACATCGACACCCGTTTCAAGCAAGCTTCGGCAAATAGCTTGCCTCAAAAGCAGTCTGTTTCGGCCGTGACATTCGTCACTTCGCTGCAGGGAACATGGCGGCGGCAGGCATTAAGACGGAGCGAACGTTGAACGAAATCACCTATGCGGCGGCGTCCAAACAGTATCGGACCGGACACTACACGGCTTCCCTCTCGACGCTCAATCGCCTCCTCGATCTCCAACGGGACGCAAGAACCTACACGCTGCTCGCCAAGACGTTGCTGCAGCTCGGCCTCAAGCAGGAAGCCGCGAACTCCTACCAGCTGGCGGCCGAACAGGGAGGCCAGCACGCGGAAGACAATACCAGCGAAGCGATCAAGCTCTATTTCGCTTGCGGTGAGAAGGACCGCGCGCTTGCGCTCGCCAACGGCATCCTGAGCAGAGTGCGCCGCCAGCCGGACCTCGCCTATATCGTCGGCTCTCTTCTCGTCGATCGTCAGCAGGCCCGGCTCGCCCGTGTGTTCAAGGACCTGCTGATGAAGAGCGACGTCCTCGAGCACATGCAGCTCGGCGCGCGTATCTCGCTCTACACCTGGGATGTTTTCGATCCCTCCGACATCGAGACGGCGCGTGTGCTGCTGGCCAAGCTACCGCGCAACCAGTCCATCCGACTGATGTACCTCACCTTCTCGCGCGAGCATTGCAAGTTCGATGCCGTGGAACGGCACCAGCCGATCATCGAGGCAGCGATTGCCGAAGGAGATACGGCCTTCATCCAGAATGACGGCACCTTCTTCAATCTGCACTGGACCGGCGACGAACACCTGAACCAGCTTGCGCGAAGCAACACACCGTTCTTCAGCCCGGAGATCACCAGGATCCGCCGCTCGATACCGCATACCTGGTCGGACAAGATCCGTATCGGCTATGTGTCTTCCGACCTTTTCGACAAACATGCGACGATGAAGCTTATCCGGCGCGTTCTGGAATTGCATGACCGCGACCGGTTCGAAATCACGCTGTTCTGCCACACCGATCCCGAAATGCTGGCGACAAACCAGGCGGATCGCAGCCTCTGGGGCGATGTCGTCACGATCCGCGACATGGAGGACCCGCAGGTTATCGCGGAAATCCGCAAGCGTGGTATCGACATTCTCGTCGACCTCAAGGGACATACAGTCGGCAACCGCACCGCGCTGTTCAACAAGGCAGCCGCTCCCATCCAGGTCGCATGGCTGGGTTTCCCGGGTTCGACCGTCAACGTCGACCTCGACTATGCGATCGGCGACAAATACGTGCTCCCCGACAGCTCCGCACCGCATTACTACGAAAAGTTCTGCCGGATGCCGGACACCTATCAGCCGAACGATCCGGACAACCGCCCGCTTGCCAAAAAGATGAGCAAGACGGATGTGGGCCTGCCGGAAGACGCCTTTGTCTTCGCGTCGTTCAATGCGAACCGCAAGATCACGCCCAAGGTCATCGAGATGTGGGCGACGATCCTGAAGAAAACGCCGAACAGCGTGATCTGGATCCTCAAGCGCGGCAAGGAAATCCAGGCGAACATCATCGCCAAGCTCGGCTCGCTGGGCATTCCGTCCAAGCGCATCTTCTTCATGTCGCAGCTTGAATTCGATCTCCACCTCAATCGTATCACGGCGGCGGATATCGGCCTCGACACCTTCCCGGTTAACGGTCATACGACCACCTCGGAACAGCTGTGGGCAGGCCTCCCGGTTCTCACCGTCAAGGGCACGAACTTCGCATCGCGCGTCAGTGAAAGCCTGCTCAACGCAATCGGTCTGCCGGAACTGGTCGCCGAGGATGAAGACGACTACGTGCGCAAGGCGATCGAGCTCGCCCAGAACCCCGAGCTCGTCAAGGAGTATCGCCAACGCCTCGAAGACAACCGGCTGCGCAGCCCGCTTTTCGATGCGGAGCGTTTCTGCCGGCACCTGGAAACGGCCTATCAGATGATGGTCGACCGGGCGAAACAGGGCCTTGAGCCGGATCATCTGGACGTACCGTCACTGCCTCCGCGCGACGGTGTCTTCATGGTCAAGTAAGACCCGAATATTCAAGAATAGCGTCCGTGGCATGAAGCCACATCCATTGTGCTGACAAGGCATGCTGAACTGCGCCCTCATTTGGACCAGATGGCTGCCTCCGAACGACAATGGAGCCGACTTGTCGACTTTGAAGCGACATTTCGATGATGTTTGCCACAGTTCGTGGTGAGGCATCAGGAGCCGGCACGCTCAATGGATCAGCTGTCGAACAAGAAGATCGAACGGCGCCCCTCAGCGGCGTCCCCGCGATCTGTCCTGTCTGGCAGCTGACGTACCTGCATCAGCCACTGGCCTATGGTCAGCAACAGCAACGTACACATCCGAGCGTCCGAGCATGTCGAAACGAAAAGAACACCTATCGCCGATCCCAGCCAGACATTGTGGCCCCGTGCGCGACCACGCGTCACCATTGCTCAGCATCTGCGCAAATATCGAAAGATAGCGTTACTTTCCAATAGGTTAAAAGGTCGCGACGGATCCGCTTCCCTGAATGTCCGCCGCGTATAAGAACCAGAAGACGGGTAAGACAGACAAAATGAAAATATGCCCCTACTCGATCGAGCGCGAAGAAATCCTCGCACGTGCCATTGGCCCGCTCGCAGCCGAATTACGGCTGATCGACGCGGCGGACTTCATCTCCATGCTACGCTTTGAACATCACGGCAGCATTGCCGATCTCATCGAGTCCGCGGCCGAGCTCTATTTCCATCCCGGCACCATCCGCTTCGGCGCCGGTGGCGACTACACGCTGGACTGGGACAGCATGCCCTCCGTCACCCTGGACCTGGAGATCATGCCGCGGGGGGTGACCGTCTACGCCCGGCTCATGCTGGGCAGGGACAAGGCCGCCATCTCGATCGACTACATCAATTTCCAGAACGCATCGAGCGATCCGGATGCCAATACGGCCTTCCTGGCCAGCAGCCTGGGTGACTCCCGGTTGATGCCGGCGCGGGCCGCCAGCGCCTTTTAGAGCGCTGTTGGATCTGATTGAATCAGATCGGCGCTCTAAACTCTTTTGTTTGAAGCATAATCTTGTCGATCCTCGTTTCACTCCGGTCGGATTATGCTCTAAGAAAGACGCAACGGGAGAGGCCTCTCCATCGCCTTGCCGGCCTCCCGGCAAGGCATCGGTTATCCCGGCGTCCGCGTACGCGCCGTATCCAAGACCCTCCCCTCGCCATTCCTGACGTCCGCGCAATCGGTATTCGCCCTTCAAGGTCGGGCATCCGCTCGCAGCGCCCTATCCCCTGTTCGGGGCAAATCCATCTTCATGCCATCAACGTCAAACCAGACCGGCTCTGCAGCATTTGCAGGACCGCAGGGACATGCGAAAACGCCCGCGGCGCAGGTCCACGGGCGTATTTTCGATATGTGAAAGGCTTGTCTCTGGTTTCTCTTACGAGAACGAGCGCACGAGAGAGCCGACGAGCAGGTTCCATCCGTCGATGAGGACGAAGAACAGGATCTTGAACGGCAGCGAAATCGATGTCGGCGGAAGCATCATCATACCCATCGCCATGGTGATGGTTGCGACCACCATATCGATAACGAGGAAGGGCAGCACGATCAGGAAGCCGATTTCGAAGCCACGGCGGATCTCGGAGAGCATGAAGGCCGGGATCAGCACGCGGTAGTCGGCCTTGCCATCGGTCACCGTCTGCTGGCCGCGCTCGTTGGCGATATCGACGAACAGCGCCAGATCCTTCGGGCGCGTATTGGTCATCATGAAGGTGCGAAACGGCTCGGCAATCCGCTGGACGGCTTCGGCTTCCGAAAGCTGGTTCTGCAGCATCGGCTGAATGCCATCCTGCCAGGCGCGATCGAAGGTCGGCGCCATGACGTAGAAGGTCATGAACAGCGCCATGCTCGTCAGGATCATGTTGGACGGCGTCGTCGCGAGACCCATTCCCGACCGCAGGATCGAGAAGGCGATGATGAAGCGCGGAAAGCTCGTCACCATGATGAGAATGCCAGGAGCGACCGACAGGACCGTCAGGAGCCCGAAGGTTCTGATGATCCAGGCCGCAGCTGAGCCATCCACCGGAAGATTCAGCAGATCCGGAAGTTGCTGCGGCAACTGCTGGGCGTTCGCCAGTTCGGGGAACAGGCACAATGCAGCAAGAAGGATTAAAAGGCGCATCATTCGATCACGAACATCCTGAACAGGACCTTTGATATCCGGCCCTGCGAGCGCTGGTCAACGATTTCCGATACGTCATCCCTAAGATATTGAAAGCCGCGCGGCCCCTGCACCTGCTGGAGAGACACTGTCCGCAGATAGGCTAGGACGTCCTGATGGATTTCCTCTGCAAGCGCCGGATCGGGAGTGCCATTAAACAGCAGCGCGAGCTCTATCCGGATCCAGTTTTCGGAGGGATAAGCCAGATTCGTGACGATCGGGTCCAGCGAGACCAGATTCGGCTGGCTCGCGGAGATATTGGGGATTTCGCCCTTCTCTCCGCCCGCCTCGTGGCCGCCGGCCGCCTTGGCTTCAGGCTCTGCCGGAGCCTCCTGCCCTGCCGGTGGCGTCAATGCAGGAGCCAGCATCTTGCCGACAAGCCAGCCGCCGCCAAGACCGACGACCGAAAGGACGGCGACACTGGTGATCGTGACGATCAATGCGGATTTTTTCTTGCCGGTGGATTCCGCGTCGGCGATCATCAGGGCAGCCATGTCACCAAATGTCCTTCAATAGGGTCGGAAAGGTCAGATCGGGGCAAAGAGGTCTACGACCTGCTGTCCGACCGGCGGCTGCTGCACCTCGGTTATGCGGCCACGACCGCCGTAGGAGATGCGGGCTTCAGCAATCTTGTCGTAGGAAATCGTGTTGTCGGAATCGACGTCCTGCGGCCGCACGATACCAGCGACGTTAAGGATGCGGATTTCGTGATTGACGCGAACTTCCTGGGAACCACTGATGATCAGGTTGCCGTTCTCGAGAACGCCGGTCACGACGGCTGCGACGAGCAGCGTCAGCTTTTCGGCGCGGCTGATCGAACCCTTGCCGTTCGATTCGCTGGTGGTGTCGAAGCCCATGGTCGAATCGGTCTCGGGCTTCCAGCCGAAGATCGTGGCGCTTGCGTTCCAGTTCGTCGTCCGGTCGTTGGTGCGCTTGCGATCGGTCTCGTTGTCGAAGCTCGCCTTGTCGTTGATCTGGATGTTGACGGTCATGATGTCGCCGACGTTCAAGGCGCGAGCGTCCTTGAACAGGGCGGCCTGGCTGTCGCTCCAGAGCGAATAGCCGCTCGCGGTCTTGTGCGGCTGCTTCGGATACATTGCCATCTGCGGCGTCTGGCCGTAACGCAGACCGCTGCCGATCGGGCTCATGGAGGGCGCGTTGCCGATTTCCTTGAGCGTCTGGTTCTCCGTCACGCTCTTGCAGCCTGACAGGAGGGCGACGGTCAGCATAAGGGCGGGGAACGCTTTATTCATGACGGATCTTTCGACGTGTTTGGATCCGCAGCGCTGGACATGATGGAAGCCACGATGGCGGCCTTCTTCGATTCCATTTCGCTGAGGATCAGGCCCGACTGGCGGGCCGGAAGTTTCATGATGATCGCGGCGGCCAGTGCAGCATCCATTTCCTGGAGCTGCGGTGCAGCCGCATCCGCCTTCATGGTCTTGTAGATATCCACGAGACCCGCTTCAGCCTGCTTGAGGAAGTCGTTACGCCGCTTCAGCCAGTCTTCGTACTCGGCCTTGCGCGCTTCCATCACGGTAATGCGCTGGTCGATATCGGCCTGCAGCTTCTCGAGCTCTTCCTTCTGCAGCAGATAACGCCGGTCGCGCGCGGGGTCGGCGATGTTGGTGCAGTACTGGCGGATCTCGTCCTCGGTCGTCGGAGGACCAGCGGTCTGGGCCGCTTCCTGGGCGCTTGCCGCGGGAAGCACCGCCATCAGGCAGAGAGCGGCAAAGACCGAACGGGAGAAGATTACGCCGTGGCCGACCTTGCGGGATGAAACGACTGTCTTCGTCATTGCAGTACGAGCTCCGCTTGCAAGGCACCACTCGACTTGATGCCCTGAAGAATGGCGATGATACCGTCGGGCTTGACGCCGATATTGTTCAGCCCGGCAACGAGGGTGCGCAGATCCGGTCCGTCTATGATGGCGACCGGGCCGCCGGTCTTTTCCGCGGTAATATCGGTCTGATCCTGAATCGCGGTCTGGCCCTTCGAGAAAGGCTCAGGCTGGATCACCTGCGGCGTCTCGGTGACCTGCACGGTCAGGGTGCCGTAGCTGACCGCGACCTTGGAGATGCGCACGTCAGCGCCGATGACGATGGTGCCGGTGCGCTCGTTGATGACGACCTTTGCCGGTGTATCCGTCTCGACCACGAGGTTTTCGATGTCGGCCATCAGGCGTGTCAGGTCAGCCGTCTGCGGCTTCTGCACGACAACCGCCTGCGCGTCGCGCGCTTCGGCGATCCGACGGCCATGATTGCGAGAGGCATAGGTGTTGATCACGTCAGCGATGCGGATGGCCGTCGAGAAGTCCGGGTTGCGCAGCTGCAGCACCAGATTGACGGAATCTTTGAACTGCGACGGCAGTTCCCGCTCGATGATCGCGCCGCCGGGTACACGGCCAGCGGTCGTGACGCCTTCGGTGATCTGGGCGGCCTGTCCCTGAGCGTTAAAGCCGGAAACGACGACCGATCCCTGCGCTACGGCGTAGATCTGGCCGTCAGCGCCGGTCAGCGAGGTCATGACCAGCGTACCGCCGCGAAGCGAGGTGGCATCGCCGAGCGAACTCGCAGTGACGTCGATCCGGCTACCGGGGCTTGCAAACGGAGGGAGGTTGGCGGTCACCATGACAGCCGCGGTATTCTTCGCGCCGGACTGTCCGCCCTGCGTGGAAATCCCGAGGTTCTGCAGCATCGCGCGCATGGACTGCTCGGTAAACGGCGACGAACGAAGGCTGTCACCGGATCCCTGCAGACCAACCACAAGACCGTAACCGATCAGCTGATTGTCACGGCCGGCCTGAAGCGATGCGATATCCTTGACGCGCGCATTCGGCTCGGCGGCGGCGCCGAAGGCTGACGCCACCAGCATGGCCAGCGCGGCAAGCGTCACGGAAAGGGAGTGAATGGTCATTTCTGCATAACCTCGACTGTTCCATCGGCCATCACAGTGCCACTCACGATCACTCCGGTATCGAGATTGCGCATGCGTACGACGTCGCCGATCATGGCATCCTGAAGGGGCGTTCCGGCGGCGGAAATCGTCATGCCCCCGGTGTTTACGGTCATTCGCATGGTCGAACCACGCTGTACGGCGAAGGGTTCGCGCAGGCTGCTGACCGGAATGGTGCGGCCCGGAACGAGCGTGCGCTTGGACACCTTGCCGATCACGTCCGAAACATCGGTTGCATAACCGGCAGCAAGGTTGGGGTTGGTTACCTCGACTTCCGTCACGCGGCCGGAGCCGATGATTTCGCCGGGGAAGATCGTCGCCGTCGGCACAACGGCATAGCGGGTCTGGGCAAGCGCCGCTTGTGGCACCATGCCGGCAGCGAGCAGCAGGGCGGACACCGCCCCGCTGCGCGCCAAGTTCTCTGCATAGTTCCGGGAAAACTTCATGCTTGCCCTGCCTCGTTAGGACTACTTCAGATTCTGGCTGACGATGGTCGCCATCTCGTCGGCGGTCGTGATGACCTTGGAGTTCATTTCGTAAGCACGCTGGGCCGAAATCAGATCGGTGATTTCCTTGACGGCATCGACGTTCGAGCTTTCGAGATAGCCCTGCTTGACGTAACCGAAGCCCGTGTCCTGCGCGGAGCCCACTACGGCTTCACCGGAGGCTTCCGTCTGCTGGAACAGGTTGTCGCCGAGCGGCTTCAGGCCGGCTTCGTTAACGAAGTTGGAAAGCTGGAGCTGACCGAGTTCCGTCAGGTTCTCTTCCGAGCCGACACGAACCGAAACGATACCGTCCTGGCTGATGGTAATTTCGGTCGCATCATCAGGGATGGTGATGTTCGGCATCACACCGTAACCGTCGATGGTCACGAGACGACCGTCTGCGTCCTTGTTGAAGGCGCCAGCGCGGGTGTAAAGCGTCGTGCCGTCCCCGCCTTCCACCATGAAGAAACCCTTGCCGACGATAGCGACATCGAGATCGTTGTCGGTCGAGGAGATTTCACCCTGGGTATGAAGCTTGCGGACAGCCGAGGTCTGCACGCCGAGACCGATGTTGGCACCTTCCGGCACAACGGACTGGTTGGCACGGTTGGCGACGCCCTGGGCGCGCTCCGTCTGGTAGAGCAGGTCGGTAAACTCGGCGCGGCCGCGCTTGAAGCTCGTGGTGTTGATGTTCGCAATGTTGTTTGCGATGACTTCGAGATTGGTCTGCTGGGCATCCATACCCGTCGCAGCAATGGCAAGTGCTCTCATGGTCGCGATTCCTCAGCCTTCTAGATCTGCATCTTGGTGATATCGAGGTAGGCCGAGACGATCTTGTCGCGCAGGGCGACCGCTGTCTTCAGCGTACGGTCGGCTTCCATGACGGCATCGACGACTTCACGCGTATCCGCGGTGCCCTTGATGCCGGCAAAGGAAGCGGCTTCACCGCCCTTGACCGCGTTGATGGCATCGTTGACGGCGCCGCCGAGCACACTGGCGAAGGTCGGGCCGAGCGCCGCGCTCGCGGCCGCCGAGACGACCGTACCGGCCTGGGACAGAATGTTGCTTTCACTTGACTGCACACCGAGCGTACCGGCGCCCTTGGTCAGCGAATTGATACTGGAAACGGAATCAATCATCGTTAGCCTTTCAGTAGGTCGATCGTTGCCGAGATGAGATCTCGCGTCTGACGAATGGTCTGCAGATTGGCCTCGTAGCTGCGGTTCGCTTCGCGCAGGTCGGCCATCTCGATCAGCATGTTGACGTTCGGAAGCTTCACCATGCCGTTCTCATCGGCGGCCGGATGGTCCGGATCGTATTCCTCGACGAAATCCGAGCGGTCGACGCCGAGCTTCTTCACATGCACGAGGGTCGTGCCGGTTGCGCGATCCAACTCCGAATCGAAGGTGATAATCTTGCGTCGATAAGCATCGGCGCCCGGCGTGTCGCCCGTCGTGCGGGAGTTCGCGATGTTTTCGGAGACGATGCGCAGTCGGGTGGACTGGGCTTCAAGACCGCTTCCCGCGATCTTCAGGGAGGCTGACAAAGGATCCATCTTACTTACCTACCGCAGTCAACATCATGTTCTGCATGGCGCGGATGAGCTGGGTGTTCAGCTCAAACTGACGCTTTACCTCGCCCATCTTCGCGACTTCGGTCGAAAGCGCGACCGTATTGCCCGACTCCTGGGTGCCGATTTCGTTGTTTACTTCCGGCTCATCGATCTCGACCTTGCCGTTACCGATGACGCTGGCCTCCATGTGGCCCGGCTGGGTGCGCGCCATCGCCATGCCGGCGCTGGCAGACTTCAATTCGCTGTCGAAGGGCGTGACATCCTTCGCGCGGAACTTGGGCGTATTGGCATTGGCGATGTTCGTGGCAACCACTTCCTGTCTGACAGACAGCCATTGCGCCTGCCGCGACGCCAAGTCGAACAACTGAATAGGCTCCATCGCTATTCTCCGTATTTCTCTCGTGCCATGAGTAGAGCGACAATCTTGCGCGGGACTTACGGAAAAAACCCTTTGGGAAATGAACCCTCGCGCTGACCATCCATCGCCGGAAGAGATGCCCCGCAGCCGCCAAGGAATCGAGGTAAACCGCCAGAAACAGGCGGTTTTCGATGATTCGCAAGCACCGCGGGGACCTGCCAAGGTATTCTGCGGCACGCAATCCGGCGCCGGACATCACGGCCGCATCGAGCGGCTGAATTTCGTGCCTATAATTTCGTGCCTATAGAAGAATAAAGTGTCGCAGGCTCACTTTTGCGCTGGAGCAAATTCAACCTGCGCCCGAACGGACTGCCAACCGGCAATCTACAGGTTCGCACAAGCAACGGCTTCTAGCTTCCGGCAATATATTGCGAAAGCTGTTCCCCGAACGGATGGAACGCAGGACACGGGTCACCAGGAGAGATACATGCAGTCGGGCATTTATGTTGGCATTTCCTCGCAGATCGCTCTCGAACGCCGACTGACGACGATTGCCGACAACATCGCGAACATGAACACGGCCGGCTTTCGCGCCACCGAAGTCAAGTTCGACGAGGTCCTGAGCAAGACCGGCAACGACATCAATGCCAAGATCGCATTCGTCAATCAGGGCAACGACTACCTCTCGACGCGCGCCGGTGAAATCCAGCAGACCGGCAACCCGCTCGACTTCGCGGTCAAGGGCGACGCCTGGTTTGCCATCGACACTCCGGCCGGTCAGGTGCTGACGCGCGACGGTCGTTTCTCCATGACGCAGAACGGCGACCTGGTGTCGACCCAGGGCTATCCGGTCCTCGATGCCGGCGGCGCCCCGATCCAGCTCAACGCCAATGGCGGTACGCCGGCCGTGGGCGCCGATGGCCGCATCACCCAGGACGACCGGGTCGTCGGCTCCATCGGACTATTCACCGCCGACCTGACCAAGGGCTTCCTGCGTTACGAAAACAGCGGTGTCATCGCGACCGACACACCGCAGCCGGTAACCGATTCGACCGATATCGGTGTCATGCAGGGCTTTGTCGAAGGCTCCAACGTCAATGCGGTGGCGGAGATGACCCAGCTCATCCAGGTCAACCGCGCATTCGAAGGCATCTCGTCGCTCCTGCAGAGCAGCGAAAACACCTTCACTTCGGCCATCAAGACCCTCGGTGGCAGCCAGTAATCGTTAAAGGTAGCGACCTATGGAGCAATCCGGCGCACGGACCGTGAGCATGCCGCGACTGGACGGTCTGGCGGAAATCGCAAGGAATTTCAGCCAGTCGGGGAACAATCTGTTCCACGGCGGGCGCGTTCGCACGATCGCGGCCGGCCACTATACCGTCAGCGGGCTTTCACAGCATGTCCGGCTCGGCGAATTCGTGGCACATCAGAGTGCAACCGGTGTCCACATGGGTGAGGTCGTGCGGGTCGAGCCCGATCTCATCTATGTCTGTCCCATCGAACCCGGTGAACCGATCGGCGTGGACGACATGGTTCTCAGGCAGGGTGAATTCCGCCTCGCGCCTGACGCCAGCTGGTGCGGCAGAACGATCAGCTCGCTCTGCCGTCCGATAGACGGTAAGGGAACACTTACTCATGGATCGGTCGAGAGATCCATTACAAGTCTTCCGCCGCCCTCCATGACGCGCAGCCGCGTCGACAAGCCTTTTCGCACCGGCGTCAAGGCAATCGATATCTTCGCCCCGCTCTGCTACGGCCAGCGTCTCGGCATTTTCGCGGGTTCGGGGGTGGGCAAGTCCACGCTTCTTTCCATGCTCGCCAAGGCCGATGCCTTCGACAAGGTGGTGATCACGCTGGTCGGCGAACGTGGCCGTGAAGTCCGCGAATTCATCGAGGACACGCTGGGCGACAACATGGCCAAGTCGGTGGTGGTCGTCACGACCAGCGACGAGAGCCCGATGCTGCGCAAGATGGCTCCCCTCGTCGGCATGACGATCGCCGAACATTTCCGCGACCAGGGCGACAACGTGCTGTTCATCGCCGACAGCGTGACGCGCTTTGCCCATGCCATCCGCGAAGTGGCAATCGCGGCCGGTGAACCGCCGGTTGCCCGCGGTTATCCGGCATCCGTCTTCACGGAAATGCCGCGGCTGCTCGAGCGCGCCGGTCCCGGCCTCGAAGGCTCCGGCACCATCACCGCAATCATTTCGATCCTTGTCGACGGCGACAATCACAACGACCCGATCGCCGACTCGACCCGCGGTATTCTCGACGGGCATATCGTGCTCGACCGCGCGCTTGCCGACGAGGGACGATATCCGCCTATCAATCCGCTGTCCTCGATCTCCCGTCTTGCCCGCAAGGCATGGACGCCGGATCAGGAAAAACTGGTGTCGCGCCTGAAGTCGCTCATTCACAACTATGAAGAGACCAAGGACCTGCGACTGATCGGCGGCTACCGGCCCGGAACGGATCCGGATCTCGACATGGCGGTCAAGCAGGTGCCCGTCGTCTACGACGTCATCAAGCAATCGCCCGGCGACCGCATGGTGATCGACGCCTATACGGAATTGGCCAACGCATTGAGGGCCTCGCTCTCCGGCGGCAACCAAACCGCCAACGCGAAGCGAGGCGCGTGATGAAAATGATCCGCAGGAACAAGCATCAGAAGTCCCACGAACCGGTCGCGGAAGAAAACCGAACCACCGCACTCGACCGCTGGCTGACCGGCGGCATCATGGCGGTCGCGGCGGCAGCTGCCGCCTTTCCGTGGTATGTGTTCTTCAATCAGGACAAGTTCGGGGTCAGTGTTGCCGGCTGGGAGTCGCTCCGCGATCTGCCGCAGGGGCGTGGCAACGGTGGCGTCGGGATCGACCGTGGCCCTCCGGAACAGATGAATGCGGAGAACAGGTCCGATATTCCTGCCGGCATGAACGTCGACCCGCTGACGACCGCGACCGTTTCCAGCCTCGGCCCCGAGGGGCAGATGAACGGCGACGGCCGCGAGATGCAGCCCTTCCCCGGCGGCAGCGATCTGAGACTTCTTCACGTGGCCAACGGCCGGGCGCTCATCGAGGACAAGACGGGCATTTTCATCGTCCAGGTCGGTTCCATCCTTCCGGACAATTCCCGCCTGGCGGCATTCCGCCAGCACGACGGGAAATGGGAGATCATCACCTCCACGGGCGCCGTCTACAGCGAATAGAAGCAATAGTTCCAGACGAGCCCTCCTCGAATCAGCAAGGCAGATGGCTTTCCATCTGCCTTTCGTCGTTTCTGACCTTTCGCAGGCGATCACCCAGAGCATTTCCCCGCCCTTTTCAAGGGGCTTGGAAGCCCTGTGAAACGTGAACTTTCCGGCGGCATGGAAGAAACCAGCGAGGTACAGCCTCACGCAAGGAAAGCCGCTTATCGGTTCTACTGAAAAGCAACGTTCAGATGCGGGCACGAAATGAATATTATCATAGGACTTGTTATTACCTTCGGCTGCGTCCTTGGCGGGTTCATGGCCATGGGCGGACATGTCAACGTTCTCGTGCAGCCTTTCGAACTGATGATTATCGGCGGCGCCGGCCTTGGTGGTTTCATCATGGCCAACCCGATGAAGGTGGTCAAAGATTCCGGCAAGGCAATCGGCGAAGCGTTCAAATATTCCGTTCCGAAGGAACGCGATTATCTCGATGTCCTCGGCGTTCTCTATTCCCTGATGCGTGACCTCAGAACCAAGTCCCGCAACGAGATCGAAGCGCATATCGACAATCCCGAGGAATCCTCGATCTTCCAGGCCGCGCCCTCGGTTCTGAAGAACAAGGAACTGACCGCGTTCATCTGCGATTATGTCCGTCTCATCATCATCGGCAATGCCCGCTCCCACGAGATCGAGGCGCTGATGGACGAGGAAATCGACACCGTCCTGCATGACAAGATGAAGCCCTATCACTCGATCGTCGCGATGGGCGACAGCTTCCCGGCGATCGGTATCGTCGCGGCGGTTCTCGGCGTTATCAAGGCCATGGGCAAGATCAACGAATCGCCGGAAGTTCTGGGCGGCCTGATCGGCGCGGCTCTCGTCGGCACCATGCTCGGCATCATCCTGTCCTACTCGATCTGCAACCCGATTTCGGCGCAGATCAAGATCGTCCGGACCAAGCAGCATCGCCTCTACATCATCGTCAAGCAGACCCTGCTCGCCTACATGAACGGTTCCGTTCCGCAGGTTGCGCTCGAATACGGCCGCAAGACGATCTCCTCCTACGAGCGTCCTTCGATCGACGCCGTCGAGCAGGAAATGATGAACCCCGGCGGTGAGAACAAGGCGGCTTGACGATGGCGGAAGCAAAGATCAAGGCGGCCCCGGCAATGGATCACGCACTGCTATCGAGGCTTACCGGCGCACTCGGCGACAAGAAGACGGTCGAGAAGCTGTGTTCGGATTTCGGAAGCCTTTATTCGGAATTCCTGCCGGATATCTTCCACAGTGAAACCGGCCTCGAGCTGCAGGTTCACTACAAGGGCCACGAATCCGGCCTGATGAACGATGTCATCGCCGACCTTGGCGACAATGTCGTGCTCGCAGACGCTTCACTGCGCAACTGGTCTCCCGGTTTCGTGCTCGGCTGCAACAACTCCTTCGTCATCACCCTGATGGAAAACCTGCTGGGTGCGCTTCCGGAGACGATCGAGGAGCCGGTGCACCGGCCGCTGTCGCGAATCGAACTCGACCTCTCCTCTATGGTCTTCGACAAGATCGCCAACGTGCTGCGCTCCGGCGTAAACGCGGCCGGCGGCTTCGAACCGCTCATCGAGAAGCCACATAACGCGGAAGACCGCGTCAAGGTCGAGGACGATCATGTCGACCAGTTCGCGGTCGTGATTCGCATGGGTATCGATCTCGGCCCGGTCTCCTCGGAATTCTACCTGGTGATCCCGCAAAAAGCCTTGCTGAAAACGGTCGTGACCGTGCCGAAGTCCAAGGGGCAGATGTCGCGCAATCGCAAGGAATGGGCCGACCAGATCGCCGAGCAGGTTCGCCGCTCACAGGTGACGCTCGAAGCCCGCATCCGCCTGCAGACCCTCACGCTGAAAACGATCTCGCGGCTCGCCGCTGGCGATGTCATCCCCTTCAGCGAAAAGGGCGACGTTACGGTCGATGTCAGCGCCAACGGCAAGGAAATGTACCGGTGTGAATTCGGCCGCGCCGGCGAGAAATACACCGTCCGGGTCAAGGATAACGTCAGCAGCGAAGATGAAATTCTAAGACATTTGATGGGTTAGGGTCATCACCAGGCATTTCATGCAGGCCTTGACGAAAGGCAGGTTGAGGCAAGTTTCAACGGGAATAATGAATCCATGGCTACAAAGAAAACACCTTTGACCGAAGATGACGCGTTCGCGATGCCGACGCCCGACGCCGATTTCGACCAGGCGGTCGACGATCTGCGCGGCGTGCTGAAGAACGACGCAGAAGGCACCCTGCCGGATATCGGCAGCGACTTCGGATCCGATCTCGGCTCCGACTTTTCCATGGGCGCCGCCAAGGCCGATCCGCTTTCGGGTTTCGACAGCGATTTCGGTGGAGCTGCAATCGGCGGTTCGTCCTCCGATTTCGGTGGCTCAAGCTTCGGTGACAGCGACTTCGGCGGTTCAACCACCACGTCGCAGGAACCGGGCAGCGCGCTGACGGCCAATCTCGATCTGATCATGGATATCCCGATCGATGTCCAGATCGTGCTCGGTTCCAGCCGCATGCAGGTCTCCGGTTTGATGAGCCTCGAGGAAGGCGCCATCATCGCGCTGGACAAGAAAATCGGCGAACCGGTCGAGATCATGGTCAATGGCCGCCGCATCGCCCGCGGCGAGATCACCGTTCTCGAAAACGATGACACCCGTTTCGGCGTAAAACTGATCGAAGTGATGAGCACCAAGATATCCTGACCCGCTCCCGGGGCCAGAGAGGAAAGACCATGATGGACTTTGACGATTTCGGCGGCCCATTGACGGGCAAGCCGCTATCCCAGGCAGACAAGGCCGCGGCGGTGCTGCTTGCCATGGGAAAAGGTGTCGCCGGAAAGCTTCTGAAGTATTTCACCCAGGCCGAGTTGCAGACAATCATTGCATCGGCCCAGACACTTCGGACCATCCCGCCGGATGAGCTCGCCGAACTCGTCAATGAATTCGAGGACCTTTTCACCGAGGGTGCGGGCCTCATGGACAATGCGAAGGCCATCGAGAGCATTCTCGAGGAAGGCCTGACGCCGGAAGAAGTCGACGGCCTGCTCGGCCGCCGCACCGCCTTCCAGGCCTACGAGGCTTCGATCTGGGACCGGCTTCAGGATGCCGATCCGGACTTCATCGCGAAGTTCCTGATGCGCGAGCATCCTCAGACCGTCGCCTATATCCTTTCCATGCTGCCGTCGGCCTTTGGCGCCAAGGTCCTGCTGAAGCTGCCGGAAAGCCGGCGTGCCGATATCATGAACCGCACGGTAAACCTGAAGAACGTCAGCCCGAAGGCTGCACAGATCATCGAAAACCGGGTTCACGACCTGATTGCCGAGATCGATGCGGAACGCAATTCGACGGGTTCGACGAAGGTTGCCGAACTCATGAACGAACTGGAAAAGCCGGAAGTCGATACCCTGCTCAACTCGCTGGAATCGATCAGCCGGGAATCCGTCAACAAGGTTCGTCCGAAGATCTTCCTCTTCGAAGACCTGCTGGCGATGCCGCAGCGCAGCCGCGTCATGCTGCTCAACGACATCTCCGGCGACATCCTCACCATGGCGCTGCGTGGCGCCACGATGGAGATCCGGGAATGCGTGCTCTCCTCGATCAGCCCGCGTTCGCGCCGCATGATCGAATCGGACCTGCAGACCGGCACCGCCGGCATCAACCCGCGCGAAGTCGCCATCGCACGCCGCGCGGTGGCACAGGAAGCCATTCGCCTCGCCAATTCCGGGCAAATCCAGCTCAAGGAAGCGGAAGGCGACAAGACACAGGCCGCCTGAGACACGCACGACTGTTGAAAACAGCAGACAGCTTACGCCCGCCGATTGAATGCCAATCGGCGGGCGTCTAGTTTTCTACGCGGCGCGACTGTCACTCAGGTCCGCTGGCGCAAGAGACCCTGGCGAGCAAGGAACCGGACGTGGCCGACGACCAGGATAAAGACAGTAAAACAGAAGACCCGACAGAGAAAAAACTAAGGGACACGATCGATAAGGGTAACACGCCCTCGTCGCGAGAAGTCCCGATCTTCGCCTCGTCCCTCGCCTTCTATATCTATCTCGTCTTTTTCGTGCCGGCCGGCGTCGCCCGGCTTGGCGAAAGCCTGCGCGACCTCTTCGAACAACCGGACCAGTGGAAGATTGCGACATCCACGGACGTCGTGTCGCTCTTCAGCCATCTCGGCTGGGAGATGAGTGCACTCTTTCTGCCGGCGGCGGTTTTGTTTATCCTGTTCGGCATTGGCTCGAACGTGGCGCAGAACATGCCTCAACTCGTATTGGAGCGTATCAGGCCCCAGGCCAATCGCGTCTCGATCGCCAAGGGCTGGGAGCGGCTGTTCAGCGTCACCGGTGTCATCGAATTCGGCAAATCGCTGTTCAAGATCGTTATCGTCTCCGTCGTGATGGTTTTCGTGCTGCGGAAAGATTATTTCGGCGCGCTGGATGCGATGTTCTCCGATCCGCAGGTGATCTTTGTGAAGATCATGACGATCCTCAAGCGAATCATGCTGGTCATTCTGGCTGCGACCGCCATACTCGCCGTCATCGACTTCTTCTGGACGCGCCATCACTGGTACACCCAGCTGCGCATGAGCAAGCAGGACGTCAAGGACGAGCACAAGCAGTCGCAGGGCGACCCGATTGTAAAGGCTCGCCAGCGCTCGATTGCGCGAGACCGTGCCCGCCGCCGCATGATCAACAATGTGCCGCGCGCGACGCTCGTCATCACCAACCCGACGCATTATGCCGTGGCTCTGCGCTATGTGCGTGAGGAAAGCGATGCGCCTGTGGTGGTTGCCAAGGGACAGGATCTGGTCGCCTTGAAAATCCGCGAGATAGCGCAGCAGAACAACATCCCGATCTTCGAGGATCCGCCGCTTGCGCGCGCCATGTTCGCCCAGGTCGCGGTCGACAACGTCATTCCGTCGGCATTCTACAAGGCAGTCGCGGAACTCGTGCACCGCGTCTACGCCGCGCGGGCAAAGCGCCGCGCACGCTGATGGCGCCGCGCATTTTCTTTGTCAGGTGATGTAACCCAGCCGAATGGCTTTCGCGATTGCCTGGATGCGGTTGACCGAATCAAGCTTGATCGTCGCCGATCCGAGATAGGCGTTGACCGTGTGAACCGAAAGACCGAGCCGTTCGGCGATTTCTTCGCTGATCCGGCCGTCGCCCGCGAGCTGCAGGCAGGCGATTTCACGATCGCTCAGCGCCTCCGCCGGCATGGCGCGCCGCTCCTCGATCGAAAGAATATCCATCATGATGCGGCCGCACCGGCCGTGTGCCTCGATGATGACCTCGCCGGGAATATCCACGCCGCCCGTCGTCGCAAAGACCACGAGACCGTTGCCGACGGCGCCGAGCCTGACGGGAAAGGCGATACCGGAATAGGGCAGAATGCGCGGCTTCAACTGGCGAACGAAAGCGGTGAAATCCGAAGCCTCGGCAAAACTTGCGGGATCTTCGGCACTCCATGTCAGTGGCAGGAGCGAGGTTTCCAGATGGGCGAGCATGGCCTCGCCATAGGCGGCGATCAGGCGGTCGCTTCCGGCGGGAAGAGCCGCTCCCCAGCTCTCGTATTCCGGCTCCAGACGACGCTTGGAGGGAACACTGCCGCCGACGAGTTTCAGGACCGTAAAGCCCTTGGCATGAAGGGAGCGCTGAAGGGAAACGAGTTTCGGAAAGATATCGGAACGGGATATCGCATGGCGGGTGCCGGCGGGAAGCTGGTCGCCCCGCACACCTTCCATCATCCCCGGCGGATAGCCCATTCCCTCTTTCCCCTTCATACGAGATTGTTTCTCACCGCGTAGGCGATGGCCTCCGATCGTGTCTTGGTGGCCGTCTTGCGCATGACGCTGGTGATGTAGTTGTTGATCGTATTGCGCGAGATCCCGAGAATGGTGGCGATCTCATCCGAGGTCTTGCCTTCGGCAATCCAGAACAGGCATTCGAGTTCGCGTTCCGTCAGATCGAAATCACGATCGACCTTCTGGCCGCCGCCGTTCGTGAGACTGACGCAATAGCCGGCAAGAAGGCCGACCTCCCGCAATCTCTCCGGTGAAAGCACGATGTCCTCATCGAAAAGCAGCATGAGCGAAAAGCGGGTGCGTCCGACGCTGAGCGTCAGGGAACAATACTGCCGACTGGTGTCATCGGGCACATCGGCGTCATCAGGCAAAAGGCCGAACTTGGGTTGCAGCACCGAGAGGCACTTTTCAAGCTCGGTGGTGCGGGAATAGGTAGCAGCGATTTCACTCTCGAGTCTGCGAACGAGATCGAACGGCCAGTCGGAAGACACCACGAAATCCAGCCCGTTTTCCTGCACGAGGTCATAACGGGCCAGCAGAAAGTGACTGGCTCCGACATAGCGGGTGAGGATGCGCAAACCGGCGCTCATATGCCCGGACTGCGCTGCGGCAGCGAGATCGCGCAACAAAGCCTCGCGTGAAATGGACAGCTGCGGATCCGCGGTCGCCGGACGCATCCGCGTCCTGCCTCCGGCATCCTCTTTGGATTGCTCCAAGTCCATTTTATTGGCCCCTCGCAAGGACGATTCCACAATGGGAAAGCTTGGCGGACTTCCGGTTTCCAGCCTCGACAGCCAGATCGCACCGCCCTCTCCTGCTAACGAATCATAGGCATTTTAAAAGATAAAGAGCCAAAGATCACATCCCGGAACAGGGGAGTCCCCAACTTCCGAATTTGCGGCCAAATGTGGCCCGTGCTGTCTGCGAAACGCGTCATGACGATGCCTGGCGTCACGTTCAACGAAAAACGCGCCGGGGAGACCGGCGCGTTCCATGATCGAATTCATCTTTCCTGTCAGGCGGCCTTGTCGACGGCCCATTTGCGCAGGATCTTGGCGGCTCGCTCTTCGCTGATTTCCACCATGCGGGACAGGCGCCGCTCCGGACCTTCCTTGACGCGACGGTTGAAGCCGCCATTCGGATCTTCCTCCATGGTGAGCAGGTCGTCGGTGGAGTCGAAACCGAAATCCGAACCGAAGCCATCCATGAGAGCACCGCCCGTGCCACCCAGCGCGGGGGAGAAGTCGGGCAGTTCGAGACCTGCCGCCTGCTCCGAGCCGCCGGCGATGGCAGCTGCACCGCCGTTTGCCGTGCGAACCATAGGACGGATACCCATCCAGACGATCAGGAAGGCGACTGCGACGAAGGCGAGGGAGTTGATGATGCCGCCGAGGTTGCGGCTCAGCATATCCATGACGCCGGGGCCGGACGCAGCCTCCTCGAGCAGCTGGTTCTCGAGGAAGTCCATCGCCGTCAGCGTCACGACGTCGCCGCGATCGCTGCTGAGACCTGCGGCAGAGGAGACGATCTTCTGCATCTCGGCAAGATAGGCATCGATCTTGGCCTGATCGACGGGTTCGCCGACCATCTTTGCAATCCGGCCCTTGTTGACCACGACGGCAACGGAGAGCTTCTCGACCGTGTAGCTGTTCCTGACGGTCGCGATGGTCTTGCTGTTGATCTCGTAGTTGGTCTGCTCTTCCTTCTTGTTCGCTTCGTCAGACGATTCCGGACCACCTACGCCGCCTTCAGGCGCGCTCTGCGGAACGTTCTGTTCGACGGTTGCGGCAGTATCCTGAGCACGCGACTGCGACTTCTGGGCTTCCTTCGTGACCCGAACCGAACGTTCGACACGCGATTCCGGATCGTAGACGGTTTCCTGGATCTGCTGGGTATCCGTGTTGAGCTGGGCCGTCACGCTGGAGCGGAAGTTGTCCATGCCCAGGAAGGGAGCAAGGGCCTTGTCGATGTTCGATTCGATTTCCTGTTGCACGGACTGCACGACACCGAGCGAACGGTTTGCCGGGCCGCCGTTCTCATCGCCGGAGGCGAGAAGCTGGCCGGTTGAATCCAGAATGGTGACGTCCTCGACATCGAGGCCGGGGACAGCGGATGCGACCATGTGGCGGATGGAGGAAGCTGCCTTCCGTCCGGTTTCGCTGCCCGCTCGAATCATGACGGAAGCCGTCGGCTTCTGTTCACCGCGGCGGAAATTGCCGACATCCGGAAGAACGATGTGAACGCGAGCGGCCGCAATGCCGTTGATCTGCTGGATGGTCCGGGCGATTTCACCTTCAAGGGCGCGCACGCGGGTCACTTCCTGCATGAAGGAGGTCAGGCCGAGCGAACCGACATTGTCGAACAATTCATAGCCGGCATTGGCGCTGTTCGGCAGTCCGCGCTCGGCGAGCAGCAGACGGGCCTTGCTGGTCATGCCAGCCGGGACCCTTACACTCTTGCCATCCGTACCGGTCTCGAAATCGATGCCTGATTCGGCGAGCGCGATACTGACCTGATTGAGATCCGTAGGCTCCAACCCGACATAAAGGGTCTCGTAGGCAGGCTTATTGACGAAAATTGCTGCCGATATGATGAGCGCGAAGGAAACGATGGCGACGCCAGCCATTGCAAGGAGCTTGGTTTGCCCCAGCGACGCCAGATTCTTAAACATCTGAAGTAATTGATTTAACAGATTCATTCTGTCTCGCACCATCAACAAGAAAGGTTTGCGGGCTTTTGCCTTGGTGCGATAATAGAAATCGAAACTTGTGCGAACGTTTCGTGGCTTGAAGAAACGCAAACACCATTTCGGGGGATTGCTCCGCATCGGCGGAGCAATCAATGCGAAATCGGATCAAAAGAAGTCGAAATCTCCGGCAGCCTTGCCGATGGGCTGGGAGTGGCCATGACGCAGGCCGGCACCGAGCGCCTTCTGCATGTCGGCAAGTTTGACGAGGCTCAGCGCGGTGCTCATGTCGACCATCCAGTCGGCCGGAATGGAACCGGTGATGGTGTCGATGAATTCGGCAAGCCCGCGGGTCTTCTGCACCACCAGGTCGATGCCCTGCAGCACCTTGAGGCTATCGGGCGATTCGAGAACCTTCGCACCGCCAAGCTCCAGCAACTGCGGCTCGATGCGTTCGATCAGATAGGCAACATCGTGGAGCTCCGAAACGACCCTCATCAGGATCTCGGGCAAGGCTTCTTCGGTCGCGATATCCGCTTTGTCTTCGTTTAGCATCCGATTTCCAGTACTTAGAAAAATTCGATTGAGCTTTCCACCGGCTTCGAAGCGGGAATGGGGCGCTGCTCGAGAGCCACCGTCTTCTGCGTTTCTGCACCCGTGAGCGGATACTGCCTTGCCCGACCGCTGACCGGCCAGAATTCCAGTTTGCGGCCATGCTCGCCGCCCGTCGACGAGCCGACCACCTTGATGCCTTCATCCCTCAGGAACTGCATGGCGAATGCAGCGTTCTGCTCGCCCACGTTGGAGAACGTGGCGATCGTCTTGGCGCCGCCGAAAACCTTGGCTTCGAGACGATCGCGGCGCGCGCCCTGCTTCAGCAGACCGTTGATCAGGAGCTCCATGAGATGGACGCCGTAACGCGTCGCATCACCGCTCCCCGCTCCCGGGGTTGCCGAGCCCGGCAGCAGGAAATGATTCATTCCTCCTACGCCGGCCACGGGATCGCGCAGGCAGGCAGCGACGCACGACCCAAGAATGGTCGTCAGGACGACGTTAGGGTCATTGATGACCTTGTATTCGCCCTGAATAATATGCACGCGCTTGCCTGCACTGTCGTCGATCATTTCAATGCTCCGAATACCGCTTCGATCGCGGCTTTCATCTTCTCGATGGTGAACGGCTTGGCGAGCACGTTGTTCGCACCAAGCTGGGCCGCCTTCTGCACCAGCGCGCGGTCGCCCTGCGCAGTGAGAATGATGAAGGCGGCCTTCTTGGTGGTCGGGTTCGTGCGCACGGCCTGGAGGAAGTTCAGACCATCCATCTTCGGCATGTTGAAGTCGGAGATGACGAGATGATGGGGCTGCTGCTCCATGATCTTCATGCCCTGCTCGCCGTCACCGGCTGCAGTGATCTGCTTGAAACCGAGCTGGGTGAGCGCATCGCTGAGCAGCAGGCGACTGGTCACCTGGTCATCGACGATCAGGACTTTTATCTTTTCGGCTAGAGACATTATTCGATACCTTCTTTTCGAGCGGCAGTTAGTTTGAGGATTTCCTCCCCAATGGAACCAAGGGGCAATTGCTGTTCGACGGCGCCCAACTCATGGGCGACGCGGGGCATCCCGTAGACCACGCAGGTCTTCTCGTTCTGACCGAGCGTGCGCGCACCGGCGTGGCGCATCTTCAGCAGACCGGAAGCGCCGTCGCGCCCCATCCCGGTCAGGATAACCCCGACCGCATTTCGGCCCGCCAGCTCGGCAACCGAATCAAAGAGCACGTCGACAGACGGGCGATGTCCATTGACCGGCGGACGTTCGAGCAGCCGGCAGCTCGGGGCCGAGGCGTTCACCACCTGCAGATGGCGGTCGCCGCCTGGCGCCAGATAGATCTTTCCGATTTCGAGCCTTGCCCCATCCGTCGCCTCCTCCACCACGGGCGCGCAGAGACGATTAAGGCGTTCGGCAAAACTTTTCGTAAACGTCGGCGGCATGTGCTGGGTGATGACCGTCGGCGGGCAATTGCGCGGAAATTTCTGAAGCACGGTGATCAGCGCCTCGACACCACCGGTCGAGGACCCGATCGCCACGATCTTGCGACCCACGCGGAAATCGGTCGCGGGGCTTGGGGCGACGGGCGCTGGTGCTGCTCCACGGGCATAGCGGAGACCGGAACGGGCGGCTGCCTTCACCTTGTCGGCGAGATCGCCAAACGGGCGTGGCTCACCGGGACCGGGCTTGCCCACGCAATCGAAGGCACCGATCTCGAGCGCCGCCAACGTCGCCTCGGCACCGCGGTGCGTCATGGTCGAGACCATGATGACCGGCATCGGCCGGAGCTTCATGATCTTGTCGAGGAATTCGAGACCATTCATGTTCGGCATCTCGATGTCGAGGGTAACGACATCGGGATTGAGCTGCTTGATGGCGGCGCGCGCCTCCATGGCATCGCCGGCCTGACCGACGACGTCGACCTCCGGATCGGAGTTCAGGACAGCGGTAATCAGACCACGCATAGTCGGGCTGTCATCAACGACGAGGACCCTTGCCGGATTGCCCATCACTTGCGCCCTCCTGGCTTGCCTGTGTAGCGATAGGTTGTGATGCCGATATTGTCGAAGTTGTTCTTCGCCTCTCCCGACACCCGCTCGGAATGACCGATATAGAGGTGGCCACCTTCCGGCAGCAGGCCGGCGAAGCGGGTCCAGATGCGCATCTGGGTGGGTTCGTCGAAATAGATCACCACGTTACGGCAGAAGATCACGTCGAACTGGCCCTTGAACGGCCATTGCGACATGAGGTTCAGCTCGTTGAAGGTTATGAGGCGCTTGACGCGGTCATCGATCTGGAACTTCCGGCGGCCATTGACGTCGACCTCGCGGAACCACTGCTTGCGCATGGCCGGGCCAACCGTCTCCAGAGCCGTCTCGTCGTAGCAGCCGGCCTTGGCAAGCGCGAGGATCTTGGGATCGATATCGGTCGCAAGGATCTTGAAATCGTAGTCCGCCGCATTCGGCAGCAGCGACAGAACCGTCAGCGCGATCGAATACGGCTCCTGCCCGTCGGAGCAGGCAGCCGACCAGATACGGACACGGCCGCCGGCCCTGGCGCGATTGATCAGCTCCGGCAGCACATCGGTGCGCAGATGGTCGAAGTGATGGTTCTCACGGAAGAAACGCGTGAAATTCGTCGTCAGATGCGACAGCATCTCACGGCGCTCGGCAGCACCTTCCGGTGACGCAACGAGATTGCAATAGGCCCGGAACCCCGAAAGGCCGAGATTGCGGATATGCTTCGACAGGCGCGAATAGACGAGCGACGCCTTGGAGTCGTTGAGCGAAATCCCCGCATCCGAATAGATCATCGCGGCGATCTCGTTCAGGTCCCGCCGGGTCAGCGGATATTCGCCGCTGGCGAGTACCTCGTCGTCCGAGAGACGGGCGGAAGTACCGATGGCAACCGTCATGCAGCCTCGCTTTCAGTGTCAACGATGAGGGCACCGAGTTCGACCAGACAGATCATGCGCTTGTCGATCGCCAGGATGCCCCGGGCATATTGCTTTTCGAGGTCGGAGGAGATCTCCGGCGTCGGCTGGATCTGCTCGTCGGTGACGGTCAGGATATCGGATACGGCATCGACCAGAAGACCAACCACCTTGGAATGCACCTGGGCGACGATAATCACATGGCGAGCTGTCGGTTCCACCGGCTTCATGCCCAGTCGGCTCGACAGGTCCATGATCGGCAGGACGGCACCGCGCAGGTTGATGACGCCCATCATGTAGGACGGCGTATGGGGTAGCGGTGTCGCAGGCGTCCAGCCGCGAATCTCGCGCACCGACATGATGCTCACGCAGAATTCCTGATCACCGATCCGGAAGGCGATGAGCTCCCGGTTCCCCTGGACCAAGTTTTTTGCCGCATACGACATGACGCTACCCTGATACTAACTCTTTACCGTCCTCAGACCGCCAACGACATTTCCTGCTTCAACGACTGGCCACGCGAGGCCGCAACCACCGCATCGACATCGAGAATGAGCGCGACACGCCCATCGCCGAGGATCGTCGCAGCAGCGATGCCGGGAACGTGGGTGTAGTTCGCTTCCAGGCTCTTGATGACCACCTGGCGCTGACCCTGAATGGCATCGACCATGAGGGCGCGCTGGCCACCGCCTTCGGATTCGACCAGCAGAGCCACACCTTCGATCGGGTTGGCCTGAGTCGCACGGAAGTTCAGGATCCGGCCGACATCGACCAGCGGGCAGAACGAGTTGCGGATCGAGATCAGCCGCTGGTTGGACCCGAAGGAATGGATGTTCTGTGCTTCCGGCTGCAGCGTTTCGACGATTGCGGTCAGCGGGACGACCAGCGTCTGGCCGGCAACCGTCACGACCATGCCGTCGAGAACGGCGAGCGTCAGCGGCAGGCTCATGGTGAAGGTCGAGCCATGGCCCGGACGGGAGCTGATCGAGATGCGACCGCCAAGTGCCTGGATCGAGCGCTTCACGACGTCCATGCCGACGCCGCGGCCGGAGATGTCGGAAATCTTGTCCGCCGTGGAGAAGCCCGGCATGAAGATCAGGTTGTCGATTTCCTCATCCGTCAGGTTGGCATCGGCGGCGATCAGGTCGTTGTCGATGGCCTTCTGGCGAACGCGTTCGCGGTTGATGCCGGCACCGTCGTCCACCAGTTCGATGACGATACGGCCGGAGCGATGCTTTGCGGTCAGCTTGACCGTGCCTTCCGGGTTCTTGCCGGCGGCCATGCGTTTTTCGGGCGTTTCGATACCGTGGTCGACGGCATTGCGGATCATGTGCGTCAGCGGCTCGGCGAGCTTGTCGATAACCGTCTTGTCCACTTCGGTGTTTTCACCCTCGGTGACGAGGCGGATCGTCTTGCCAACCATGTCGGCGACTTCGCGAACGATACGCGACATGCGCTGGAAGACCGGCTTCACCGGCTGCGCACGGATCGCCATGACCGAGTCCTGGATCTCGCGGGTGAGCTGCTGCAGCTCTTCGAGGCCCATGTTGATGGACGAGGCACCGTTGTTGTCGTTCTCGATGACGCTCTGGGAAAGCATCGCCTGGTTGATGACGAGCTCGCCGACGAGGTTGATCAGGCGGTCGACGCGGTCAAGATCGACGCGGATGGTCTGGCCTGCCGCTGCATTGTTCTGCGCGGCGGCAGCTGCAGCCGCGGCGGCAGCCGGCGTTTCCTTCTTTTCGACCTTGGCGCTGTCGGCTGCAAGCTTCATCACGTTGCTTGCGGTCTCGGCAGCTTCGACGGCAGCGGAAACCGTTGCATCGACGTGATGCTCTTCGGTATCCTCATGCGCTTCGTCGGTATCGTCGAGAATGGAGAGATCGAAGGGAACCGGCACCATGGGCGGTTCTTCACCAGCGGCAGCGCCCGTATCGGTCTCGTGCAGCTTGACCTCGAGATCGCAATCCCATTCGGCAAACTCGAAGACCTGGCGGATGCCTTCTTCGCCCTTCTCCGTCTTGATCTGGATCTTCCAGGTGAAATAAGCCGCTTCCGGATCTATGTCGTCGAGTGACGGCAGGTCTTCCATGTTACAGAAAATGCTCATCTCGCCGATGCGGGAAAGATCACGCAACAGCAGGGCGGCTTCATTGCCCTTGGCATAGAGCTCGCGACGCGGCTTGAAGGTCACGTCGAAGGTCGAGGCCTCGATCGTCGGCTCTCCGTCTTCACCGAAACCATCGAAGGTGAAGGGGATCGGCTGGAAACCGCTGTCGTCGGTGGGAGCAGCCGGCGCCGCTGCCTTTGCGGGAGCCTTGGCCGCAGGCTTGGGGGCTGCAGCCACCGGAGCCGCCGCAACCGGCACTTCGCCGTTCGCAAGAGCTTCCAGTTCCTTGACAAGGCCGCTCGAACGGGCGGCATCGACGCTGCCACCGTCCCGGGCGGCGTTGGTGAGGTCAGCCAGTACGTCGGCCGACTTCAGCATCACCTTCATGACTTCCGGACCGGGGTCCAGCTTGTTGGAGCGAACGCAATCAAGAGTCGTTTCAAAGACATGCGCAAACGCCACGAGGTCGTCGAGACCGAAGGCACCAGCGCCGCCCTTGATCGAGTGAACGGCACGGAACACAGCATTGACTGTTTCCGGGTCACGATCCCCGTCATTCATTTTCAGAAGACCGGATTCCAGTTCCGCGAGCTGTTCCTCGCATTCCTGGAAAAAGATCTCTTTGATTTCGTTCATATCCATAGGAGAAAATCCCGGCTTAGGCGGTTACACGCTCGATGGCATCGATCAGTTTGGTCGGATCGAAAGGCTTGACGATCCAGCCAGTCGCGCCAGCCTGGCGAGCGCGGTTCTTCTTCTCCGCATCGCTTTCCGTGGTGAGAACCAGGATCGGAACGGCGCGATACTTTTCGTTGCGACGAACGCCTTCGATAAAGCCGAAGCCATCGAGGCGCGGCATGTTGATATCGGTCACGATCACGTCGGGATTGGCTTCCTCGAGGACCTCGAGGCCTTCCACGCCGTCTTCGGCCTGAATGGTTTCGAAGCCGGCATTGTTGAGGGTCACCAGCAGCATGTTGCGGATGGTTCTGGAGTCATCCACTGTGAGTACTTTTTTCTTCATTACCGGCTCTCCTTAGCGAGCAGATGATCAATGTTCACGCCAATCAGTTGAAGTGTCTTGGTGAAGGCATCTGAAACCTTCACGAAAGAGAAGGGCTTCTTGTCCGTTTCCCATGCGCTGGCACCAGCCATGAGGATCTGCACGCACTGGGCACCGACACGCTCGACACCCGAAGCATCGATCGCCAGTCCGCTGCCGCGCAGGGACATGAGGTTTTCCCGAAGGTTCGAAGCCTCATTCAGGTCCAGCACTGCGGACAGTGTCAGACTTTTCTGTTCGCCTTTCTTGCTTGCCATCAGTTCTTTCCTTGTCTCACGAGCCCCTGGACATCATAACGCTGCCTGCTGCACGGCGGTCCGTACCTCCGCCGATCCTCAGGTTGCATGGCCCGCCCGATATTCCTTGTGTACCCGAAGGTGGTAAACAATCCCCTCAACCTCCAAGCCCTGCGATCCCGACATGGAAGCCTAAATCGTCGTTAAATGCGAAATCGTCGTGGGCCGCTGAAAGCGGCAACGGCTGCTCCGCCGGACGGACGGGTGCGGCCACGGTGTTAATCTCGATCGAGGGGCGAGCGGCCTTCGGCGCCCTGCCCTGTCGTTCGATATGAAATTCGCGGATCGTGCGGCCAAGTTCGAGGATGACCGTGTGCAGCCGGTCGGTACCCTCGTGCGACTGGCGCGCGCGCTCGGCGTTTTCCGCCGCTTGCGCACCGAGGTTTGCAACGGTACCGGCCACGGCTTCGAGCCCTGCCGCCTGGCCCGCACTTTCCCTCGCAATATCCGACACGGCATCGTTGATGCCGCCGACCTGGGTGACGATGCCGCCGATCGCTTCCTGGGTGCGGGCGACCATGTCGACGCCGGCCTCGACCTGCGCCTTGGTGGTGGCGACAAGGGTCTTGATTTCCCGGGCGGCATCCGCCGACCGCTGGGCGAGCGCACGCACTTCCTGCGCGACCACGGCAAAGCCCCGGCCACTATCGCCCGCGCGCGCCGCCTCGATCCCGGCATTGAGCGCCAGAAGATTGGTCTGGAAGGCGATCTCGTCGATGGCCCCGATGATATGGCCGATCTGCTCGGCGGAAGCCTCAATGTCCGACATGGCAGAAATCGCCTGCCCCACGACATTGCCGCTCGCCTCGACCGACTGGCGTGTGGCGGCAACGCTTTGTTCCGCGGCCCTTGTTTTTCCCGCGCTCTCGCGCACCCCGGCCGTCAGTGTATCGAGGATATCGGCCGCATCCTTCAGCCCCTCGGACTGGTTTCCAGCGCGGCCGGCAAAATCTTCCGCCGCAGCCGTGAATGCCGAGGTCGAGGTTTCGGCAAGACGGGCCTTTTCCTCGGATGACAGGAAGGCCTGCTGCAGCTGGTCGAGCGCAGCATTCATCCGGCCGGCCAGAGCTGCATGCGTTTGCGGCACATCGTCGGGAATACGAACCGTCAGGTCCCGCTCGGCAAGAGCATCGACAACCGGCGTAAAGATCTCCTCGAAGACGGCGCGATCCTTTTCGCGCTGCGCGGCGAGTTCCTTGTGATGCTTGACGCGCAGCTCGTTGAACCGCAGCGAAACCGCGATTTCGACATCGACCATCACCAGCCGGACGATGGCGCCGACCAGATCGGCGATCTCGCGGTTCTTCTTGCGACCGGTGGAAAGAAGGCTGCGGCCCGCCAGATCCTGAATCACCGCGCCGAGCAGATGCTCCAGCACCACCCCATGGCCGGCAACATGCCAGCGCGGATCGAGGCCCATGCGGCTCTCGGTATCCGACAGAACCTTGACCCGCTCGGCATAAAGCGCATCGAAACGGGCGTCGGTCAGCACCTCCCAATGGGAGGCGAGCAGGTCATGCAGGCGATCGAAATGGCGCTCGCTGGTGAAATTGCGGGCAGCATCGGGAAAGGTCTGAAGACGCTGGAAAAGATCGCGAAGCCCCAGCTTGAGGCTGGGTTCCAGCACGTGACGGTGCTGGCGGAGAAGATCGCAGAAGCCATCGTCCAGGCCGGCAAAGCGCAGCCGGTCACGCAGGCTGCCTGCCTGTGCGTTTCCCGGCCGATCTGACGGCGAAACCTGCCCCACTGCCATCCCCGTTCCTGAACCGCTCCCTCGGATCGGTCCTGTCATTTCCGGGTCTGTCATCGATTGCGCGGATACACGTTTTGGCGGCATCTGAAGATGCGGCAGACGGCATCGCTTTCAGCGAAGGCTTACCCCGGAATTGTGTCATTGCTTCTCATACCGGACCGAAACCGGTACGACGGGATGGCTTCATGCCCGACGGAAACGCCCCTTGCGGGAGTCCCTCTCCGACGTGTCCTACAATCTTTATGGTTAATTCCTTGCCTGAAAGTTAATGAATTCCTTCCAGCGGCGTCATTTCGAAGCTTTCCGCACTGCAGCGAGCTTCGAGTGTGCGCAAAGCGTGCCGAATGTCACATCAGATGGCAGCGCGGGCCGTGGCAAGCTCTATCAAAGCTTCCAGTTCGCTGCTGATCTGCGGTGCCGCTCCAACCACCTTGCCGCCCGCCAACAGGCCATCGGGACCCGGGAAATCCGCAGTCCAGCCACCAGCCTCGCGGATCAGGCAAAGCGCTGCGAGGCAATCCCAGGCATTGATGTGCGGTTCGTAGTAGCCAGCGAGGCGACCGCAAGCGACATGAGTCAGCATCAATGCGCCGGAGCCGCTGCGGATGAACATACCGCCGGCCTCCAGCAACACCTCGGCAAAACACGTAATCGAACGGATCGGTACGCGACCGTTCGCTCCAAGGCCCAACAATCCGTTGGCAATCGTCGCGCGGGCATCAACTCGGATCGGCTTGCCGTTAAGGAATGCTCCGCTCCCCTTGCGCGCCGCAAAGAACTCGTCGACCGTCGGCTGGTAGACGAGGCCGACGATGGTTTCGTCGCCTTTCATCAACGCGACCGAAACGCACCACTCCCGATAGCCATGCAGAAAGCAGCTCGTGCCGTCGATGGGATCGACCACCCAGCGATAGCCGCTTGCGCCTTCCGTCAGCCCGGTTTCCTCGCCGAGAAACCCGTCATCGGGGAAAGCGACGGAGATCCGGCTGCGGATCAGGTCCTCCACCTCGCGGTCGGCAATGCTGACCACGTCCTGACCGCTCTTCTTTTCCTCAATGACCAGTGCTTCCAGATTGCGGAAATGGGCAAGCGCCAGCGCGCCCGCCTCGATGGTCAGGGCATGGGCAAACTCGTAACGGGCATCGTCTTCGGCGTTATGCATCTGGATCAGCTTTCCGGTTTTCGGCCTCGGACATGAATGGGCACGAGGCATCGATCATTGCAGGCTGATAGGCCGCGTTCTTGACGATCAGATGATACGGTGTGGGAAAAGTGGCCCGTCGGCAAAATGCTTGCGCGGCGGCTGAAACTTTTCCTCCGTTCGCGCGTTGTCTCGCCACCTTCAATGCGGACAGGCACAGGGGTTTGAGCGATGGCGGAGCTGGTACATCAGGCGATCGAAGGACGATTGAACGCCCATCGCGAGATACTCGTGTCACTGCTAACCGCGGCCATGATGTCGCCGGAAGCGCTGGTGGATATGGTTCGGTCACTGGAACAGGACATCATGACGCGCGATGGCGCAGAAGATCCCGGTTTGACCCCCTCGGCAGGTTATGCGTCAGGGGCGGAGCGCAGCGACGAGATCCGCGAGATCCTTGTCACGGCGCGGGAGCGGGCTGCGGCGTTGCAACGGATCAAGGCGGTGGCTGCAGCCTCATGAAGTCGGATGTTCGACGTGACCGCGTTTGCTCTCGAATGCTGAAAGCGGTGCGGCCAGCGACCATCGCAATCCCTTCTCGTCGAAATCGATGGTGACTTTTCCGCCAAAGGCGGCGGCGGCATGCCGTTCGATGACGGTCGTGCCGAAGCCGCGCCGGGAGGGCTGCACCACCGGCGGACCGCCGCTTTCGCTCCAGCGCATACGAAGACCGACCTGTTGTTCCTCGTCGACGAACCGCTCCCATTCCACAAGAATGCGGCCGTCGGGCACGGACAGCGCACCATATTTCACGGAATTGGTCGCCAGTTCATGGAGCACAAGCCCGAGATTCTGGACTGCATTGGCATTGGCCAGAAAGTCCTGGCCGCGCAGCGTGATCCGCTCGCTATCGCCGGTCACGGTCGCCAGTTGCAGCTTGATGACGCTTGAAATGGGAATGCCACCCCATTCCTGCTTGGCCAACGCCTCGATCGACTGGGCAAGGCCCGAGAGGCGACCGCTTACCGCCTTCTGGAATTCATCGATGTCATCGGTGCTGCGGGCAAGCTGGCGCATCATCGCCTGCACCAGCGAGAGTATATTCTTCGTGCGGTGCACCAGTTCCTGAAGGATGAAATGCACCCGTTCTTCCGCTTGAGCCCGATCGAAGGAGGCATTGGAGAGCGCAATGGAAACCTGATTGGCCTCCCTGACCTTGGTAATCTCCGGCGAAACGATTTCGCCATGACCGATGCGCTCGGCCATGCGGGCAATCTGGCGGATCGAGCGGCGAAGCTGGTTAGCGGCAATCAGCACGATGCCGAGACTGATGCCGAGGAGGACGACGCTTCCGAGGATCAACTGTCGCCAGGTGCTGACGATGGTGCTCTGGGCCGCAGACACAGGTCCCCAGACCACAACGCGCCACGGCCAGTCACCGACCTTGGCATAACCCAGCATGGTTCTCGCATCTCCATCGCGGAGAACGGCGCTGGCATTCGCTCCCGTCATGAGTTTCAGCAGTGGCTCGGGGAAAGGCTGGGCGGAAGCAATATTGTCCGGCCCACTCGAGACGATCACCTTGCCCTCGCCGTCGATCAGGGCCGCGGACCAGCCGTTGGGCAAGCCGTCCGTCGATGTCATGCTGGCGAGATCGCCGGCATTCTGGGTCAGCACGATGGCGTCACCGACGGCCGACAGATCCTCGGGAAGCGGCATCGTCAGGTTGAAAACCCATTGCTTGGCGGTCGCGCCGTAAAAGATCCCGGACGCCTTTACCCGCTTTGCCGTGATGGCGGAATGCAGGCCCTCGACATTGGACATCTTGCCGAGCGCCGTGCCGAAGGGCACCCGTGTATTGAGCTTCTGCGTGCCGTCGGCCGATACCAGCAGGACATAGAGCGAGCCTTCCCCGAGGCTCGCCGACGTGCGTGCATGAAAAGCCGCGAGATCGCCGGACTTCAGTTCGGAAGCGCCGGACAGAAGGCGCAGGGTGGTCGCCATATCCTCCAGCTTGCGTTCGAAATTGACCGCAATCGTCTGTGCATCCAGCGCCACTTCACGTCGCAAGGCATCATATTCATTGCGCTCAAGCTCGGAGAGCAGGAAAACCACGAAGATCAGCAGGGGAACGGTGGCCAGAACGGCCATGGCGACCAGATAGACGCTGAGCGAAGCCGTAGGGAAAAGCTTTGAAAGTCTGTTCATCGTCCCGGCAGACCCACGCTCGAATCGTGGACCAGACTGTGCCGTTCAAAGCAATCCATTATGCCTCCCCGCCGCTGAAGTCACTAATGTATTGATAACGCAGGTTCAACGCGCTGCCAACCATCGAAGGAAAATGGCAGGAACAAAGCGGACTTTCGGGAGTTAGGGCACAAGGAGCCGGTTTATCAGGCGCACCCAACGCCGGGAGGAAGCCGAAACGACACGGCGGAAGCATGGGTGGTCAGGGCGCGGGTGGCGTCCGCAGGGAGGCAGAGATGGTTTTCAAACCGCCGCGATTCCATGAAGAAATCCCCGAAATCGAGATCGAAAATCCCGATCAGGAACCGCTGGAAAGCGCCGTAGCCCGGGCGCTGGCCATTGCACAGGGCGTGGACGCAAGCGATATTACTGTAACGGCTACGGGAAACACGATCATGCTCAGCGGCAACCTTCTCTGGTCGGATGAAGTTGACCGCGCGATCGAGGTCGCGATGTCGGTTCCCGGCGTCGAAAGGGTCAACGTCAGCGTAGAGGTCGCCGATCGCGTCAGGGGATGACGGCGGCAAGTGCCATCAATGGACGGCCCGCGCCTCTTCTCCCGATGGAGCAATCCCATCGTGGCCGGCGAGCGAGCGCATCTTTCCTTTAAGATCCTGCTGCCGCAGGACGAGAAACCGCCGTGCGTGCGCCTCGGTATTGGCGTGCCGGTAGGCCGCCTCAACCGCCATCTGGTAACAGGGGAAAATGGGCGATTGAACGCCTTCGCTTACAAACATCCATCCCTCAGGGTGCGGGACGATATCGCAAAAGATTTCGGACATGTGCATTCCTCCCGGCCGCCAAACTCCCCAGCCGGGAAATGGTTCCATTACCTTGCGAATTTTCTCACCCGAAATGAGGATGAACGACCGTTACCCGCAGTGGAAACGTCGGTTCAGCGAAGACCGGCAACCGGATCGCCGAATTGCGTGACGAGCGCCCGGCGTGCGCCGCTCAGCCGGTTTTCCAGCTGCGAACTCGACATGTGGGCGAAGCCGGTATCCTCGCGGGGCATGAGGGAAGATGTCGAGAGATGGGTGGGGAAGAGGTGACCCGATCGGGTGGTGAACCCCGTCTCGAAGCCTGCGGCCTTCACATATTCCGCCTCGCGCTTTCCGCAGGCGCCCTCGGTTCCATAGGGATAGGCGAAATGCCGGACGGGACGGTCCAGAAGCTTTTCGAGATAGAACTTGTTGTCGACGATGTCCCGGTAGGCGGCTGAATCATCCAGACCGGAGAGAAACGTATGGGTCGTGGTATGTCCGCCGATAGTCACCAGCGGATGATCGGCGAAGCTTCGGATTTCCTGCTCGTCCATCGCAACCTCGTCGATCAGTGCGGGAATGGATATCGCATGGCGAGCGAAGGTCGGCTTCAAGGCTTCCGCCCGGGCGCGGTCGGTGCCGATCCAGAGGCCGACCTGACGCAGAGCCGCATTTCGGGATGGTGCGTCGGCGAGCGTGAAACGCCGCTCCATCGCCTCGATCTCCACCTCGTCCCTGCTCCGGAACAGTGCCCGGAGACCAAGCCACCAGGCATAGACCTCACGCGTCACCATGCCCGTCGGCACGAACATGGTCATCGGCGCCCCGAACTCTTCCAGAATTGGCAGTGCCATCGTCCGGTTGTCGCGATAGCCATCGTCGAAGGTCATTATGGCAAAATCACCGGCCTGCGGATCGGCGAGACGCTTCACGGCCTCGTCCGGCGTGACGATATCCCGGCCGTCCGCTCTCAAGGCCATAAGCACCGTGCGCAATTGCTCCGGGCTGCAGCCCATGCGCAGGTTGCCTTCAACGTCGTCATGGATCTCATGAAACATCAGCACGACACCGCGCCCGCGATAGCGGGCGGCGAGAAGACGTCCCATGCCCGAAGAGCCGAGCGTCTGCTCCAGCCCGGTCTTCCATTTCACCTTCAGGGCCGCGGCAACCCTCGCCGGTCCGCCAATCGGGTCTTCCAGAAGCTCGCCGGCGAAACGACGCAGGTTTTGGACGAAATAGGACATTTCATAGGCCTTGGATCGAAAACGCAGAACTTTGACAGATCATAACCTAGCGCAGGCAATGTTGAGATTTCGTGAGGAAAGTCCTGACAGGATGAAAAGAGAGTGCTCTCGAAGCAAGTTCGTTATGTTTTATAAAAAGTCGAAAGCCTGATTCACGAAATCGAAATATGCGTAGCTGCAATAGTTAGAAGGGAACGGAGAAGAATAAAGCGGGACACTGTTCATGACTGACTATCCGACGGTTTCCGTCGTCATGCCGACGTATAATACGCGTGACTGCGTACGTACGGCGATCGATAGCGCACTTCAGCAGGAAATGGTGCCTGTGGAGGTCATCGTCGTCGACGATGCCTCGTCCGACGGCACCGCCGACTTCGTCAGCGAAGCTTATGCTCATGACGACCGCGTCAGGGTGATCCGCTGCGAGAAGAACGGGGGGCCTTCCGCAGCCCGCAACATCGGCTTCAAGGCCGCCCGTGGAGAATGGATAGGACTTCTCGATTCCGACGACTGGTGGAAGCCGAACCGACTGGTACGCCTGCTCGCACATGCGGACGAGGCCGATTTCATCGCGGACAACATCATGGGCTACGATGTCGGGGCTGGCATCGAGACCGGCCCGATCTACGAGAAGATCGACGATCGTTGCCTTCACCTGATCGACTTCGTTCTGCCGAGCGCGGCCGACACTCACGACTTCGGATATCTGCAGCCGCTGATCCGCAGGCAATTCCTCGTGGACCACGACATGTCCTATCGGGAAAACGTGCGCGTGGGCGAAGACCTGATCTTCAATCTCGAATTCATGGCGTATGGCGGGCGGGCGATGTACGTCAACGAAGCGCTTTATGTCTATGCCATGCCGGTCGGCCTCATCAGCCGAGCCGCCTCTCCCTATTCGCGCAGCACCGCCGATACGGAGCCGCTGATCTATGCGCTGGCGGAAATCTGGCAACGGCTGAGAAACCAGTTATCACCGGAAGAAAACAGCGGCTTTGCCAAGCGTATCGCCGTCCTTCAGCGGGAAGCGGCGATCGCCGCTTTTCACAGGGCGCGCGTGAAGCGGGAGTTCTCGAAGATGGCCAGGCTCTTCGCCAGCGAGTCGCTCGTCCGCAAGCGGATACTGGAGCGGATCGGCCGCAATCTCCTGCCGCAGTCACTTCGCTCGAAGGGGTGACGCCAACGTCCTCACTGACGTCAGAACCCTGAATTCAGGGAGATCCGTTCTTGCGGAGAGCAAGTTCCCGGCGCGCAAACCATATCCCGGGAACCATGGGAAGCCAGAACGAAAGCCCCCTGAACAGGATGACGGCTGTTATCGAAGGGGCAACGGGAACCCCGAGGATTGCAAGGATTGCCACTGCGGAACCCTCATATGTACCGAGCCCCAACGGGGCCGGACCGATGGTCGCTCCGATCGAACCAGCAACCATGCCAGCAAAAGCAACAAGCACATCGACGTCGTGGCCAATTGCCTTGAAACCGATCCAGAGCGTTGTCGCATCCAGGACCACGATAGCGATCTGGAACGAGAAAGCGCCGAGAAACAGACGTCTGTCCAGTAACTGCGCAAGTGGCGCCTCGGCAATCTCAAGCAGCAATATCCTGACAATTCTCTGCCTTGCAATCCACCCGGGAATGAAGCGCGGGCCGAACGCCTTCATCACGAGGACTGACAAGGGGATAAACAATGCAACGACTGCGAAGACGGCAAAGGTTGAGGCCAGAACGGATCCCATCCTGTGATCCATGTAGATGACGAAGAAGCAGACGACAGCGGATGCAAGATAGGCGGAGTAGTAGGTGAACAGACCTGTCAGCATTGCGTAGAAAGCGATCCGCAAGGGTATTCCGCGGTTCTTCAGGCCTGCGGTCACCAGGATCGTTCCGCTGACGCCGCCCGTCGGCAGGGCCTGGTCCACGAACAATTTCCCGAGCCCGAGCGGAGCGAAACCGATAAAGCGCATTGGATAGCCGGCGTGGCAAAGAGCAAGCCACCATACACCGCCAGCGCAGACATAAGTCAGCGCCTGGACAGCCGCCCCGAGCAGCAGCCATCGTACATCGGCAGCAGCAGCGAGTTCGGCAAAATGCTTCAGCTCTTCGACATGCAGCACCAGTAACAAGAGAACAGCGAGGAAAAGCAGTCCCGGCAGCCAGATCCAGAGGGACGCATGAGTCATCCCCGACTTCTGCCTTTCTATCTCCTCGGCAAGCAGCTTCTCGCCAGCCGTCGCGCCCTTGCAAGCCTCGCCGCAGTTGCCGGCGGAGAGATCCTTTCCGCCTCGCATTTCACAAGAGACTTGAGTGTCCTGTTTCGGAGACATTCCTCTTTTCCTGAAGGGTCCTTGCCGGATAAACCTATCGCCATTGTTGGATGACAAGTGCCTGCCCGCAACGTATTTCTCGCGGCTGCGACACCGCCTGAACAATCCGCAGCCGATCGTGAACCCCAGCTCTCCGCGCAGGTGTCACCGTGTCCCGACGGCTGAGGATCGACCTCTGATCCTGGCATAAAGAGCATAGGCGACAGCCGCTACGACCCCCAATCCCAGACCGAGAATGCCGCCCCCGAAGACGCCGGCGATCAGAAGTGCCTTGCGGCTCGGCCCATCCGGCACCTGCGAAGGGATCGCCTGGGCGACGATGCGCACATTGCTTTCGTAGAGGCTCTTTTGCGCCGACGTTTCCTCGCTGCGCTTCAGAACCGCCTCGTAGATGTCACGGGCGGCCTTTGCCTTGCGTTCCAGTTCGCTGAGCTCGATGAGCGCGGTGGAATTGGTCGCCTGGGAAGCCTTCTGGACGTTCATTTCCTTGACCAGGTCCGCCTCTTCATTCTGAGCGGACTGATAGGAGTTGCGCGCGGCCATGACCATGCGCTCAAGCTCAGAGCGGATCTGACGCTTGACGTCTTCCAACGACGCCTTGGCCGATTGCAATTGCGGATGCCTCGGTCCGAGCCGCTCCGTCAGGCTGCTGACATTGGCAGACAGGTTGGCATACTGGTTCCTGAGATCGGCAATGGTCCTTGAGCCGCCATTATCGCTTCCAGCATCGGCAATCAGGACATTGTCGACACCCAGTTTCGATACGATATCGAGCTGGGCCTTCGCCGATATGGTCTTGTGCTGCGCCGTGACCAGCAAATCGTCCAGCGACTGCAGACGCTTGTCGGCGATCAGGTCGCCGCCCACGGCATAGAGATCGTTCTTCGAAGTGTAGTCCCGAACCTCGGCCTCGGCGGCGATGACCGCCTGCCGCAAGTCCGTCAGGCGACCGACAAGGCCGGCATTCACGCTTCCATAGCTGCTTTCGGCGTTGAGCCGCGTGTCCGTGAGATAGGCCGCGACCACGGCATTGGCGATATCAGCCGACTTATCCGGAGCATTGGCCTTCGCCTTGACCTGAAAGATGTAGGTGCTGTCCTGGCGGGCAACCTCGACATGCCTCTGCAGATTGGAGACAACCGTATTCATGTCGGCCGTGGCATTTCCCGAAGGCTTGCCAACAAATTCCGGATCGGCCGTCAGCTTGAGGTTCTTCGCGACGTTTTCGAGAACCGCATAAGAGGTGATGATGCGCGTCTGGCTGTCGATGGTGGCGTTCAGCACTTCCGGCGATGTCGACCTGTCACCGTCAACGAGTTCCACGGCGAGCTTCTGCGGATCGAAATAGAGCGTGACAGCGGCGCTGTAGTTCTTCGACAACAGTGTGGTCATCGCCCCGCCCAGGAGACCACAGACGACCGCGCCGGCGAGAATGATCGTGCGCCGCTTCCAGGCGGACGAAAAAACGAATTGCAGATCAACGACGAGCGGACCGTCATCGATGACAGTCCCGGCATCAGGCCGTTCGGCGACGGTTGCCAATGCGCGTACATCCGACTGAGATGGCGCAGGAGCTCTGTGAACCGGTGCTTCGCTTTGCGCCTGCGGAACAGGCCGCTCCTCCGCGATGCGCCCGAAATCATCGCGGCTTGTCCGGGCATCAGTCCAGGTTTCTCGGGTCGGCGTCTTGTCTCTGGAGGCATCCAGATACCGGCGAAGGCTGACATTGCCTCCCCCGTCCGAAGAGGCGGAACGATCGCTGATACGCCGATATTCGCTTTTGGGGCCGGCCATATGCTCAGGTCACACTCTTCATCGAACTGGTTGCGTTCAGTCACGGGGGAACACGTCTCGCAGTCTGACCACGAGACGTCCGTTTCTCGATAAATCATGAAACTTCATGGTTAATTTAGTCTTATCCCTGCGGAGGAATGATGGCGCAGGAACCCGGTTTCGATGCCGGCGGCGATAGATTGGGAACAAGCGACGAAAGCTGCTTGCGGTCGCCCTTGGCCGTCGGCTTGATGTTGTTGCCTTCGCCCTCCGGCCACCAGTCGCCGCCGGCCCAATAGGTCCAGCCAAGCCAGACATCGGAGTCCTCGGCCATCTGTCCGGTCATCCGCTTCAGGCCGGCGAGGCAATCCGGTTCCTCGGAACCACCAAATTCACCGAGGAAAGCGCGTTTGTCGTTGGCACGCAGCCAGTCGGACAGCTTTGCGATCGCGTTGACGGCAATGTCCGCATTCACACAGGCGGTGTGCGTGCCGG
This sequence comes from Rhizobium sp. ACO-34A, assembly GCA_002600635.1. Lineage (NCBI taxonomy): Bacteria > Pseudomonadati > Pseudomonadota > Alphaproteobacteria > Hyphomicrobiales > Rhizobiaceae > Rhizobium > Rhizobium sp. ACO-34A. The sequence goes on along the minus strand of CP021371.1, from coordinate 843,737 downwards.
AAAGATCCTCGTCCATGTATTGATGGACTTCGAAGCCGTAATTGTCGATCGGATCGCGAACGCCAAGCATCACGGGGCCGTTCGCGCCCTTGCCGAAATCCGTTTCCCAGCTGCTGACCCCGCTCCAGTACGTGCCCGGCACCAGAATGAGATTGCGCGCCTTGACCGCCCTGATGCCGGCAATCGCCTGGTTCGCGGCATCCAGCCAATCCTTCGGATCGATATCGTAAGGCTCGTTCATCAGGCCAAAGACGATACCGTCCTGATTGGCGAATTCGGCGGCAAGCCGGATCCAGAACTGCGCGAACTGCCGCGCCGGCACCTGGGCAGTGCCGATCTTTCCGCCGGAATAATAGCCGAAGTTATGCGGATCGAGGATGACGGTGAAACCCTTCGCCCGCAGGCCGGTAACACTGGTTTTCAATCTCTCCAGTTCGACAGGATCAAGCGGAGCGCCGAGAGCCCGCTGCAGCCGTTCCCATTTGAACGGCAGGCGAACGGCGTCGAACCCCTTGCCGGCGAAGTAGTTCACCGTCTGTTGCGAAGGATAGGTGAAGTTGATGCCTTCCTTGCCGTCCGCCTCACCATATTCCGCGCCCGACAGGTTCACACCGCGAAAGCAGAGGTCGGCATTGCCGGCCTGAGCGGAACCAACCGTCAGCGCCAGAAGGAGGCTGCCGACGACGAGGCGTGTGCCCGGTTTCTTCATCTGCGTCCTACCGGCTCCGATATCACGCATTCTGGACCGGCACCGCCCGCCCATCGCGCGGCAGGTTTACCGACGACAGCATTTTTCCGACCGGAACTTCAAAGATGTAATAGCTGGCGATGCCGGCGAGCGTCGAAATCACCATCATCAGCACCACGAACAGCGTGTCGCTGTGCAGGATGGAGATCGCATGGGGGTAGATCATGCGCGAGCCGGCCAACGTGAAGATATGGGTCAGGTAGATCGAATAGGAGGCATCACCCAGAATGCGCAGCCAGCGCCAGGACCTGGTGTCGGGGATGCGGAGCGACGTCGCGAAGAAGATGATGATCACGGCCGGAATGCCGATGGTGAACACGCGCGGCAGATCGATTTCCAGATAGTCGTTGAACATCAAGGCCGCAAAGCCGATCGCAACCATCGCAGCGACAACCGGACCGGGCATGGAAACGCCCTTCTTGTAGATCTGTCCGAGGAAGACACCGGCGACGAATTCGAAAATCACCGAATCCCCGTAGAACCGGGTGGCGGTGTTCACGGGCGCGAGATTGCAGAACAGGAAGATGCTGCCAATCAGCGCGATGAGGGCGGCGATCCGGTGGCGCACCGGCACCACGAGGCAGAGGCCGAACAGCAGATAGAAATACATCTCGTAGTTCAGCGTCCAGCCGGGAACGATCAGCGGCGCGATCATGTAATGATCCGGATCCGACGGATTGATCCACGGCAGGAAGGCGAGAGACGCCAGAATATGCGGCAGATCGAACTGGGTCGATTTCAGCATTTGCGGGATGATGAGCGAGACCCCGGCAGCCAGCAGAGTGACCGCCCAATAGAGCGGTACAATGCGGCGAACGCGCTTCCACCAGAAATCGGCGACGGTCAGCGGCTTGTCGGCCGTGGTGATCCACATCACGAACCCGCTGAGAACAAAGAACAGGTCAACGCCACTCTTGCCGAACAGATAAGGGCTCAACCAGGCATCCGGGTTGAGTTTCTGCAGCTGCAGGATCGCGTGAAAGTAAACGACAAGAAGAGCCGCAATCGCTCTTATATATTGCAGTTGTACACACATGGGAGCTGTCTGTTCGTTGCCTGGAAACGCAATTCGTCAACGGTGCTATAGCCCAATGCTACAGCTGCTGTCGTTGATGATCGGGCAACGCAGTTAATTTCCCCTCACCCTCGGCAAATTTCATATAACCGACAAGAAGCCAGATCAGCGCTCCGACCTTGATCGAAAAGATCGCAGTGCCACCAATCATCATGTTGAGGAAGATGAAGATCCCGAGCGCGAAGGCGCAACGCTTCTGGTCGTCGCTCTGCCCGCCGGGATAGAAGGTCACGAAGAGCCAGAAGGCGATGAGGCCGAAAACCGTTCCGGCATTGATGACATAGATATAGCCGCTATCGGCGAAATTGCCGATGACACGGACGTTGAGCGCCAGCAGTTCGACGAAATCGAGATTGAGAAAACCCTTCATCGTCAGAACGATACGGCCGTCCAGCGTATCGCCGCTCGCATCCGGCCGCATGAGGAAAACCAACGCGCCAGCACAGAGGACGATCGGCATGACCAGGGGACGGAGCACATTGCTGAGCTTCGGGAAGACGAAATAGCCGCCGAGGCAGATAAGGGAAAAAGCCAGCATGCTGCGGGAATCGTTGGTCAACAGGATGAGGATGACCGTCGACACCATGAGAATGCGGTCGAACCGCTTGATCCGGCTGAACCGACTGACGAGATAGACATCGAGCACGCCGGAGAAATTGGCGAGCGACACCTGCTCAAGAAAGAGCGAAGCCGTGCGATGATCGCTGAGGCCGAAGGAGAAGCGACCGGGAATGTTGACGGCGTTCTGGAAGATCTTGGAGCCGCCGAAGGAAATCTGCTCCAGGCCACGGGTGTTGGTGAAATAGAGCGCCGGATACAGAAGGTCCTCGTAGACCTTGGTGAAGAAAATCTCCACCAGCAGTACCGACAGCACACAGATACAGCAGATGCGAAAGACGAACTCGACGGTGCGGCCGTCCGTCATGGCACCCAACTGACAGAAGACCGCGATGATCAGTACGTTACGGAAGAAATCGACGAACAGCATGCCGTTCGCCACCGAAGTATAGGCCATCACGATCGCGAAGAAGCCGACCAGCACGACCACCGGCAGGGATTCCTGCGAGAGCCCGCGATAGAGCAGATACATTAGCGAGACGAACAAAAGCCCGATTTCGACCAGCGCCACATGCGCAAAACCAAGCGGCATGACATGCGCGTTGATGAGGGCAAGAAGGCCGTTATACATGACCGCAAGCGGCACCACGACACGCACCAGCCGCCCATCCGACCGGGCAGCACCGGTCGAAAGCGAGCCTTGCGAATTGTGAAGCGCACCGAGATCCATGCACGAGAATTAGCCGACTCGTGCGGAATTAGGAAGGAAGGCGCCCGAGATACCTCGCACTTGCACTGAGCGAGCTGACAATCGTTCCAAGCTTCTGAAATCTCAGAACGTTACCTATACAATCAGGAAAAATGGTGCCCGGAGGCGGATTTGAACCACCGACACGCGGATTTTCAACAGGACTGGGAAGTGCGGCAGCGTGGCTCATCTTATATCGATCGGCTTCAGTAAGATGTTGAACGGCGTATAGCCAGAGCTACCAATCCATATAATTCAATTTCATTACCAACCGTTCAATATCAGCAATTTTGGCTCCCATAAAACACCCTGCGAGCACGTAGGGTGGCAGTCCACAGCTATCCCACCGAGAAAATAACTATCGATTGCAAATCATTTCCACCGAGGACTAACTGTCTGCAACCGTTGACATACACCATTCAGCTCATCAGGGGACGATACTCGTTGGCAATATTCACTCGACGCCGTATTCAAGGAATGTTGAACGATTTAAGTCCCCTTCTCGATAGCCAAAAGCGGTCCGATCTGGTTGGACGATTGAATAATAAGCGCGTTGAACAAGCTCTACCCGCCGAGATGGAATTGGCTCTTACATGGGCGATGAAGGATTTAGACTACGTCGAAATCGAGCCAGAATGGTGGGTAAACGGGAAAGAACCTGACGTCTATGTCGAAGGTCTTGTAACAGGTCGTCCAGCTATCGTTGAAATAGCATCAACGAACGACAACTCAATTTCCGGCGAACCACTCATGGACAAGTGTTCTCAGCAGATTATTGAGTACGCGAACTCGGTTAAGAGAGGCTTCGGATACTATTTGTATTTTTCTTTTGCTGAAACAAAGGAATATAAAAATGGAAGGAGTATTAGAGGCATCGCGGCCCCAAAAGGCTTTATGCTCTCCGACTCTGCTAAAACGATAATCAAAAGTTGGACTCTGTCTGATGTCAGCCCGCCGCCTCTTTTAAAGATCGAGGACCGCGGCTTGGATGTGACCGTTGAAAAGAGAGAATATAAACAAGTACGGTATCATAACTTTTGGACCACACGACCGCCACGTACCTATTCCGAAACGGAAAACCCAATATATAATATCCTTCGCGAAAAACTTTCTCAGGTAGAAGACGCGCCTTTCGGAACTTGTCGCATTATCTTTCTCGCGGAGGTTGGCTCAAGGACGCTTGATGAAATGGGCCAACCACATCGAAATAATTTTGAGAGCAATGCGACTGCTGAAAAAATCATTCGCCGTTTCATGGCGGATAAAAGAAATAGGGTTGATGCAGTGGTTGTTTTTCTGCCTATCAAAAAACACCGGGGAAATTTACAAAATATAATACGTAGTTGGAAATCAATAATTTTCAAAAACGGGGACGTCCCTGGGCTTGAAGATAGTATTTCTTACATCACCGAGCGACTACCGCTTCCCAGATTTACCGGGTCCCAAGCACGGTCATTATTTAGACAAGGTGCCTTCAGTCATGAAGCTCACGGCTGGTATTTAGGAACAAGCATGACATCGATTAACGATGAAATCACATATCGTATTTCCAGCCGAGTGATTCTGGATTTTCTTGCAGGGCGCATTACAGAGAAACAGCTTCGCTACTTCATAGGTGAGAGAGATGATGGTCCTTCTATCTCGCGTTTTCTTGATCGCGGATTTACGGTAGGCGATATTTCATTCGAAAAAGGCGGTGTGGACGAGGATGATGATCTGATATTGCTACACTTCTCCAAAGATCCAGCAGCGCACCCTTTTGAATAACCTGCCTTTGCACTTACCGTTATTTAAAATTGCTTTGTGCAGGAGTTCACCCGAAATTGGATCAAGTAAGTTCAAACGTCATCGTAGAGCGTAGAACTACTTAACGTCCTTCCAAATCGTACCCTGACACGCGGATGTTGCAATCTTATTGTTGCGTCATGCGAAAGAAACTTACACCGAAGCTGCTCGACAATCTCCCTCCCGCCGAAGGCAAGCGGTACGAAGTCCGCGATGAATTGGTTACCGGGCTACATATCCGCGTTTCGAATGCGGGTAACAAGGTCTGGTATCTCGCGACCCGCGTTGACGAGAAACAGAAACGGATCAAGCTCGGCACGTATCCTGTGTTGTCCCTAAAGGACGCTCGCGAAAAAGCGCAAATGATCCTGCGCGACATTCAATTGGGTACGTTCCAGCAGTGTGACGTTGAGCCAGAGCCGAAGGTTTTGACTCTCGGTGATGTCATACCCCAATTCATCACGCGATACGCCCAGCGGCACACGAAGGACTGGAAAGGCACGGAAAGCGTGCTGTTGCGTATGAATGGCCTGCACAGGATGCCCGTCAACGCCATCAAACGTGGAGATGTGACGCGCGAACTTGAGCGACTGATCAGTGACATTGGCGAGAAGGGCGGTAAAGGCACGCGGGCAAACCGTGGACTCGCTGCGATCAAGAAATTGTATTCGTGGTGCATCGATCAGGGCATTGTCGAAATATCACCTGTGGTCGGCCTGAAGCCTCTTATCAAGGAGGTGTCACGCGACCGATATCTGACCTATGACGAAATCATCACCTATTGGAAGGGATGCGAGGCCGAAGGTTATCCCTTCGAGCAATTCGGAAAGCTTCTGTTGCTGACCGGACAGCGCCGCGATGAAATCGCCTCCATGCGCTGGTCCGAACTCGATCTGCATCGGGGAACACTGACACTAAAAGCCGAGCGGACGAAAAACGGCACCCCACACATTGTCCCGTTGTCCCGGCAGGCACTCGACATTCTCCGGTCCATTCCACGTTTTCTCGGATCGGATTACGTATTCACCTCGACAGGTAGGACGCCAATCTCAGGATTCGGTCGCTTCAAGGATCGTCTCGATACTTTCGTTGGCATGGATGCCGAGGACTGGCGTTTTCACGATGTCCGCCGCACCGCCGCAACCAACATGGCTATCCTAAAAGTCCAGCCGCATATCATCGAGGCGGTATTGAACCACAAATCCGGGATAGTCTCCGGCGTTGCATCGATCTACAATCGCCACGCGTATTTTGATGAAAAGCGGGAAGCATTGCAGATATGGGCGGACCACGTGATGGAATTGACAAGCTCCTCTTCCCATCAGTTTGGCGTACGATCAGAAAACACCACCAAGATGATTGGGAAATCAGGCTTCGCCCAGCAGCCAACCTTATAGGATATTTCCTATTTCCCGTGGGTTGGCACTGGAGCGAGTTCAAAGTGCTGACCGACGCCGACAAAATGCCCTATGAAGGCATAGCCCGAGAAACCTCAAATCAGGAAATCCCTCTCAAGCGCCCATTGGTCAAGCCAGCGACTGTTCGGTATCGCGCTGCCCGTGACCACAGGAGGGATGTAGTCCGGCGTTTCCTTCAAAAAATTCTGGTCCGAGGCGATGTTCGTTATTTTCATGGTCCAATGCGTAATATCGCTTTGCCCCATAGGGAACCTCAAACCGTCAACCGTCCGCTGGCAAGGGACGACTTTGAAGAGGTGCACGTCGCCAATTCTACCGTGGGGCGACTGATCTCCCGGCAAATTGACATCAAGATAGATTCGAATGACCTCATTGAGCACCTCATAGCCCAAAATGAAACGAGGGGGGCTCCACCTGCATACGATCTTAACAAAATCGAGCGCTGGTGCCGCGACCAGCTCGAAAGGAACGTTGTTTTGAAGGGCGTTACAGGTGAGCTAAGCGCGACACTGATAAATGCTGCTTCCGACTGGCAAGGCGAGATATTCATGAAGCCTGCTGGTCCAGATCAGATTCGGCCAATCGTCACTCGCTTATTGCGCGAATATGTCAACGAAGAATAACAGCGCATTATTGTTCAAAGACTGACGCGAGAGCATTCGGCATGGTCTGCATATTCCTGACGGCGATCAGGACGGCCAATGCAGAAAGGTGTTGCCATGACAAAGCAACGAACTGAAATCTCACCCGAAAACCAGATTTTCCTGAGTAGGAAAGACCTGCACGATCTGGGTATCCGCGTATCACCAGCAACCTTAATCCGTTGGCAAAATGCAGGAAGGTTCCCGAAGGCTGCGCGCCTTGGAGGGACCCGGCTAGCTTGGCCCAGAGACAGAGTGCTAGCGTGGTGTGAACAGTGCATCAAAGACGGCGAAAAGTTTCAATACGCTGAGCTCTGACCGAGGGGCCTAAGCGCCCCTCACCACCTCCACAACCAAAGATTGGATCGACGCACCATGTGCGCAAGCGGTCGAACTGTGCCTACTCAATGGGGATCACTTTGAAAAATTTTTCTTACCACGACGACTTTATGAGCCTGTTCGATGACTTTGACGACGACGAAATCACTATTCGTGATCAAGAGCTGTTCCTAGCACGCCTGTGGGATGGTTTCACCATGGCTGATTATCCATCGTACGGGTTATTCGCGTTCAGGCACCGCAAGACGGGCCAATTCGTGGAAAAATCGATGCAGATCACGGGGCTTGCAAAATCCAACGGACTTTTAGCGCAATATAGCCGATGGGATTGGGATCAATATTTTTGCCCCAATATGTTCAGTGAGCCGAAACGACTGAAGAAATTTGCACGAGATACCCGCTATGCCTTGTGCGACGTTGATGATGCCGACCCCTTCGCCTTCGAGCCTCACCCATCCATAGTTTGGCAAACATCCGAGGTAAGAACACAAGCCCTTTGGATGTGGGACGAGAAGTATAATCTTCAGGAAGCCGAAGCGCATTCGCGTGCTTTGACCTACCGACACGGTGGGGACAAAAACGGTTGGCCAGTGAACAAGCTCCTTCGCATCCCGGGCTCAATCAACCACAAGAAAGGGCGGGATGAACATTTCGTTCGTCTGCTCCACTATGACGAGAGGCCAATCTCAGCGCGTCCTAAGCCTTTTGCAGTAGAGGGTCGCAGCTATGGCGCTGCCACAATCATGCTGGATTTCGACCACAAAGCCTTTGAACCAGCCAGCGTTCTCAAAAAATACCGTCGCGATCTCGACCCGAAGGCGCGCACGCTAATTAGAGACAAGCGCGTCTACGAGAATAATAGGTCGGCTCAAATTTTTCACGTCACAGCAGCCCTTCATGAAGCCGGTGCCACGCTGGACGAAATAGCCAGCGTCGTATGGCGTAATCCATATTTTCAAGACAAATACCCTAACGATCTTGATGCACTTCATGACGAGCTTTCCCGTATTCTCGCCAAAATCGGAGAGACATGATGAGTAGCAAAAAGAAAGAGCTGTTCGTTGACCTTGGGTCAATTGAACCGAGAGAGGTTGAATGGCTCTGGGAGCCATTCATTTCCTTCAGCATGATCACCATCATGGAAGGCGACCCAGGTATCGGGAAGTCATACCTTGCAATGCATTTGGCCGCACAGATTTCCATAGGGGGTAAAATGCCGGGCGGGCAAAAGCTCGCGAAGGGGCGTGTGCTGTATCTGAGTGCTGAAGATGACGCAGCTTACACGATACGCCCACGCATTGACGCGATGGGAGGCGACGTCGAGCGCATTCGCGTGCAGGGTGACTTCTTATCCTTAGATCAAAAGGGGCTGGATGCGCTTATGCGCGAGGTGCGACGACAACCACCTGACTTGCTCATTCTTGATCCGCTGTTCGCGTATGTGTCAAGTGGGCAGGATATGTACAAGCCGAATGTCATCAGGCAGCTTTTGTCTTTCCTGAAAGAAATAGCCGAAGCTGGCGAGACTGCCGTTTTGATTATTCGGCATTTGACCAAAGCGAAGCACGACAAGGCGATCTATCAAGGTGGTGGATCAATGGATGTAATCGGTGCAGCGCGTTCGGCGTTTCTGGTCTGCGAGCATCCGAGTGACAGCAGCAAGAAGCTGGTGGTGCATATCAAACACAACATCGCACCGAGGGGGCAAACGCAGACATACGAGCTTTACTCCGAGAAGGAAGGCGACATTGCCCGCCTCAATTGGCTTGGCCCGTCAGACATTACGGTTGATGATCTGATGAGTCCGACCGAGGGGAAAAAGCGCATGTCCGCGCTCGACGAAGCCATTGAGTTCTTGCGTGTCTATCTGAAAAACGGTCGTCAACCGACGACCACGGTTGAGAAGGAGGCCGCAGCGCGAGACATATCTGAAAAGACACTGGAACGCGCTCGGCGCTCGCTTCGGGTAAAATCCTCGAAGGTCAAGGAAAAGTGGTATCTGAGTTTGCCGGATGAAGAGTGACCACCACTAAAAACAAGTGCGCCAAGAACGCCAACAGCGCCAGATATATTCATGGCGCACTTACATCTCTCAACATCGCCGAGCGAAAACATGACGCCCTTGGCGTTCTTCAGCAGAAGCTACAGGATCAAAACCTTGGTGGTGTGTAACCCTGCTGATCCGTGCCTAGAGAGGTCGCAAACAAAAAACGACCTCCCCTATACCTTTGGCGGCATGAAGTCGGACGTCTTCCGACTTTCGGCGTCATTCACTATTCGAGACGTACGAAGAGTGCGCCGGATCGACACTGGGATAATTTATCAACCTGTCGGTCCATCGGGCCAGGCGAATTGAGCAACGATTACAATGGCGGCGGATTGGCGGGAGGTGATAAGCGTGTTAGCTGGGTGTCGATTGGGCGAAATGTGATAGCAGAAATCGCTGATTTCGGCCTCTAAGCGCGCTTCGCCGTCATTGGTATGTTGAAGACCCGGCGTTGTGCGTAGCGCGGCGCTGGCTCGGCAATGAGCGCATAGTCGACCTATCCGACGATTATCCCAACGCGGCCGCATGCGCCTATGCCCGAGTGCCCCGCCGGTCAGTTAAAGACCGCTCCTGCGTTCTAGCTCTTTCCGCACCCGTCGCCATTTGCCTTGCTCGAAAGTCTGCGAATAGCGCCATGCCCTGTCTTCTTCGATAAAGGCCATTTCCTCTGCGCGCTCCCCGTGCTTCTCCAGCAATTCGTCGGCCATTCGCTTAATCTCGGCACGCGGGATGAACATCGGTCTGATGCGCCCCTGCCATTCCATCCATAGGAAGATAGCCAGCACGAACGCGCCGAATACGAGGAAGGGAAAATAATCCGAGTGGATAGAAGTCATATGCAATCTGACGACAGAAATTCTCTATACTGCAATCATATTGCATATTTCTGATTTCCAGCAATAGCTATGCCTTAAATCAGAGAGCCCCAAAGATGACTGTCCCTTCAACATGGAGGGCAGCGATTGGAACTCAGAAAGATTTTCGGCAGCAATGTGCGCCATCACCGAAAGGCATTGGGCCTGACGCAGGAAGCGCTTGCCGAGAAGGCCGACATTTCTATTGAGATGATGGGACGGCTTGAACGCGGCGAAGCCTCGCCGTCATTCGAAACCGTCGAGAGCATTGCAAAAGCCTTGGGCCTTCCTGCTATTGCCCTTTTCGGCTCCGGTACGGTGATCGCACCCGAAGGCGAACGCGGTCGCCTGTTGCATCGCGTCAACGCCGCGCTCGCGAATATGAACGAGGATGATCTTGCCCGCGTCACTCGCATGTTAGAGGCTTTTACTGGCAGGTGATCCGGGATTTTCCCTGACAACCCCTTTGTGGTTATCTTAATAGATAGATCGTCTTGAACCGAAGGAGACGATCATGACCGACAAAGCACCCGAAATCATCACCCTCAAGGCGTTGTGCGCCGAATTGAAGATCGACCCGAAGGAGGCACGCGAACGCTTGCGCGATGCCGTCCGCGATGCGAAGAAGCATCCCGAACTGGCGAAATCGCATAAGCCTCGCGCTCCGTGGCAATGGCTGAAAGGATCAGCAGGCGAGAAAGAGGCAAGGGAACTGTTCGTCGGAAAATGAATGCAGCGTCCTGCGGAAGAGAACTTTCACACAGACACCCCCAGATTTATCTTTAGTTGCAACCCACATCGACAGAATCACGACAAAAGCGCATAGTCAGTCTCGCGATATTCGAAGCATGTTGCGAGACCGACTATGTGGCCAGAACTCGAAACACTATTGCAAGACGGCATCGTCGGGTTTTTCACCCAGTTCGAACTAATAGAAATTCTTGCCTATCCTCCAAATTCAAAAACTCCGATAAATCTCTTCACCCTTGCAATCGCCGGGGATGACGGATTGAGCGTGCTTGAGTCAGGCTTCCTGACCAAGCGCATCGCACTCAAATCGCTAAAGGGGTGGAGCTTCGGTTTACATCGACAAATGCTCTCCATCCCCAAGCTCTTGGAAAGCCTAAACGTCTTAAAGTCGGAGGGGACATGGCTATCAGCCTCTATGCCAGTTTGGGTTGGCAAACTCACGCCGCTACAACGGCAGTTTGTTCCAGCAAATTCCCTAAATGACGTTCCGTATAATAGAGTTTTGAAAAACAATTTCGGCAATGGAAGCCTCGTATTTGAACTCATCGATCCGTTGAAAACGGACTTGGCACCCTTGCTGAGCAAATCGACATCTTTGCTCGACCTGTCCGAAAAAATATCGACTGCTATACCTCTACACATTGGAAAGCTGGCCGACAGGCTAGGAGGGGTTACGATACAGCTCCCCGTTGAGATAATTCAAAGTCGATTTGGACGGAGAGGCGGCAATTACGCAGTGGAAATCGCTTGGCATCCGAAAGCAACTCCTCGAAATTTGAATGCCACCGTTGAGGTAGTTTACGACGAAACCATATTGGGTTTTGGCTCCGTGAACATTACAGACGGTGAGGCGATCATAGCTCCTGACGCAGGCATCGGGACATTTCGCGGCCATATATGGGACCCTCAAAATAGTATCCTCCTAAGCGCAACTGACGAAACCGCATTTATAAATACTATCAGCTTCGGTATGGGCTTGGTGCGGCATGAGCCCCGTGTCTTTCAATCGAATGCTTATGATTCAAATCTCCAAGATATGAGGGTCCAACTTGTCGGACATGACACCCAGTCTATCGTTGGTGATACGAGCGCATCAGATATCCGTCGTCCAGTGCGCAACCGAATTTACAAAGAGGAACGAACAAGGCTGACTGAACAAAGGCGCTTTGTCCAATACAATCCCAAGCAACATGGTGCCGCAACGGAGCGAAGTAGAGCCTTAAGCGACGTCAGGGGTCTTATCGACCAATTCGGATTCAAAGGAGTGTGGCTGTGGGATCCGTTTCTTGCGCCGCAAGATGTAATCGACACATTGTTTTACAACAAAAACTTTGGCTCCGAAATGCGCGCTCTTACAGCACTAAAAACGCCCGCAGGCTCAACAACCACGAAAGAGGCATTAAAAGCGACATATGAAGCCCTCTTGCAGAACCTAAGGAGCAATTTCCACGGCTTAAAAATCGAATTTCGTTCGAGCGACGGAAACAACGGATGGGACTTCCATGATCGCTTTATCATATTTCCTTATCTCGAAAACGGCGCGAGAGCGTGGTCCTTGGGAACTTCGGTCAACGGGCTTGGGAAAGCACATCACATTTTACAGGAAGCCGATAACGGGCAACTGATCCACGATGCCTTTCTCGAACTATGGGATGCCGTCGATCAGCCAACAAATCTCGTCTGGAAGCAGCCGTAATGTCCACACAATTAGACTGGGGCGATTTGATAGCAACCTCAGAGACGATTCCGGATCCCGTAGGACCGAAAAATCTCATCACAGCACTATCGTCCATGAGTAACCCATTTGTGTATGAAGGGGATAACCAGCGACAGGCTCTTTCGGAAGCTCATCAGTTGGACCTTGGGGCAATCTACAGCTATCGTCATTCCAGACAGCCGTTGACAGCAAATGATAAAGCAATCTGGGTGGATCGATTGGCATGGTTGCTGAACGAGCTTGAGGCATGCAAGCAGCAAAAACCTGATTTGCCGAAGCTTGCAGCAATTCTCAGCGTTTCGCGCGCGTATTTTTTTGATAAGCCAATCTGGGAGCGTATTCCAGTTGCCTTTCTCAGTGACAATCTGTTCGCGAGTATGGCAGCGCTTATAGGAGCAACACACTCCGAGTTCAGTTCTGGAGGGAAGGCCGAACCTATTTGGGAACGAGAAGCTGTTGATGCTTTTGTTCAGGCCGACAAAGACGCTGATTGGCCCACAATTGAGTCTCTATGGAGGACGGTTGTCTCCTCTGTTTACCCTGACCACTACCTAGCCGAGGCGACCACTTGTTTGTGCACCACAAACAAGGGGGAATATGCACTCGGCTTGGCGATCGACCAGTTCCGTTCAATTTTGCCTATAATTTGCATAGCGGGCGCTATGACTTCGAATCAGATCGGCAGGATCGGTCGGAATCTGAAATCGAACCGTAGCAGGTTTGCCCTGGTTCAGAGTCTCACCTTCAACCACCCGCGAAATGAAACGCTTTCGGAAGAAACGTTGGAAGCTCTTGCAGCATTATTCAAAGGTGTTCAGCAGGATGCAGGTGAGTGGCGGAAATGGATGAGAGCCCTGAACCGCTATCCCGTTCGGACAAAAGTGGTGCAGGCAGCCTTGGGATACAGTTTGAATGGCGCTTCTATTGAGGCAAAATCAGCCTGCATTGAAGCGATTGAGCTCAACGCTTCTCACGGCGAATGCCGAGAGGCCACAACCGATTGTATCGCGGCATTTGCAAGAGTTGCCGATTTAGAAGAACGCAAGCAGTTATGGGCACTGGTCTACCAGCATTGGATAGTTTGGAATTTCGATGCTTCAAAGCAAGACAACCATCTGACTTGGATGGCAGTTTCCGAACTAGACTACGGTGTCATCGGATACGTCGCAGAGAACCTCACGGCCTCAGAACGCGAAGAAGCGTTACAGAGAGCCACCAATGAAATGAATGTAGTGGCAAACGCATGGTATGCGGATGTCACTGTTCGGAATACGGCGTGGTATCGAGCCCTCGCTAAGTGGCAGATTTTGCAGTTCGCTCAGCAAGTTGCTAACGGAAACGCAGATTGGGAACTTCCCACGCGTGTTTTCTTACCGTTTGATCCAGCGAAAGATAGATACTTTTCGATGACGTATCCGACAGACATGCAGCAACATTGGGGGCGTTAGATCCGGCGCACACACCTGAAACCCAGAATGACACCCAAGCGCATTTAGCACCATAAGGATTCACAGGCACCAGCACCACAACATTTTGATCTTGTTGAATAAAAATGGTGCCCGGAGGCGGATTTGAACCACCGACACGCGGATTTTCAATCCGCTGCTCTACCAACTGAGCTATCCGGGCATCAGGCTCTTGCGAAGCCATCCGGCGGGGTTTCCGACCGGCGGGGGAGAAGTTTCCCCCGGAAGCGAGGCGGTTTATAGCAGCTTGTTCGGCCATGTCCAGCGCCAAAAGGCACTTTTTTGACAGCTTTGCAAAAATACCGAAAAACCAAGCCAAATGAATGACTTCCGTCGCGCACTAAAGCATGTCGTGCAAAAAAGCACGGCGGTCTTGCGATGACCACGCGCGACGAAACAAGGAGTATAAGCGCCATGGCGGATCTGAAAGATCGCGAAGCGCTTGAATGCGTGGCGGAATGAAGTTTCAGTTGCGGCCGTCGTCTTCGGCGCTGGATTCGTCCTCGATGACCGGGATCGCGTAGGAACCTTTCAGCCAGCGTGAGAGATCGAGAGTGCGGCAGCGGTCGGAGCAGAAGGGGTAGTGCTCCCGCTGCGAAGGTTTGCGGCATTCCGGGCAAGGCAGCGCCTTGCGCAGGGGCTCGACCTTTGCCGAATGGGAGGATGGATCGTTGCTCATCGTTCAGCCCTCCGTCCAGCCGGTCTGTACGTCGAAGCCCTCGCCCGAGAGCATCTGCATGGTCTCGAACAGCGGCAGGCCGACGACATTGGTGTAGGAACCGACGAGTTTCTGCGGGAAGCAGCCGGCGATCCCCTGGATCGCATAGGCGCCCGCCTTGCCGCGCCACTGGCCGGAGGCGAGATAGCTCTCGATCTCGTGGCTCGACAGGCGCTTGAAACGAACCTTGGTCTCGGCAACCTTCTGACGCGTAATGCCTTCCGGCGTGATCAGGCAGACACCGGTGAACACCCAGTGACTGCGGCCGGACAGCAGATGGAGCGCCGACGACGCTTCCTCGAGATATTCCGCCTTGGGCAGAATACGACGACCGACCGCAACGACGGTGTCGGCGGCGATGATGTAGCTGTCGTTCCACTGGAGATCCGAGCGGATCTGGTCGTAGCAGGCGCGCGCCTTTTCCGCCGAAAGCCGGCGCGCCAGCGAACGCGGGTGCTCGGACTTCTTCGGCGTCTCGTCCAGATCCATCGGCATCAGCCGCGCGGGTTCGATCCCGGCCTGCTTCAGCAGGTCGAGGCGGCGCGGCGACCCGGAGGCCAGTATCAGCTTCTGTCTCAGCTCCATGCGACCTCTCGCGGCATTCGTTCGTCGGGAGAGCGCTTTACTTGAAGCGGTAGGTGATACGACCCTTGGTCAGGTCGTAAGGCGTCATCTCCACCAGAACCTTGTCGCCGGCGAGAACACGAATACGGTTCTTGCGCATGCGGCCGGCCGTATGGGCGATGATCTCGTGCTCGTTTTCCAGCTTCACCCGGAACGTCGCATTGGGCAGCAATTCGGTGACGACGCCGGGAAATTCGAGGACTTCTTCTTTTGCCATAGAGCGGTTATCTTTCTTGGATGTTGGCCGGGGCCACGGCGGGCCTCCGAAAATGTGGGCGGAAACTACACAATCACCAAGGTTTTGTGAACCTTGTAGCGTGCGCTTTTCCAATTTGTTTCAGGCAGGCCCCGTCTGGCCTCCGACGGAGGGCAAAAGGCGCTCGGCAATCAGCCGGCGCAGACGGTCGCGCACCTCGCGATAGGCGCCGAGAATCTGTTCACGCGTGCCGGTGGCAACGGTCGGATCCGGCATCGGCCAGTAGACCACCTCGACGGCCGATGAGCGGGTCAGCTCCAGTGCGGCATGATGCGCTTCCGGGGCAAGCGTCACCACCAGATCGAAGAAATCGTCTGCCAGCTCTTCCAGAGTCTGCGGCCGACGCCGGCCGAGCGAAAGACCGATTTCCTCAAGAACGACATCGACGAACGGATCACGTTCACCAGCGCGAACTCCGGCCGATGCCACATAGGTGCCGCGCGGCAGCATCTGGCGGGCAATCGCCTCAGCCATGGGCGAGCGGATGGCATTCATGCCGCAGATGAACAGAATGGCTCCGGGCATCCTGACCTTCTGATCGGGAGCCTCCTCGCCGGTCATTGGCCCTACCCGCGCCAATAGAGAACGCAGACGAGGGTGAAAAGCCGTCGCGCCGTATCGAAATCCAGCTTGATCTTGCCGGACAGGCGATCCAGCAGCGTCTGTGATCCCTCGTTGTGAATGCCCCGACGCCCCATGTCGATGGCCTCGATCTGGCTCGGCGTCGAGGAACGGATCGCTTCATAATAGCTCTCGCAGATCATGAAGTAATCCTTGATGATCCGCCGAAAGGGCGTCAGCGACAGGATATGGATGGCGACATTTTCATCCGCCTCGGTCCTGATCGAGAAGACCAGCTTGCTGTCGACCAGCGAGAGATAGAGCTTGTAGGGGCCACCGGTGTGACCAACCGGCTCGAAAGAGTTCTCCTCGATCAGGTCGAAAATGGCGACGGCACGCTCATGCTCGACATCCGGCGTCGAGCGGCCGATGGTCTCGTCCAGCACAACATCGCAAAGCCGGAAGTCGCCCTTGGCCATCACTCAACCTTCGAGATTGAGCCGGATGGCCACCGATCGGGCATGGGCGTCGAGGCCTTCACTCCTGGCGAGAGCGATTGCCGCCGGCGCCAGCAGGCGCAGCTGATCCGGACCGAGCCGCAGGATCGAAGTGCGCTTGACGAAATCGAGCACGCCAAGCCCGGAGGAGAACCGCGCGGAACGCGCCGTCGGCAACACATGATTCGAGCCGCCGACATAATCACCGATAACCTCGGGCGTGTGCCGCCCGACGAAGATGGCGCCGGCATTGCGTACGTCCGCCATCAGCGCATCCGGATCGTCGACCGCAAGCTCGAGATGTTCCGCAGCGATGCGGTTTGCGAGCGGAATCGCGGCTTCGAGCGACGGCACGAGAATGATCGCGCCGAAATCACGCCAGCTTGCGGCAGCGGTTTCCGAGCGGCTGAGCGACTTGAGCTGGCGCTCGACGGCGGTCTCGACGGCTTTGCCGAGCACTGCGTCGTTGGTGATGAGGATCGACTGGGCGCCCGGATCGTGCTCGGCCTGGGCGAGAAGGTCGGCGGCCAGCCAGTCCGGATCGTTGTTGGCGTCGGCGATGACCAGAACTTCCGACGGTCCG
The DNA here is from genome assembly GCA_002600635.1 of Rhizobium sp. ACO-34A. Taxonomy (NCBI): domain Bacteria; kingdom Pseudomonadati; phylum Pseudomonadota; class Alphaproteobacteria; order Hyphomicrobiales; family Rhizobiaceae; genus Rhizobium; species Rhizobium sp. ACO-34A. The sequence goes on along the minus strand of CP021371.1, from coordinate 826,352 downwards.
GCGATCATGTCGATGCCGACAGTGCCGAAGACCTGCCGCTTGGCGGCTGCGACATAGGCATTGCCCGGGCCGACGATCTTTGCGACCGGCGCAATGGACTGGGTTCCATAGGCGAGCGCGGCCACAGCCTGGGCACCGCCGATACGGTAGATTTCGCGCACGCCCGCAATGCGCGCGGCGGCAAGCACCGTGGGATTGATCGCGCCGCCCGAAGCCGGAACCACCATGACGATGCGCGGAACGCCGGCGACCCTTGCCGGAACCGCATTCATCAACACGGAACTCGGATAGCTTGCCGTGCCGCCGGGAACATAAAGACCGACTGCATCGATCGCCGTCCAGCGCGAACCGAGGCTGACACCGATCGCATCTTCATAGATGTCGTCCTTCGGCATCTGGCGGGCGTGGTGCTTTTCGATGCGCGCGGCGGCCAGTTCCAGCGCCGCCATGACTTCCTCATCGACTTCGGCCATAGCCGCATCGATTTCCTCGTCGCTCACCCGCATGGGCACTTCGGCGAAATCGATGCCGTCGAACCGCTTCGAATAATCTGCAAGTGCCGTGTCACCACGCGCCCTTACATCATCGATGATCGCGCGCACCACGTCGTTGACGTCATCCGATACTTCGCGCTTGGTCGTCAGAAAGGCGGAAAACCTCTCCTCGAATCCCTCGGATGCCTGATCCAGCCAGATCGCCACTTTTCTTCAGTCCCTCTTCTCGGCCGGCGCCTTTTCGTCGCCTGCCGTTCACTCACCCGGATGATCGGGCTTCAGGCTGGTTTCCCATGCCCCGCCGGTATCCGCAAGCTGTGCTTCGATACATTCCACATCGAGGGCGATCATGCCGCCACCGGAAAGCACCAGTTCCAGCACACCTTCCGGCCCCTCGCCCTCCGCCCGGAAACGGACCGCCAGCAGCGAAAGCACATTGTCGCCATTGGTGCGGTCAAAGCCGATCGACCGCACGGCGGAAACGCGCTTGAAGCTCAAAAGAGCCCTGCGTCGTTCATAAGCCTTGCGGCGACCGGCGGAATCTTCCCAGACGAAGCGGTTGGCCGCCAGCGAGAAGAGACCGGCACGCGGCTGGAAGGACATATCGGAAATGCGGAAGACCGCATCCTGCATGTGAGCGGAGATGACCGAGAGGTCGTCGTTATCAAGAGCGAGCAGCTTCAGACTTGTCATTTCACCGTTACCCGAATGGCCGCCCGAAGGCGAAGCGTCGTACATCCTTTCGACATAGGTTGCCGCAATGCAAGACGCAACGGCATCGAGGAACGGAGATTGGCAGTCCGTCAGTCGCTGATGCGCTCGACGATGGCTCCGCAACGGGTGAGCTTCTCTTCGAGACGCTCGAAACCACGGTCGAGATGGTAGACGCGCGACACCATGGTTTCGCCCTCTGCCGCGAGACCGGCGATCACCAGCGAAACCGAAGCGCGCAGGTCAGTCGCCATGACCGGCGCACCGCGCAGGCAGCTGGTACCCTCGATGCGAGCGGTCTGACCGGCAAGCGTGATCTTGGCGCCGAGACGAGCAAGTTCCTGCACATGCATGAAGCGGTTTTCGAAAATCGTTTCGGTGACGTGGGAAACGCCGTTGGCGCGGGTCATCAGACCCATGAACTGCGCCTGGAGATCGGTCGGGAAACCGGGGAAAGGCTCGGTGACGATATCTACCGGGCGGATTTCGGAACCATAGCCGACGACGCGGATGCCACCATCGGTCTCGGTGACTTCCGCGCCTGCACGACGGATCGCCTCGAGTGCGGTGTCGAGCAGCGAAGCATCCGTTCCCTGCAGAACGACATCGCCGCCGGTCATGGCGACGGCCATCGCATAGGTGCCGGTTTCAATACGGTCGGGCAGAACCCGGTGGCGTGCACCGGAGAGGCTCGGCACACCCTCGATGGTGATCGTGGCGGTACCCGCGCCGGAAATCTTCGCGCCCATGGCATTCAGGCAGTTGGCGAGATCAACGACCTCGGGCTCGCGAGCCGCGTTGCCGATCACCGTCGTTCCACGGGCGAGCGAAGCCGCCATCATCATGACATGGGTCGCGCCGACGGACACCTTTGGGAATTGATAGGTCGCGCCGATCAGGCCGCCCTTCGGCGCAGTCGCGTTGATATAGCCGCCATCGATCTCCATCACGGCGCCAAGCGCCTGCAGGCCTTCGATGAACAGATCGACCGGACGCGTGCCGATCGCGCAGCCGCCCGGCAGGGAAACCCGTGCCTTGCCCTCGCGCGCCAGAAGCGGACCGATGACCCAGAAGCTCGCACGCATCTTGGAGACCAGTTCGTAGGGAGCGGTCGTATCGGCAATGGTGCGGCAGGTGAAATGGATGGTACGGGAGTAGGATCCATCCTGATGCTCGCGGCGACCATTGACGGACACGTCGACGCCGTGGTTGCCGAGAATGCGCAGCAACAGCTCGACATCGGCGAGGTGCGGTACATTCTCAAGCGTCAGCGTATCACTGGTCAGCAGCGAAGCGATCATCAGAGGCAGCGCCGCGTTCTTGGCGCCGGAGATCGGGATGATACCCTTGAGCTCGTTGCCGCCGACAATCCGAATACGATCCATGTAAGCCTTCTGAACGGGACTGGCGCCCGCCTTTCATTTATTGCTGCTGATCCCGCCCCCGCGGACGCGAGGGTGTTTAGACGAAAAACAGGCCGTATTCAATTCGGCCGTTCAGCAGTGATTAATCATCGGGTTGGGACGAATTTGCGGCAGGCAGGCCATCCGTCTCGTCGGCCTGACCGGCACGGCGGGCACGGGACTGCTGTTTTCTCCGCAGGAGATTCTCGCGCAGCTTTTCGGCCGCACGCGCCTTGCGCCGCTCAGCCGCCAATTCCGCTGCCGCCTTGCGTTTATCCACAGGTGAGCGAGATGAAATGTTGTCTTCGCCGCCCGCTTCCGCCGCCGGCCCTGCAACCCCGGGGTTTTGCCGATTTTCTGTCATGCCGGCGTGATAAACGAAAACCACGCGTTGCGAAAGACTGGAGCAATGCGGACGGATTTCTTCCCGCCAAGTTCGTTTTGCTGTTGCGCTCCCCGCGAAGCTGTGGCAATAGGCGGCTCGCTCGCAACGGCGACACACGCCGCGCAAAGATGCTGCTATAGCTCAGGGGTAGAGCACTCCCTTGGTAAGGGAGAGGCCGAGAGTTCAAATCTCTCTAGCAGCACCATTCCCCACTTGAAATTATTAAATATTTTCAAAGCAGGTTTTGCTTCCGTATGCTTTGGTGAACCGTTGATACGGCTGTGATCAAGCCGCGGCTGTCCCGATCCCGGCATAGCCGAAGTCAGGATGTCGCGGCGTCGATCAGCTTCAGTTGAACAGGCCGAGGATATTCTCGGATCCCGCATTCGCGATCTGGAGGCTCTGGAGAGCGAGTTGTTCTTGAGTCTGGAGCGCCTTCAGGCGACTCGACGCCTCTTCCATGTCTGCATCGATGAGACGACTCACACCGCTTTCGATGCTGTCCATGATCTTGCCGGCGAAATCGGACTGCATGCCGATTCGCTGCTGGAGCGAGCCGAGGCTGGCCGCGCCGTTCACGACCTTGCCGATCATGATTTCCAGGCCACCGATATAGTGATCGATGTCTGCCCCGCCGGTGACGTCGATATCGAGGAAGTCGAAATCGACACTGATCGGCAGGGCGACTTCTGCTGCGACAGCCGTCACGTCCGTGCTCGTTGCGTTGGAGACCACGAAGTCCGATTTGCCACCCTGCTGCGGGTGAATGGCCGCATTGACCCCTATGTACAGGCTGCTCGCTCCCGCCCCGAACGTGAGGCCCGAAGTCGCGAGCGCATAATTCATCAGTGCGGCCATGACAGATGGCGTATCGACGATTCCGTCGGTCGTGCCGAGTGCTGCGTCGACATCCGCCTTCGTGATGGTGAAGCTCTGCGCTGCCTGCCCCGCAAAGGTCACATCAAGCGATATGCTGCCGGTGGTATCGATCTGAAACCCTTCCGTGAAAGCCATGCTTGCCGACGCGTAGAGGTTCATGTGCTGGTAGATATTGCTGGGGTCCATGCCGTAGGCGAAATTGCCAGCCAGCGTGGAAACCAGATTGCTGATGATAACGCTCGAACCGGGATGACCCGGCAGCGTTTCATCAGAGCCGATATCCACCATGTTCATGGATACCACGCCGAAATTGGTATCGTAGCCGCCCGCACCGGAACCGGCGGGGACACTGGCTAGATCGAGAGCGGCATCGATGACCCTTGCAAACTCGTCGGCCGAGGTGATCGACCCGTCCGTCTTGCCCAGAACCGTATTCACCAATGCCTGATCGATAGAGATGCCGGTGTAGAGCTGGCCGCTGCTGTAGGTGCTCGAATCGACCGTTACATCGAACGTTATGCTATCGGTTGCCGACAAGGCGCTGCCGGCGATGAACTCGAAATAGGTGTGTCCCTTGTGCGCATGAGTAGAGGGAGCACCGCTGACCAAACCACCCAGATCAAGCGTACCGGTGATGGGAAGAGTGACTGTATCGGCGATTTCCTTCTGAAGAAGTCCGCCACCCGTGGTGTTGAACAGCGATGTCTGCACCATCGGAACATCGATCATATTGACCGAAACCTTGCCGCCGTCCTGCCTGACGAAGGAGGACACGACGCTCTTCCTGGTATTCACGTCGGTCTCGTCCTTGATGTCGGTGAGATCCGTGGTCAGCCAGTTCTGTCCGCTGAAACTGGCCGATTGGGAGATGCCGAGGACCTGTTTCTTGAGTTGCTCCAATTCGTGCTGGATCTTGGCGTTGTCGGTGGCGGGCTCCTTGGCCGTGGCCAGCTTTGCCTTGAATTCTCCGAGAGCGCCGATGACAGCATCCATACCGGCATAGGCGGTGTCGGTCTTTGCCGAGCCCAGGCCGAGGGCGTCGTTGGCGGCGGAAATCGCCTTGTTGTCGGAGCGCATGGTGGTGGAAATCGACCAGTATGCGACATTGTCCGAGGCCGTTGCCACACGTAGCCCGGAAGAAGCCTCGCTCTGCGCCCTGTGCAATCCGCTGGAGACCGTCCGCAAGCTCTGCAACGCGGACATGGAGGAAATGTTCGTCAATATGCTGGTCATGCCTGCCACTTGAATTCGTTTGGTCGAAAGGGGCACGTCATGAGCCAGATCGCGGAAACTCCGCCGCCCGAACATGGTTAATAGTGATTAACAAAAGTTAAAAAAATCGTCGCAAATTTAGCTATTGTTAACTAATTGGGGACCCACATCCTGCGCCTCGACGAGCCAGGTAAAGCGATTTCCCCTCGCCCTTGCGATCATCCTGCGCTAGAGCAATCCCGGCATGAATGAACAGCGATCTTGCGTCCGTAATTGCATGAAAACAAAGAGATAGAGAACTCAGCGTGATCTCGCTTTGACTTGAGACGCTCCAGAGACTCGAAACACCGGAGGCGGAAAATCGCATGTCCCCGAAACCGAAGCGCAACCGTCTCGAGAAGCTGCAGCACTCCTGGGCGAAGGCCTCCACGCAGCAACGCTACGAATTCCTGCAATGGCTCGCGACCTCGCATGAGGGAAGCGATGGCAATGGTCTTGCCGCGGTGGACCTGATCGCCAGGATACCGATTGCCAGCGGTCGCTACCTCCTGCCATCGGCTGTCATTCGCATTCGAGCCGTCATGACCGCACGATCGCTTTCGGCTGAGGCGGTGATGACGGAACTCGGGTTCGAGGAAGACAGGAAAGCGCTTTCCCGAGCCTTATCGGAAGGCGCGAGCCTGAGGCTTGCAGTGGTTGCCGCTCTGGAAAACTGGCTGCTGGCACATGCCGAACCGGGACACCCCGCGCCCTGACGGATCAATCATGTACCTGACCCATGGGTTCGGCTAATCAACCTTGCTGATTCGAAGGCCGCTTTCGCCGACCATGCCGATATACAGGCCCTGCTCTTCCTTGTCCGCTCGCCCGATCATGTCGAGATCCGACTGGATGGAATAGAGCATGATGGTGTTGTCACCATTGCTCATCGAATAGCCGGAGACGGCCTTCAATGCTTCCGGGCAGGTATCGTCATGCTGCAGCAGCGCGCGCACGCCATCCGCGACAGGTTCCTGCAGAAAGGAGATCTGGCAGGTTCCTTCAGGGGTCGTCATCGTCCAGATTTCCCCGGCGGCCACTGGCAGGGCCGAAAACGCGATTACCGCAGTCAGGACGGAGGCGAGGAAGGTCTTTGCGGTCACGGGACATCTCCAAGAAACTGATGATGCCCAGCTAGGCGCGCGGCATCCGGGCGTCAACGGACAGAGGCGCCACAGCGCGGAAGCGCCCATAGTTGGCCGATGGCGGCGCGACAGTACGCGCCTGAAAAAGATGGCGCAGCGACAGGCAAGCGCGGCTGGAAAACACATATTAATTATCATATCTATTTGCACGAGAGAGGGAGCTAATCAACGCGTCCCACCGCCAACCGAAAAACGAGGGAAAGAAAATGCAGATACGTCCGATAACCGAGACTTTTCACGTCAGCGGCCAACTCGCTCCAACGGACATTGCTGAACTGGCCGCATCAAGCTACTCCCTCGTGATCTGCATGCGGCCAGATGGGGAAGGTTTTGGACAGCCCGATTTTTCCACGATCGAGGATGCTGCCAAGGCCGTCGGCCTCAGGACACACCATCTTCCGGTCATCCCAGGCTCCGTACCGCTGGAACAGGCGGCCGAATTGAAGGATCTGCTGAAGCGGACGGAAGGTCCTGTCCTTGCCTTCTGTGCCTCCGGCGCGCGTTGTGCAGGCCTCTATCAAATGGCACTGCAAATCGGCTGAGCGGCAAAGCTCCGCAGCGGCGGTTTGCCGCGACGACGCCTCCCGCAATAACAGATTTCAGAAACTGCTTGCGGCAAGGCGGCGGCGAAGCCCATCGATATCGGTAGCGTCGTCCTGAAAGAGGTGGCGCTCCCAGTCGAGCGTGGTTGCCACGATCGTCTTCAGGTCGTCATGGCGCGGTGTCCAGCCAAGCACGGAACGGGCAAGCGTCGCATCGGCCACCACGAAGGCGGCATCGCCTTCCCTGCGCGGGCGGTATTCGATGCTGATCTTCGTATCGGAGACCTTCTGCACGGCGCGCAGGACCTCGAGCACCGAATAGCCCCGTCCATAGCCGCAATTGGCGGTCAGCGTCGCACCGCCGCGCCGCAGGTAATCCAGCGAGTTCAGATGGGCCAGCACGAGGTCGTTGACATGGATGTAGTCGCGCACGCCGGTACCATCCGCCGTGGCGTAATCCGTGCCGAAGACTTCCACCGAGCGTCGTTTTCCGAGGGCCGTTTCGCAGGCCACCTTCATGAGGTGGGTCGAGCGCACGGTCGATTGTCCGGTGCGGCCAAGGAGGTCGGCACCGGCAACGTTGAAATAGCGAAGTGCGACATAGCGGAAGTCATGGGCGCGCGCGGTGTCCCGCAGCATGATCTCGCTCATCAGCTTCGACTGACCATAAGGGTTTTCCGGGCGCAGCGGCGCGGTCTCCGTCACCGGTAATGGCGCGTCGGGCGTGCCGTAGACCGCCGCCGTGGAGGAGAAGATGAACTTGTCGATACCGGCCTTGATGGCGGCGGAAAGCAACACGCGGGTATTGCCTGTGTTGTTGGCATAGTAGCCGAGCGGGTCGGCGACGGAATCCGGAACCACGACCGAGCCGGCGAAATGGATGATGGCTTCGATATCGTTTTCGGCAAAAATCTGCGTCAGGACGGTCTCGTCACCGACATCGCCAAGGTAAAAACGCGCGGCGGGCGCGACGGCCCAACGGAAGCCGGTAGACAAACGATCGACGACGACGACATCTTCGCCGGCATCCAGAAGGGACCAGACCATATGGCTGCCGATATAACCAGCGCCGCCCGTTACCAAGATCGCCATTTTTACTTCCCGTTTTCTTATCGATCGGGAAGAACGTATCAGCGCTGTGCTTTAACAAGATTTACAGCAGGCAATAAACCCATAGGTGAAACGCCCTTAACTTGAACTATACTAAATTTACTTTTACAAAATTCGTTCAAGTTTTATCGATCTGACAGAGCATGCATTTCCGCACGCTCCGTCAGCGCTGTTCAGAGAGAAAGAACGTAGCGGCAAAGGCGATCCGCCGCTTCCTCGATCTGACACGGATCCCGCAGGAAGCAGGCACGCAGGAAGCTTTCTCCTCCCTTGCCGAAGGCCGAGCCGGGGGCCAGGGCGACACCGGTACGATCGACGATATCGAGGGCGGCCTGACGGCTATCGGTGATGCCGTCGATCTTGAGGAAGGCATAGAGTGCACCTTCCGGCTTCAGCGTCTCGACGCGGTTGGTCGCGATAAGGGCATCGCAGAGAAGATCTCGCGACTTTGCAGCGCGCTCGAAATTCTCGCGCACGAAGCCGTCACCATGATCGAGAGCCGCGACAGCGCCTCGCTGCATGAACTGCGCGACGCCCGAGGTCGAATACTGGATCAGGTTTTCGAAGACCTGCCCGGTTTCCGGGGGCGCAACGATCCAGCCGACACGCCAGCCGGTCATCGACCAGTTCTTCGAGAAGGAATTGGCGAACAGGACACGGTCACCCGGCTCCATGACATCGAGGAAAGAGGCTGCACGCGGGCCTGCACCGTAATAGTAGAGCGCGTAAATCTCGTCGGCGAGGATCCAGAGATCATGGCGGCGTGCGAGCGCCAGGATGGCAGCGAGATCTTCGCGGCTTGCCGTCCAGCCGGTCGGATTGGATGGCGTATTGATGAAGAGCGCCCGCGTCTTCGGCGTAACTGCCGCTTCGAGCGCATTCATGTCGAGCGACCAGCGGCCCGCGGCAAAGGTCAGCGGCAGACCGACGGCGCGGCCGCCGGCAATCTCGATGGCCGAGATGATGTTGGGCCAGGCCGGAGACAGGTAGATCATCTCGTCGCCCGGCTGCGTCAGAGCCTGAACGCAGAGCGCAATCGACTGCATGCCCGAGCCGGTCACATAGAAATGCTCCGGCGGCAGTTCCACGCCGAAATGCCGGGCGTAGTAGCGTGACAACGCCTCGCGCAATTCGGGGATGCCGCGCTGCCAGGTGTAGAAGGTCTCGCCGGCGAGAAGCGCATCGCTTGCGGCGCGATTGATGAAATCCGGACTGGGAAGATCGCCCTCGCCTGCCCAGAGCGGCAACAGGCCGTCACGCCCGCGGGCGTAGTTGATGATTTCGACGATCCCGCTTTCCGGCGCGGCCAGAGCGCGCGGGCTGAGATCCTTGACGAGCGACATGCAGAGCCCCTTTGAAACTTGCCGATGTTCAAGAGCTCTACCCCATCGCGTAGGGAAAATCCCATGACATTCGGTGAGCGCAAAATCGATTTCAGTGATGAATGAAAAAGACCGCGGACTTTGCCGCGGTCTCTGAATTGCATGAGAATGCGATCAACGGGTCTTCAGCAGGTCGCGGATTTCCGTCAGAAGCTGGATATCGGCCGCCGGAGGAGCCTCTTCGGCAACCTTCTTTTCCTGCTTTTCAAGCGAGGCCCTGAGCGTGTTGACACCCTTGACCATGAGGAAAATGATCCATGCGAGGATCATGAAGTTGATCACCACGGTGATGAAGTTGCCGTAGGCGAAAACAGCCCCCTGTTCGCGGGCGGCGGCGAGCGATGTCGCCGTCACCTTCGAGCTCAGGGGCAGGAAGTAGTTGGAGAAATCGAAGCCGCCGAAGATGACCCCGACGATCGGCATGACGATATCCTGAACCAGTGAATTGACGATCAGACCAAACGCGCCACCGATGATGACGCCGACTGCGAGATCCATGACATTGCCACGTGCAATGAATGTCTTGAACTCGTTCAGCATTACCCTTCTCCTTTTAAATGACCGCGATACACGTTCGCCGCCACGAACGCCCCGCCATGTTCCATGGTTAATCAAGTTTTGATCATTCGCAAACACTGAATCCGCCTTCGCGGGCCGGATGCCTTCGACTTAATGTCAATCCACAAGCGATTTCAAATGAAGGGGACTTCCCGTACAGTCATTTGCAGTTCTGGCGCGCCGTTCATGAGGAGGAAGCGTGCTCCCGGGTTGGGTTATCTTCGCATCGGCCTTCGCCTATCTGCTGCTGCTCTTTGCGGTGGCCAGCTACGGCGACAGGAAAAGCCGTGTCTACGGCGTCCCCGGCAACGGCCGGCCGGTGGTCTATGCGCTCAGCCTCGCCGTTTACTGCACCTCCTGGACCTATTTCGGCGGGGTGGGGCTGGCAGCCGAACGCGGGCTGGAATTTACCGCCATCTACATCGGGCCCATCCTGATGTTCACCATCGGCATGCCGATCCTGCGACGCATCATCGAGCTTGCCAAGGCGGAGAAACTGACGTCCGGCGCCGACTTCATCGCGGCGCGATATGGGAAGAACCCGATCGTCGGCATGCTGGTCACGATGATCTGCCTCGTCGGCACGATCCCCTACATCGCCCTGCAACTGAAGGCTGTTTCCAATTCGGTCACGGCCATGGTGGACCCGACCGAATACGGCATCGGCACCGGCAATCTCTATTTCGTCGATCTTCCGCTGATCGTCGCCTTCCTGCTCGCCTGCTTTGCGGTCGTCTTCGGCACCCGCCACACGGATGCGACGGAACATCAGGACGGGTTGATCCTCGCCATTGCCTGGGAATCGGTCGTCAAGCTGGTCGCCTTCTGGACGCTCGGCATCTATGTCGTCTTCTTCCTGTTCGACGGCCCCTCGGATCTCTGGCAGCGGGCGGTCGAAAACCAGGCCGTGATGGCGGCGCTGACGCACCACACCCCGCCCGGCCGCTGGATCCTGCTGATCGCGCTATCGGCCTTCGCGATCGTCATGCTGCCACGCCAGTTCCATGTGACCGTGGTCGAAAACCGGACGGCCCGGGAACTGAAGCTCGCCGCAATCCTGATGCCACTCTATCTGGTGGCCATCAACATCTTCGTGCTGCCCGCCGCCATGGGCGGCATCATGCAGTTCGGCGGCACCGGTAATGCCGACCTTTACGTGCTTTCGCTGCCGCTCACCCATGAGATGCGCTTCGTCTCGCTGATTACCTTCCTTGGCGGCTTTTCGGCCGCGACCGCAATGGTCATCGTCGCATCGGTAGCGCTCGCCATCATGGTGTCGAACGACATGGTGCTGCCGATCTTCCTGAGGCAGAAACTTCTCGGCAGGCCGAGCCACCGGGCGGATTTTGCCAAGACACTGCTGCATATCCGCCGCACCGCCATCTTCGGCGTCATGCTGCTCGGTTATGTCTATTACCGCTCGGCCGACAACACGACCGGCCTCGCCTCCATCGGGCTTCTTGCCTTTGCAGCCATCGCCCAGATTGCGCCGTCGCTGTTCGGCGGGCTTCTCTGGCGGCGCGCCAATGCCCGCGGCGCGATTGCGGGTCTCAGCTCCGGTTTCTTCGTCTGGGCCTACCTGCTGTTCCTTCCGAGCTTCGGCGCCGAGGACAACAGCCACATCGCCGCCTCGATCCTGAGCTTCCTCTTTCCCGGGATCGGCATATTCACCGGAGCAGAAGCCGACCCGCTGGTCAACGGCACGCTGCTCAGCCTGCTGGTCAACACCGCCGCCTTCATCGCCGGCACGCTCAGCCGCAATCCGCGGCCGGTGGAGCGCATCCAGTCCGGCATTTTCGTCAAGCGTCATCCGCGGACACAGTTTGCAACGCGAGGCTGGAAGACGCGGGTTTCCGTCGGCGATCTCAAGGCAGCCATTACCCGCTATCTCGGCGACGAGCGCATGCAACGGTCGTTCCGCAGCTATGAGCAAACGGTCGGCCGACGGCTGGATGACGACAGCCCCGCCGACATGGCCTTCATCCACTTTTCGGAACAGTTGCTCGGCAGCGCCATCGGCTCGTCCTCCGCGCGTCTCGTCCTGTCGCTGATCCTGCAGAAGGCGGAGGATACGTCCGCCGATACGGCCTGGCTGCTCGATCAGGCCAGCGAAGCGCTGCAGTACAATCAGGACATGCTGCAGACGGCGCTTTCGCAGATGGAACAAGGCATCGCCGTGTTCGACGCGAGCAGCCGGCTGACCATCTGGAACCGGCGCTTTCGCAGCCTGCTCGACCTGCCCGAGCATGTGGGACAGGTCGGCTATCCCCTCACCGATATCGTGGCGATCCTGGCGGATCGAGGTGATGTCTCCGCGGGTGAACAGGCGCCGCTGGTGCGGCGCTTCCAGCAATTCGACAAGCCGTTCCAGCTCGTTACCGCAGGCGGCGAGCGGATCATCGAAGTTCGCTGCAACGCCATGCCGGACAAGGGCATCGTCGCGACCTTCACCGATATCAGCAGCCAGGTGGCGGCCGACAAGGCGCTGAAGCAGGCGAACGAGACGCTGGAGCAACGCGTGAGCGAGCGCACCGCGGAACTGACCCGGGTGAACCACGCGCTCGCCGAAGCGCGCGCTGCCGCCGACGAAGCCAATATCGGCAAGACGCGCTTCTTCGCGGCGGCAGGCCACGACATTCTCCAGCCGCTCAATGCCGCGCGTCTCTACTCCTCCTCGCTGGTCGAAAGGCTCGGGGACAGCGAGAACAGTCCTCTCGTGCGCAATATCGATTCAGCACTGGAATCCGTCGAGATCATCCTCGGCGCCGTGCTCGATATCTCGCGGCTCGACACCGGCGCGATGAAGCCACGCCTTGCCTCCGTGGCGCTTCACGACCTTCTGGAACGCATCGAGACAGACTTCGCGCCGATGGCGCGCGAGAAGAACCTGAAGCTGATCGTCATGCCGACCTCGCTCAGGGTGCGCTCCGACCCGAACCTGCTGCGCCGGCTGGTGCAGAACCTCGTTTCCAACGCCATCAAGTACACGCCTTCGGGACGGGTGCTCGTCGGCGCAAGACGGCAGGGCAAGGAAGTGGCGATCCAGGTGATGGATTCCGGCATCGGCATTCCGTCATCGAAGTTCCGCACCGTCTTCAAGGAATTCGCGCGACTGGAAGAAGGCATGCGCACGGCCTCTGGCCTTGGTCTTGGCCTTTCCATCGTCGACCGCATCGCGCGCGTGCTCAATCATCCGGTGCAGCTCTCGTCCAAGCAGGGCAAGGGCACGACCTTCCGGGTCCTCATGCCGCTCGACCAGTCGGTACCGATGGGCGGCAGCGTGGCCGAACTGGCAAGGCAAGACAAGGGAGCCCAGCCGCTGCGCGGCCTTAAGATCCTCTGCATCGACAACGAGCCGAAGATCCTCGAAGGCATGCAGCTTCTCATTTCCGGCTGGGGCTGCGATGTCCAGTGCGCCGGTTCGATCGAGGAACTCGATACGATCGTCGCGGCCAGCAAGGAGCCGCCGGATCTGATCATCGCCGATTATCATCTGGGCGACGGCAGCGGCATCGGGGCGATCCTTCGGCTGCGCGCGCTCTATGAGCGGGATGTTCCGGCCCTGCTGTTGACCGCCGACCGCACGCTCGAAGTGCGGGCGGAAGCAGAAAGGCAGCACATCGCCCTGCAGCACAAGCCGGTGCGTCCGGCCGCCCTTCGCGCCTTCATCACACAGGTTTCCGCGATGAAGCAGACGGCGGCCGAATAGGCGGCTGGCCGCCTGCCACGAGCTGCGGCGGCGAAATCACCAGGACTTCAGCGCCCTCAGCGTCGGTGTCTTCTTCTGCATATGCTCGTCCATACGCGACAGGAGACGATCGAGCAGTTCGACGGCCTGACCGACGGCCGGGCCCTTGTTCAGCATGACGCATTCGGCGCGTGCGGCCATGGCCGCATCGGTCATTTCCCCGCGCGTCGGAATGCCTTCTCGCACGAGATCCTCCAGAACCTGCGTCGCCCATATGGCCGGCACGGAAGCCGCCTCGCAGATCCACAGGATCTCCTCCTGCATCTCGGCAAGACGTTCGAACCCGATTTCGGCTGCGAGGTCACCGCGTGCGATCATGATGCCGAAGGGACCGCGCTGCCGGGCGCGGGCAATCAGCGTGGGGAGGTTGCGGACGGCATCCGGCTGTTCGATCTTGGCGGTCAGGCCGAGGTGGCGATCCACCGCTCCGTAGCGCGCCAGAACCGCATCGAGCAAATCGATGTCTTCCGGCCTGCTGACGAAGGAGTAGCCGATGATATCGCCGCATTCGATGACGGTCGCGAGATCCGTCTCGTCCTTGGCGGTGAGCGGCGACAGACCGAGCGAGGTATCGGGCAGATTAATGCCCTTTTCCGGCTTCAGCTTCGTGCCGCCAGCCTTGGTCTTCTGCACGAGAATGACCGCCTCTCCGGGCTGTGTGCTCTCGACCACGGCTTCCAGCTTGCCGTCGTCGTAACGCACGCGGTCGCCGACCGAGAGACGGGTGACCATTTCCGGCAGCGAAACGCCGGCGGAAAACTTCACCCGATCGCAGACGCGCGGCTCTCCCGAGGCGACGAGGCGTACCCTGTCGCCGGCCGCAAGCCGCGCCTTCTTTTCCGGCAACTGGACTTCGGCGGTGCGGATCTTCGGGCCGGCGATATCCATCAACACGGCGATGTCGCGGCCGACGGCCTTGCCCGCGGCGCGTACATGCGCGGCCATGGAACGCCAGGCTTCGGGGCCGTCATGGGCACAGTTGATGCGCGCCACATCCATACCGGCCTTCGCAAGATCGAGCAGGAAATCGGGTTTCTCCGCCGCTTCGCTTGGCAGGGTCACCATGATGCGGGTGCGACGGTGGAGATGAGCCGGCCCCAGCAGATCGGTCGCGGCTTCGGAGAGGCGGACTTCACCGATGAAGAAATCGGATTCCGAAGGCATCGAGGCCAGACCATCACCGCCGGCAAGTGCGCCAAGCGCAGCGATCACCGCGTCAAGCGTCGGGAGAACGCGGCTTTCCAGCCGCCCGAGCGAAGAAAGACCGAGACACATCAGCCGCCGCTGCAGCGGCCGAAGGTCATGATGCCGAAGGGCGAGATAGTGCGCGAGGTTGGCGAGCGCGGGATCGGCCTCGACCACATCGGAGCCGAACCTCTCGATCATCGCCGCCGAAGCCTCGAGAATCTCGGCCCGCAGGGCAACGACTTCACCGAGAAGAGCGTCGACCGGCCTTTCGGGCACATGCAATTGCGGCGTATTCATGCTGTTCTCCACCTGCCATTAATCAGCGTCCCACAGCCCTCGCGACTTCGCCAGAGGGGCGAATGCCGCAGAGCGCAAACGGACAGATCATCACGCTACTTCGGCTGTTTGACGCAGCGATGACGCCCCGCGCACCTCATTTCGCAGGTGCAGGATGAGGTTCGTTGCGTGACAGTTTTGTGACGGCTATGGTGTCCCACTGCTTCGCGGGGCGGGCGCGGCGCAACGGGATGGAGAAATGAATTGGCAAAGCGGAAAATCTACGAGGCTCTGGTCGACGGTGCTGCCACCGGGTTGGTCGACGCGGCACTCTATGCCTATGTGCAGGGCCGCTGCCCGCAGGTGAACAATAAGAAGCTGGTTCGCGCGGCACTTCTGGCACTGACCGACCCGCATCTTGCCGACCGCAACATCCTCCAGACGATCTACGCGCTGGCCATCAAGACGCGGCTGGAGGATCTGCATGCCTCAGGCTCTGAACCGTCGGAAAGATCGCAGCGCGAAAATAAGGTAGCGACAAGCGAAAAGCAGGTCTTGTATCCCGCCTGAAAGCCTGACCGGCCGAGCGTTGCTAACGCACCCTCCTTCCGGCCAATAGCATCCCCTGCAAAAGCCACCTAGATTGGCGCTCCGAGCATTCGTCGCCAGGGAGGGGCCATGCGGATCGCTTTGATTTCGGATATTCACGCCAATCGCGAGGCCTACGAAGCCGTGCTCGACGCTGCCATGCGGCAAGGAGCCGCGCGTTACATCGTGCTCGGCGATATCGTCGGTTACGGGGCCGATCCGGCCTGGTGCACCCGCAAGACGATGGAACTGGCCGAAGGCGGCGCCATCGTCGTACGCGGTAATCACGATCAGGCGCTGGACGACCCGGCGATCTCCATGAACGAGACGGCGACCGCTGCCATAGACTGGACACGCGGTCAGCTTGGCACGGACGAACGCGCCTTTCTCGCCGGCCTGCCGCTGCAGGCCGAGGAGAGCGATTGCCTCTATGTGCATTCCAACGCGGCGACCCCTGCCCGTTTCAGCTATGTGACGGATACGGATGACGCGCTTCGACAGTTCGTCTCCTGTCGGGCACGGCTGATTTTCTGCGGCCACCTGCATCGCCCGGCGCTCTATTGCCTCGGCGCACACGACAAGGTTTCGGCATTCACCCCGACATCGGCGAATGGCATACCGCTTCTTTCCCAACGACGCTGGCTGGCGGTCATGGGGTCGGTCGGACAGCCACGCGACGGAAACCCTGCCGCGGCATTCGGCATCCTTGACACCGGGAAGGGCGAACTCGAATTTCATCGCGTGGGCTATGACATCGAAACGGCCGCCGCCAAGATCCGAGCGGCGGGCCTGCCCGACAGTCTGGCGGCCAGACTGTTCCGGGGGCGGTGAACATGGCAAAGGCGCATCTCGAAAGCGGCAGCGTGATCGATGGCTTCACCATCGGCGAGCTTGCCCACAAGGGCGGCATGGCGCGGCTCTTCGAAGTCACCCGGCCCGACATCGATTTCCCTATGCTGATGAAGGTGCCGGCGCTCGGCCAGGGCATCGATCCGGCGATGATCGTCGGCTTCGAGATGGAACAGATGATCATGCCGCGTCTCTCCGGCATTCATGTGCCCCGCTTCGTCGCGAACGGGGATTTCGCCGTACAGCCCTATATCGTCTTCGAGCAACTGCCCGGAAAGTCGCTCTACCCCCTGCTCGACGACCTGCCCCGCGCCGTGGAGGAAGTTGCACTTCTCGGCAACCACATCGCCACGGCGCTTGCGGACCTGCACCGGCAGAACGTGGTGCATCTCGACATCAAGCCGTCGAACATCATGTTCCGCGATACCGGCGAGGCCGTTCTGATCGATTACGGCCTTGCCCGGCATCTGCAGCTGCCCGACCTGATGGACGAGGAATTCCGCCTGCCCTACGGCACGGCACCCTATATGGCGCCGGAACAGATCCTCGGCGTCAGAAGCGATTTCCGCAGCGACCTCTTCGCCCTCGGGGTGCTGATGTATTTCCTCGCCACCGGCAAACGGCCCTTCGGCGACCCGCAGCGGATGAAGGGGCTGAAAAAACGCCTGTGGCGCGACGCCATTCCACCGCGTCTGCTGAATCCGGACATTCCCAAGGCGCTGCAGGAGGTCATCCTGCGATGCCTGGAGATCAATCCGGCGCGTCGTTATCCGACGGCGGCGCAACTGGCGATGGACCTGCAGGATCTTTCCAAGGTGACGCTGACGGCCCGCGCCGAGAAGCTGAAGCGCGACGGTCTTTCCCTCGTCATCAAGCGCCGCTTCAATCCCGACCCCATCGAGCTCCTGAAACCGGCAAATGCCGTTACAAGTCTTGCGAATGCGCCGATCGTCATGGTGGCGATAGACCTCTCGACAGGATCGGAGACGCTGGCGGATGCACTACGTCTGACGGTGAGCCGCATCATCGAAAAGACGCCCGATGCCCGCATCGCCTGCCTCAATGTCCTGAAGATCGCCCGCATCAGCCTGGAAAGCGATCTGGATGCGCAGGGCAACAACAAGCATGTGGCGCGGCTGGTGCAGCTCAAGTCCTGGGCCGAACCGCTGAAGGCGTCCGAGGGGACCGTCACCTATCATGTAATCGAGGCGGTCTCTCCGGCGCAGGCCATTCTCGATTACGCGCGGGATAACATGGTCGACCATATCGTCATGGGTGCCAGAGCAAATTCGGCCATGCGCTCGCTGCTCGGCAGCGTTTCGGGAGAAGTGGCCGCAACCGCCCCCTGCACGGTGACGGTGGTCAGGGTGCGCGGAGCGTCCGAAGCGGCGGAATAGAAGGTCAGAGCCTGAGTGCCCAGATCGTGGCGGAACGGATTCCGCCGACACCGGCGATGAGGCGGGCGGAACGCACCGGCTCGAAACCTTCGATCCGCTTGGTCCCGGCATAGCGGCCACCATCGGCAAAGACTTCGATGGAGCCATAGTCGAGAAAGATGCGCAGGCGGCTGACGCGCGCGCCCTCTGCCAGATAGCGCGGCCTTGACGCATCGTTTTCGCCATAGCGGATGAGGAGCCCGGTCTCGTCCTGAGCGACACCGAGCGGAACATGGGGATGATCGAGCGAGAGTTCGAAGGGCAGGCCTGCCTCCGAAAGATCGAACAGGATCTCGACCGCACCGTTGAGAAAGGTGACGACGTTTCCGGCTGCGAGCCGGGTGCGGTCGAGAATATGGCTCCTGAGGCTTTCCGCCGTTCCGATGGGCGGGGTAAGCAACTGGCCGTTCTCCAGCTTCAGCGTGCGCGGCAAGGTCATGGCGCTTGGGAAATCGATCGTCGGACCCGTATCGACCCAATTGCCGAGCCAGCCGATACCCACCGGCGTCTGGCCATCGGTGAAGGCCTGGAAGGCATAGTTGTCGGCGGCGAAATCGAGTTCCCGGCTGAACTCCCGGGAGAAGGTTTTCCCGTCGAACCAGCCGACATCGACCATGGTGAGGTTACGCCGGCCGGTTTTCTCGTCCAGCGAGTGCATCAGACCATAGATCAGCGCCCAGCGTGTTTTCGGGTCCGTCGCCTCGCCATCGATCGGCAGCAAACAGGGGCATTCCAGCGCTGTCGTGCGATACCGGCTGTCGACCAGCAACTTGCCGCGATAGGTCCAGCCACTCGCGGCCTGCGGGTCATCGGTATCGTAAAGCAGGATGACACCGCCCTCCTCGCTCTGGCTGCCGAGCAGCATCTTCCAGAGACCGTCGGGTCCTTTAAAGACGTAGGGATCGCGGAAATCCAGACTCAGCCCCTCCCCTGCCGGCCTCTGTGCCAGAAGCACCGAGGCTTCGCCCGCGGTGAAGAGATCGGCGGATGTCGCCGTCATCTGGATCTCCTGTTCGGGGATGCGCTCGTTCACCTTTTCGGTGAAGAAGACGCGGATGCCCGGCCCGTTCGGCAGCGGGATCGCCGAACCCGAAAAGGCGCCACCGCGCTTGTCCGGACGCGCCGCCAAGTCCTCGGAAGGGAAGAGAAAGACCGGCATGTGGCGCCAGCGGAGGTAATCCGACGATACCGCGTGGCCCCAATGCATGTTGTTCCACATGCGGCCATGCGAATAGTGCTGGTAGAAAAGATGCGGGCGACCGCCGAAGCGTCCGAAACCGTTCGGATCGTTCATCCAGCCGAAGGGCGGACGGAAATGATAGCTGGCGGCAAGATCCGGCGGCTGGTTGGCCGGGCTGGTGTGCAGGACCGTGATGCCGGTCTCCAGCACATCCGAGGCGGTGAACCAGTAGGCGACGGAGACGGCAGTGTCGCGGCTGTCGTAGCGCAATTCTATCGGACCGCCGCCGAAAACCTGATAGATGCGGAAGGAATGCTCCTCGGCATTGATCGCCTGTACCTCGCCGAACTTGCCGTTGACGCTGTAGAGCGACAGCGAGCCGGGTGTTTCGGGACTAACCGCCTTCAGCCACAGATGCAGCGTCGCGTTGACGGGCAGGTCCGCATGGATGACCCGTATCGTTTCCTCGGCCGCATTGTTCATCTGGTCCATGGCGATCACCCTTTCCATCGTTATCCTGTTTTGGGGAGGCAACGACCGCGGCGGCCTACTGTTCCATGGCCTGCGTCATGCAAGCGTCACCAATCCTTCATCGCCCTGTGATCCGGCGGTTTTATCGCGACATCATGATCCATCCGGACCCGGAGCCGTCCCATGCGTCTGATCGTCCCGTTTGTCGCCACGATCCTGTCCTTCGTTCCCGCCCTTCCTTCCGGCGCCTATATTCCCGAAGCCAGCCATGCCGGAATGATCCGCGAGCGGTTGTCGGACGCCAACCGGTGGCGCGACCATGTGATGGTCGTTGCCCATCGCGCGGGCTGGAAGGAAAACGGCAAGGTCGTGCGCGCTGAAAACTCCCGAGATGCCATCGATCATTCGGCATCGATCGGTGTCGAAATGGTCGAACTCGACGTGCGCCGGTCACAGGACGGCGCGCTTGTGGTAATGCATGACGCGACGCTGGAGCGCACCACGACATGCAAGGGAGCCGTCGCGGAACAAAGCCTTGCCACATTGAAGACCTGCCGGCTCATGGTGGAAGGCACAGGCATCGTGACCGACGAACCGGTGCCGACGCTGGAAGAAATGCTGCTGCATGCCAAGGGCCGCATTCTCGTCAATATCGACAACAAGCTGGAACCCGAGGATCTGGTGGAGATCGTCGCGACTGCCCGCAGGCTCGGCATGGCCGACGGCATCCTGATCAAGTCGGCGATCTGGAACGACGAGCGGCTGGAGCGCGCCCGTGCGGTGATGGCGCGCATCGGCCCCGATGTCGCCTTCATGCCGATCCTCGCCGACGATGCCGTGAAGGATACCGCATTCGTGGCGAGGGTCGCGAGAGCGTTCGATGCCCCGGCGGCCGAGATGATCAACTGGCGCAGGGATGCCGCCGAGCCGCTAACGGCGGCGGGCGGACCGCTCTTCTCCCCACGCGCCCGGGCAGCGGCAATCCGCGGCAATTTCCACATGTGGATCAATACCTACCCGATCACCGACCGACCGGAAGGCATGGTCGCCGGTGGCCGCGGTGACGGACTGGCGTGGTCTGAGGGACAGACGGACGCGGTCTACGGCTTCTGGATCGACAGGGGCGCCACCATCATCCAGACCGACGAGCCGAAAGCCGTGATCGGCTGGCTGGAAGGTCAGGGCTTGCGGCAATCCTATGCGATGCTGAACTGATTGGATCTCTGGCGATAGCCTAGAGTCTGTCAGGTTCATTCTGAACCAGCCAGACTCTCATTTCTTTTGTTTTCGTTTGTCTTTTCGGGATAACCGGTTTCCACTTATCCCTGACAAACTCTAGGAGCGTAAAGCACCCGATGGCATATGCCGCCGCTTTGCTCAAGGTCGCAACCCCGCTATAGCACGGTCTCTTATTTGCAAAGCGAGACCGAACGACCATGATCACAACCGAGCGACTTGTTCTCCGGCGTCCCGAACTTCAGGACTTCGAAGCCTATGCGACGATGTGGTCCCATCCCGACGTTCTGCGCCACATCTCGGCTGAGCCGTTTTCCGAAGAAATGATCTGGGCCCGGTTTCTGCGACAGGCTGGAGGCTGGCTGTATATGGGCTTCGGCTATTTCGTCATGGAAGAGAAGGAAAGCCGGCAGTTCGTCGGCCAGATCGGCTTTCAGGACCTGCATCGCGACCTGACGCCATCGCTTATCGGCACGATGGAGGCCGGCTGGACGCTGCATCCGACGGCGCATGGAAAGGGCTATGCCAGCGAGGCGGCCGCGGCGGTATTCCAGTGGGCGGAAGAGAATTTTTCCGGCCGGCGGGTGACCTGCATCATCGCTCCGGAAAACATCCCCTCACTGAAGATCGCGGCGAAGATGCAGATGCGCGAGTTTGCCCGCAGCACCTATCATGGAAAGCCCGTCATCATGATGGAACGCCATCTTTGAAAGATCCGGGCAAACCGGAAACCCTTCTCCCCGCGAACGGGGAGAAGGGTAAACGGCACGATCACGCCGCCTTCTTTTCTTCACCGTAGGGGTCGAACCGTCCGTAGAAGGTCTCGCCCTTGGCCGCCATGTCGATGAGCAGCGGCGTCGGCTTGAAGTGGGCGCCGTAGTCCTTTGCCAGGCGTTCCAGAAGCTCGACGAAGGTCTTCACGCCCATGCCGTCGATGTAGCTCAGCGCACCGCCGGTATAGGGCGCAAAGCCGAAGCCGAGGATCGAGCCGACATCGGCTTCGCGCGGGTCGATGACAATGCCTTCCTCGACGGTGCGAGCGGCTTCCAGCGCAATGGTTGCCAGGAAGCGTTCCTGCAGCGTCTTCATGTCGACGTCTTCGGCTTTCTTCTGCGGATAGAGGTCCTTCAGACCCGGCCACAGGAACTTCTTGGCCGGCTTTGCCGGATATTCGTAGAAGCCCTTGCCGTTCTTGCGGCCGAATCGGCCTTCCTTTTCGACTAGGCGGGAAACGAGTTCCATATGGCGCGGATCGATGGCCTTTTCGCCGAGATCGGCGACGGTCGCCTTGAGGATCTTGAGCGAGAGATCGATCGCCACCTCGTCGTTGAGCGACAGGGGACCGACCGGCATGCCGGCGAACTTCGCGGCATTCTCGATCATCACCGGGGGCACGCCCTCGATCAGCATGTTGTAGCTTTCCGACATGTAGCGGAGCACGCAACGATTGACGAAGAAGCCACGGGTATCGTTGACGACGATCGGGGTCTTCCTGATCGCGGCGACATAATCGAGCGCGACGGCCAGAGCCTTGTCGCCCGTTTCCTTGCCGAGAATGACTTCGGTCAGCATCATCTTCTCGACCGGCGAGAAGAAGTGAATGCCGATGAAATCGGCCGGGCGCTTCGAGTTCTTCGCAAGGCCGGTGATCGGCAGCGTCGAGGTGTTGGAGGCGAAGATCGCGCCTTCCGGCAGAACGGCCTCGACCTTCTCGATGACAGCCTTCTTGACGTCACGGTCTTCGAAGACGGCTTCTATGACGAGATCGGCATCTTTCAGCGAACCGTAGTCATCCGTCGGCGTGATCAGCGAAAGCAGCGCCTCGCCTTCGTCCTTGCTCATCCGGCCCTTGCCGACGGCACCAGCCACCAGTCCTTCGGACACGGTCTTGCCCTTGCCGGCAGCTTCCATGTCGCGGTCGATCAACACGACCGGAATGCCGGCAGCGGCCGTCACATAGGCGATGGAAGCACCCATGAAGCCTGCGCCGACGACGCCGACCTTCTTCAGCTCGGTCTTGCCGACGCCTGCCGGGCGACGGGCGCCCTTGCCCAGTTCCTGCATGGAAACGAACAGCGAGCGGATCATCGAGAAGGCTTCGGTCGTCTGGACGATCTGGGTGAAATACCGCTGCTCGATCTTCAGGCCGGTATCGAAGGGAACCTGCAGGCCTTCATAGACGCATTTCAGGATGGCCAGAGCGGCGGGATAATTGCCGGCGGTTTCGCGGCGCAGGATTGCGGGAGCAGCCGGCCAGAGCTGGGCTGCGGCCGGCGTCCAGATACCGCCGCCCGGAGCCTTGAAGCCCTTTTCGTCCCATGGCGCCACAGCCTTCAGGCCATCCTTGATCATCTGTTTTGCGGCCGGGATCAGCTGATCCGGCTCGACCACCTGATGCACGAGGTTCATGGCCTTGGCGCGCGAGGCGGTCAGGCTCGAGCCCGTGGTCATCATCTGCAGGGCATCCTGCGTGTTGGCGAGGCGCGACACGCGCTGGGTGCCACCGGCGCCTGGGAAAATGCCGACCTTGACCTCGGGCAGAGCAAGCTTCACCGATTTCGCATTCGAGGCGACGCGGCCGTGGCAAGCCAGTGACAGTTCAAATGCGCCGCCCATGCAGGTGCCGTTGATCGCGGCAACCCACGGCTTGCCGCAGGTCTCGATCTTGCGCCACAGCCAGGTCATGCGGCCGGCGGAGTCGAACAGCTTCTTCACGGCCCCGGCCGGATCCTTCGCCTTTTCTTCCTCGAGCATGGAGAACATGCCCTTGATCATGGTGAGGTCCGCGCCGCCGGAGAAGGTCTTCTTGCCAGAGGTGAAGACGACGCCCTTGATCGCAGCGTCGGCCACGGTCTGGTCGACGATCTTCTCGATCTCGTCCATGACTTCGACGGTAAAGACGTTCATCGACTTCTCGGGCATGTCCCAGGTGACAAGGGCAATGCCGTCTGCGTCGGTCTCGATGGTGAAGTTCTTGTAGGTCATTGCTTCCTCCCAGAAATCAGACGCGTTCGATGACGGTTGCCGTGCCCATGCCGGCGCCGATGCAGAGCGTGACGAGAGCGGTGTTCAGGTCGCGGCGCTCCAGTTCGTCCAGCACCGTGCCGAGGATCATCGCACCGGTTGCGCCGAGCGGATGGCCCATGGCGATCGCGCCGCCATTCACGTTCATCTTCGAGTGGTCGACCTCGAAGGCCTGCATGAAGCGCAGGACGACGGCAGCGAAGGCTTCGTTGAGCTCGAACAGGTCGATGTCCGAGATCTTCATGCCGGTCCTGGCGAGGAGCTTCTCGGTGACATCGACCGGGCCGGTCAGCATCAGTGCCGGATCGGAACCGATATTGGCGAAAGCCCTGATGCGGGCACGGGGCCTGATGCCCATCGTCTCGCCGCCGGTCTTCGAGCCGATCAGCACGGCGGCCGAACCATCGACGATGCCCGACGAGTTGCCGGCGTGATGGACGTAGTTGATACGCTCGATTTCCGGATGGGCCTGGATGCCGACGGCTTCGAAGCCGCCCATTTCACCCGGCATCTGGAACGACGGCTGAAGCTGGGCCAGCGCCTGCATGTCCGTGCCCGGGCGCATGTGCTCGTCGCGATCGAGAATGGTCAGGCCATTGATATCCTTCACCGGAATGACGGACTTCGAGAAGTAACCCTTTTCCCAGGCATGGGCGGCACGCTTCTGGCTCTCGACTGCATAGGCGTCGACATCGTCACGGCTAAAGCCGTATTTGGTGGCGATCAGATCGGCGGAAACGCCCTGCGGCATGAAATAGGCAGGGAAGTTGACCGATGGGTCCATGTACCAGGAACCGCCCGACATGCCCATGCCGACGCGGGACATGCTCTCGACGCCGCCTGCAATGACGATGTCGTCCGAGCCCGCCCTGACCTTGCCGGCGGCGAAATTCACGGCATCGAGACCGGACGCGCAGAAGCGCGAGATCTGCATGCCCGGGGCCTTGTTCGAATAGCCTGCCTCGAAAGCGGCCGCCTTGGGGATCACGGCGCCGGCGTCCATCACCGGATCGACGCAGCCCATGATGATGTCATCGACGGTCGCGGTATCAAGACCGTTGCGGTCGCGGATCGCTTCCAGCGACTTGGCCGCAAGACGGACGGACGGCACTTCGTGCAGCGAACCGTCCTTCTTGCCGCGCCCACGCGGCGTGCGCACGTGGTCGTAAATGAAGACTTCTGTCATCGTTCTCTCTCCCTTTGGCGCTTGAGCGCCGAATTGTTGCTGGCCATACGATGATGGCCCCTCATCCGCCTGTGCCGGCACCTTCTCCCCGTTCTGACGGGGAGAAGGACGGTTGCCGACCCCTCCTTGCCCTGTTTCGGGCACGTTCCCTCTCCCCGTTCATGGGGAGAGGGTTAGGGTGAGGGGCAAATCCTCAGAATGCTTCCGCTGCCATCTCCATCAGGCTGTCGCTGCCAGCCTCGATGCGGGTCTTGCGAAGTGCCGTTTCCGGCATGACCTTCTCCATGTAGAAGCGGCCGGTCAGAAGCTTGTTCCTGTAATAGTCGGCATCGCCATTGCCGGCCGCAAGAGCCTCGTTGGCGGATTTCGCCATCTTCGCCCACATGTAGCCGAGCACGACGAGACCGAAGAGGTGCATGTAGTCGGTGGAGCCGGCACCGGCATTGTCCGGCTTGGCCATGGCGTTCTGCATGAACCACATGGTCGCGGCCTGAAGATCGTTCAGGCCCTTCTTCAGGCCCTTGGTGTAGAGGACAAGATTTTCATCGGCGCGGTTTTCCTCGCAGAAAGCGCCGATCTCGTTGAACAGCGCCATCACCGCGCGGCCGCCGTTCATGCCGAGCTTGCGGCCGACCAGATCGAGCGCCTGGATGCCGTTTGCGCCCTCATAGATCATGGCGATACGCGCATCACGGACATACTGGCTCATGCCGTGTTCTTCGATATAGCCGTGACCGCCGAAGACCTGCTGCGCCATGACGGCGTGGTCGAAGCCCTTGTCGGTCAAAACGCCCTTCAGGATGGGGGTCATCAGGCCGAGCAGATCGTCAGCCGCCTGCTTTTCCTTCTCGTCGCCGGAGCGATGGGCGATATCGGACTGCAGCGCGGTCCAGAGCGTGAAGGCGCGACCGGCTTCGGTGAAGGCCTTGATGGTCAGGAGCGAACGGCGGATATCCGGATGCACGATGATCGGATCGGCCTTCTTTTCCGGTGCCTTGACGCCGGAAAGCGAACGGCCCTGAATACGCTCGCGGGCATAATTGGCAGCGTTCTGGTAGGCGATTTCCGCAATCGAAAGACCCTGCAGGCCGACGCCGAGGCGTGCTTCGTTCATCATAACGAACATGGCGGAAAGGCCCTTGTTTTCCTGACCGATCAGGAAGCCGGTGGCCTCATCATAGTTCATGACGCAGGTGGCGTTGCCGTGAATGCCCATCTTGTGCTCGATGGCGCCGCAGGAGACACCGTTGCGTGCGCCGAGCGAGCCATCCTCATTGACGAGATACTTCGGCACGACGAAGAGCGAGATGCCCTTGGTGCCTTCCGGCGCGCCCTCGATACGGGCGATCACCAGATGGATGATGTTGTCGGTCATGCCGTGTTCGCCGGCGGAGATGAAGATCTTCTGGCCGGAAATCCTGTAGCTGCCGTCGCCGTCCGGAACGGCCTTGGTGCGCAACAGGCCGAGATCGGTGCCGCAATGGGGCTCCGTCAGGTTCATCGTGCCGGACCAGGTGCCTTCGACCATCTTCGGCAGATAGGTCTGTTTCTGCTCGTCCGAACCGTGAACGAGGATCGCGGCAATCGCGCCCTGGGTCAGGCCGGGATACATCATCAGCGCCATGTTGGCGGACGACATGTATTCGCCGACGGCGGCGTGCAGCGTGTAAGGCAGGCCCTGTCCGCCGAACTCCTGCGGCACGGCCAGACCGATCCAGCCGCCCTGGCAATAGGCGTCATAGGCTTCCTTGAAGCCCTTCGGCACAGTGACGCTGGCATCGTCGTGACGCTTGCAGCCTTCCTGATCGCCGGAAAGGTTGAGCGGGAAGAGCTGTTCCTCTGCCAGCTTCGCGGCTTCCCCGACGATCGCCTCGACCATGTCCGGCGTCGCATCCTCGAACCCGGGCAGGTTGTGGTAGCGCTCAAGGCCAAGGACGTTGTTCAGAACGAAAAGCGTATCGTTTACGGGAGCCTTATACACAGGCATGGATCATCTTCCTCCAAGACGTGAAACCGGGCGGGCCGGACTGGTTCATGCTTATACAAATAATTGACGTGCGCGTAAACGTCAAAATCCGGATGCGGCTTCATTTTTGTAGTAGCGACGCTCCTCCGCGCCTCGCCCAAAGGGACTAATCCGCCGCCTATCCTTCGGATGCTACAGCGCAAACGTTAAAAAATTTTCAGGCAGGTTAACGGCTTATTTACCACGTTTCATGAATTGTGGCGGGTGAACGGTGATGATCCGCAACCCATGATCGCCAGTGAGTCGGCAATGCAGCCGAACAGGTGAAAATGCGCATCATCGACCCACCAATCCGCCTTCAGCCCGGCCGAAGGTGCTTTTCGAAGCGAGCAGAACCATGAACGGATCGCGATCCCCCTCTTCCCGTCCCGGCGGATCTTCGTCGCTCGATGCGCTGAGCCGCACGATCGAGGGACTGGAAGCGAGGATCGAGGGTCTCATGGGCACCACCTCGCCGCGCGGTCGTCCCGCCGAGGAATTGCCGCGTGAGGCCTATCGCGACCGCGTCGCGGACCGTTACCAGCGGCCGGCGCGAGAAACCCAAATGGACCCGCTCAGCGAAATCCGCCAGCGACAGCGTGCCCTTGAAGCCAGCCGCCACCGCCCGGTTGAGCGGTCGTCCGGCTATGGCCGCTCCTATGAACCGCAGGAAGAACGCCCGCGGCAGGCCCCGCTTCGTCAGAACCCGCCGCTTTCCCATGGCGCGGCTTCGGCGGCTCCGGCTCCGGATATCATGACCCGCGAGATCACGCAGGCCCTGCTCGGGCTGCGGCAGGAGCTGAAGCAGGACATTTCAGAAAGCCTGTCGCGCGAAGTCAGCACGCTGCGCGCGGAGATGCGCAATATCCGCTCGCTCGCCGAGGAACAGCGCCCCTCCGAAACGCTGCGCAACGACATTGCCCGGCTGGCGGAAAGCATCCAGCATCTCGGCGTTGCCCGCGCGCCGGGCGCCGATGGATTGCGCGAGGAGTTCGAAGAGCTTCGCTCGCTGATGGATGGTCTCGCTCGCGAGGATTCCGTGCGCCGCATGGACAATCGCTGGAGCCATATCGAGGAAAAGATCGGCGACGTCGATCCGGCTGCGATGCGCGAGGAACTGGTGCGGCTTGCCGACCGCCTCGACGATATCAAGAGCTATCTCGGTCGCGTCGGCGACAATCGCTCCATTCAGGCGCTTGAAGAAAAGCTGATGAAGGTCGCAACCGCGCTCGAGCAGATCGGTTCGCATATCGACCCCAGCGAGCGGATGATGAGCGAGCAGTTCGCCGGCATAGACATGCGGCTGGACGAGATCAGCCGCGCCATCGTGGCCGGCTCGCGCAATTCCAGCGGCGCTGACAACAGTCTTTTCCAGCGTCTCGAAGACCGTATCGCAGGACTTGCCCACCAGATCGAGGCCTTTGCCGACAGCCGGGCCAGCGAGGAACGGCCGAATTCCGATCTCGCTCGCCGCATCGAGCAGCTGACCGACCGCATCGAGCTTCTGTCCGAGGAACGCTCGGCAAGCCGCCTCGAAGAGCGGCTGGACATGCTTTCGCATGTGCTGGAACGCAACACGCAGGCCCCGGTGCCGCAGCCTGAACTCACGGGCTATCTCGCAGACATCTCCCGCAAGATCGACGCGCTGGACCACGGCGCTGTCAACGATCGGCTGGCCGACAGGCTGGAACTTCTCGCCCGCCGCATCGAAGGCCTGGAAGTGCCGCAGCCGGCTGCGGTCGCGCGGATCGATGACAGCATGCTGCGCGGGCTTGAGGATCGCCTGAACGCCGTCGTCGACCGGATCGAGGAAAATGCCGGCGTTCCGGCTGGCGAAAGCGCCAGCCTGCGCGGTCTTGAAGAACAGATCGCCCATCTTTCCGCGTTGATTGCTCGCCCCTCGACAGGCGGCATCGACGACGCTGTGGCAGACCGCATTTCCGCGCTCGAAGACTATATGGCAACGAGCGATGAATACATCATCGAGGCGGCCCGTCAGGCCGCAGAGACCGTGATGGAAAGCTATGCGCAGCGGATGCCATCGCAAGGTGCGGCCGGATCGGCCGACATTGCCGCGCTGTCCGCTCTCTCCGATCACCTGCGCAACCTCGAGGATTTCAGCCGCAATTCCGAGGAGCGCACCCATCGTACCTTCGAGGCCCTGCACGATACCCTTGTCCAGATCGCAAGCCGGCTCGACCAGATCGACGACCGCACGGCGCATTTCGAGGAGCCGCTCGCTCCCGCCCCATACCGCGAGCCTGTGCAGGCAGCAGCACCGACCCCGGCCTACGCCGTTCATGAAGAAGAGCCGTTCCGCCCGCCCTTCGCTTCTCCCGTCATGCAGGAGGAGGAAGACGATCACGAGCACGTACCCCTTTTCGGCTCCACGGCAATCGAAACGACGATGACGGCACTGCCGGTCATCGAGGAGACGCGTTCCGGCAAGAAGCCGAGCAAGCCCAGCCTGATTGCCGGCCTCGGCAAACGCTTCCTGCCCGGCCAGAAAAAGACCGCCGAGGAGCCGCCGGTCGGCCGTCAGGTGATCGATCCGGCTCCGTCGATCGACCCGTCCGACATGCTGCCACCCGAACAGGCCAATGAATTGCTGGAACCCGGCTCCGGCGCACCCGACGTGCGCAAGATCCTTGAGCGCGTGCGCGCCTCCCAGGCAAGCCAGAAGGGCGAGGCAGGCAATGCGGCTGCCGATGGTGATCGCACCGATTATATCGCTGCTGCACGCAGAGCCGCACAGGCCGCCGCGCAGGAAATGGATCTTGCGCAGAAGAGCGCACGCAACGCCAAGCCCGGCGTCTCCGCCCTCAGCGGATTTGCCCGCTACCGCCGTCCGATCCTGATGGCCGTCGGTGCGATCCTGCTGGCCGCCATGGCCATGCCGCTCGTCACGACGCTGATCCGTGGAGAGAAGGCGCCGCCGGCCGTCATCGAGACGACGAAGCCGCAGGAAAGCGGCATGGCGCCGGCTCCGGTCGAAAGCCAATCGGAAGCCAAGGTTGCAGCCATCGCTCCGGCCGTGACGGAAGAAGGCGCGGACGCCATATCGCAGGCGGCACCGGTCGCAAGCGTCGAACAGGCACCGCTCGATGGCAGCGATTCCCTCTCCACGCTGCAGTCCGCCGCCGAGGACAGCCCGCAGGATAGCGCCACCTTCGTGCCGCCTGCCGGTCAGGCGGAGCCCGCAGGCAGCGCAGCGACCCGGCCGGTGCAGGCGGAAGTCGCTCCGGCGATCATCGTGCCGGAAGCAATCTCTCCGCCGTCGCTCGTCATTGCCGCAAAGGAAGGCGATCCGGTGGCGCTGTTCGAAATCGGCGCTCGCTATACCGATGGCCGTGGCGTTACCAGCGATTTTTCCGAGGCCGCGAAATGGTATCAGCTCGCAGCCGACCGCGGCTTCGCACCGGCGCAATACCGGCTGGCCAACCTTTATGAAAAGGGAACCGGCGTTGCGCGTGACATCGCGGCGGCGAAGCACCTCTACCAGCAGGCCGCCGACGCCGGCAATGCCAGCGCCATGCACAATCTCGCCGTGCTCTTCGCCTCCGGCGCGGACGGCGCCCAGGATTATGCCAAGGCGGTCGAGTGGTTCTCCAAGGCCGCCGACTACGGCGTCTCCGACAGCCAGTTCAACCTTGCCATCCTCTATGCCCGCGGCAACGGCGTGCAGCAGGATCTTGAGACATCCTACAAGTGGTTTGCAATCGCTGCGAAGGACGGCGACAAGGACGCCGCTCAGAAGCGCGACGAAGTGGCAAACGCCATGCGGCCGGAGCAGCTTGAACGCGCCCGCGCCACGGTCGACCTCTGGAAGCCGAAGCCGCTCGATCCGGATGCCAACACCGCCAACACGCCGGACGAATGGGCCGGCAAGGGACTGAAGACCGCCAGCGTCGACATGAAGAAGGCAATCGGCAACATTCAGGCAATCCTGAACAAGAACGGCTTCGACGCCGGCACCCCCGATGGCGTGATGGGCGCCAAGACGGTGACCGCGATCAAGGCGTTCCAGACATCGATCGGCGAACAGCCGACGGGTCAGGTTACGGACAAGCTGGTGAATGCGCTGCTGGAACGCAACAAATAGTCGCGAACGGTCATAAAATTCGGAAAATGCTGGCGTATGGCTTGAGCGCGAATTGACTCGACCGGCCTGCGAGCGCAAGAGACATGACAGGGATCAAGTCCGACAAGGACTTGAGCCCATTTGGCTTTTGCCTGAGACCGGCCGCATTTCCGAACCCGTTTTGTACCAACCCGCTCCTGCGGGCAGACGCATTCAGAGGCCCGAGCGTGACAATCTACCTGCCGATAGCAGAATTGTCGGTGAACATCTTCATCATTCTCGGGATGGGTGCAGCCGTCGGTTTCCTTTCCGGCATGTTCGGCGTCGGCGGCGGCTTCCTGATCACGCCGCTCCTGATCTTCTACAACATCCCTCCGGTGGTCGCCGTCGCGACCGGCGCAAACCAGGTGGTGGCCTCCTCGGTTTCCGGCGCCATCACGCATTTCCGGCGCGGGACGCTGGATGTGAAGCTCGGCACGGTGCTGCTGATCGGAGGTCTGGCCGGCGCCTCGGTCGGTGTCGTCATCTTCTCCTGGCTCAGGCGGCTCGGCCAGCTCGATCTTGTCATCTCGCTGCTCTATGTGGTGTTCCTCGGCACCGTTGGCGCGCTCATGCTGATGGAAAGCCTGAACGCCATGCGGCGGGCCGCGAAGAACCAGCCGGTCAACCTCAAGCGGCCGGGTCAGCACAACTGGGTGCACCGACTGCCATTCAAGATGCGCTTCAAGAAATCGAAGATCTATCTGAGCGTCCTGCCAGTGCTCGGCCTCGGTTTCGCCATCGGCATCCTGACCTCTGTCATGGGTGTGGGCGGCGGCTTCATCATGGTGCCGGCGATGATCTACCTGCTGCGCATCCCGACCAACGTGGTTGTCGGCACGTCGCTGTTCCAGATCATCTTCACCACCGCCTTCACCACCGTGATGCAGGCCGCGACCAACTTCTCCGTCGATATCGTGCTCGCCTTCATCCTGATGCTCGCCGGTGTGATCGGCGCGCAATACGGCGTTCGCGTCGGCCAGAAGCTGCGCGGCGAACAGCTGCGCGCGTTGCTCGGTCTGCTGGTGCTTGCCGTTGGCCTGAGACTTGCCATCGAGCTGGTGGTGACGCCGGAAGACCTCTATTCCATCGCGATCGGAGGCTGACATGCGCAAGCTCCTCGCCACACTCTCCATCGCAGCTACTCTCTTCTCCGCCTCCCACGTGCTCGCTCAAATCCCACTTGCCGGCGACATGATGGGCAAGGAAGGCCTCGACATCGGGACATCGACCAGCGAAATTGCCATCACCTCGGATTTTCGCGGCGCGGACCTGACGATCTTCGGAGCGCTGACCAATGCCGACCAGTTGCTTCTGGCCATCGGACAGTACGACGTCGTGGTGACACTCGAAGGACCGCGCGAGGAAACGACGGTACGCCGCAAGGACCGGCTTTTCGGCATATGGATGAACCGGACCTCGATGACTTTCGAGCGGATGCCGATCTCCTATTCGCTGGCCAGTACCCGGCCGGTGGAGCAGATCGCGCCGGCCCAGGTCCTGACGGGTCACGGCATCGGCATCGACCATCTGGCGCTGACACCGACCGGCTATATCAGCTACGACGCCAACATCACCGAATTCCGCGATGCCTTCCGCCGTATCAAGCAGTCGCACGGGCTTTACCAGCGCGACACCAACGGCGTCCGCTTCGTCAGCTCCAGCCTGTTCAAGGCAACGCTGCGGCTGCCGGCCAACATTCCCGACGGCGTTCACATCGTGCATGCCTATCTGTTCAAGACCGGAGAATTCATCGGCGAGAAGGAATTGCCGCTGCGGGTCATCAAGACCGGCATCGAGGATTCGATTTCACGAGCCGCGCACGAAAGCCCGCTTGCTTACGGCATGTTGTCCGTGCTTCTGGCGCTGATTACGGGCTGGAGCGCGAGCCTGATGTTCCGCAAGGACTGACGGCGGGAACCTATCTCGATCATCCCAGCAGGTTGGCGAAGCGCACCGAATAGACGCGGTCGCGTCCGAGCAAATGGGCAATGAGTTCAGCCCGGTCGAACAGGCCGGTAAAGGCACGGTGGCGAAGGTCGAGCCCGCCGGTCATGACCCCGAAAGCCGGCATCAGCAAGCGCTGCCCATCCGTCGCGAAACAGGGACGGCGTACCGATTTTTCCCTCCGGCGCACGGTTGCACAGGGATGCAGGTGGCCTGAAATCTCACCCTTGCCGGCAATCAGGCTCGGCTCATGACGAAACGTCAGGCCGCCAAAGACGATTTCGTCGGCGGATATACCCGGCAGACCGGAAGTGCCATCGGGATCGTGATTGCCGTTGATCCAGATCCATTCCCGCCCCCGCGCCATGGCGACAATCCTGTCGCGGAACGGCCCCGGCAACAGGGCGGAGCCGACGCTGTCGTGGAAATTATCGCCGAGGCTGACGACGATCTTCGGGTCATGCCGTTCGACTGCGGCTTCGAGAATGCGAAGCGTCGCCAGCGTGTCGTAAGGCGGCAGCAACTGGCCACGGCGAGCGAAGGCGGCTCCCTTTTCCAGATGCAGGTCCGACACCACGAGCATGCCAAGCTCGGGCAACACGAGCACACCGCAGGGATCGGCAATCGCCTCCACTCCGTTCAGCACGAAACGGGCCGAGCAATCGGGGTCGTCCATGGCCGGGGCCTTGAGTTGCGCCAGGCGGTTCATGCGTTGTTATTTTCCTTCACGCCATGGCCTCGGCGATCAGATCGTCCGCGGCTTCGGCAAGCACATGTTCCTGGGCCTCGCCCGCGACCGGCTCGCGACCGATCTCCAGCATCACCGGCACGGCGAGCGGCGAAATATGATCCAGCCGCTTGTGGGTGATGTGCCCTTTGATTCTCTTTAGCATATCGCCGAGCCGGGCAATATCGAGAAGGCCCGCGGCGGCATCCTGTCGCGTCGCTTCCAGCAGGATATGATCCGGTTCGTGGCTGCGCAGCACGTCATAGATCAGATCCGCCGACACCGTCACCTGTCGTCCGCTCTTTTCCTTGCCGGGGTGCCGCTTTTCGATCAGGCCGGCGATGACGGCGCAGGTGCGGAAGGTGCGCTTCAGCATCCAGGATTCGTCGAGCCACGCCTCGAGATCGTCGCCCAGCATGTCCTCGTCGAACAGATCGGCGAGGCGCAGGCCGCCGGAAGCAATCATGCTGCCCATGTCCTCCAGCCCCCAGACGGCCAGCGAATAATCGGTCGCGACGAAACCGAGGGGCTTTGCCCCCATCCGCTCCAGCCGGCGGGTAAGCAACATACCAAGCGTCTGGTGGGCCAACCGTCCCTCGAAGGGATAGGCGACCAGAAAAAAACGGTTGGCACGGGGAAAGGTCTCGATCAGCAGTTCACCACGCTTCGGCAGGATCGACTTTTCCCGCTGTATCTCCAGCCAGTCCCTCACCTGATCCGGCAGGCCGGCCCGGCGGGCGGGATCGTCGAGCATGGCGCGGACCTGTTCGGCCAGATAGGTGGAAAGTGGGAACTTGCCGCCGGCATAGGCCGGGATCTTCGGATCCTGCGAAAACGCATTGGAAGCGAGGCATTCATTGTCCCGGATGCCTTCGAAGCGAAGGACCTTGCCCGAAAACAGGAAGGTATCCCCTTGGCTGAGTTGCTCCAGAAAATACTCCTCGACCTTGCCGAGCGACATGCCGCCCCGGCCAATGGAACCCAGATGGTTGCGTTTCACGAGCCGGATATTCAGCATCGGCATTTCGACGATGGTGCCGAGGTTCAGCCTGTATTGCTGCGCGACCTGCGGGTTGGAAAGCCGCCAGCGCCCTTCCCTGTTCAGCCGGATGCGAGCGTAGCGTTCGTAGGTTCTGAGCGCGTAGCCGCCGGTGGCGACGAAATCGACGATGCGGTCGAAGGTGTCTCGCGGTAGCAGCGCATAGGGTGAAGCGCTCGTCACTTCCTCATACAGGCCATCGGCGAGGAAAGGCGCTGCACAGGCCATGCCGAGCACATGCTGCGCGAGAACGTCGAGTGAACCATCACCGATGGGCGGCGTATCCTGCGCGCCCACATAATTCGCATCCAGCGCCGCCTGACATTCCATCACCTCGAAGCGATTGGCCGGCACGAGGATCGCCCGGCTCGGCTCGTCCATGCGGTGATTGGCGCGACCGATGCGCTGGGCAAGCCTTGAGGCCCCTTTCGGCGCGCCGACATGAACGACGAGATCGACATCGCCCCAGTCGATGCCGAGATCGAGGGTTGAGGTGGCAACGACGGCGCGGAGCCGGTTGTCGGCCATGGCCGCCTCGACCTTGCGGCGCTGGCCGACATCGAGCGAACCGTGATGGAGCGCAATGGGCAGATTGTCGTCGTTGATCGTCCAGAGTTCCTGAAACAGCAATTCGGCCTGCGAGCGGGTGTTGACGAAGATCAGTGTCGTCCGGAACTCCTTCAGCACCTCGTAAAGTTCCGGCATGGCATAGCGTGCCGAATGGCCAGACCAGGGAACGCGCTCCTCGGTCTTCAGGATGGTGATCTCCGGCCTTGCGCCGCCCGTGACCGTAATCAGTCCAGCATGGCGCTCCTCCTGCGGGGACTGCCCGACCAGCCAGCGCTGCAATTCCATGGGTTCCGCCACAGTGGCCGAAAGACCGATGGTGCGCAGATCGGGAGCGAGGCGACGAAGACGCGCAAGCCCGAGCGACAGCAGATGACCGCGCTTGGAGGTTACCAGCGAGTGCAATTCATCGAAGACCACATAACGCAGATCCCCGAAAAAGCGCTCGGCATCTGAATGGGAGAGCAACAGTGCCAATTGCTCCGGTGTGGTCAGCAGGATGTCCGGCGGGTTGAGCTTCTGGCGCTGGCGCTTTCCCTGCGGCGTATCGCCCGTGCGGTTTTCGATCGTGATCGGCAAAGCCATTTCCGACACCGGCTTCATCAGGTTGCGCTCGATATCGACGGCAAGCGCCTTCAGCGGCGAGATATAAAGCGTGTGGACACCGGTGAATGGCGCGCCGGGCGAAAGGCGACCGCGTTCGGCAAGCTCGGTGAGCGATGGCAGAAAGCCGGCGAGCGTCTTGCCGGCGCCGGTCGGCGCGATCAACAGGAGGCTCTCCCCTCCTCGCGCTTTTTGCAGAAGCTCCAGCTGGTGGGCACGCGGCTGCCAGCCCTTTTCCGCGAACCAGCGGATGAAGGGAGCGGGCAACAGCATATCGGCGGTCTGATTCACGAACACAGCGTCAACCTAGTGCATGCCGCGCGAAAGAGAAGCGTCATTGACAACAACCTAAATCACGGATAATTATTATCCATGATTTAGAGGTGACGATATGAAACTCGGCGACGGCGTCGAACAGGCCATACACAGCATGACCATGCTGGCTTCGCTTTCCGGGGATGGCCTCCTGTCGGCGGCGGCGCTTGCGGAGTTTCATGGCGTTTCCCCCAGCTATCTCCTGAAACACCTGCAGGCGCTTTCCGCTGCGGATCTGGTGACGACCGTTCCCGGCCCCAAGGGCGGGTATCGCCTTGCACGCAAACCCGACGAGATCACCCTGCTCGACATCGTGATCGCGGTGGAAGGCCCGCAGCCGGCCTTTCGCTGTCAGGAAATCCGTCAACGGGGACCCAATCCCCTTCCCGGACGGTATTTCGAAAGACCCTGCGGGATTGCCGCTGCGATGCTGGCGGCAGAACGCGTCTACCGGGCGGAACTCGGGAAGACGAGCATCGCGGATCTGATTTCGGATCTGAAGGCCACCGATGACGGAGGGATCGCCGCCCGCGGCTGCGCCTTCCTTGAACTCAACGAACGTAAATCCGCCCGCCAGGGGCAGGAATGAAAGGAAGAAAACCATGCATCCGCGTCTCGATCTCCAGAAGGCATCCCCGGCCGCGTTCAAGGCCGTCTATGCGCTCGAACTCTTCGTACAGAACAGCGGCCTCAGCCGCTCCGAAATCCACCTGATCAAGCTTCGCGCATCGATCATCAACGGCTGCGCCTATTGCGTCGACATGCATGTGAAGGAATCCCGCCATGACGGGCTTTCGGAACAGTGGATCAACCTGATGAGCGTATGGCGGGAATCGCCCATCTACACACCGCGCGAACGTGCCCTGCTGGGCTGGGTCGATGCCGTCACCAATATTGCCGGCACCGGCGCGCCGGACGCCGAGTTCCAGGCACTGAGAGAACATTTCAGCGAAACGGAAATCTCCAACATCACCGTGGCGATCGGGACCATCAATGTCTGGAACCGCCTTGCCGTCGGGTTCCGCTCCCAGCATCCAATCGACCAGCCGTCTATTGCGGCCTGATAACAGCCGGCTTGAGGCCAGCCGAAAGACCGTTACATCGCGATGTAGCGGTCTTTCCGATGATTGATGGCAAGCGTCAGATTGAGCACGACAGCGCCCATGACCGAGCAGAAGATGATGAAGGGCGTGGCGACGAAGAAGGAAAAGATCAGCACGAGGCCATCGAAGCCGAGCTGTACCAGTCCGGCCCGCCAGCCGAAGCGATCCTGCAGATAAAGCGCGAGAATGCCGAACCCGCCAAGGCTTGCCCGATGGCGAAACAGCGCCAGCATGCCTGTCCCTACCAGCAGCCCGCCGAAGACGCCGGCGATCAGGGGATCGAGCGAGGAAAAGGATATGAAGCGCGGCAGCGTCGCCGTCAGGAATGACGTCAGAGCCACGGCGGAAAAGGTCTTGATGGTGAAGGCCGCGCCGAGCTGCCGATAGGCGAAGTAATAGAACGGCAGGTTGATGACGAAGAAGATGGGGCCGAAGCCGATCTCCGTCAGATAGTGCAGCAGGAAGGCAACGCCCGCCGTTCCGCCTGAAAGCAGCTTTCCACCCGACAGCAGCAGGACGCCGAGAGCAGCCAGCATGCTGCCGGCGAGAACTCCTTGGACGTCATCGACGAGCGAGTGCCTTTCGGCCGAAGACGCCAGCATGCCCTTGAACCGCGTCTTCATCTCACCCTTCGCCATGCACTACACCTGCCAATTGGAAGCCTTCAAGCCTCGGTATCGCGCCAAGGGCGATTGCTCAAGGGGCAGAATGCATATGGTTCAGCGAAGAGCGATGTAGCGATCCGAACGGTGATTGATCGTCAGGAAGAGATTGAGCACCACGGCACCGACGACCGAGTAGACGACCACCATGGGCGAAAGCACTGCAAAGGCCAGCGCCATGATGCAGAGGTCGAAGGCAAGCTGGACGAGGCCGGCGCGAACGCCGAAACGATCCTGAACATAGACCGCAAGAATGCCAAGGCCACCAAGGCTTGCACGATGGCGATAGAGCGCCAAAAGGCCGAAGCCCAGAAGCAGGCCGCCAAGAACCGCAGCCCAGAAGGGCGCGACCGTCTCGATGACAAGGAAACGGCTTTCGATTTCGACAAGGAAGGAGGTCAGGCCGACGGCCACGAAGGTCTTCAGGGTGAAATCGACCCCGACGCGACGCAGGGAAAGCCAATAGAACGGCAGGTTGAGCAGGAAGAAGAGAAGACCGAAGCTCACGCCGCTCCAGTAGTGAAGGACAAAAGCGAGGCCGGCCATGCCGCCGGTCAGCAATCCCACCTTCGCCAGAAGATAGAGGCCGAGCGCGGAAATCATGGCCCCGGCCAGAATCCCCTGCACGTCTTCCACGGGTGTATGACGGGACGGGTTCGTGTTCCAGATACCCAACATGCTGCTCATCTGCGCCATGCCAACATCTCCACGGAACCGGGCTTAGATGCTCTCAGGGTAGCGCAGATTCAGGCGTTCGCAAGCGCAATACGTAAGCCATACTGACCTATCGCAAACTTCGCAATTTTCAGTCGGTTCAGCCCTTTCGCACCGCAATAAACAAAATGCCGGAGACCGGTTTTCCGCCATCCATGCGAATGACCGTTCGCTCCAGATCGGCCACCTCGAAGCCTGCCGCGGCAAGCCTTGTGCGGACATGGGTTTCGGAATGGGCATAGCGGAGCGACGGCGCCAGATGGAAGCCGTCATCGCTGCCGGCATCCTCGACGGAAAATGCGAAGTACGCACCCGGATCGGAAAGCTTAGATACGAGAGAAAAGGGTGCCTCCAGATCGCCCAGATACATCAGTACGTCGGCCGCCGTCAGAAGGTCGGCGCGATGGGGCAAGAGGCCGTCGACGAAAAGACCCGAACCTTCAGCATCGAGCGAGAGGTCCGCGCGTGCCAGAAAATCATAGACACCCTTTTCTTCCGCCTTGGCCAGCATGTTGACCGAGAGATCGAAGCCTTCAAGGCGTTCCACGAGCGAACGAATCTCGACGCCGAAAAGACCTGTCCCGCAGCCGAGATCGATAGCCAACCGAAAAGGCCCGCCCTCTCCACTATATCGCTTCAGCAGCGCCGAGAGCTTCTCCGGCACGCTGTAGTCGAGCCGCTCCACCAGCGCCGTTTCAAAACGGTCGGCATAATCGTCGAACAGCGCCTCGACATAACGGCTCGGAGGCTGGTCCGGCACTTCGATGGCACCGAGGAGTGCCAGTTTCAGCCGCGCGCCGAAAATCTCTTCGTGATCGAGTTCCTGCACCTTGCGCAGCGCGGTTATCGCACCGTCGCCATTGCCGGCCTTTTCCAGATATTCGGCAAACCGCAGCCAGCCGGCGGCCCATCCGGGCGCGAGTTCCAGCGCCTGCTCCATCAATTCGGCTGCTGCCGCAGGATCGCCACTTTCGGCAAGCATGCGGGCATAATCGGCACGGCGGTCGGCGATGACGTCGCCGGACGAGAACTGGGTCGGCTGCATGGTGAAACCTCTGGCGGCGCGCGGTCTTGACCGATACGCGAGAAAAACACAAGAGCTATTTGACGCGCGGCGAAGCGCTGTACTTCATGGCTCGCTTGCGCAAGGGAATGCGTCGTCCTATCTCAGGCGAAACAGGAGATTTGCATGTCGGATCGAGTGAACAGATTTCTGGGCGATACTCCGGGCCGGACGCTGGTGAAGCTTTTGGTCGTATCGCTGATCGTCGGCTTCATCATGACCGTGTTCGGCATCTATCCGCTCGACATCGTCGATGGCATCCGCCACTTCTTCCTTGAGCTCTGGTACAGGGGCTTCTCAGCACTCGGCCGGGTAGGCGACTATCTGCTGCTCGGTGCGACGGTGGTCATTCCGATTTTCATTGTTCTCCGTCTCTTCGGCAGCCGCAACTGACATGACGCATTCCGTGTTCACCAAGCCCTTGCCACGTCGCGGCCTCCTGATCCTTGCCGGCAGCGGGCTGGCGCTTTCGCTCGCTAGCTGCCGCAGCACGGAAGTGCTGACCGTTTCGAACGATGCAGCCAAGCCGGAGACCGATGCCGCTCTGCCCCTCGTCAACGCATTGCGGACAAGGAACGGGCTTTCCACGCTCTCCAAGAGCCCGGCGGCGGAAACGGCGGCGATCTTCCAGGCGCGGCGCATGGCCAGGGCCGACAAGATGTCCCATGTCATCGGGTTCAACGACAGCTTCTTCAGCCGCATGAAAGCCGGCGAGGTACCACTGCCCGCCGCCGAAAACATTGCGACCGGGCAGGACACAGTCGAGCGCGCCGTCCAGGCGTGGATCGACTCGAAGAAGCATCTCGAGAACATGCTCGGCCGATATAACGGGCTCGGCGTTGCTGTCGCCCGCGCGCCCTCTTCCGCCAACAGACCTTTCTGGGCCATGGTGCTCTCGGCCTGAGCGATTCCCGCCCGGCCGGAAAAGAGCGGTGGCATGGATCAGGCCGGCAGACAGCATAATTCCTTCGCGGTGACGCATCGACTGGTGTTGTCGATCGCCATTCCCATGACACTCGGTTTCGTCACCACGCCACTGCTCGGCCTCACAGGAACGGCGGTAGTGGGACGCACCGGTTCGGCAGAAGCTCTTGCGGGGCTCGCAATCGCCGCCGTGCTTTTCGACCTGATCTATGCCGGCTTCGGCTTCGTGCGCGCCTCGACCACGGCGCTGACGGCACAGGCGCTCGGCAGGGGCGACAAGACTGAGCAGCAGGCCGTGTTCTACCGTTCCTTCCTGCTGTCGCTCTGTCTTGGCATCATCATCCTTGCGCTGTCACCGCTGATCCTGAAAACCGGCGTCGCCCTGATGGGGGCGACGGGACCGGTCGCCGAAGCGACATCGACCTATTTCGCCATCCGGGTGCTCGGAGCGCCGCTGACGCTCGGCAATTTCACCCTGCTCGGATCGGTGCTCGGCATGGGGCGCGGCTCTGTCGGACTGGCTCTGCAGATCCTGCTCAACGGCGTCAACATCGTCATGTCGATCTGGCTGGGCCTCTGGCTCGATTTCGGCATTGCCGGCGTCGCCTGGGGAACGCTTGCGGGCGAAGCCGTCGCCTTCATCGCCGGGCTCGGCTACATGCTGTTTGCCTTTCGCGGAACCCTGCGCCCCAA
This sequence comes from Rhizobium sp. ACO-34A, assembly GCA_002600635.1. NCBI lineage: Bacteria > Pseudomonadati > Pseudomonadota > Alphaproteobacteria > Hyphomicrobiales > Rhizobiaceae > Rhizobium > Rhizobium sp. ACO-34A. Next base: position 784,828 of record CP021371.1, on the reverse strand, counting down.
ACTGGCTGCCGTGCTTTCCCGAGAGAAGCTGAAGGCGCTGTTTGCAATCAACCGCGACATCATGATCCGTTCGCTGGCGCTGGTGGCCGCCTTCACGCTGCAAACCCGGGTTGGCACGCTTTTCGGGCCGGAACTGCTGGCGGCCAATGCACTGCTGATGAATTTCTTTCTGATCGCGAGCTTCTTCCTTGACGGCATGGCCAACGCCGCCGAACAGATCACCGGCCGGGCGATCGGCGCCCGCTTCCGCCCCGGCTTCGAACGGGCAATCAAGCTGACTGCCATCTGGTCGTTCGGACTTGCGGCCGCATGCGCCCTGTTCTTCCTGCTGCTCGGCGGTACGCTGATCGACGTCATGACCACCTCGGAGCCTGTCCGGGCGCTGGCGCGCGATTTCCTGCCCTGGGCGGCGCTCACCGCTCTGACCGGAGCGCTGGCTTTCCAGATGGACGGCGTCTTTATCGGGGCAACATGGTCGCGCGAGATGCGCAACATGATGCTGCTTGCGCTTGCCGGTTATTGCGCTGCGCTGGCGCTTTTTGCCCCGACGCTCGGCAATCATGGCCTCTGGCTGGCGCTCAACATCTTTCTGGCGCTGCGCGGCCTGACGCTTGCTGCGATCCTGCCGCGCAAGCTCGCTCAGACCTTTGCCGCCAGCCAGTGATCGAGCCTGCTGTCGCGCAGGTCCGAAATCGAGTTCACCTTCTCCCGGTCCATAAGAGCGGAGAGACCGCGGACGATGCTGCCGGGAAGGCCCGGGCCTTCGTAAACCATGCAGGAATAGAGCTGCACCAGATCGGCGCCGGCGCGGATCTTTTCCAGTGCGGTCTCGGCGGAGGAAACACCGCCGACGCCGATGATGGGAAGCCTGGCGCCGACCCGCTTGCGCATGCGCGCGAGAACGGCCGTCGACTTTTCGAACAGCGGCCGACCGGACAAGCCACCGGCTTCGCCGGCAAGACGGGCATCTGAGAGGCCCTCGCGGGACAGGGTGGTGTTGGAAACGATCAGGCCATCGAGATCATGGGCCAGCGCTTCCGCCGCGATGTCGTCCATGCCCTCTTCGGTCAGATCCGGCGCGATCTTGAGGAAGACCGGGCGTCGCTTGCCGGTCGCCGTTGCCCCCTCGTCCCGGGCGGCAAGAACGGCGGAAAGAAGGGCCGCCAGGCTTTCTCGCGCCTGCAGGTCGCGCAGGCCGGGCGTATTCGGTGATGAGATATTGACTGTGAAATAATCCGCGACCGACTGGAAGCGCCTGATGCCCAGGACATAATCGCCAATGCGATCCGCGCTGTCCTTGTTGGCACCGATGTTGACGCCGACAAGGCCGGTGGGACGGCGTGCGGTCAGCCGGGCGAAGGCCGCCTCATGTCCCTCATTGTTGAAGCCCAGGCGATTGATCACCGCCATGTCCCGCTCCAGACGGAAGATGCGCGGCTTTGGATTGCCCGATTGCGGCTTCGGCGTCAGCGTGCCGACTTCGGCGAAACCGAAACCGAGGCGCAGAAGCGCATCCGGCACCTCGGCATTCTTGTCATAGCCCGCAGCCATGCCAAGCGGATTAGGAAAGCACAGGCCCGCCACCGTCACGGCGAGACGCGGATCGGAAGGCAATCGGCAGGCCGGCAGAATGCCTGACTTCAGCGCGGTGATGGACATGCCATGCGCCGTTTCCGCATCGAAGAGGAAAAGGCCGCGGCGGGCAAAGGTCTTGAACGCGTCGATCATCATGCCATCTCCGGAAATTCGTGGGAGCCATCCGCCTTCAGCAGCAGGGGCTTTTCCCAAAGCACCGCGCCCATCGGCAGGTTCGCATAGAGATGCGGGAAGAGGTCCCCACCCCGCGATGGCTCGTAACGCAGCGCATCGCCGAGCGCGGCCGCCTCGACGGCAACCAGCAGCAGCCCGGAGACGCCGGTGAAATAGCGCCGGGCCGTCTCCACGGACTGCGCTGCTGTCGACAGATGGATGTAACCGTCCTGCAGATCGATGGACGCCCCGCGAAATAAACCCTCGGCCCGCGCCTCCTGCCATAATTCCTGCGGCACGATCTTGTATATGATGCGTTCCAAGGCGCGTCCTTCCGTCTCCGATGCGATCGATGCATGCGGTTTGCCGGAAAGTGCCGGAATTGTCCACGCCCATCGCCGGTTCATCTTCCGGTGGCGGCTGCTTTCGGGAGAGACATGCATGAAGCCATTAAGCCTGACGGCGGCGTCGTTGATAGGCGTGATGGCCGGAAGCGCCATTCCGGCCCTTGCACAGGACGCAGACACAAACCGGTTCTCGCTCGAAAAGACGGATTCGGGCTTTGTCCGGCTCGACCGCAAGACCGGCGCACTGACTCTTTGTCAAGAAAAGGACGGCACGCTGACCTGCCGGATGGCCGCCGACGAACGCGCGGCTTATGAGGAAGAACTGGACCGTCTGGAGAAGCGGGTCTCAGCGCTTGAGAAAAACCAGAACGAAGGCCAACCTCTTGCAAGATCAGGCGAAAATCTGCCGTCCGACGAGGAGGTCGAACGTTCGATCGGCATCATGGAGCGCTTCATGCGCTCCTTCTTCGGGCTGGTCGAAGAGTTCAGGCAACAAGAGGAGAATAGTCCGCCGAACAAAACATAGACCATTGTATATATTCACATCAGCGGCTAAAAGAAAAACATCCGCCCGCGCGGTTGAAAGACTTTGCTCTTGGGAGGGGGCTCGACATGACGGCATCCACTTTCATCATTGCAGACGACCATCCGCTCTTCCGCGGGGCCCTTCGGCAGGCCGTCAGCGGCTTTGACGGCGAACAGGCCATCATCGAGGCTGGTGATTTCGAGGCCGCCCGCAAGGCCGCGTCCGCCCATCCCGAAGCCGACCTCCTGCTGCTCGATCTCGCCATGCCCGGCGTATCGGGCTTTTCCGGCCTGATGGCGCTGCGCGCCGAATTCGCCAGCCTGCCGATCGTCATCGTATCGGCCTCCGACGACCCGACCACCATCCGCCGCGCGCTGGAACTGGGCGCTTCCGGCTTCATTTCGAAATCCTCCGGCATCGACGACATCCGCGCCGCCATCCAGGCCGTTCTGGAAGGCGATATCTGGACGCCGAAATTCTATCACGGCGGGCAGGAGCAGGATCCTGACGTTGCCGATCTCATCAATCGCCTGCGCACGCTGACCCCGCAGCAGAGCCGTGTGCTGGGCATGCTCGGCGAAGGATTGCTCAACAAGCAGATCGCCTATGAACTCGGCGTTTCGGAAGCCACCATCAAGGCTCATGTTTCCGCGATCCTCCTGAAGCTCAAGGTCGACAGCCGCACACAGGCGGTCATCCAGCTCGGCAAGATCAACATGGCCATGGTCGCCTGATCTTTCGCTTCGGAGACGGAGAGGATTTTATTCCTCTTTTAATCTTTACTCCCGGAACAGGCTCCGCTAGAGTCGCGGCCAACGCCCGGGTCAGAAGGATATTTCAAGGATCACCGCCGGGCTTGGAGCATGGGCGACAATGCTTTCGCACGACAAGATCTGGGCCGCGATCGACCGGCTTGCCGAACGCCATCAGTTGACACCTTCCGGACTGGCGCGCCGTGCCGGGCTCGATCCCACGTCCTTCAACAAGTCCAAGCGAATTGCATCCGACGGGCGCATGCGCTGGCCCTCTACGGAATCGATCTCCAAGGTGCTCGATGCCACCGGTTCCAGCATCGATCAGTTCATGAGCTATATCCAGGGAGACGGCGGCGTTCCGAACGGATCATTCCCGCCGCAGCCCGGATCGATCCCGCTTCTGGGCTTTGCTCAGGCAGGCGCTGGCGGCTTTTTCGACGATGGCGGATTTCCGGCCGGTCAGGGCTGGGACCTCGTTGAATTCCCGGCCACTCCGGGCCTGAAATCCGGCGTCTATGCGCTTGAGGTGCAGGGCGACAGCATGAAGCCGCTCTACCGGGATGGCGACGTACTCATCGTCGAGCCCGGCGCTCAAGTGCGCCGCGGCGACCGCGTGGTGGTGAAGACCCGCGAGGGCGAGGTGATGGCCAAGGTGCTTGCCCGCCAGAGCACAAAAGCGATCGAACTCGTCTCGCTCAACCCCGAGCACCCGAACCGCAATCTCGACATGACAGACGTCGAATGGATCGCCCGCATCATCTGGGCCAGCCAATAGGAATTACGACCTATGCGATCAGCGTCCACGCTCGTCATCGGCATTGCAGGTCTCGCAATCTGGGGAATTGCGGTGGTGGCGGGTGCCCGCAGCGTCGGCACCGGCGAAGAGACGGCCGCCGACTTCGACCCCTCGACCATGGAAACCATCGATATCACCGAGGTTCCGCCGGCCACGACGCCGGAGGTTTCGGCGGAAGAACCGGATCTCTCCGTGCCGGCGGATGCCGGCGACGGACAGGCGTCATCAAGCCAGGCTGGAGAGGCTGCCCCAGAAACAACCGGCGAGACCATCACCGCGCAGGCCGAACTGCAGCAACCGACCACGGCACAGACGCAAGCGCCCGACGGAGATCACGAAGGCATCGATCTGCCGCGGCCACAGACATCCGGCGCCGGCATCATGACCTTCGGGGAGAAGACGCTGAAACTTGCCGATATCGAACCGACGGACCCGGCCCGCACATGCACCGGCGCCGGTGGTACGCAATGGCCCTGCGGGATGCTCGCCCGCACACAGCAGCGGCTGTTCATCCGAAACCGCACGGTCAACTGCGCCATCGACAGCGCCGAGTGGCAGGGAACGATTGAAGCCCATTGCCGGCTTGGAGAGATCGACCTTTCCTCCTGGCTTGCGGAAAACGGTTGGGTCGATACGCCGGAAGGCTCTCCGCTCAGGCCACTCACGGAAAAAGCGCATTCCTCGCGCCTCGGCCTGTTTGGCGGAGACCCCCGCTAATCATGGAGCGCGTTTCGATCCGGTTGAGCAGACGGGCGCTCTAAGGCTTTCTTTTGAAACATAGTCTTATCGTTCCTCGTTTCACTCCGGTCGGATTACGCTCCAAGACGAACTTGAAAGCGTCGCTTCCACTTCCTACTCTCGGTCAAAACAACGAGGATCTCCAAGCAGATGACAAATCGCGTAACGCCCCATGACGCCCTTATCTTCGTCATGGTGATGGCTTCAGCCGTCGACAATTCGATGAACGAGAGGGAGTTGCGCCGGATCGGCCAGCTGATCGACATCCTTCCAGTGTTCGAGGGTTTCGACAAGAAGCGGCTGATCGAGGTTTCGCAGCGTTGCGCGGAAATCCTCTCGGGACAGGAAGGCCTCGATATCGCGCTCGAGACCATCAAGGACGCATTGCCACCCCAAGCCTACCGTGCCGCTTACGCGCTCGCTGTCGAAATCATGGCTGTAGACCTCGCCGTCAAGCCGGAGGAAATCCGCCTTCTTCAGCTGCTCAGGGATCGGTTCCACCTGGACAAGCTGACCTGCGCGGCCATCGAGCACTCTGCTATCATTCGCTACCGCCCACTCTGAACCTATTGCGCTCGAGCCCGGCGCTGTCTCAGAACAGGCCGTAAGGGAAATATCTGAGATAGATCTCTTCCAGTCTGCCGTCATGGGACAGAGCCGCAAGCGCGCTGTCGATCGCCTGAACCAGAGTGGCATCGTCCTTGTTGACCATGATGGTCAGGCCCTCTCCGAGGAAGCGCTCGGATACATAGGGGCCATCGAAGACAGCGCAACATCCGGCCGACGCCTCACCCGAGGCCCAGAAGGAAAGCTGGAGACCGTCGGCGAAGACGGCATCGACCTTTTTCTGCTTCAGGTCCTCCAGCATGGCGGCCCTGTCGGCAAAACCGACGGCGCGGATGTCCGGGAAGAAAGATTTCAGCATGGCCTCATAGGCCGTGCCGGTGAGAACCCCCACCGGGCGGCCGAAGAGGGCGCGGGCATCGTCGCCGGCAAGCTCCGCCTGCCTGTTGCGGACGAACCGCGCCGGCAGCATCATGTAAGGACGCGAGAAAGCAAACTGCTGGCGCATCCGGTCCGTGACCGCAACTCCGGCAATGACCGCTTCTCCCTGATCACTTGCCAGTGCCGTCTCAAGCTCGCCATAGGGCAAGGCCTGGATCTGGCACCTGTTCTCGATGCCGAGTTCGACGCAGATGGCGCGGGCAAGCTCCACATGGAAACCGGCGAGCCGGCCGGTCTGATCGGTGAAATTGAAGGGCGGGAAATCCGTCGTCGTGAGAAAGCGCAGCCGCAGCAAGGTCGAGAGATCCGGGCGAACGAGCCTCTCGCGCACATCGAACATCACCGGCATGTCATCGGCCCGAGGCGAAGCCGGCGCGCCGAACATGGAAAAAAGCGCCAGAACACACACAAAGGTGAAGCGTAACCCCCTGAAATCCGGGGATGAAAACGTGGCCTGCTTCATTATCATACCGATCCAGGGGAATGTGGGGCGTCATCACGTATGACGATGTAACAGAGTCATGCAAATCGGGGAATACGGCAGTCCGGAGCACGCGGCCGCCAAAGTGACGTTGCGTGAAAAATCCGAAAACCTTGCAACGGCGGATGGCGGCGCTGGAGATCTATCCTCGCTGCAGGACGAGGCACTCGTCCTGAAATCGCTGGGCTTTGCAAAGCCGCTGATTGCGCGCATGGGCCGGGCGGCACTCGCGAACGGCACGACAATCGAACGGGAATTGCTGACCAGCGGTCATGTGCGCGAAGAAGCCTATTACGAAGCCATGGCCCGACTGCTTGGGCTGCCCTTCGTCGAGACCATTCCCGAAACAGCGGTCGTCGATCATCGGGGCCTCGACAGCCAGTTGAAACGCCCCTGCACGATCCGCCTGCACGATGCGAGCCGCCCACCGGTGACGCTGATTGCTCCCGAAGCAAAACGCATCGACCACCTGATCGAACGCCTTCAGCGCTTTCCGACACTGCGAAATGCGCTGGCGATCGCCACACCTTCGGCGATCCGCGCGGCCGCCTGGAAAGCCGGTTCGGAACGGCGGGTGGAGCGAACCGTCAATCACCTCTTCGAAGAACAGCCCCGGCATTCGGCCCGCATCATCATGACGGGACGGCAGGGCTTCTTCGCCGGAACCTTGCTCAGCCTCGCAATCGCCTTCTTCCTGCTTCTTCCGGAAGAGGCCGTGCTGACGACCCATATCGTCCTGTCGCTGCTCTATCTCGCGGCCTTGCAGCTTCGTCTAGCGGCTCTGATCCATGGCAATCGTCGGAAGAGCCACCGGCCCGCAAACCAGTCGGACGGCGACTTGCCGGTCTATACGGTGCTCGTCGCGCTATACAGCGAGCAGGACGTCGTGCCTCAGCTTCTGGCGGCGCTAAACCGTCTCGACTGGCCGCGCTCCCGGTTGGACATCAAGCTGGTGTGCGAGGCCGACGACGAGGCGACGATTTCCGCCATCCGGGCGCTCGCACCCGGCCCACATATCGAGATCGTCGAGGTGCCTCCCATGGCGCCGCGCACCAAGCCGAAGGCGCTCACCTATGCGCTTGCCGGCGCGCGTGGTTCCTATGTCGCGGTTTACGATGCCGAAGACCGACCGCATCCCGACCAGTTGCGGGAAGCCCATGCCAGATTTCTCGCGTCGCCGCCGGACGTCGCCTGCCTGCAGGCCCCGCTCATCATCACCAACATCGAACAGTCCTACATGAGCGCGCTGTTCGCGCTCGAATATTCGGCGCTGTTCCGGCGATTGCTGCCCGTTCTCTCCCGTTACCGGATGCCGCTTCCGCTCGGCGGCACATCGAACCATTTCCGCATCGGCCCGCTCATCGAAATCGGTGTCTGGGATCCGTTCAATGTGACGGAAGACGCCGATCTCGGCATACGACTCTACCGTCAGGGCTATCGCTCGGAAACCATACGACGCCAGACCCTGGAAGATGCGCCGACCACCACACGGGTCTGGCTGGGTCAACGGACCCGCTGGTTCAAGGGCTGGCTGCAGACATGGCTGGTGCTGATGCGCGAACCGGTGAAAACGGCCCGTGAGATGGGTGTCGTAGCTTTCCTCGTGGTCCAGCTGATGGTCGGCGGAATGCTGATCTCGTCGCTCGCCCACCCCGCCATCATCATCTTTCTCGCTTCGTCAGCCATTGCCATGATGCAAAGCCCGGCGGAGAATATAGGCCTGCTACAGGCCGTGCTCTTCTCGATCGACTTCATCAACATCTTCGGCAGCTACGCGGCCTTCCTCGCGCTTGGGGCCGCTGCGATGACCGAGCATGAGAAGAAGCGGATCGGTCGACGCTGGGCCGGCGTCCCGTTTTACTGGGTCATGACCTCCATCGCCGCATGGCGCGCCGTCTTCGAACTCCACTCCCGTCCGTTTTTCTGGAACAAGACGCCACACAAGCCTGTCGCACTCCCGTTGTCATCGGCAACAACATTACCCGCTGCGAACACACACCCTCAGACCGCTTGACGATAGCGGGCGAATCCCGAACATCTGCGAGGCCTTCGCCATCGGTGCAGCGGGTATCGATGCGGATGAGCAGGAGCCTCTGGAGATGGGTGACAAGGGCACGGCAATCGCCGCATGGCGCAGGGTGCCACGCAGCATCTGGGCCATCGGCTTAGTCTCCTTCTTCATGGATGTCTCCTCGGAAATGATCCATGCGCTGCTGCCGCTCTACATGGTCGGCGTTCTCGGCACTTCGACGCTCGCGGTCGGCATCATCGAGGGCATCGCGGAAGCGACCGCGGCCATTACCAAGGTTTTTTCCGGAGCCTTGAGCGACTGGCTTGGCAAACGCAAGATGCTGATGGCCCTCGGATATGGCCTTGCAGCGCTGACCAAGCCGATCTTTCCACTGGCGCCCCATGTCGGCTTTCTCGTTGCAGCCCGCTTCATCGACCGCATAGGCAAGGGCGTTCGCGGCGCTCCGCGCGATGCGCTGATCACCGACATCACGCCGCCGGAATTGCGTGGCGCCGCCTTCGGCCTCAGGCAATCGCTGGATACGGCAGGCGCATTGCTCGGCCCCCTGCTTGCCATTCTCTTCATGGCGCTCTTTTCTGACGATTTCACGCTCGTCTTCTGGATCGCCGTGGTACCTGCCTTTCTTTCCGCGGGACTGGCGATCTTTGCGGTCGAGGATCCGAAGCGCGATGACGACGAGCACCGGGTGCGCACGCCACTCAGCCGCAAGGAACTCGCCAAGCTCGGCGCGACCTATTGGTGGGTGGTGATCGTCGGATCGGCGTTCACGCTGGCGCGTTTCAGCGAGGCGTTCCTCGTGCTCAAGGCGCAGGATGCGGGCCTTTCCCTGGTCCTCGTGCCATCGATCATGGTGGTGATGAATGTCGCCTATTTCCTGTCCGCCTATCCCGTCGGCGCGCTTTCCGACAGGATGAACCGCCTGTCACTGCTCATCACTGGCCTCTTTCTCCTGCTCGCGGCCGATCTGATGCTTGCTTTCGAACCCGGCCTCGCGGGTCTCCTTATCGGGGCAACGCTCTGGGGCCTGCATATGGGGTTCACGCAGGGGCTGCTCGCAACGCTGGTCGCGCACACCGCACCGCCAACATTGCGGGGCACGGCTTTCGGCATGTTCAATCTGGTGACCGGGGTAGCGCTTCTCATCGCCAGCGTGATCGCCGGAGCCTTGTGGGATAGCATCGGTCCCACCGGCACCTTCATCGGGGGCGCAATTTTCACACTGCTGACGCTCGCCGGCCTGCTGCCGCTCCGGCACAGGATCGGCACGAGCTACAAAAACAGGACATGAAAGCTGGAGCGGGTGAAGGGAGTTAAACTTTTACCGCGACATTTGTTTCTATTTACTTTTCTCTACCGTCTTTATGGTTTTGTGGCACATTATGGGTCTCATTTTGGGGCACGGAGTATCGTCCAAAAATACAACCCCGCGGATGCCGTGATGCAGGGATTGAGGCCATGCCGGTGCTGCTGACCGAGGCAGACGAGGTCGAACGATGGCTGACAGAGCCATGGGAATCGGTCAAGACGCTGCAGCGGCCTCTCCCCTAGGATCGGCTGATATTGCTGCAGAGGTAATCATGAGTGACGAAAAATCGAAATCCGACAATGTCCACGAGGATCACTACTGCGAGCATGAGGGCTGCAAGAAATGGGGAGCCTGGGGCTACGCTGGTCGCACTACGGAACCTGCCCGCTGGTGGTGCGGAGAACACTACCCGCACCATCGCAAATGACACGCTACATTGCGATTGCGCTCATGGTGCTGCTGATGGCGCTGACGCTGGCCGGAATCGTGCTTTCGCTGGTCAACGCGTTGACCTGACGGGCGTACCATCGCCACGGATCTCGTCATCCGCCTCTGCGACCGCGAGCGCAATCAGATATTCAAGATTGCCCTCGCCCGCTTCAGCCGCCGCCTCGCGAAGTCGCCGCAGCCTATCCTGCAGCACAGTCAGTCTTTGTTGTCGTTCGCTCTCGTTCACGATCAGGCTCGCCGGCCCCGCACTCAATGATGGCCATCTCGATGAGATAGACCAGAAATTCGCGCTCATCCGTTTTCGCCAGCCGACGCGCCTCGACCAGCAGGTTATGCAGATACCCCATGAAACTGTTCCCCAACAGTACCCCCCGCTGAAAAGTTAACATGGGGCCGATAGAGCGTAACCCTCAAATCAGGTGGGCATTTTTTAGTAATTCCGAAAACGGTCGCGGCTATTTCCCCAGCAGCGCCTTGATCGCCCACCGGATCGTGTCGGAAAACGTCACCCCGAACGCCGCGGCGCCAACCCCCGCAATCGACAGTGATGTCATGCCCATGATTTTCCAGCGGCGCACCTCGTCGGTAATCTCCTGCATGTCGCTCACCGTTCCGGTCATGGATCTGTGACTGCCCTCCAGCGCGCCGACACGCTCGGTCATGATGTCCAGCCGCTGATGCACCCGCGCCCGGCTTTCGTCCGCCTTGTCCTGCCGCGCATTCTGCTCTTCCTTCATCTCCGCGATATCTTCCCGCATGTACCGGATCTCGACACGCATTTCCGCCAGCATCGCCTCGATGTTCATTCCGCCGCGTTCCCCTGCCCCTCAAGCCTTGCCCTGTAGTCCGCCCACCACGCCGCGCAATCGTCGGCCAGCCGGTTGCGGCCGGGAATGATGACGCGTTCGTATTCACCGATGATATGGGTGGCGTAGTCGCCCGCCCGCCGTGCAACGGGCCGGATATGTTCGGTGCATGCCGCTGGCAGCAGGGCCGGCAGTTCGGTCGAGGCCTGCGCTCTACCCCGCGCCTCGCCGGCCGCATTCAGCCTTTCTGCCGTCGTCTGGCACCCCTTGTTGCCCAGCATCGCCAGGATGAGCGGCAGCAGGATCATTGCCCGTCGAGCCATCGGATATCCTCCTCTGTCAGGATTGCGCGGTTCCGGGGTTTGCTCGCCTTGTCGGCCGAGACGCGGGCGTCGTGCCCGGCCCTGTCCGTCGCTTCGGCACGCTCGCTCGCCAATGCCCGGTTGCGCGCCTCGGTCATCGCCTGATCGCTCGCCAGCCGGCGACGCCGCTCCTCGTCGAGCTGCGCCTGAAGCGCCGCCTTTTCGGCTTCCGCCACCATGCCGGCGGTTGCCCGCTCGATCCTGCGGCTGATCTCGCCATCGACGATATCGCCCACGATCGGCACATAGCCGACCACGCGGCCCACCAGCGGGAAATCCCGGATCGGCGGCACGCCCTCGTAATAGAGCAGCAGCGACAGAGCGAGCAGCAGAATGACATCCCAGGCGGCCAGCGCCGCCCGCAGACGAGTGATCAGAACCATGATGAAATCTCCGGTCGATTGACAGGCGAGCGAGGCGGGCGCACTTATGCGCCATCCCCATGCGGCACACGGGGACAAACATGGCCGTGGCGGCCGGCCTCGAAACGAGGACGGACTAGGATGAATACAGATAGCCGCAGGTTTGTGGAGCACCCGTTGCTCAGCGGGCACTCCAACACCCTCAACATCATTCCGCAACACACCACTTTCATGGCGGAGTGCCGATCATGCGGCAGGAGCCGCGAACTGGATCGGAAACTGCTGGAGGCCTATGCGGGCACGGCGGAGCTGCGACAGATAGAAGCCCGCCTGCGTTGCGCATGCGGCGAGAAAAACACCCGGCTCATGACGGGATACTGGGTTTCTGGCCCGCCGGCAGGGAACAATTCCTGATGCACCCGGTTTGATGCTCGACCACCGGAGAATGCGGCGGTCGAGGCTGGTGCATGACGATCCCTTCAGCATGCGCCGGCCTCACATTCCTTCAGGGAGCAATGAGGCCGGCAACCCACCATATGTTGATGGGGCAACGGATCACGCCACCAGATTCCACACCGGCCGCGGATCGGCGCGCTTGCGCAAGAACGGCTTCGACACTTTGAGAGTGCCGGTGCCGGTTACACGGCGATTGATTTCGATGATCAGCGGCCGTGTGGCGGCAGTCCAGTTGGTGGCACCCACGTCTGCAGGGATCTGAAACGACGGAATGGTCAGCCAGCCGGCGAACCCTTCGGTCGCGAACGGCAGGTCCTGCGTCGCCCGATCAGGGTTTCCAAGACCGCCCCGCGCAATATACTGCTGCTGGGAAGCGTCGTAGAACTCGAATTGCCATTGCACGGTAAGCCATCCGTCCCACGGAGACAGCTCGACATAGACGCCTGCCTCCAGCCAGTCCGTACCCGGTACAATGCCCAGCGACGCCAGCGTGATCGCGGAGCCCGTTTTCCGGTACCGCCATTCCTCATAGCGGTTACCGCTCATCGTTCCGCTCGGCGTGAACACCATGACCTGCTTGTTGTAGCCTTCCGCCGCCTCGATCGAGAGCGCGACATTGCTGTCACCGGACTGGCGGCCCAGCCCCATGGTGCTCACCCTGTCGCCGCTCGTGCCCGTGCCGCTTGAAGTTGCCGATGCGGCGAATACCGCGTCGGTCCAGAGATTGGATGCGCCCAGGACGGTCGCGTCCGACAGGTCCATATGGTCACCCGGCGACACCATGTCCTGCAGGATCGGCAGCAGCACCGTCGCCATCCGCTCCCCGCCTTTCGGGTTCGGGTGCAAGACATCGCCGCCCAGCAGGGTGGTATCGAACATCGGATAGTTGAAGCCCGAGGCGGTCAGATCGCACACCCGAACGCCATCGCGGCCGGCCTGCGACTTGATCCATTCATTCACGCCGTAAACGATCGCAGTCTTTTCGCTTCCGTCAGGCCATGATCCGCGATCCGTAACCGTCTGGATGACGGTCCAGACGCCTTCATTACGGCAAAGCGTCAGGAGCCTGTCGAGACGTTCCGAGACCAGCGCCACGGATGCGCCGGGCGCCGAGCTGATATCGTTGGTGCCGATATCGAGATAGATGATCCCCGGGCCACGGGCGATGACGTAGGGCAGCCTCTCGATCACACCCGGCGCACCGCTTTCGGCGACAATGTGGTCACCGCCGACCCCCTGGAAAGCGCCGTTGACGTAGTTGTCCGTCCCGAGATTGTTGGCGAGATCGTGCCACATATCGAGGTTGAAGCGGTTGTCGCGAACCCTGATCCACGGCAACACACCACGCGCATTGCCGGTGCTGAGGTCGCGCGCCTTGCCGCCGCTCAGAATGCCCCAGCCGCCACGCTGGATGAAGGAATGACCGAGACCGACGACCTTTGCACCGGCCGCCAGCGGCAGCGATGGCAGCGGCCGGCGAACATTCACGGCGAACGTCCCACTTACCGTCCGAATGCCATCGGTGGCCAAAACGGTGATCGAGGGCGATGGCGCAGTATCATGGTCGAGCGCGGTCACGCCGACGACAAGATTGCTGTCCGATATTGCAAACTGTCCACCTGCGTCATCCGTTAGGCTGTAAGTCCATGACGAACCATCGTTTCCGATAATGGAAAACGCGCCGATGGTGGCGCCAGCTACCGCATCGTCGTCGATGGCGGTGTTCGTGATGATAATGCGCAGGCCTGCGCCGAAAACGAAACCACCCAGGCCGAACGCCGGCCCTCCGAATGCGATCACTGGCATGGCCTCACTCCGTCACGGTTTCGATGGTCTTGTCGCCGTCGCCGCGCGGATAGGCGTAGACATTGGTCGCCGTATCCGAAAACGTGAACGACGCCGGCCGGTCGGCCGTGATCGTCAGGAAATCGAAACCGGCGCTGGCGCTGTCCTCCGTGGTCGGGGCGACGGTCGGCAGCGCTGCCGCCGTCTTGAGATAGATCGCGCCGGAACTGCGCAGCGAAAGCAAGACTTTCGCCTTTGCGGTCGAGACGGCAGTCCACTGTCCGGCCGGGCAGAGCACGGCCTTGGTCGTAGCGGTCATGGTGAAGGTCCTTCAGCGGGAGGGAGAAAATCAGGGGCGCGGGCCGGGCCGCTCGCTGGAGATGTCGAGCAACTCCCTGGCCTTGTTGCGGTCGTCCCACGCGGCAATGCCGAGATAGCCGCCGGCAACCGCGATGATGGTCAGGAACGCGCCCTGCACGATGGCCTGCGTGACGAGATCGTTGCCGCCGATCGCGAGCGCGGCAAACAGCATGCCGAGACAGGCAACGACGATGATGAACGCCATGGAGCGGCGCCAGATCCACGAGCGTTCCACGATCACGCCCCCGCCTCAAGCGCTGCAAGGAACTTGCGCGCATGCCCCGCGATCAGTTCCGCCCTGTCGGTCCCGTTGATGATCCGCCGCGCGCCGACGAAGTCGCATTTCTGGCCGGCGAAATAGTCGGAAAGCTTCTTGCCGGTATACCAGCCCTCGACCATGCCGCGAACGGCAGCCTGCGCCGCCATGGCGACATCCGTCAGCAGCAGGTCGTAATTGGCGATCAGCTTTCCGCCGAGCTTCAGTTCGCGGTCGGTGCGCTCATAGTTGACATCCCAAGTCGTCTGCACGAAGCCGCGACCATAGGGCACCTGCCCTCTGTTGCGTCCGGGCACGCCATACTTCCGCCCCTTGCCCTTCCCGTATTCGGCAATGGGCTGCATGGTCCGGTCCGTCTCATGAAACCCCGTCGCGAGGATATAGGCGATCTCGTCGGCAGCGAGGCCCTCGGCCGCATCGAGCAGCGCTTCGGTGCCCTTGACCTGAGATGACGTAAGCGAGCCGCCGAACAACGAGGTTCGCGCCGCCGCGAAGAATTTCGCACGGTTCATGGAGATGTCCTTTGATTTGGAAAACTAGTGAGCGATACAGGCGAACCCTGAAACGGCATTGCGCTCCACGGCCGATTGGTTACAACGTGAAGTATCAGAGAGGGGTCGCCAATGAACAACCAGTCAGAGAAGGTGCGCGAATACTGGAACGCTGCGTCACGCACGCACATTGACCGCGGCCGATGGTGGCAGTCGTCAGCAATAGTCTCGCGCATCAATCAACGGGTTGCAGGCATCCCCTCGGCCGGAATGCATGACGGTTTCAACCAGCTGATCGAGCGCATAGCTGACGGCCGGGTCTATTCACGGGCAATCTCGGTCGGCTCCGGCGTTGCATCCAAGGAGATGGCCTTGGTGCGTGCCGGACTGGTGGAACACTTCGACTGCTACGATCTCAGCGACGAGAGAGTGGAGACCGGACGAAAAATGTGGAGCGACGCCGGACTTGCCGACGCCGTCACATTTCACTGTTCTGACCCGTTCGCAGGAGCGCTGAACCAGAGCTATGATCTGGTGTACTGGAACAACGCGCTCCATCATATGAGCGACACGGAACGCGCAGTGTCGCTCAGCAGCGAAATGCTGGTCTCGGGCGGCGTTTTTGCCATGGACGATTTTATCGGCGCAAACAGGTTCCAGTGGAGCGATCGTCAGATCGAGTTGGCGAACGCGTTCCGTTCCGGTCTGAGCCCCCGGCACATCGGCCATCATCCGACCACGGTCAATCGCCTTTCTATTGAGGAGATGATCGCAATAGATCCCTCGGAGGCTCCCGACAGCGAGAATATCGTGCCGGCATTGCGAACGGTCTTCCCTGGTGCCCGGATCATACCGACAGGTGGCGTTATCTACCATCTCGCCCTGACGGACGTTCTGGAGTTCATCGATGAAGAGGAAGACGCAAGCGTCCTCAACACTGCGATGTTGCTGGACGCGGCCATTTCCGACCTGGGCGAAAACCACTACGCCGTGACGGTCACTGAAAAGCGGTAACGCTCGACCAGTCGATCACCGCCGCGGCCATGGCCGCCTCGGCTGTTTCTGCGGAATCTACCGCCAGTTTTGCGCCGAGCCGCGCCGCCTCGATCGCCGAGCCGATGGTGATCCAGGCTTCGTAGGCTGCACTCACGATCGATGCGACCCCGGCCAACGTCTCGGCAGTGATTCCGATCTCGGCGGCGAGCATGGGATAGTCGGCCGACACGGGATCAGTCGCCGACAGGCATGCCTTAGCCTCTTCTGCCTTGCGCTGATAAGTCATCGCCTGACCGGCGCCAGCCGTGATGTGCTTGAGCCGTTCGACCTCGGCGGCAACATCGATGCCTGCCTTCAGGCTTGCCTGCAGGGCAACGAGGTCAATGGCCCCCGCGGCTTCGACAGGTGCGGCAAAGCCACCACCACCATGGGTCCAGCCGATCGACACCTCATCGCCGCATTCGATCGCCCCCTCGACCGATCCGACGATAATGTTGACGACACTGCCATTCTCGATAATTGCCGATCTCATCTCTAACCTCACCATTCCACGATGCACAAACCAGCGGCGCCGACGCCGCCTGCATAGTTGCTACCGCAACCTGCGCCACCGCCTGCACCGCCAGGAGAAACGCCCGGCCCGCCAGCAGCCCCGGTCATGGCCACACCGCCACTGCCGCCAAGAGGGCATGACCCGCCGCCGCCGATATTGGCTGAGTTGGTTGCCGCCCCACCCTGGGAATAGCCGCCACCAATCTCGCCATTGATGTTCATGTCACCGCCTGTTGCGACACCACCGGCTCCGGGAAGTCTGGAGCCGATAGCAATGCTGCCGCCACCGCCGCCACCGCCGCCGGTGATTGAAAGCGCGCCCCCGAACGAGGACGTTCCGCCACTGCCGCCATTGCCGCCAGCGGCCGCGCCCGCCGATCCGCCAGCGCCGATCACCACGGCAAAGGTGTCGCCCGGGGTGACATCGATGACCTTCTCGGAATATCCGCCGCCACCGCCGCCACAACCGGGGGCATTCGTACCGGTATTGATAGTCGATCCGCCACCGCCACCGCCGGCTCCCCATAGCCGCACGCGGATGCGGTGCACACCCACCGGCACAGTGTACGTGCCAGATGCCGCAAAGGTCTGATGGCTGCGAAGAGACCGCCGCTGGATCGCGTCGGCAAGCTGAAGCACGTCGTCAGGCGTGATCCCGGCCTTTTCGATCACATCGACGATTTCCCGCTGCGTGTAGTTGGGAAATGCCGCGGGGATTTTCGACCCGCTGGTCGCGGTCGAGGAATTCCGGTCGACATAGTCTGCATCCGGGTCCGACGACCCGTATGGCGCATGGTATTTCATGATGTCCTCATGAGTTCGCAGTGAGATCAGTCGTTGGCGAGAATGGGATTGGTCCAGGCCGGCGCGAGCCGGCGCAGGATGCACATCAGTCGTTCGGCATCGCCGAGATCGAACAGCGGGTCATGGCCGCATTCGGAGAAACCGCATTCGAAATAATCGACGGCGAGATCGGCGAGATGCACGAGCCAATAGATTTCCTCGCCCGGCGACCCCGTCTCGTGCTCGCCGCCGCATTCTGAAAACCCGCATTCGAAAATCACCGGTTCCTCGATGGTGATGACGAAGCCGTAACCGGCCGCGAGCGCGATGAAATCGCCGGGGGAGGAAACCGCGACACTGCGCACCTTGGCCTCCAGCGCCCTGAGACGCTCGGACCGGCTGGTCTCGCCGGTCACGCAATTGTCCGGCAGGCCGTATTCGGCCTCCCACTCCGGCAACAGTTCGTCGACGCCGATGACTGTTGCCTCCCGCGCCAGTTTCCAGGCGCGGGCATGGAGCCAGACGAACGGATCGAGCAACACGCGGGTAAACCGCGCCAGCACGGAGGCAAGCGACATCGCCTGACCATCCGGCGTCCCCCAGGCCGCGCCCTGCGGCCAGAACGAAAGCGCTGCCCCGATCAGATCGTCGTTCTCCGGCGCGGTCAGAGCGTCCGCAGGCGCGACGACGAGAACGCTCTCGCCAGCGTCCGAGCCTATGCGCGTCCGCGTGTGTTCGTATGTGTTGCGCATGGATCACCCCGGGTAGCTGTAGGTGCCGGGCGTCGGAAACTGCCCGTCCGTCAGTACTATGTCGGCGGCGGGAGCGACCAGCACATGGCTCTCCTCGCCGGTCACCCCGGAAATCGCCTCGCCGATCCAGCTCCGTGACAGGGTGAAGGTATTGCCCGCGATCCCCGGCCGGCATTTCGTCAGGTAGATATTGGCAATCGCAGTCTCGATCGCCGCGCGGATATCCTCATTGTCAGGCGAAAGCCCGCTGATCGTCACATCGACCGGATGCGCCGTTGGCGCGACCACTTCGCTGGCATCGGAGCGGATCAGGCGCTTCTCATCCAGCGTTGCCTGCACCACCGTCACGTCGGAGGCCTCGGGGATGTAGCCGGGCCGGCCCTCGAACAGGAAGTACACGAACACATCGCCCGGGTTCTGCCCGCGAAAGGCCCATGCCTGCATGACGCCGGAAATCGCGCGAACCTCGCGCTCGTAATCGCTGAGTGTTCCCGCCCCCGGCGGGTTCCGCTTGCGCTGCAGGCCTCGCGCCTTGAGAGAATCGTTGGTCTCGATATCGGCCCCGCCACCCAGCCCGTCCGTATCGACCTCGAATGTCGATGACAGATCGGGATAAAGTCCGGGATCGGCCAGCGACAGCAGCCCGCCGCCATCGCGATTGGTATGAGACCCCTTGGTCTCCGCCTTGATGGTCAGCACCAGGCTGCCATCCGCGCCGGATGTCGCCGCCGCGGTCGAAACATATGTGACATTGCCGGAAACGAAGCGGATGCCCGCCGGATAGGCCGTCGATACCGCCGCCGTCCCGGTCGCGAAACCTGCAGCAGCGCTCGCCGGCTTGCGATAGATCCCGACATCCGAGCAATGCAGCTCGAGGAATTTCCTCGTCGCGCTCGTCAGGAACATCTGCCGCGCCAGGTAACCCATGCGCAGCTCGAATTCATGCGAGATGCCAGCGAGGACTTTTGCGACCACCGTCACGAAATTGTTTTTCAGCGCCGTGTCGCTCCCCGGCAACCACCGGCGAAACGAACCGCGGATCGCCGCCGAGGTGTCATCGAGCGAGCGGATGGACCACGCCATTGACCTGCCTCCACAGAAGTTCGAATTTTCCGTCATAGACGCGCTCGCCGTCGCGTCCGTAGAGCGTCACCACATAGTCGATCCGGTTTGCCGACCGGTCGGCGGCAACGCTGATATCCATGGAAGCAACCGCCCCCTGCTCGACCAGCGGCTCCAGCGCCTCGCGCACGTAATCCTCGACATCGGTTTCGATGCCGTCATAGATCGCCCTGCGGCGCAGCAGCCAGAGGCGGGAGCCGAGCGGCCCCTCGCCGTCCATCGTGTCGAAGCTGTCACCGATCCAGCCCCGGTTTTCCTCACCATCGCGCAGCTCGCTGTCCTCGACCCGACGATCCGTCTGCAGCAGGATCAGCACCTGCGTCGCCAGCCCCTGCTCCGCCCGGAAATCGCCGGGAGCGGAGGCATGGTCGAGCCCGTTCAAAATCAGGTCGCCGACATATCCGTCCCAGCCGAGATCGGGCGCGCGATAGGGCTCCTCGGTCTCATCGACCGGAATGATGCGGATCATGGTGTCTCCGGAGGTTCCCTCTCCCCGCTTGCGGGGAGAGGGTCAGGGGTGATCAGTCGGCCGGCGTAAAGTCCAGATAGAAGCGCTTCCCCGGCTCATACTTGCCGAGAAGTGCCGGATTGTTGACGGTAATCGTCAGCTCTCCTTGCGGCGTCCACTTCGCATAGGTGTTGTCCTCGTCCGAACCATCGCTCGGATAACCACCGGGACGGGCAACGGCCACCATCTTGATACGGTCAGATCCTTCAAACCTGTTGACTTCAGTAATGCGCATTTTCGCGCGCATATCGGGCTGTTCGCTCATGCGACTTCTCCTTCTTGCCTTGTTGATGGCCGCTAATGCGGCGTTGTCCCCTCTCCCCGCTTGCGGGGAGAGGGATAGGGTGAGGGGCAATCATGCCCCGTTATTGCCGTCGCCATCGACGATCGATCTGTCCGCCGTGATACCGCCGGTCATGGAAATGCTGCCGTCGATGGTGATATCGCCGACGAACTCGAACACCGGCGCCACCAGCCGGATCTTGCTCCCGACCAGACTGATGATGTTCCCCGAACTGTCATAGATCGCCGTCCCGCCGCTCGGCAGGTCGGCCGCCCGCTTGCCCGGATGCTCGCCGCCGAGCACAACCGCGAAATCCGGATTGCCGGGCATCGGCAGCAAAATGCCCTTGCCGCCCTTGATGGGGATGGAAGCGAAACCATGCGGCTCCGGCCGGTAGACCCGGCTATAGCCGTGCCCGAAGACGCCGCGGCCGGAGACGAACTGCTGCCCGCCCTTTTCCTCGACGCGGCCATCGAAATCGAACCGGATCATTCGTCCGCATACTCCGCATCATCAACGCCGGGGGCTGCATATCCATCCGCCGTTTTCCCGCGCGGATTGTCGCCACCAAGCGCGCGAGGATCTGCCAGCGATAGTGTCGCCATGGTCATGTCGCTTTGGCTGAAGTTCACGCTCTTGATGATCATCAGTCCATCAAGTCCGAGATCATCGTCCTCGACCTGCACCAGCCAGTTCGGCTGCCAGATCTTCCCGCCTTCGTCGCGCCATCCAGTGACAGGGATGGAGGCCGTCACGCCGGCTCCCGCAGCCCGCCGCGCCTGCCAGATCGCCCGCTCGCGCATGCGGTCGATGGTTGCCTCGCCCTCATGCGGAAGGATCAACACGCGCCGGCGCTTGACGCTGCTGTCTTTGGCCGTCGCCTGCGGCCGTAATTGCTGTTTTTCTATGCCTTCCGTCGCCTGTCCGCGAATACTGGTTTCGGAATAGCGTCCCTGCTCGGTAAAGCTGGAAGTGGCGCCCGGCAGAATCTTGATACCACCACCAAGCGTCCCACGATGAATACCGGCTGGCTTGCAGGCCAGTTTCACCCGCCCCTCAGGGGTATCGTGGATCAACATTCTCCGTCCACGTGCCCTGCGCTCGACAGACGCGAACGCGCTTTCGCCGACAGAAATCCTGTGAATGGCCTCGACTGGCAGCTTCGCGCCATCCGTCTCGATGCCGATTCCGTAACTGTCGAGTTCCCTGGCAATCGCCGCGATATCCTTGTTGAGGATCTCCCCGCTTTCGTGCACGGCTGAGCACTCGACATAGTCAACAGTTCGCGACGCAAATCCGCAGTTCAGCGTCCGCTCGTCGGCACCCTTGCCTATCCCGACATCGCGTACATAGCCGGTAAACATAAGGTCCCCGGACGCCACTATCGTTACAGGTACCGATAGATAGTTAGCTGCAACTTTGCCGGACCCAACCATCACGAATTCGCCACTCGCCACCCGCACCGCTTTTTCAGCGGACACCTCGATATTGATCGACGTCACCGGCGGCAGGCCGGAAACAACTACGGTTTCCAGCGGGCCATAGGAAATAGGCAGGACCACTCAACTCTCCAAGGCATCAAAGGCAACAGGCATCAGCATCGGCGTCGAGGCCCCGGCGATCTCCACCAGGCTCTCCGCCCTGCCGGCATCGCCATAGATCTGATAGGCGAGAACCGTCGAAGGCAGTGAAATACCCGTCTCCACGCGAACCACCGGCACGGCGTCCGCCGCCTGGTCGGAAACCAGCCGCACGGCAACATCGACCAGTCGCGACAGCCAGACATAGAGATCGACCGCAACCGCGCCACGGGCGGAAACCAGCGCCAGTGCCTCCGTTCCAGCCGTGCCGATCCGTTCGCGTGCCGCCCGCGCCTGTGGCCGGGATATCCAGCCGGAGCGAGGCCCGGCGATGCAGAGGCCGACAGCAAGCAGGATCGCGGCTGCATCGGCCGTATCCGTCGTATCGAACGTGACGGCCTTGATCACGTCGAAACCGTCCGGCGTCGTCACGCTCTCGGCAATGATCCGCATCAGCGCCAGCGCCTCGACCGCGAAGGCATCCGCATCGAGATCCGGAGCCGCGGCAATCCGGTCCGCCACGTCGGCGGCATCGATCGCATCGGTCACCAGCGTCGCGGCCAGCGTCGACAGCCAGTCGCAGATGTCGTTCCGGTCCGCCGCCATCAGAAAAACCCTCCGAATGCAGAGGCGGCGGCCGCGAGAGTGCCGAGGACGGCCACCGTCACATCGCCAATGCCGAGCACCGTTCCCGGCGTGTTGCTCACGGGAACGGCGGTGAACTCGAAAGCGATGTAGCCGCGCCGATCCTTGAACCGGCTGCGCCTGAACCCCTCGACATAGGCCAGTTGCCCGCCATCTATCGACAAAACCAGCCGCCCCGGACCGGCCGCATTGCACGCGACCTCCAGCGCCTTCGCCTGCATATCGCTCAGGTCGCCGATCAGATAGGCAGTGACGCCATGGGCAGGCGTCTCCAGTCCCATCTCCTCGATATAGGTCGTACGCCCTCCGGCATATTTATGCCGCGCCAGCCGCTTGCCCCCGGTGAGTTCCTCCATGTCGACCCAGAACGGCACGCCACGATAACTCGCCCGCCGCAGGGTTTTCGCCCAGTCACGCATGTCTCAGATCCTCGAATTCACCAACCGCCACCACCCGGGCGCTGCGGCGGCATGCTCCGTCCGGTATCGGCATTGACCGGCGGTTTCGCACCGGCATAGGTCGTGCCCGCGCTCATCGAGCGATTGAAGGCGGCAGCAGAGGCTGCCAGTTCTTTCGCCGCACTGGATATCGCCGCCGCAACGTCGACCCCGGCGATCTTGAAAAAGCCCGACGATTCCTTGATTGCATCCGCTCCCTGCCGGCCGCCGTCGGCAATGCTACGCCCCGCTTCTTCGCCACCGCTTTTCAGCTCATCGGTTCCGATGTCGATCTTCAGGGCGTTCTGCCATTCGCTTTTCGATGGCAGGCGGAACAGGCTTGCATCGGGCTGGCCCATGCTGGCAATCGCCGGCGTTGCGCCGATCCGCGGAGGCTCGGGACGCATTGGACCCTGCATCGGGGCAGCGGGTCGCGAGGTCGGAATTGGAACATCTGAAGTGGGCAGGTTGCGGGCATTGAGATTCCTATCGCCACCCGGAAACTCAGGCCGAACGACGGGCAGGTTATGCCGACCGGTCGAGGCCTTCACCTTATCGCTTTCATACTGCCGCTGGCGATATTCGGCGATGGCCTTCTCGTCCGAGTAGCCGCCCTCGATGGCTGCCTGCATCTTTTCGTCGTCAGTGCTGGTAAGGCCCCACTGGGTCCGCTCCCACCAGCCCATGCCGCGCTTTTCCAGGCCGGCATTGACGGAGGCATGATAGTCGAGATTGCTCGACACGCTGTCCATCAGGCTCGTCGCGGTCGGCGCAATGGCCTTGCCGAAATTCGTCTTCAGCTTCTCCCAGCTGTTCGACATCCGGTCGATCGATGCCTGAGTATCCGACATCACGCGATTGACATCGCGCCACACCGTACCGTCGACCTCGGCCGAATTCATCAGCTTGAGGAATTTCCGCAGGCTGTCCTCGCTGGTGATCAGCGATTGCATGCCGAGGCGGAACTCCTGGTCGGAAAACAGCAAGGGAAGCTTCGACAGATCGCCCTTGATCGCCTCCTTCGAGAGACGCACGAAGGCGGAAACCGCATCCTCGCCTGATTTTGCCGCCGCTTGCATGTCGCTGCGAAGATCTACACCGAACTTCTTGAACTTGTTCGCCGTTTCCTCCGAAAACATCTTGCCAAAGATGTTCTGCGCCTGCGTCGCCGCAGAACTGGCGTCGCCGGTATCCTCACGGATCGTCTGCAGGATCGCGACGAGGCGCTTCAACCCGTCCTCGCCGTCATAGCCGAGCGTCGCAAAGCTGTTCGCGAGGCCCGGAATATACTGCGCCATATCCTTGAGTTCGAACTGGCCGGCCTTGCCGCCCATGACCATGATGTCGAAGGCCCGCTGCAGCTGTGACGTTTCTATCTTGAGCGCGTCAGCCGCCTTCAGGCCGGTATTGGCGATGTCGGCAGTCGCCGCACCGGACGCCTGCGCAGTGGCCAGCACCGATGGCAGGAAGGCCATCGCCTCCTCCAGCGACTTGCCGGAGGAAACCAGCGTGTCCAGCGCCTCGATTGCCGGAGCCACACTGTCGTAGTTGAGGTCCTTCGAAACCTTCTGCGCCTCGGCAAACGCCTTGGACGTCTGTTCCGACGTAGCGTCCGCCGTGATGCCGATGCGGGTCATCTGCCGCTCCAGAGCCGCAAAATCGGTCAACGCGACTTTGGCGCCATAAGCCAGCGCCGCCGGGGGGGCATAGCGCGCCACCATGGCGTACATGTCCGCTGTTCCGCGCGCCAGCATGCCCTGCCGCCGGTTGAATTCGCCAGCCCGGCGGTTCACATCGCCCATCTTGTCGGCGATGTTCTTGAACACCTTCCCCGTCTTGTCGATGGCGGAGATCTTGAGGGCCGCCTCAATGACGCGGTTCATGGTCAACCTCTACGGTACTGGACGGCCCTGTTAGCCCACCAGGCGATTTCGGAAAGCGTCATTCGCTGGACGCGACTGGCGTCCCATCCGAGCCTGAAGACGAGGTGGTCGGCGGCGACGTCGTGGCCGCCGCCTCGTGGAAAAAACTGAGCACCTTGTCGGCGAGCTTCTTGCCGTCAAGCGATGAGATGATCGCCAGGTTCTCGTATCCGGGAGACCCGACCTTCACCAAACGCCGCAGATAGGCGTCGATCGTCGACGGATAGGTGACAAGCATCCCGCCGCCCTGTCCATTCGGCTGCCATTCCTCAGGAGCACCAAGACCGGACATATAGACATCCGCATAGGTCGGCTCCCTGAGCACGACGCTGTCGAACGGTTCCGAACCCGGCACCTCATAGCGCCGGGAAAGCTTCACGATATGTTCGGCCATGGTCAGCCACCCGTCCGGCGATAGTCCTCGCCGACGATGGTGAGGCCGCTTACCTCGCCGTTAAGGCGGTTATTGTCGGAGTCCCCGGTGAAAAACGCCGAGATATAGTGATGCGTCACACCGGTGAATTCCTCGGTAATGACGATGTTTTGGCGCGGC
The DNA here is from genome assembly GCA_002600635.1 of Rhizobium sp. ACO-34A. Classification (NCBI taxonomy): domain Bacteria; kingdom Pseudomonadati; phylum Pseudomonadota; class Alphaproteobacteria; order Hyphomicrobiales; family Rhizobiaceae; genus Rhizobium; species Rhizobium sp. ACO-34A. The sequence continues at coordinate 759,611 of CP021371.1, read as the reverse complement.
GCGGTCATCAGCGCGTCGAGATCGGCGCCGCTGTCCTTGAACGTCACATTGGCGCGCGGCGAGGTCGGCGTACCGATCCGGTCGGTAGAACCGTCCTGATTGGTGATCGCCTCATTGCTCTGCCGGCCACGCATGACCGAGAATGTGCCGCGCAGCGACAGATAGGCGCCGCTCGAAAGACGAACGCTCATGCGCCCGCCAAAATCATTGCCTGCCATAGCTGGCTCTCCTGTGAGAAATTAGGCCCGTGAAAGGAAATGAGAGGCGCCGGGGGAGCCTCAGATCTGTGCGAAGATTCTGGCAAGGCCCGCGAAGATATCGGCAGGATTGACGCGGTCCATATCGAGGCCCATGTCGAAGCGCGCGCCATTGTCGGCGTTTCGTGTCACGACGATTGCATCCAGCACAGCCGCCGAGGCCTCGAAAACGCCGCGATTGTGAAGCTCGACCATTGAATTGACCAAAGTCGTGCGGACATCATTCGCCGTGATGAGATTGGGATTGTTATTGGGGTTATCGTCGACGGCGGCCTTGTTCGAATGTTCATTCGCCAACTGTGTCCGCATGTATTTCAGGCCGTACGTAGTCTGGAAGATCGCCTGGATATCCCGCATGGCAGAATCAGGCACACCGTTCATCGTCTGCTGCTGCGTGACGATCTTGTCGATGATGACATTGCCGGAGCGGTCGACGGCCCAGGTCGAGACACTGTTCGACAGCAGGCTGTTGCGCGTCGCATAGTCGGGCCAGTAATCCCGGTCGCGCGGCGCGATCATGTCGGAGACCACGAGACCCGACTGGTTGACCGATACGCGTCCGTCCGAACCGCCATCGAGGAACGAGGCGATGCGCCCTACCACGGCCGCGACGAACTCATAGTCCGGCCGCGCCATCCCTCCATTGGCAAACAGCGGGATCATGGAGAGATGCCAGCTGTCCTTTGCCAGCGCCGAGGTGGCGAGCGTCGCCGTCGTGCCGGATTTCGGGTAGAAAACGTGGCCGTAAAGCTGCTGGAGATAGGACCAGCGGCCCGAGACATTGTTGTGATAGTCGTCGAGCCGCGTACGGTTCGCATCGTCGCCGAAGGCCGAAACCACCACCTCGAACGGATCGTCACCCATTGCCGCCAGCACGGCGGAGACATCCGGCGTACCGGCCCCGGCCGTCGAGACCGCGAAGGTCAGGATGCCGGAAAACGCATTGGCGCCATCGAGCACCGGGATATAGACGTCGATCCCGGAAGCGTAGGTACCTTTGTGCCGCGCCGTGATGGTCACGACATTGGTCGCGGCCGTCGCCGTGAACGGCAATGAGATCTTGGTGACCGGATTGATATAGGCGTTGATCGCCGCGGCGAGCGCGGTCGCCACCGCATTGGCGCTGTCGCCGGCGGCGATGTTGATCGACACGCTCTCGCCCGCGATCTGCAGCACGCCCTGCCCGCCGGCGGCGGGAACGACGCCGACCGTGATCGTGCGCGCCTCCGCAGTCGTCGCTTCCTCGACGCGGCCGAGCCATATCTCCTGCGCGGCCGCGTTGCGGCGCATGCGGATGAACATCGCTTCCAGCATCGAGCCGCGACCGGCGAGATAACGCGCCTCCTCGACACTGCCGCAAAGGGCGATACCGGAGACGGCGAGTGCGCCGGCGGCCAGGCCGTGGCCAAGCAGGATGGCGCGGTTGTCGCTGGAAAACTGGCCGCCACTCTCGGCGTCGAACGCCAGCAGCGGGGCGATGATGCCGCTCGGGATATTACTTGCCATCGGCTTCGTCCTTCTTCCTGGCTGACTCGGTCTTCACGACGAGGTCGCCGTCCTTGACCATCCGGCGATGAAACTGCGAGAGCGGGTCGATCGGGCGGCCATCATCCGGCCAGCCGTTCGGGATCGTGCGGCCGGGTGCCGCCACGTAGAGCACTGTCATGGATGCCTCCTGATGTGGGCGTCAGGGTTTCGGCGTGCCCACCACGCCATTGATGTCGGCTCCGCCCGGAAGACGGGCGGTGAAATCCATGCCGGCCAGCGGCATAGGCGCCTCCCCGGCGAAATACGCGCCGAGCGCCTGCAGCTTCGCCTTGGCATAACTGCCGTCTGGCAGGGCTTCGCAGACAGAGCGGATCGGTTCAGGAAGCCCGCCACCCGCCACGTCGAAATCGTCGTCGCGGATCGACAGATGAAACCGCGTCGTCATCCGCTGCCAGCGCAGCCCGTATTCCGGAACCGCAAATGTCCTGTTCTCGACCCGTATCACCCGCCGCACCAGCCGCCGCCATGCCGCACCGGCCGCGCTGAACTCCAGCAGGAAACGGACGCGAGACGCCATTGCTGCGAGAACCAGCCGGGCGGATGGATCGCCATCGGCCATGGCGTCGGCAAACGGCGGGCCATCGCCGTCTCGCGCAACGATGCAGAGTTCCGAAACGACGTCGAGCACGGCGTCCGCCTCGGCATCGCCGGCATCCGTCATCGGGCCGCGCAGCGCCACCCCGCTCTCCGGTGTGTAGAGCGAGAGAACGGGCGTGTATTCCGCCTCTTCGTCGATGTCTGAAATCGACGGCGCACGACTGTCGAACACCCGCGCGCCAGCTCGTGTCGGGTACGGCCCGCCACTGATCTGCGCAGCCGTCGGCAGCAGGATTTCCATGGCAACCAGCCGGACCGCCTCAGCCGCCAGCATGTTTCACCTCCGAGAGATACCAGGCGGGACGCGACGAGCCGTCACGCTCCGATGCTTCGATCCACCATGATTTTCCGCCGCTGACCACCCGGTCGCCCCGCCGCGGCCGCCACGGCCATTCGCCGACATGGGCCGTCAGCACGGCAGCGTAGGAGACCGTCGCACCCGGTGCGCCGGGATCGCCCGGCGGCTGACGCGTCAGCCTGTCGGCAGGCGGTTGCAGATCAATGGTACCGGGAAAATCGAATGCAGGCCGGCTGTCGTCGACCTGCTCTGCATGATTGACCGACTGCCCGGCCTTGTAACCGACCAGCCGGCAGGTCGTGACGTCGAACACACCCGCCACGCTCTCCTCGAGCATCGCCCGAGCCGATGCCCAGTCGACCACGATCAGGCCTGCGCAGCCGTCGCGGATGCCTCGGCGGCTGCCTTTTCAGTCGCAGCTTTCGCCTCGGCAGCAGCCTTTTCAGCCGCAGCTTTCTCGGCTGCCGTCTTTTCGGCGGCGGCCTTGGCTTCTGCCTCAGCCTTCTCCGCAGCGGCTTTTTCGGCCGCAACCTTTTCGGCGGCGGCCTTTGCAGAGGATGCCTTGTCTGCGGCGGCAAGTTCTGCGGCGGCCGCCTCTTCACCGTCGACGGCAAACTTGTCATCGATCAGGTGGCGACCATAACGCTCGGGCACCGCGATCAGCTTGTTCGCCGGCACGTGCTCGTCTTCCTTCAGCCCGAGAACCGAGGCCGGAATGATCCCTCCATTGGGAAACATGATGAAGATCGTCTTCTTGCTCATCGCACTAACACTCCCGTTATCGAGAGCCAGCACCATGCTGGCACTTGAAAACAGGAGGCCGGTTGACCGGCCCCCTCAATCGATTGCTGTGACGAGCGTCAGGTGAGCGTCAGTTTGCGCAGGACCTCCGGCCGTGTGCAGAGAGAGATCGCGTTCATCTGCACTTCGAGGTCATAGCCCTTCCCGTTGGGCTTTTCCGGCGCGCGGCTGTAGAACGGCAGACCCGGGGTATTGACCGTTTCATTGTAGTCCGCAGGTGCGAAGCGGGTGATGAACAGGTCCGGCACACCCTTGATCGTGACGCGGGCTTCGTTGGCGGCAATATACGGGGAGCCGAGATCCGTCGTTGCCTTGGCGCCGGTCTTGTAGCGCTCCCAGGTGGCACCTCCCCATTCGAAGACATCGGGAACATCCTGCCTCAACACGGCAGCGCCGCTGTTGTAGAGGAAGGTATCGCGCACCGACTTGTGCTGCCACAACGCCTTGTGAAAGCCGCGACCGGTGAAAACGTGGATGCCATCATAGGGTTCATCGAGGGAGTCTTCGATGGAGTAGACGACATCCTGCCAAAGGCTGGTAACCAGCGTTGCATCCACGTCCAGTTCAAGGGAGACATCTGCCGGAACGGCGATGCCGAACGTGTTGTAGAGATTGACGAGAACGCCGCCGGACTTCGATGTCACGATGCCCTTGAGGGCGCCGACCCGCTGATGCTCCAACGTCATGGTCAGGTCCGCCGCATGGCGCTGCGCCTTGCGGTTAACGCGCCCTTCCACGGTTTCCAGTGAGCTTTCAGTGCCGAATTCGCGGACATTCTGAACCTCGTCGGCAAGAATGCTGTCGTCGCGCTGGTAATGAGGAACGATGACGGGAACCTTGTTTCGGTCCTCATCACCGGTCGTCTCGCCCGGACCGCCGCGGGCGGTCGGCTCGACCAGGCCGAGCTTTCCGTTGCGGCGTTCGATCGAGATCATCGTGGTTGACACACTGTCTTCCTCGAAGATGCCAGCCGCGCTGACCTGGCCGGGCCGATAAGGCACGGCATTGACAGCCGCCGTCAGGCTTTCAAGGCTGAACGGGTCGGAGGTATGGACATTCGGTGCGGTCACGGTCGTTCTCCTTATCGTGCCTTGATCGTGACGGCGCGGAGCTGGGTCAGCTTCGCCGCCTTCTTGGTGTCGTCATCGACCGTGCTGTCGTAGACGAGCATCGGCTTCTTCACCTCGGCATCATTGGTGATACCGACGGTCGCCACGTCCGCGGAGGTGGCGTCGACCTCGTAAGCCTGGATCGCCGCTGCCGTCTCAGCGCCTTCCTTGCCAGCGGTGCTGGCATTGGGAGATGGCGCATACTTGCCGGTTGCAGTGATCTTGCCGAGCACCGTGCCGGCTTTGACGATACCCGAGCCGGAAACGATGGTGATCGGATCGCGCGAAAGCGTCCCGTTCGCCTCCGACAGCACGAAGGCGAGATCGCGGGGAGTTTCAGTGAAACTGGTCGCCATGGTCATGCCCCCTTCTGGGTGTTGCGACGCGCGGCGAAAATGGCGTCACGGTTGATCTTCGGGGCACCGGCAGCCGCCGTCGCCCCACCTCCCGGCATCGCCAGATTGGCGGCCGCAACGCGCTGCTGTTCGTAGGTGGCGGCTGCCGAGGACGCGCCCTGCTGAGCCGGCTTCTGCGGCTCGGCCGAAGCAGTCGATGCAGGCACGTTCGCGGTCACAAATGCCACGACAGCCTCCGCCGCCATGTCGGGCGATGCGTTGGCGAGATCGAGCGCCGCGCTCATGCGCTTGGCGTCGCCCTTGATGCCATCGGCGCCAAGGACCGCGTTCATGCGGTCCATGGCAGTCTTGAAGCCGTCGGAACCACCGGAGGCGGCAGCTGCGGCGGCAATGGTCACGGCGGCAGCCTGCGCTGCGCCGGCCACAATCTGATTTTCAGGCATTGTGCCTCCTGTGGAGTTTGCCCCCGAAGGAGGCGTTTCGGTGTTGGATGCGCTGGCATCCGCTTCGGCCCCGAGGTTATCGAGGTCATGAGGGATCACTCCGGGCCGTACCGCAGCCCGGATGGATGCTAGAAGACTGGACATCGGTTAGCTCCGGTTGACTTCCTTGACGAAGGCGTCGAACGCCTCGAGCGGATCGCCGACAGCATCGGCGAGACCAAGCGATACTGCCTCGGCCGCGTCATAGACGCCGGCCTCAGTGCTGAGCGCCTTGGCTTTGGTAATGCGGCCGCGGCGCCCCTTGGCCACCGTCTCCGTGAAATCCTGCCGTATGATCTCCGCCTGTGCCTGCCACTGTTCGGCGATTGCGGCATTCAGCGGCTCATAGGGGTTGCCGTCGGCCTTCTTCTTGCCGGCGCGAACGATGGTGAGGCGAATGCCAGCCTCTTCCAGCGCCCGGCTGTAGTCTGCATGGATCATGATCACACCGATAGAACCTGCTCCGCCATAGCGCGGCACGACGATCTGCCGTGCCTGCGATGCAAGCAGGTATCCTGCCGAATAGGCATGGTCGGTCAGGATCGCGATGGTCGGCTTTTCCTTCGAAAGCTGCGCCATCATGGCAGCAGTTTCAAAGCCGCCATTCACCTCGCCACCATAACTGTCCACCTCGTAGGCCACACCACGGACGAGTGTCGAACGACGCGCCATCGCCACCTGAGCCTGAAGGCCTTGATACGACGTCTCACCTGATGCAGCCCCGACCCATCCGCCCTTGTGAACAAGCGAACCTTCGATCGGGATGATCGCGATGTTATCGACCATATCGAAAGGCAGCATGTTGGCGCGTGTATAGGCCCGCTCGATGCGGTTGCCGACCTTGCCGGCGATTGGACGCCCGTTCGCGCCACCGATATGATCGATGGCACCCTCCGGATTGACGATGACGACGGTGTCGCCAGCAATACGACTGCCGAGACCATGGAGAAACGCCTCGGCCTTACGCGGGTCGTACATCAGCGGAGTGTTGAAGATCCGCTGGGCTATATGGGCATAACGAAGGCTCATGGCCGATCCTCAGAAGCGGAATTTCCACCGCCGCGAAGGGCGGCAGCCATTGGTTTTCGCCATGCAGGCCGCCTGCAGACGCACCAGCTCGGCGTCGATGTCGGTCATGCTCGACGACGCGACCTTGAGACGCTGGTGCATCACCGGCGAGCGGATCTCGGTTTCCTCGACCTGCTCGCCAGCCAGGCGCTTCGCCTTCGCGGCAGCGAGCGCGGCATAGAGCGCGCACGGATCCTCGGCATCGACGAGGACGCCACCGATCTTGACCGGGTTGGTCATGCCGAAGCGCCCTCTTTGCTGTTTTCTTTTTTCGAGGCGTTCGACTGTGCCGTCAGCCCCTGGCTTGATGGCAGGTTTCGCTCGAATGGGCTGACCATGCCGGCATCGACATAACGCTGGTGCCACATCAAACGGCTCTCGAAGACCTCTTCCGGATCATCGCCCAGTTCGCCACATTCGCGTTCCAGCGTACCCGTGCCGTTGGCGATCCGCTCGCTGGCAGCCTTGGCCCGCTTCTCGTCGTCTGCCGTCGGCTTGCTCGGCCCCTGGCAGAGCGCCCAGAGGATATCCTCACGGTTCTGGCGAAACACCTCATATCCGCCTTTGAACGGGATGTGTTCTTCACCAATCCGCTCGTCCATCCAACCGGCATAGGGCACGAGCACATGCGGCGCGGCAATGCGGTCTGTACGACGTTGCGCCAGCGGCCAGAGCGCTGAATTCTCCATGTTGGTCGAGGCATAGGTCGCCTGCGTATAATCCATGGTGTAGCCACCATAGGAAATGCCGAGCGCCCGTGCCTGCTCGCGATGCAGCGATGCGATGAACGGTATCGACTGGCCTCCCGGCGTCGATATCGTCTTGAATTCCAGATCCTCGTCGAGCGAAAGGTGTGACACGCCGGCGCCCTCGCCGTAACGAACCTCGGAATCCGCCGCGCGCTCCAGCTTGTTGCCGTAATAGGCCATCAGGCCCTCAGCGACGTTCTCCGCGCCCTCGATGCCGCTGTCCTTGAGCGAGCCGAGCGCCTCGAATGCCTCCGCGGACGGTTTCCCGCTTTTCAGGATGGCAGCGTAAATCGTCTGCAGGAAATGAACCTGGGCGATGGCATCCTCGGTATTCTCCGCCATCAGGTATTTCCGGAACGTCGTCGCCAGCGGTGACAGGCCACGAACATCATCGGATGAAAACGGATCGAAAGCGTGCATGACGAGCTGCCGGCCATCGGCATCACGAGCGGCATAGTCCCGTTTCACCATGATCCCGTCCCGCTTCTCCTCGAAACGGTAGTGCGTCGGGCGTCCGTAGGCATCATGCGTGATGCCCTGGTAGAGGCCATTGACCTCATTCGTTTCCTGCACCAGCTTCTGCGGCGACAGAAGCAGGAACTTGGTCCCCGTCCTCGTTCCCGGAAGCCGCTGCGAACGCGGTAGATACGAAACAACGCCGAGACTTTCCCCGAAGGCCAGCCAGTGGCGCACGCCGACATCCGTCAGCTGCGGGATCGTAAACTTTGCGCGGAAATCACATTCCAGCGGGTTCCATGCCCAGACCTTGAAGCGGGCCTTGACCATCCGCGTCCACTCGATCGCCTCTTTCTGGTCGTAGCCGAAGGCAGAAAGATCGGGACGCGGGTTGAGCTGAAGCTCGACCCCGACCGTGTCCGCGATGATCTGGTCCGCGGCGCCGCGCAGTCTCCCGGAATTCTGCAGCATGTCCATGGCGAGCGCCGCCGCCCGCCACCAGACACGGCGGATCTCGTCACGATGCTCGCGAAGCGACGCCGGCCGCGAGGCGATCACGCCCGAAGGCGTGTCGCGCATATAGCTCGCCCGGACACGCGGCACGGTCTGCGGTGCGGGAACCACACTGCTGCCCGCCCGGACGCGAACCCGAGGCTTTTCCGCTGTCGTCATTTCCGCTTCTTCCACTTGTCGGCCCACGAAGAGCCGGGCTTTTTCGACGATGTCGGTTCGGCCTTGTCCTTGTCCGGATCATCGCGCGTCTGCGGGGTCTGAACATGGGCAAAGAGCCCTTCCTCGAAGTCGAGTTGGGCATCCTGCGCGGGCGTTTCCCGCTCGGTCTCGAACCTTTTCCAGATCGCATCCGGAAGGCTTCTGACGCCAAACTTGATGGCGGCAGCTTCAGCCTGGTTCATGGTGTCGAGACCTTCGTTCGCCTGCGCCGGGTCCTTTTCCCACTTGTATTCCGTGAAGCCATCCTTGCGCTTCTTCGGAACACGTCGCTCGGCCGTCAGCTGCCGGTAATACTCGTCGTCCATTCCCTTCGGGAAACCGACAAAACCGCGCTCCAACGGATCCGTTTTCGCAACGTTTCGGTAAAGCGCCATCTTCAGGACAGAAACGTTGATGTTGTAGAAGCGCTTCGAGTACTTCAGGAGCTTGCCGGTCTTCTGGTTTCGCTCCTTCTTCACCCGCTGGATGAGAGGTGCGGAATCTCGATTGTCACCGCGCATCATGATCAGGCGTCCCGAAGGATGCCGCCTCGCCCACTCCCATACATCCTCTGTATAGGCATTGCCGTCGATGGCGACCATGTCGGCTGCGATGCGATGGCCATACCCGTTCAGCCAAGTCTGGAGCATCAGACCATTGAGCCGCTCCTGGCACTTCTCCGTCGAGATGTGGCCGGGGATGACACCATAATCGATGACCCATCGGCGGAAGTCGGTACCCCAGGCAACTGCCTGCCACTCGACGCGGTCATCCTGACAGTCGATGCCGATGGTGACGATCAGGCCTCCCGGATGGATCCTGCCCTTGTCGTAACCCGAGTTTGCTCCACGATCCCGCAGCGTTTCCCAGGGGGGCGCCTCGCCGGCCGTCACATACGCCCTGCCGACCGTGTCGTTCAGGAATGTCTGCTCGGATGCGGGGTCGCCTTTTGCGCCCAGCCACTCCCGGGCGATGCGTTCCCAGCTCTGCAGCGGGCTGTATGCCGACCAGATATAGAACGAGCGATGGAACCGCTTTTGAGCCGGATTGCGGGCGCGCCACTCGATCCGATCGATCATCGCCTGTCGATGGTATTCGCGGATCTCGCAACCACACTCGATGCAGGTGAAATGAGCATCCTCCGGCTTTTCCTCATTGAGGTTGGCCAGCATGTTTTCCCATTCCAGCACCTGCATGTGATCGCAGTGCGGGCACGGAACATACGGATACTCTTGACTTCCTGCCTCGAAATTCGAGGTAATCCGGCATCCCGGCATCACCAGCGGCGTCGAGATCTTGAAGATCTTGGCTTCTTCGACCCCGCGAGAGCGGCTGTCAGCCTGCGTTTCCGGATCACCGCCGGAATTGTTCTCCCATTTCGACAGGTCGTCCTGAACCTGTCGTTTCATTGTGACCTGGCTCAGCGAGGCCGCTGAATTGGCGCCAGAAATCTGGATAGCCCCTCGGCCGTCGGCCCTCTCCTTGTAGAGCAGACTGTCGAGGCCATCGCGACTTTTCTTCGGAAACAGAGCCGTCAGCGCCGTCGTGCTTCGCAGCATCGGCGCAAGCTTCATCTTGCTCCAGCGCTCGGCGTTGTTCTCCGTCGGATGGACATACAGGAACCACGACGGGTCCATGTCCATCGAGCCGCCGGTATAGATGTTGGCGATGACTGTTCCGCCAATCTGAGCCGACTTCGCGAGCGTCACGATGCGGCAGAGATCGTCTGGAGAAAGCGCCCGCAGCACCTCATCGAAATAACGAAAGAGACGCCGGTTGTACGGCCCCGGATAGTCCGGGCTCTCCAATTCTGAGAAGACGATGTTGTCTTCGGCCCATTTCAGATAGTCGACATCGTCGGCCGGCTTGAGGACGTCATGCAGAACATCGTAGGAGATGCGCTCTGCATTGGCCGTTTCCACGACAATCTGGTTCACGCCAGTTCCACCTGGTCGGCATCCTCGGCCTCGATGACCACCTCGCTGTACTCGGGCAAGCTGATTGCCTTCGTCTTCATCTGCTTTGCCGCGGTCTCTCGAAGCTTCCGGAACTCCCGCCGCATGATGTGCTTCACATCGCGCTGCGGAAGCTGAAATTCGGCAGCAATCGCGGTCGCCATGTCGGTCAGGCCACCGTCGAATACATCCATCATCGCCGAAGCTACGCGTGACATCTCGGCTCGCGCCGTGTCGGTGTCTATCAGTTGCCCGCGATCTCGAGCCTCGCTGATAGCTGCATTCCTGTTTGCCCGGCGAGCCGCCTCAAGCTTCTGCTGCTTGATCTCGTAGTCGATACCGCTCTGCTGGAGCGGCGGCGGAGCGCCAGCCCCGGCTGCGTTGCCAGCATCGATAACCGACTGGCTGCCAGCATCGATCTGAGTATCGATTCCATTACCGAGCCGCTGGGAAACATCCAGCGTCAGCCGAAGATCCTCCTTCGCCTGCTCAACACGGATCTTGGCGTTACGACCCGACCCGACCAGTGCGGCCTGAGTGATCTTGCCCTCTGTCAGATACTGGCTGACCCGACCAGGGGAAACGCCGATCAGAGCCGCGAATTCACCTTTGGTGACAGAGGCTTCCATTCCGACTTTACCGCGCTCTTTAGCTCTTTAGCCGTTCTTTAGAACTTTAGGCTTCGAATTTAGGGTCAGACTGGCGAGATTTCGGGGTCGCCCCGGCCCGCAGGGGTGTTTTTCGGGGTACGGTCCCTTGACCCGGGGGGGGTACCCCCGCCCTTTGAGGGGTGATCGACCCTCATCGAGGGAGGAGGCGGTCGAGTTCGTGGAGGATGCGCGGGGCGAGATGATCCTCGATCAGTTCCGCCAGCACCTTGAGGAACACTTCCGGGTTGTTCGTGACATCGTGTGCCGGGTTCGGGCCGAACAGTTCACGAATGGGCAATCGCCCCTTGCCCTGACGCTTCATGACGCCACGGTGACCGGACTTCATCTCGGCGATGAATGCGGAGCGATAAGACCCTCTGAGCCTGACCGATACGCCCGACCTCGTCTGGCGTGCGCCGAGCTGATAGAGCGGTATCCACCCCGATTTCTCGATGACTTCGATCGTGCTGCTGCCCGCGTTGAAATACGCAGTGGTCAACTGGCGGATCTTTCCGACCGGCATGTCGACGCGTTCGGCGCTTCGCCTGACGATCCGGGTTCTGGCCATGTCGCGCATGCGGCTCATCGCCCGCGCCATGGCCTTGCCCTTGATCTCGCCGGGCAGATTGGCAATTGCCCTGCCCAGCTGTTCGATCTCGGACGCATCGAAGACGACGTCAGACACCGATCAAACCTTTCGGAGAAGCCGCCATTACAGCGGCGGGGTTCATGACAGCCTCCATCGGCTCGATATCCGGCCCGGAAAAGCAAAACCCGCCGGGCGCTTGCCTAGCGGGTTTTTCCTACCTTTTTCAGTGTGCTTATACTATGTCAACCGACTGCCGCGCCTCAAGGCCCATTCCAGAAAAACTTAACCTGCCATATCAACAGCTTGCGAGGAATTTGCAGAACGCGCCCGCCTTCTCCACGGATGCCGGTCGGGAACGAAGGCCGCAATCGCGTGGCTTTCGAGGCGATTTGCAAGCGATCTGGCGAGGTATGCGAGCGCATCCTGCCAGAGCTCCCATTCCAGCCGCGACAGGATCGCCCCGCGGATCGGCTCGGAGAGCGCATATTTGCGAAATGCCCCCTTCACCGGCCGCTGTTTGCGGCGGTCGAACCCATCCGTCTCGTATTCATAGACCCGGCCGAACGCATCGCGGGTCTTGCGGGTGACGAACCAGGCCGGCTTTCCGGCATGCGTGACTTCCTGCACCTTCGGCTTGTCGGCCCGCCAGTCCGGGCCGAAGCCGAGGATGGCGGAGCCGGTGACCAGCGCAACGACGTAACGGCCCGAGAGACGATCGCCCTTCAGACGCTGCTCTTCCACCACTCGCCCAACTTCGGCGGCGATCAGACCATGTTCGTCCGACCATTCGGGGAATGGCTGCCAGCCTTCCGGGATCGAGAACGACATTTCGGCCAGCGCCCGGACCGCAGCGCCGGCGGCCAGCGCATCCGGATGGGGCTCGCCATATTCGACGAAATCCGGCACCACGCCGTAGATGTTGGGAGAACGGTCGATCAGCGTTCCCAGCACCGCGAAATCCCGCGTCATCGCCCAGGCGCTGCTGAGACCGATACCGAGGCTCAAATCTCCGCTTCCCACCTTGGGCAATTCCTGCGTAAAAGCCCAAATCAGAAGTTTCTCAATGGACACGGTTTTCATGGTCAAAACCCTTTCTGACAGTTTCTGACAGTTAACCTGACAGTGTTCGGATAGTTTAATTATTACATTTCAACAGGTTAGACAGTTCTGACAGTTGTTTCCGCATCACCTATAGCGATCTCCGAACCTCCCCACGCCCTTTACATATAGGCGAGAAAAAACTATCCGAACTGTCAGGAAGCATTGTTTTCATTCGCATTTTTCGCCTCAAACTATCCGTTGAACTATCAGTTCAACTGTCAGAACTGTCAGACAGTTTTCGGGATTTCTGACGGTTAGATCCGAGCCGAAAGGGGGTTGCGGGGTGTTCATCCTCCAAAATCATCCGGGAAAGGCTCTTCGAAGCGGCCGGGCGGAGGCTCGTTACCGCGATCGACATGGGGCACGTTGACGAGGCGGATGCCGCGATAGAGCACCACGCCAGACGATCGGTCCTTCTGGAACTTCTTGCCCATGTCGCGCCCGAAGGCGGTGTTGTTCATCGGCCTGCCGCCCTGGTCGATGGTGAAATCGCAATAGGACTGGTAGAGTACCTTGCCCTCGACAGGCGGCGCGCTGTCGTCGCGCTGGATGCAACGGGCAACGAAAGCGGCCGTGCGGTCCATGTCGTCACGATAGGCCTGCGTGGCTTCGACGACGGCATCGGGGATGACCAGCCCCTCCTGCAGATAGATCTTCACGCCCTCGATCAGCCAGTTCAGAATGCCCGGATATTCCGGCTCGAAGGATGCGATCACGTCCTGAAACTCGCGACGATCTTCCTTGGCGATCTGGCGCGGCCAATGCACCACGGCCATGCGTCGCCAGATGCCATCATCCGTGCCGCTGATGCGCGGATAGCCATTGCCGCTCATCATGGCGATGAACTTCGGCTCAAAATCCATATAGCCGGAAAACAGGTCGCGCGCGGTGACGGTCTCGCCACCGGTCAATTCCTTCACGAGGTTTTCGCGAAGATCCTCGCCCTCCGGCAGCTCCTTCACGCGCAGCATGCGCTTGCCATAGAGCCGCGCCAGATCGGGGCTTGCGCTGCCCGACGATCCGCCCTCGCCGATGATGCTGGTGGATGGCAGCGTCACCGCCGCCTCGCCCAGCACCCGGCAGAGCGTTTCCATGTAGACGGACTTGCCGTTTGCACCATTGCCATAATGGAAGAACAGGTACTGGACAGTAATGCCCAGCATGCTGAGACCGGAACTGACCTGCACCAGCCTCCGCACGGCTTCATCCGGCAGCTTGCTGGAAATGAAGGCATCCCAGCGGGGGCAGACGGCCCTGCTGTCATAGGCCACCGGCACGACGCTGGTAATCAGGTCCTTTCGCCGGTGACCTTCGATCACCTTCAGGCGGAAATCCGTGCACACGTCGATGAACTCGGGCGCATCCGGCGTCTCCTCGAGGCTCAAATGGCGCGGGTTCTTCCGCTTGGCCATGCTGCGCTCGAATTTCAGCGTGGCGTTCTTGACCGCCACCATCCACTTGTCGGCATTGAAATCGTCAGGGCTGCGCAGGATATGGGGCGCGATGCTTTCCAGCATGGCGTTGATCTTCGCCACGTTTTTAGAGGTCACCGCATGGTCGAGCCGGCGCTTGACCCGCTTCCCATGCCCTTCGTCAGCCTTGTCGGCCTCTGCGACCAGCTTCTTTTCCTGCGCCGTGCGCTCAGCCTCCGGCTTCCGTCTCGCCTCGTCGGCCTGGTCGAGCACCATCTGTTCATAGGGGTTCGGCCGGATGAAAGCCGTCTCGGCCGCGATCCTGTCTCCCAGCCGCTGCGCAATCGCCTTGGACTTCGGCCCACCATTGGCCACGTCCCAGTGCGAGCCGGTCCAGACCGCGAATGTCGGCGTCTTGCCCTTCTCCTGCGCGACCACCAGCAGGTCGTCACCGAAGTGAAGCCTGAGCCGCTTGCCGTTGTCGGTATCGGAATGGTCGAACTCGGCGCAGAACTCGACGACGGCGGGATCGGCATCGCTATCACCTGCGATGGCCGCGACCGGCTCGCCCGCAGGGCCATCAGGGATTTCGGGGTTTTCACCATAGCCCGCCCGCTGCGCCTGCGCCTCGGCAAGGATCCGCGCGACGGCGTCAGGAATGTTCGGTTTCTTGGTATCAGCCATTCTTTCGATGCCAGTGCAGTACGAGAATAATCAGGACGAGCGCCAACGCGCTACGAATGGCCATCGCTGGCCAGTAGCCAACCAGATATTCGAGGATCGGAAGGCAAAACCAACGCTCCTCGATCGGCAGGAAATACGGCAGGAATGCCCACCTACACATCTTCAGCCCCTCCCATCGCCGCCACCATCGCCTCTGCGAAATCCATCCCCTCGGGCGGCCACCAGGTCGTGACCTGCCGGCCCTCGCGCGCATGGCGGGCTTCCGCCCGCGCCATGGCCGAGGCGGTCGCCACAGGCTCGCTGTCGCCATCGGCGAGCAGCACCAGCTCGGTCACGTGCTCGGGCACATGCAGCACATCGCCCGTATCGGAATCGGCACGCGGAACCGGGCCCTGCACACGGACGGCCCGCAGCCTCCCGGCCGTGTATTCCTTCTTCAGTGTCGGATGATTGAACGCCGATTTCGGATCGGCGGGGCCGGCGAGATTGCCGATATCACCGGCAGCGAAATAGAAGGTGTCGGCGCGCCATCCTTCCGGCGAGGCGACGGCGCAGACGGTCTCGATCCCCTCGCCGCCCATCCAGCGCGTTGCGCCCGGATCGCCGCAGACGGGGATCAACCCGCCCTTTTTCGTTCCGCGCATCTTCTTGGTCGGCAGGCTTTCACCATCCGTCCCGACCAGCACCGGCCGACGCTTCGGCAACTGGCCGAGATCGATCCATGTCTGGTGGCAGCCGATGATCCGTCCCTCGGCATTGACGAATGGCGCGATCATCGCCGGCCCCTCATGGAGCGCCAGCGGCCGGCCGAAATCGTCCTGCCCGTGCCAGTAGGTGCAGCGGGGAACGAACCGCAGGTTTTCAAAGATACCGCCGGCGGGCACGAAGCCGGTGCGCGCCTGCAGGTATGCCGGGATGATCCTGGCACCCTCGAAAGCGTCCGGCGTATCCGCGCGGCAATCCACCGCATTGAGCCAGATACCCCGCGCCTTGTTGACTTCCTTTTCGCGGAAATCCGCCTGCTTGCGCTCTTTCTGATCCCGCGAGGCCTGCGCCTTCTCTTCCGCTTCGGCGATCCGTGTCAGGCGGGCCGCCCGGTCTTCCTCGCTCTCGCGTTCGGCGCCTTCCGGCACCTCCTCGCCCAGCACGGCAGCGCAGGCCTCGAGGAATTCCTCGCGGCGGCGAAGATCGAGATGCAGCAGGTGTGCGGCAAGGCCGATCCCATCGCGCCCGCCATCCGCCCCGCGGCAGACCCAAACGCCTTTCTTGCGATTGACCGCGAACCGGTCATTGCCGCCGCAGCGCGGGCACGGCCCCTGGTATTCCGGCTTGCCCTTCGGCGTTTCGGGAACATGCAGCCGATCGGCCGCCGCATCGAAGGCAACAGCGCGGGCATTGGCGACGAATTCATCGACGATGGTGCTCACGTTACCACCTCATACCAGCAACCGTTGAATGGAGCCGTCCGCAAAGACGGCATCCATCGGCGTGTCCGCGGTCGGCTCATCGCCGTCCCATCCGTTCGGCCAGGTCTTGAGAGCGATCAGCTCCCGGATCCTCGCCTCTTCCTCGGCGTTGAGAATGTCGACGGGCGGCCGTCCGAGACGCATGGCCTCAAGGTTGATTTCCGACTGAATGGAAAGCACCCGGTCGAGCGCCATCAGGCGAGCGTCGAACGTCAGCGGCCCCATGCGCTGTTTGTTCTTCGCCCTGGCAATATCGCCATTCCCGTCGATACCCGTCTTTTTCAGGCGGTTCCGAGGCTCCCGAAGCTCGCGATAGAGCGGCTTCAGCCCGAGCAGCGGAGCGATGTAGGACCAGTATGGAACACGAAGCACCGTCTCCAGACCCAGATCCCGCGCCGCCAGAGGGCAGCCGTTGCAGCCGGTTCGCGCATTGATCTCCTGCGCCTCGTCGCCCCCATAGGCATCGACGACGGGACCGGTGTCCCACGCGCCGTATTCCTGCATGCGGGCATAGATCTTCAGCCAGTCGAAGATATTGCAGACCCGCCAGTGCAGGAGGGGCGCCAGCGTGGCGATCCGGCCGCGAATGCCCCTCGCCTCCGGCACGACCTGCTGATACCAGCCCTGACCGCATTCCGCGCCGTCCTTGCCGCATGACATGGCGATGCGGCCATCGCGGATCGCGCTTTCGCCCTGACGAACGCCGGTGATCATCAAGATAGAGCCGTCGAGTTCGTTGATGCGGCGCTCCAGCGCCATCGTCATCGGATCGACCTTGATTTGCCGGGTACACCAACGGAACGTGTTGTTGTTCGGCGGGGGCACACCGCGCCCGAGCATGTAGACGAGGAATCTCTGATCGAGCGGTGCGCATACGGTTTCACAATGGATCCCGCGCAGGCGCAGCCGGTCGAGCAGACGTTGGGCGGCGATCGAGAGCGGCGGCAGCTCCATGCGAGTGTCGGCATAGAGCACCGTGATCGACTTCGGCGGAGCGAGCCGTCCGGCGTCGATCAAATGGATGATGACGGTCAGCGTCGCAGTACTGTCCTTGCCGCCGGAGAATGCGAACACCCAATGATCATGCACCGACCCGTAGGCCTGCATGGATTGCAGCGTCAGTTCGACGGCCTCGTCATAGACGAGACGCTTTGACCCTTCGAAAAGCGTGGGCTGGATCATTCCGCCGCCTCCATCACCAACTCCCGCCGGACATTGCATTCCGCCAGCAGCCGGATCATCTTCGGCGGAACGCTGTTGCCGACCAGGTGGTATTTTTGCGCCTTGGTGAGCTTTACGACCTTGCCATCCAGCTCGATCGCGTCCGGCAAGCTACCCTTCGCGAAGCCATGGGCCGCCGCCCCTTCTTCCGGTTCCAGCATGCGCATGCCGATGTCCGTGATGACATAGGTTTCCCGGCCCAGCTTTACGGTAACCAGACCGTGCCGGGCCTTTGCCGTGAGTGCTCCGAGCGGATCGGCCAATGACTGATCCTGACCTCCCGTGCCGTAATAGTGTTGCAGGAAACCAAGGATCAGGCCGGCATGGTTTCCGCCGGCGCTCACGGCCGATAGTGGATCGCGGATATCCCGGCCCGTCTTATCCGTGCCGCGCAGGTTCAGCATCGAGGCGGCGACGACACCCTGTTGCGAGCCGGTCGTCGTCAGCGCCGAAACCGGGTCAAGCGCGTCACGCGCCGAAATTCCCGCCCTTGGCCCGTCGTTGTGCTGCGCAAGGAATGCCGAGACGAGAGCCGTCTTGCCCTGCCCTTCCGCCACAAGCGTTGGAACCGGTTCTTCGACATCCGCGCCATTGCTTTCGCCGAACTGCCGTTGCAACGACGCGGCGATGACGACGCGATCCTCCTTCGTGGTGCCAGCGCCAAGTGGGTCGCGCGGGTCGCGCGTTTCCGTCTGCGCAGCGCGACCACCAACGCCCATGATCATCGGCGCCAGCGATGTGGAAACAAGAGCCGGAGTCGCCCCGCCCGCCGTCAAAGCCTGCAAAGGCTCGTTGCCGGCGCTATACGGCTTGCCGCTGTTGCGCATGACGGCGACATGGGGCACGGCCAC